>JAJDUT010000065.1 GCA_022826515.1 Candidatus Latescibacterota bacterium
AAGACCGGCAAGGTCGCGGTGGTCGCGGTGATGCGCAAGCTGCTCCTGCTGCTCAACGCCATTGCCCATCGACGAACCCCTTGGGTGCAACACCAAGCCAAAGCAGGATAAAAAAGGCTTGACACACAACACAGATACTCCCGCCTGTCGCAGCATTTCATAAAACAGCCACCGGGGGATATCTCGTCCATGTTTGTGGCTGATGCGAACGCGCAAGATCGTTCCGTTTTCGAGCACCTTACGCCAAGTCTCATGTTTTCGAGACCGAACTTTTTCAAATCCCAAGACCCGTAACACATTGCGAAATTGGTCAAACCTGTACACGGCCATGTTGAATTTCGATTAGCATTCGAATGTCCCAAGCATCTTTACACGCTGCAATTGCTCGGATATAAGGCAAGTGGTGCCCGCGATTGGGAGCGTTTTGGTAAATTTCCGACTCCTCCAGATATTCCGCGGCATAATCCTGCATGGCTTCGAGTATATCTTCGAGTGCTTCATTAGGCGTTGCCATTTCAGTCACCAGATCCAACTCAGGACAGAAAGCGCATACCAACGCCTCGTCTCGCGCAAGAATCACGGTCAATCGTTTTTCAGACAGTGAAATTTTGGGTGAGTTATAGGTAGCTAACGTCATTTCAGACTCCTAGCGGTTGGCACCTAAATGCTTGGCATTCGGCATCGCGGCGGTGAATTAAGAAACATAAGGGAACATAATTCGCGGTCAACCTCCAGCCCCACAGGCTTGAAAGGTTGGCGCAATTTTGCAGTACGCGCACATTTTAACCCTATAAAAATATGCGTATAAGAGTTTTATTACGGTTGTATTATATTCGTATAAAATGAAAGCAACGGCTAATACACTGGTCATTGAACATGGACTCCAACCTTTCGTCTCGTTGCCTGTTGCTCGACCTTGAGGTCGGTAAACAAGATCGCCGCATTCATGCTTTCGCCGCGGTACGCCCAGATGTCGATCAACCGCTGGTTTTCCAAGGGGGCGACTTGGCGGCAGCATTGGCGGAACTCGACGACTTCGCTGATGGCGCGGACTTTCTGCTCGGCCACAACCTGATCGATTTCGATCGGCCCTATCTGCAAGCAGCAAATCCTGATCTCCAGCTATTGAAGCTGCCGGCAGTGGATACGCTGCGGCTCAATCCGTTGGCCTTTCCGCGCAATCCCTATCACCATCTCGTCAAGCACTATCAGGATGGACAACTCAAACGCGGGCGAGTGAACGATCCGGAACTCGACGCTCGGCTCGCGCTAGATGTCTTCGACGAGCAGCAAACCGCGTTACGCGATGCGCCGCGTGGCTTGCTCGCCGCGTGGCATTGGCTGACCGGGACGGGACCTGACGGCGCGGGATTCGACGCCGTTTTCGGTACCATACGGGACGCGCCCCGACCAACTGACGTGGCAGCGAGCGCGGCGATCCACGAGCAGCTTGCGGGTATCGCCTGTCAGAATCACGGTCAGGACATTCTCGAGAATGCTGCCCAAAGCGGCTGGCCGCTAGCGTACGCGCTGGCCTGGCTGTCAGTTTCCGGCGGCAATTCCGTGATGCCGCCGTGGGTTCGACATCAGTTTCCAGAAGCCGGTAAGCTGGTTCGCCAACTACGGGATATGTCCTGTGGCGAGGCGGACTGCGATTGGTGCCGGGAAAAGCACGACGCTCGCAAGGAGCTTAAGCGGTGGTTCGGCTTTGACGACTTTCGCCCTGAGCCATTGAGTGCCGACGGACGCCCCATGCAGCAGTCCATCGTCGAGGCGGCAATGGCTGGGGAGCATGTCCTAGGCATTCTGCCCACTGGCACCGGCAAGTCGCTTTGCTACCAGATCCCGGCTCTGTCCCGCTATTACAAGACTGGCGCTCTCACTGTGGTGATTTCGCCTCTGGTTGCGCTCATGGCGGATCAGGTGGCGGGGCTGGAGGCTCATGGAATCGGCTCGTGCGTGGCCATCAACGGGCTGCTGTCTATGCCCGAGCGGGCCGATGCGCTGGATCGGGTGCGCTTGGGGGATGCAGGTATTCTCATCATCTCGCCGGAGCAACTCCGCAACCGTTCTCTGCGCCGGGCGCTCGATCAACGCGAGATCGGGGCTTGGGTGCTGGACGAAGCCCATTGTCTCTCGAAGTGGGGGCACGACTTTCGGCCGGATTATCGCTACGTAGGACGTTTCATCCGCGAAAAGGCGGGACAGAACCCGATTCCACCAGTGCTGTGCCTGACTGCGACCGCTAAACCCGACGTAGTGGAGGACGTCAAGCAACATTTTCGGGACAAACTTGATGTAGGTCTGAAAGTCTTCGACGGCGGTGCCCATCGCACCAATCTGGAATTCACAGTAGTGCCAACGACTGTCGGAGAGAAGTTCTCGCATATCCACCAGATTCTTATGGCCGATCTGCCGCCGGATACACCCGGCGGTGCCATTATCTATTGTGCGACGCGCCAGCGGACCGAAGAGGTCGCGGAGTTTCTGCAGGATAAGGAGGTTGCGGCAGGCTACTTTCACGCCGGGCTGCCTCCGGAGACTAAGAAGGATGTGCAGCAGCGCTTCATCGGCGGCGAACTGCGCGTGATCGCGGCCACCAACGCCTTTGGTATGGGTATCGACAAACCGGACGTGCGGCTAGTGATCCACGCCGACATCCCAGGCTCGTTGGAGAACTACCTGCAGGAGGCGGGCCGTGCCGGACGCGACCGGCAGATGGCGCGCTGCGTACTGCTCTACGAGACGGTCGATGCGGAGCGACAGTTCTCCATGTCGGCGCGTTCGCGGCTCACTCGGCGAGAAATTCACGGGGTGCTGAGAGCGCTGTGGAACTTGGATCGGAAGAAGCGTATGAGTGGCGAGGTCGTGGCTACCGCCGGCGAGATCCTCGGCGAGGACGAGGAAAAGGTCTTTGAGCGGGACTCAACCACCGACGATACCCGCGTGCGAACCGCCGTCTCTTGGCTTGAGGAGGCGGTACTGCTGACCCGGGAAGAGAACCAAGTGCAGGTGTTTCCTTCGTATCTCCGGGTGGATTCGGTGAAGGACGCACGCAGTCGATTGGCGAAGGCATCCGTGACCGACGACTACCGGGGACGGCTGCTTAAAATAGCCGGGATGCTGATCGATGCCGATCCCGACGAGGGCATCTCCACTGACGATCTAATGGGCGTATCCGGCCTGAGCGCCGAAGGTGTGCGCGGTGCCCTGTACGAGTTGGAACGGCTGGGCATCGCCAGCAACGATACGGCACTGACCGCTTTCGTCCACGCGGGGGTGGCGCGCAACTCGCAGAAGCGCTTTAATGAGGCGGCGGAGTTGGAGGTCGCCCTGATCGCTCAGATGCGCGAGGAGGCACCGGATGTGGGTAAGGGAGATACCTCACCCCTGCACTTGCGCGTCGCCGCGCAACGCCTGCGAGATGCGGGGATGACCGATCCGCTGCCGGAACGGCTACGGCGCATTCTCCACAGTATCGCCCGCGACGGGCGCGGCGAAGAGGGCGGCACCGGTAGCATCGGGATGCAACAGCGGGATGCGGAGACGGTGCAGGTGACGTTGCGGCGTGAGTGGTCGGATTTGGAAGAACTCGCGTCCCGCCGACGCGATGGGGCGAAGCTCTTGCTGCATCACTTGCTCGCTTGCCTGCCGCCCGGGAGCCGGGGCACGGACCTGCTGGCTGAGACTACCCTCGGCAAGCTGTTGGAAGCTATCACGTCCGACCTGTTTCTAAAGAGTAGGAACCCCGAGAGGTTGTTAGACCGTGCTCTCCTATGGCTACACGAACAGGAGGTCATCCGTCTGAACAAAGGTCTAGCGGTATTTCGTCCGGCCATGACCATCCGGCTAGCCGAAGAAAGACGCGGCTTCGCCAACGCCGACTTTGAGCCGCTTAAGCTCCACTATAAGGGGAAGGTCCTGCAGATTCACGTGATGAAGGAGTTCGCGGAGCGGGGCTGCGAGGCCATAACCGATGCCATGCGTATGGCCATGGACTACTTCAGCCTAAAGGAGGAGGATTTCCTCCACCGTTGGCTGCCAGACCGGGACAAGGAGATTACACGGGAGACCACGCCCGAATCGTGGCGGGACATCGTCGAGAGCCTGAAGAATCCGATCCAGCAACGCATCGTCGCGGACGATCGGGAGCAGACGAACGTGCTGGTGCTCGCCGGTCCTGGCTCCGGCAAGACGCGAGTGCTAGTGCATCGTATCGCCTACCTAGTGCGCGTAAAGCGCGAGAATCCTCGCGGCATCCTAGCCTTGGCCTACAATCGGCACGCGGCGGTCGAGATCCGGCGACGCCTCATGGATTTGATCGGCGACGATGCCCGCGGAGTAACCGTGCTTACTTGCCACGCGCTGGCCATGCGGCTGGTCGGCGTCAGCTTCCAGGAGCGGGAAAGGAAGCTACTTGACGACGGTGCATTTCGGGAGGTGTTGCGTCAAGCAGTGGCACTGTTGCGCGGCGAGGGGCTGGAGCCGGAGGAAGCGGACGATCAGCGGGAACGGCTCCTCGCGGGCTTCCGCTGGATCTTGGTGGACGAATATCAAGACATCGGAGCGGATCAATACAAGTTGATAGCGGCCTTGGCCGGACGGACCCTAGAGGATGAGGATCGCAAGCTCACTCTCTTCGCCGTAGGCGATGACGATCAGAACATTTACGCCTTCAACGGTGCTTCGGTGGAGTTTATCCGTCGTTTTGAGGCGGATTACGGGCCGAAGCCTTCCTACCTGATCGACAACTACCGTTCCACTGGCCATATCATTACAGCGGCCAATGAGTTGATCGAGCCTGCTCGACAACGGATGAAAACTGGACATCCTATTAGCATTGACCGGGCGCGTACGAAGAATCCGCCCGGCGGCGACTGGAGTGAGCTGGATTCGGTCGCTCAAGGTCGGGTGCAGGTTTTGTCGGCGCGGCACGATCCGATCTCGCAGGCGCAAGTTGCGCTGACCGAGTTGCAGCGTCTCGCCGCCCTTTCGTCGGACTGGGACTGGTCCACATGTGCGGTGATCGCACGCGAATGGAAATATCTAGAGCCGGTACGCGCATTCTGCGAGGTCCACCGTATCCCGGTGCAGATGGGGAACGAAGAAATTCCGAGCTTTTGGTTCCTGCGAGAAACTCGAACGCTTGTTGAATGGCTGCGCGGACGGGAGACCCGGATCGTGAGTAGTGCTGATCTGAGGGGTTGGCTGGATGCGCAAGCGCCCGGTCCATGGAACGACCTGCTGCGGCAAGCCTTGGACGAGCGCTCCCTAGAAACCAGCGACGCGGAAATGCCGGTGGATCACTTCATTGAGTGGCTGGCTGAGTGGGGACGAGACGTACGCCGCCGCCAGCGCGGGCTCTTGCTGTTGACCGCGCACCGCGCCAAAGGATTGGAGTTTGATCATGTGGCCGTGCTCGATGGAGGCTGGAACAATGTCGATAGGGGCGAGGACCCGGATGCGCCGCGCAGGCTCTACTATGTGGCCATGACGCGCGCCCGGCAGACTCTTGCGCTCGTGCGTTTTCAAGGATCGCGCCCCGCCGGAGGTCCCACCCGGCCTGATTTCGTAAAGGAGCCTGAACCCCCGGCGTACTTGGGGCGCTCGCACTCGCTGCCATATACATTTCCGAACAATGGCTCGGTTTTGCGCCGCACATCCGATGGCTTGCAGCCGGAAATCCCGGAACTCTCACGCCAATATCGGCGACCCAGTCTGAGCGAGGTCAATCTGGGCTTCGCGGGACGTTGCCACGCCAATCATCCGGCGCATCGTGCGATTGCCGCTCTGTCGCCCGGCGATCGGCTAGAAACGCGGATTGCCAAAACTGGCTCTTGGGAATTGCTGGACCGGTCGGGGATGGTGGTGGGGCGTCTTGCCCGAGCGTTTGAACCTCCACCGGGAATGCGGTGCAAGTCCGCTAAGGTCTTCGCCGTCGTGGCTTGGAGCCGCGAAGCGTCCGAGCCGCAGTACCGCGACAGCACGAAATGCGATGCTTGGGAGGTCGTGGTGCCGGAGCTCGTGTTTGAACTGGAGGGCGAGTAATTCGACGGTAACTCAGGGGAAACTACTGGAAGTAGAACTTATCTTGTAATCGCGAAAACGTTTGTGCGTTCGTCAACGGAACCATCCTTATGCACTTTGCCTGCCCTTTCCTCCCCTATCTTCAAGCCACTTCTTCAGAGATTCGGGACTCTCACCCGAACGGCATCCCTCCAGAATACCTTCAGCAGTCAGATATTCATCCAAATCCGGCCAGTGAACATAAGCGCCATCGCCAAAAATCTCGTAATGATCGCGCTCCTGTGGCGTACCGTACCAAAGACGAGGATACCACATCAAAGGCACACTGATCGTCCGTCCGTCAACTATCTCCAGAGTCAGTGTATCATCGCTAATCTGCACACTTTGAGCACGTACTTCTTTCTTGTTATTGTCTAAAGAACTCATGCCATCTCTCCAAGAATAATTCACGATGTGTTTTAACCAATTTTGCAATTCGGTTTAATTCAGCACGGTTAAAACCGCCAGTTTGTTGAAGTGAAATAGGATCGAGCCAAAATTTTGCAACGCAATTATCACGTCTTATGTGAATATGCGGTGGTTCTCCACGATCCAGAGACAAAAAGAAAAACCGGTATGGACCTTCAAACAGAAATAGTTGGCATCCGCGATTTCTTTTTAGGTAAAAATCGATAACGGTACGGTATAAGATTACCAATGCTCTCGTATAGAGCAAGATACAAGTAATTGCCTCAGAAAACTCATTGGCTCGTGATTCCACTTGCATTCGCGCCGCGTGGTGTTTGCCGGGGCAAGTTGACAGCCTGAGTGGGTGCGCCCTTATTTGCGCCTTTCAACCAACAGCCAAAGGAGCCTGAGAAATGCCGGATGTTATCGTCGTTGGAGATGGGCCGGGCGGATTGAGCGCCGCGCTCTTTCTCGCCAAAAACGACATGAGCGTCACCGTCTTTGGCCAAGACAAGACCCTCATGCACAAGGCCATGCTGTACAATTATTTGGGCATTCCCAAGATCGCCGGACCCGAGTTCCAGCAGATCGGTCGCGAGCAGGTGCGCGGCTTTGGTGGGGAGATTCAGGACGTCGAAGTCAGCAGCGTTGAAAAGGGCGAGGGGGGATTTGTCGTCGAAACCGCTGATGGCCAAAGCCACCAGTCTCAATATCTGATCTTGGTTACCGGGCCGAGCAACCCGCTGGCCGAAAGCTTGGGCGTGGCCAAAGAAGCCGATGGGTTGGCGGCCGACCGCAATGGCCGCACCTCGGTCGAAGGGCTATACGTCCTTGGCTGGAGCACCCGCCTGAAGAAAATCCAAGCCATTATCTCTGCTGGCGACGGGGCCTGCGCCGCACTGGACATCCTCTCGGCCAAGGCCGGTGAGGACATCCACGACTTCGACCTGATCGAAGACGAGTAGGCTAAAGCGCGACGACGCGCCCTGCTATGGCGGATTGGGTGGCCGCGAGGGTTACGGCTAAGGTCTTGACCGCCTCGGCGTAGGAGCAGCGGATGCCCGTGGGATCGCCGGTTTGCACGGCTTGGAGAAAGGCGCGATCCTCGGCTTGCGTCGGATTGTTGCCCTGTTCGACGACTTCTCGGCCGCTGGGACGGTCGATGGTGAGCGCACCGGATGCGATGCGCAGGACTTGGTCTTGTTGGTAGAGTTCCAAGCCCACATGCCCACCGGCGGAGAGCATACAAGCCGAGGTAATGCTGGCCACCGCGCCGCTTTGGAAGCGGAGATTGGTGACCGAGGCGTCGTGGACATCGTAGTTGGGGACGTCTTCCATCAGGCCGGTGCGCGCCATGGCGTGGACGCTCTCCACCTCGCCGAGCAGGTAGCGGGCTAGGTCGAAGATGTGCGTGGTTTGTTCGACGATCTGGCCGCCGCTCTCGGCCAGTACTCGCCACCAAGATACCCCGGGCAGGCCGCCCATCCAAGCGCCAAGGGCAAACCCCACCGGCTCGTCGCCGAGAAGTTCGATTGTCTTGGCGGTCGTATCCATGTAGCGCCAGTGATAGCCCACGGCGCTGATTAGGTTATGGGCGCGGATGGCCTCTTCAACGGCGCGGGCTTGTTCTAGGGAAGTCGCCACGGGTTTTTCGACGAAAATGGGTAAGCCGCGCTCAATGGCCGCCAGCTCGGGCTGCCCATGGGCAAAAGGCGGCAGGCAGATATAGACCGCGTCTAGGGACTCGCTGTCGTACAGGGCTTCATAGTGGCTATAGGCCCTGCCACCGTACTCGCTGGCGGCGGCGAGCGCCTTTTCTTCGACTAGGTCGCAAAAGGCAACCAGCTCGGCCTCGTCGAGTTGGGCGAGGGTGCGCAGATGGTGGTTGGCGATACCGCCGGTGCCGACAAAGCCGATTTTAATCGTCATGGGGAATTTGATCCGTGGTTAGAGGAGTCCGGGGGCGAGGGCGTCTCGCCCTCGACGAAGTTAAGGCGCTACTGTCGCGTATTTAGTATGGGGCTACGCCGCTGTTGTCAAGAGACCGTCGATAATGAATACAACGCAAAAAGGCCAGCTCAGCGACTACAAGGTCCACTACAAGGCCGATGCCGAGGCGATTGTCGATCCTCACGCATTGGACCCGAGGCGTCGGGCCTCGGAAGAACGGCGGCTGGAGACACTCGTGCGCCTACTCGACTTGCACGGTGGCGAACGCGTCCTCGACATCGGGTGTGGATCGGGCTGGTTGGGGGCGCACTGCCAGCGCCAAGGTGCCCTAGTCTGCGCTATGGACATCGGCTGGGTCGGGGTAGCCGGTGCCAAGGCCCGCTTTGCGGAGGCCGCCTATCAGGTCGGCGATTTGTACTATCTCCCTTTTGCAGCCGAGTGTTTCGATGCGGTAGTGCTTTCCGAAGTGGTCGAACACCTCGAAGACATTGACGCGGCCCTAGCTGAGGCGCGGCGGGTGTTGCGCCCGAGGGGGCGGCTGGTGGTGAGTGTGCCGTACCGCGAGACCATTGTCGAGCACCTGTGTATCCACTGCAATAGGCTAACGCCAGCCAACGCGCATCTCCACCGCTTTGATGAGGAGACGCTCGCCGCCTATCTCCAAAGCCAAGGCTTTGAAATACGCGCGGTGCGGTTGACGACCAATAAACTGCTGGAGTTGGCGGGATTTCCCCGCTTGAGTGCTAACTGGCCCTATGCAGCTTGGCGCTTGGCCGACGCGCTCTTGAACAAGATCGTGCCCAAACCGGCCTTCCTTTGCATGTTGGGCGTCCGTGCATGACCGCGAGGGGTCGGCTGACGCGCAAGATCGGCGTTGTGGCCGCAGGGCGCACGGCCAATACCGCCAGTATCCTAGCCGTTTATGCGCTGGTCGCCCGCGCTTGGACGCCGGAAGAATGCGGGCTTTTTGGCGCGGTCTGGCTGGTAGGCAATGCGCTGATCCCAGTGTTTTTGTTTGGGCTGCCTACGAGTTTACTCTACTTCTTTCCCCGGCGGGGTGAGCCGCGCTTGCTCGTCGGCCAAGTGATGCTGTGCTTGGCCGCGTCGGGTTTGGCATTGGCCGGGAGTTTGTGGTTGTGGGGGGGGGCGTTGGCCGATGTACTGGTGCAAGCGGCCAGCGATGGCGAGCAGGTTGCCGCGTACCTGCTGTTGTTCCTGCCCTATCTCTTTGCGGCGGTCGCCGCTGGCGGGGCCGAAGCGGCCTTAGTGGCTGCTGATCGCGAGCACTATTTGGCTTGGCTGCAACTGGCTATGAGTGGTGCCTTAGTTGCCGGTGCGGGGGGTGCTCTGGGGCTAGGTTGGACGCCCGCGCAGGTGCTTGTGCTGTTTTCTGGATTGGGCGTGTTGCGCTTGCTCGCCATCTGCTGGCTAGTGCGCTTGGCATTGGCGGGGGGGCGATGGTGGGGGTGGGAAGGGCTAGGTGAGCTGATGCGCTATGCGCGTCCGGTTGGCTTCAACGACGCGGTAAACAGCCTCTCGCGCTACGTCGATCGCTTTGTGATCCTGCACTTTTTCGCGGCCGGCACTTTCGCCGAATACCATTTCGGGGCCATTGAGGTGCCGATTAGTCTGCTGCTGTCCGCGGTGACAGCCGTGTTGATCCCGGAGATCAGTCGGCTCTTTCAGGCGGACCGGCTCGACGAGATACTGGTGCTGTGGCAACGCACGGTTTCGCGCTTGGCCCTGCTGGTGTTGCCGCTGGCGGCCTTTCTGCTCGCTTTCGCCGGACCGCTGATTGGCTGGCTCTTTCCAGAATACGACCGCTCGGCTTGGGTATTTCGCATCTATCTATTGGTGCTGCCACTGCGCTGTGCCGCGTACAATCCGCTGTTGGTAGGCATGGGTAAGGCCCGCTGGGCGCTGTGGAGTAGCGTGGGGGACTTGTGCTGCAATATCGGCTTGAGCTTAGTGCTGATTAGCTACTTGCAGGTGGAGCACCCTGTGTGGGCCTTCCTCGGCCCGGCGGTGGCTACCACAGTGGTGACGTACTTGCAGGTGGCTTTCTTGTTGGCGGCGATTGGTTGGCATTTGCGCTGTGGCCTGCACCAGCTCCTGCCTTGGGGTCGCCTGCTGAGGATCAGCGCCAGTGTCGGAGCAGCCGCAGTGATCAGCCGCTGGGTCAGCGTGGACGTGGGCGGCGACTTTTTGCAGGTGGTTGTAGGAGGAGTGTGCTTTGTGGTGCTGGTGGCCGTCGTAACCTGGACCAACCCGCAAGACCGCGCGGAACTGACCCATACTTGGCGGGCGTTGGCGCGGATGCCTTAGCTGCTGAGCAGGGCGCTGGCGATTTCCTCCCACTCTTCGGGTAGCGATGCCTCGCTGCGGGGCTTTTGCGCCCGCCGGTACCAATAGCCGGCGTTGCTTTCGTCGCCCTCGACCCGGTGTAAATAAGCATGGACCCAAGCCCCGATGGGGTCGGGTGCTTGCTGGGCTAGCTCGTGGGCTTTGTCCCATTGGCCCTTGGCATCGTACCAGAGGGCTTGCAGGGCTTGGGAGGTCTCCGGTGGGGTTTGTTCTTGCAGGCTCGATTTGAAGGCTTTGAGGTCCATAATGGTCGGCTCCAGTCGTTGTGTGTCCCCTTAATATAGGGTGTCTCGGTGCGGCTATCCACCGAGGCGCGCACCTTGCCAAAAAAGCGCGACCCCCTCTATATTTAAGGCTTTTAACTTGCTATGAAACAAGGAATTGGGCAAAGACATGCCAGTAGGAGTGGGTTTAATCGGTTTGGGCACGGTCGGCAGCGGCGTGGTTGAGCTGTTGCAGGATGCACCCGCGTCGCTACGGCGGCGCAAGCACGTGGATTTCGCATTGCAGCGCGTGGCCGTGCGCGACTTGGACAAGCCGCGCAGCCCCGCCCTAGCACCGGAGCTGTTGACTGCGGATGCCGGCGCGGTCGTCGCCGACCCAGAGGTGCAGTTGGTGGTGGAATTGACGGGTGCGCCCCCGGCCTTTGAGTGGGTGAGCGAGGCCCTGCGGCAGGGCAAGGATGTGGTAACGGCCAACAAGGCCCTGCTCGCCGAGCGGGGCGAGGAGCTTTTTGAACTGGCGCTGGCCAATGGAGCGGATTTGATGTTTGAAGCGAGTGTCGCAGCCGGCATCCCCATCATCCGCTCGTTGCGCAACGGCTTGGTGGCCAACCGGGTCGAGTCCCTGTACGGCATTCTCAACGGCACTACGAACTACATGCTCACGCGCATGAGCCGCGGCGCGGGCGACTACGCCGATATCCTCAAAGAAGCCCAAGACCGAGGCTATGCCGAGCCGGACCCGACTATGGACGTGAGCGGCATGGACGCCGCGCAGAAGTTGGCCATCCTCTGCCGCATTGCCTTTCACTGCACGGGCACGGGCCGCGACGTATTTTGCGAGGGCATTGAGCAGATCGAGAGCAGGGACATTGAATACGCTCGCGAGTTGGGGTATGCGATCAAGCTGCTGGCCATTGCCAAGCAGCAGGATGGGCGCGTCGAGGCCCGGGTGCATCCGGCCATGGTACCGGAGGACGCGCTGTTGGCCAACATCCACGACGAATTCAACGCCATTCAGGTGCAGGGGTCTGCGGTGGGGCCGCAAGTGTTTTCCGGTCGCGGTGCCGGGCGGCTGCCCACGGCCAGCGCGGTGGTGGCGGATATGGTCGAACTAGTCGAGCGCAAGGCCGCTGGCGCTAGCACGTCTATCGGCGATATGATCTTGGGCGAGGACGCCGTCTCGGTCGTGCCCATTGAGGACGTGCAGATGCGCTACTTTATCCGCGTCTTAGTCTGCGATCAGCCTGGGGTGCTCGCGGGTATCGCGCGCATCTTGGCCGAGGAGCGCATCAGCATTGCCTCGGTCATCCAAAAGGAGCGCGACTTCGAGGGCGGCTCCGTGCCGCTGGTCATTGTCACCCACGAGGCGCGCGAAGCCGCGATGCAGCGAGCGCAGCAGGCCGTGGCCACACTCGATGCCGTGCAAGGGGCGGTCAAGCTCATCCGCATGGAGGATCTCTAGCGTGCGCTACGTCGTGTTGGTGCCCGATGGAGCGGCGGACTATCCGCTTGATGAGTTGGACGGACAGACGCCGTTGGAGGCGGCCGCCACACCCTGCATGGATCGCTTGGCCCGCGAGGGGGCTGGGGGATTGGTGCAGATGATTCCCGCGCAGCGTCATCCAGGCAGCGACATCGGCAACCTCGAAATTTTCGGCTACGACAGTCGGGTGCATTACACGGGCCGCGCGCCATTGGAAGCTGCGAGTATGGGCGTTGATTTGGGCGACGACGGGGTGGCCTTCCGCCTGAACCTGATCTACGGAGAAGGCGACGTGCTGGTCGATTACAGCGCCGGCCACATCGCTAGCGAAGAAGCCGCCGAATTGGTGGAGGCCTTGGCGGCTGAGTTGGGAGGGCCGTCGTTGCGCTTCTATCCCGGGGTGGGCTATCGCCACTTGCTGGTGTGGGAGTGCGGCCCGGAAGAAGTGGAAACCTATCCGCCACACGACATCATGGGCGAGTCCATGGCCGCGCATGAGCCTACAGGTGAAGGGGCTGAGAAAATTCGCGCCCTTATGGACGCGGCCGGCCCCATTCTCGCGGCCGCGCCGGTCAATGCAGCTCGCTCGGCGCACGGGGAGCGGCCAGCCAACGCGATATGGCTCTGGGGATCTGGACGCGCGCTGCGCTTGACGCCTTTGTCGGAGCGCTACGGATTGCAGGGCGGCGTCATCTCGGCCGTTGACTTGGTGCGCGGCATCGGCAAGAGTGCGGGCTTAGAGGTCATCGAAGTGCCCGGTATTACCGGATACCTCGACACCAACTACGAGGGCAAGGCCGAATACGCGCTGGCGACCTTGCAAGATGCCGATTTTGTCTATGTCCACGTCGAGGCCCCGGACGAAGCCGGGCACAACGGCGACCCGCAGGCCAAGGTGCAGGCCATCGAGGATTTTGACGCCCGCGTCGTCGGTCCGATTTTGGCGGGGCTTGAGTCGATGGGGCCGCACCGGGTGCTGCTGACCCCCGACCACCGCACGCCCATTGTGCGGCGCACCCACAGCCGCGAGCCAGTGCCCTTTATGCTGTGGGGGACGGGGATTGAGGCTGACTCGATGCAAGCCTATGGAGAGCGGGCGGCCGAGTGGGGTAGTATGCAGATAGAGCACGGACATGTATTGATGGATTATCTCACGGAGAAATGAAGGTGACTGATACGTACAACGTGGCTATTATGGGCGCGACTGGTGCCGTAGGGCAGGTGCTGTTAGAAATACTCGCCGAGCGCGACTTTCCCGTTGGCGAGCTGCGGCTGTTGGCCTCGGCCCGCTCGGCTGGGCGCGCCATTTCCTTTAACGGCAGCTCGATTCAGGTGCAGGAACTCGGCGAGGATTCTTTTGCCGGCGTGGATATCGTCTTGGCCTCGGCCGGGGGCAGTTTGAGCAAGCAGTTTAATCCACACGCAGTAGCTGCGGGCGCGGTGGTCGTCGATAATACGTCGGCCTATCGCATGGACCCGGACGTGCCGCTGGTGGTGCCCGAGATTAACCCCGAGGATTTGGCAGCGCATCGCGGCATCATCGCCAATCCAAATTGTTCGACGATCATCATGGATGTGGCGGTCTGGCCCCTCTATCAGCGGCGTCCGGTCAAGCGCATCGTGGTCTCAACCTATCAGGCTGTCAGCGGCGCGGGTGCGGGGGCCATGCAGGAGTTGGAGGAGCAGACGCGGCAGGTGCTCGCAGGGGAAAAGGCCGAGCCGGCTGAATTCCCGCATCCGATCGCCTTTAATTTGTTTTCGCACGACTCGGCTGTCGGGCCGGAGGGGTATTGCGAAGAAGAGCTGAAAATGGTGCGCGAAACTCGCAAGATGTTCCACGACGACGCACTGCAAATCTCGGCCACGACCATTCGCGTGCCCGTGCTGCGGGCGCATTCCGAGGCGATCAACGTGGAGTTTGCCGAACCCTTTCCGGCCGCCGAGGCTGAAGCTATTTTGGCGGAGGCTGCGGGCGTGCGGATCGTGAATGATCCCGAACAGAATTATTTCCCCATGCCGATTGAGGCCTCCGGCTGCGACGAGGTATTGGTCGGACGCATTCGCCAGGATATTTCGCGGCCCGAGGGGACTGGGCTGGACTTGTGGGTCAGCGGCGATCAGTTGCGCAAGGGGGCGGCTCTAAACGCCGTGCAAATCGCCGAGGAGCTCATCGCGCGAAAATTGTTATAACGAGGGAAAACGCCATGGATGTCTTGAGCAGGGAAGAACTGGATTTCTTCGCCGAACAGGGATACGTGGTCGCGCGTCAGGTGATTGACTGCGATCAGGCCGAGCGCACTGGGCAGGCGGTGTGGGCGTTTACAGGCATGGACCCGGACGATCCGGGGACTTGGTATCCAGAGGAGCGGCGCGGCATCATGGTCGAGATTTACCACCACCAAACCATGTGGGACAACCGCACGGCCCCTCGGGTGCATCGAGCCTTTAGCCAGATTTGGGGCACGGACAAGCTGTGGGTCAGCCACGACCGCGCTAGCATCAGTCCGCCGACCTTAGACAAGGATGCGCCCGAGCACAATCTGCACTGGGATGCGTCCTTCGATAAGCGTCCGTTGTCCTTTGGGGTGCAGGGCGTGCTCTATCTGAGCGATACGCCGGCTGAGCAGGGAGCCTTTATCTGCGTGCCGGGATTTCACCAGCGCCTAGAGGCGTGGCTCGACGAACTGCCGGAGGGGGCCAACCCCCGCGAGCAAGATCTGCTGGCCTTGGGGACGCGGCGCGTTGGTGCCGAAGCGGGCGATTTGATTATCTGGCGCACGGCCCTGCCGCATACGGCGAGCGTCAATCGCGGTGACGCGCCGCGCGTGGCGCAGTACATCACCATGGGTCCAGCCGGTGAGAGCGAAGAGGCGCGGCGGTTGCGCACGGATTTTTGGCAGCGGCGGCTGTCCGGGCTGGGGCGCTACGCCGAGGAACGCGAGCACCACGAAGAAAAGACGGCTGAGTTGACGAGTGTGGGGCGGAAGTTGGCGGGGGTGGATCTTTGGGATTGAGGAGAGAGAAGCGATGAGGACATTAAGAAAGAAGAAAAGAAAGACCGAAAGCAAGCTCGGTATTTCTGAGTCTGACGAAGCGCGGACGAAACAATCGATTTACGACAGGCGAAAATACCGAGTGAAAGATGTCAAGGGTGCCAAGCAAATTTCTGCGAATTATCTAAAGGACATAGACCTTGACAATGCAATTGAGTTCGGACTTCCCGAGGTGGATGACCGCTACCATATCTGGCGAGTGCCATTAAAAGGTAGAGATGGTCACAAGGTCGGCGAAGTTGTGATTGATGCACATACGAGTTTGGTACAAGAGAAGAAAACAACGCAAAAGCAGGTATTAGAGGCGAGGTTACTCGGGCGCACAAACAAAAAAAAGAGAAAAGAGAAGAATTTACCTAAGATCTCGAATTTGCGTAACACGATTGGTTTGGGAGACAGCGAGGAGCTTCTTTCGCAGACGCCCTCTGAATCCATTGATCTCGTCTTCACTTCTCCTCCCTACTACAATGCGCGGCCTGAATACTCTGATTATATTCAATACGACGAATACTTGCTCAAGATGAGAAAGGTAATACACCAATGTCATAGAGTGCTAAGTGAAGGCCGGTTTTTTGTGATAAATATATCGCCGGTGTTAATCCGCAGAGCAAGTCGGAGTGAGTCATCTAAGAGAATTGCTGTCCCTTTTGATTTTCACCGCATTTTTATTGAAGAAGGATTTGAGTTTATCGATGATATAATATGGGTAAAACCAGAAGGTGCAGGTTGGGCAACTGGGCGTGGCAGAAGATTTGCCGCTGATAGAAATCCACTGCAATACAAAGCCGTGCCTGTAACGGAATACGTCTTAGTCTATCGCAAGAAATCGGATAAATTGATCGATTGGCACATCAGAAAGCATCCAGAGCAAAATTTAGTTTCAGCGTCGCGGATTGAGGATGGGTATGAAGTAACCAACCTTTGGAATATACATCCTGCCCACAGCAAAAAGCATCCAGCTATATTCCCGGTAGAGCTCGCCGAGAAAGTGATCCAATACTATTCGTTCAAAAACGACGTCATTCTCGACCCCTTTGCCGGCATTGGCACCGTGGGACAAGCGGCCATTAAGCTAGACAGGCGATTCGTGTTATTTGAGATAAACAACGACTACATCGACGAGATGAAGAAAAACATCGAGAACTGGTTGCAGCAGGAAGTTGAAGACGTGAATTGGATAAACTGCGATCCAGTTATTCCCATTAATAATTATATCAAATTTTAGCATGGAATAGACAAATGCTTTTTTATGAGAAGGTGTCTAACAATATCCCCTATATCGGTGAGTCGCTCGCGAAGTATAAAGGCGTTGAAATCATTGATAGAATTGGTGAGGATATAGTTAAGGAAGTTGTGACTTCCGTACTGTGCGGTGAAAATATCCGTTCTTTAACCGAGGGATTGACTCGCAGGAGGTTGGCACTTTCAAATGCGGCGTTATTTATAACGTTTCTCAAATCCAATCACGATATTGGAAATTTTATAGACAAGCTACCAGAGATTGTAAAAACAGAACTAAACTCAGACATTTCAAGTGAGAAGAAACTATTTCTGCAATGGTGTATTGGGTTGACGGGAAAAAGCATACAGAATGTGCTGAGAAATGAAGATGACGAACTCGATAATTATCTCAATGCTCTTGAGGAATCCCTCAAACAGTCTGCGGCTAAATGTAAAATTGACTATGGAGAGCTCGAAGGAATTTTAGAAATTCAGGGCGTAGAGTGCAGGGTAGATTGGCCCTTCATCCTCTATCTCTTTGCTGCTATTGGTACGCAAACATTAGCGATCAGAGGCTCTGAAAAATCAATGTATGGCAAATTGTTTGAGAAACTCATATTAGGCTCTCTGCTTTCTCTATTAGGATTCCAAAAGGTCGATCCTAGAACTGATAAAACTGATAGGGTTTTTTGGCTCTCCGAACGCGGAGAAAAGCGAGAAAGTGATGTCACTCTATTATACAGACCAGGCGTTGGGGTAAGGTTTGATATTGGCTTTATTGGGCCGGGAAATACGGAGATTTCTTTAGATAAAGTATCCAGATTTGAAAAGGAGATGGAATTAGGGAGACAATTGTACTATATGTCAACAATTATTCTGGTGGATAGGATTGGTGAAAGGAGTCGTATTGTCGAGATGGCCAAGGCTATAAATGGAGATATTGTTCAAATGAGTATGACTCACTGGACGAAAGAAGTAGCAAGCATATTAGCAGAGAAAATAGATTTTAAGCATCCTATAGTGGAATTATCAAATAGTGAGAGTTTGGAATATATTAGAAAAGGGATGAAGAAGACAAACCTGAGAGAATTTATATGATCTCATGCATCTTCGCCTTACTCATCTTGGAACGAGCGATTATGCCCAAGACATGAGCTATAAAAGCGGGATCACTTCCAGCTTCTTCAAGACATGCTTCCAAGTATAATTGCACATCTTCTTCAGCTTTGAGGTACTCTGCTGAATCCCAACGAGTAGTATTAATAGTCATAACTCAATCGTTAGCTCTTTCCGCCTCCTACACGCATATATGCTCGATGAAGCGGGCGTAGAGATCGACGCCTGCGTGCAGTTGGTCGGTTTTGATCCATTCGTTGGCGGTGTGGGCTTGCGCGATGTCGCCAGGACCGAGGACGATCATTTGTTTCATCTTCTTAAAAAAAGCCATGCCATCGGTGCCGTAGGCCACTGTAGTGGGCTTGCGACGGCCCGTTAGCTTGAGTGCCGTGCGGACCAGTGGAGCGTCCACCGCCGTGTAGAGCGGCTCGCCGCGATGCTTGAGCTCAAAGTTGAGGCCGTGTTTTTTCGCACTTTTGCGGGTTCGGTCGATGATATCATCGACGTCGATGCCGGGCATGGGGCGGTAGTTGAGGGTGCAGATGCTCTGGGCGGGGGAAATGTTGGTGGCGCGGTTGTGGTCGTTGATGCCGATGCACCACTCGGAATGCGGCGGCGAAAATTCTTCGTTGCGATAGCGGCGCGCGCTGAGCACTCGCTCGTTGAATTTTTTCATTTCTGCGAGAAAAGGAATCATCTTGAGGTTGGCGTTGGTGCCCTTCAAGGTGCTAGTGTGCGCGGGGCGTCCTTTGGCCGTGACTTGCATGGCGAGCGAGCCTTTGTGGGCGTGGACGACGCGGAGGCTGGTGGGTTCGCAGATGATGCCGCAACCAGTGCTGGCCTCGGCAAAGAGCTTGGAGTGGGCCGTGACCTTTTGCGCGCCGACGCAGAGGACCTCCTCGTCGGCCGTGACGACGATGTAGATTGGAGCGTTGAGATCGGCAGCCTTGAAACGGGCCGCCGCGCAAATCGAAGCGGCAAGAGGGCCTTTCATGTCGCAGGAGCCGCGGCCGTAGAGCTTGCCGTTGTCCTCGTATGAGTCGTAGGGATCGCGGTGCCAACCGTCGGCGGGATTGGCGGGGACGACATCGTCGTGGCTCATCAAGGCCAGCCCTCCCTCCCCGGTGCCCAGCTTGCCGACGATGGAGAGTTTGTCCACGCCAGCTTCATCTGTGTAGGGCACCTCTTCTATGTGGAAACCAAGCTGGTCTAAGACTCCGGCTACGTGTTGGGTGACTTCGACGTTGCTGGTTTGGCTTTCCGAGGGATAGGCGACTAATGCCTTGGTCAGTTTGACGACATCGAGTTTCATTGCAGATTCGCTTTCGCAGAGGTTGAGTAGCACAAGGTACAAACTTAGTAGGGGGCTATCAAGGGCGTTGACAGCCCGGCCAAAAGGCGGTATGAATAGGCGAGCGGCAAACAACAAAACGGCCCGTCTCCAAAGAGAGGAAACGGGCCGGCAGACGAGTGAGACACGTCCTGTTAGCTCAGGGCGTTGTGCAGTTCAGTCCAGTCGTCGAGGTTGTTGAGATTGACGGCGTCGAGAATGCTGCCGTCGTCGCCGAGGCCAGCGGCACCGAGGATGTCGGTGCGGGTCTCGTCATCGTGATTGTAGCCGCGGATGGCGGCGTTGGAAGCATCGATTTCGCTCTGGGGAATGGAGCCGCCGCGCTGGGCCTTGACCCAGTTTTCAAATTCGATGTAGCTGGCCTTGTTGTCCTTGACGTAGGCTACGGCCGCGTCGCGGTCGATGCTGAGGCCGTCGAGGACCATTTGGTCGAAGCCCGCGCCGCATTCTGGGTAATCCGCAGGCAATTCGCCAGCCGCGCTCAAGCGCAGCTTAGACCACAGGCGGGGCAAGTGAATCGCACCGAGCGGTCCGGCGATATCCGAGCTGATGTTAGGTATAGTGGCCATGAGGTTCCTCCTGTAGGGAATGGGTTGAAAAAATGGCCTACAACAGTACGGTTGTTCGGGCCGATTGTCAAACGGTATAGAACATGGACAAAATACGCTTTGGTGTGATTGGTGCTGCCGGTCGCGGAAGCGGCTTTATCCCCACCCTGCTGGCTCATCCGGCCACGGATCTCACCGCGCTGTGCGACATCCGCCGGGAAGAGGTTGAGCAACACGCGGCTGAATTGGGCGTCGAACAGGTCTTTACAGATACCGACGCAATGTTTGACGCTGGGGGGGTGGACGCGATCGTCGTGGGCACGCCCATGCCGTGGCACGCGCCTCAGGCCATCGCGGCCTTGGAGCGCGACATCCACGTGCTCAGCGAGGTGACGGCCGGCGTGTCGGTCGAGGAGTGCCGAGATTTGACGCGGGCGGCGCGGCGCAGTCGGGCCGTCTATATGATGGCTGAAAACTACGTGTACACCAAGTCCAATACACTGGTAAAAGCGTTGGTCGAGCGCGGCTTTTTCGGCGAGCTGTACTACGCCGAAGGGGCTTATATCCACGAACTGAAAGAGCTCAACGAGACTACGCCTTGGCGGCGGCGTTGGCAGACGGGCGTCAATGGCTGCACCTATGGCACGCACAGCTTGGGGCCAGTGTTGACGTGGTTTGCCGGGCAGCGGGTAGTGGCCGTCTGCGCCGTGGGCACTGGGAATCACTACCGCGACCCGCGCGGCGATTTGTACGAAATGGAGGACTCGGTGACCATGATGTGCCGGCTCTCGGGCGGCGGATTGGCCCACATTCGGGTCGATATGCTCTCGGATCGGCCGCACAACATGGTGCATTATGCGCTACAGGGAACTGATGGCGCGTACGAATCGGTCGACGGCTTTGAGGCTGTGGCCAAAATCTGGCTGCGCAATCGCAGTGAGCAGCCGCGCTGGGAGCCTTTGGAGGCGCTAGAGGAATTTTTGCCCGATCATTGGCGGCATCCACCCGCAGAAGCTCTTGCCGCTGGCCACGGCGGCGGCGACTATTGGGAGGTACAGGACTTTGTCGCGGCCGTCCGCGGGGAAAAGGAACCGGCCATTGGCATCGACTTGGCGATGGACATGACCTTGCCCGGCCTCGTCAGCCAACAGTCGATTGCCCAAGGGTCGGCTTGGGTGGCCGTGCCCGATTCGCGCAACTGGACCTAAAGGAGCGAGACTATGTCCAAACCCAAAATCATGTTTTACCACGATGGTCGGCACCCGCTGATCTACATGTACGAGCCGCCGATGCAGAAAGAAGAATACGAGCAGGGAGTGGACGAGCTGTTGGGCACGCCGGTCGAAGCCATCATGTTCTGCCTCGGCGATGGCCGTACGGTGCTGCACGACACCGAGGTCGGGGAGTTGTGGGGGCACAATATGAAGCGGTGGCCGCATCTGATTTTTCGCCGCGCTCATCAAAATGCCCGCGACCTAATCCGCAAGGGGCACGATCCCCTGCGCCTGATTTGCGACCGCGCCCACCAGTACGGCAAGCAGGTGTATCCGACGCTGTTGGTACAGCAGGGTCGGGGGCCGCGCGAAGAGGACGTGCGCTGTTCGGACTTCCGCTTTGACAACGCCCATCTCGAAATCGGCGCGCAAGACGGTGTCCCCGACGACTATCCTGGCTACACCTGTCTCGACTTCAAGCACCAAGAAGTCCGCGACGAGCGTTTTGCCCTGGTTGCCGAGACGCTAAAAAAATATCCGGTCGATGGTTTTGAGCTGCAGATGAACTACCAGCCCTACTACTTTCACCCAGACGAGGTCGATGCTGGGCGCGAGATTATGACCGAGTGGGTGCGCAAAGTGTATCGCGCGGTCAAGCGGAGCGGCAAGCAACGCGAATTGGCCATCCGCATCCCCTATAGTATCGAGGGGTGCTATGACGTCGGCATGGACGTCGAGGCGTGGTTGCGCGACGGGCTGGTCGATGTGCTGATCGGCCAGTCGTTTTCCGGCCCTGAACTGCAGGACTCGACCATTGATTTCCGGCCTCTGGTTGCGGCGGCCGAGGGCACAGGTTGTCGGGTCCACGCGGCCCTGCAAAGCCACGTGGACTCGGATCGCTTGGGGGAGGCGACTATTGAGATGGTGCGCGGAGCCGCCTGCAATTACTGGGCGCAGGGCGTTGATGGCCTGTACTTGGCGCACTGGTTTGGGAACTGGCCGTATCAGGCTTCTTTTTATGAAAAGCTGCGGGAATTGCCCTATCCAGAGGTCATGGTCGCCCGCGACAAAATTTACTACGTACCGACCATGACCGGGCGCTACCCCAATCCCACTACCGAGCCGGGGACGACCATGCAGCTACCGGCCTATTTGCAAAAGGGCCGCAAGGCTTCCATCACTTTGTCGGTCAGCGACGATCTGCGGCGCTGGGCCAAGGTCGGCCGGGTACACGAAGTATTGCTGCGGGTGAGGGTGATGAGTCACACCGAGCGCGACCGACTGAAGTTCTATCTCAATGGCCGGGAGTTGCCCGCCAGTCTGTTGCGCAAGATAAACGAAATGTATCGAATGTCGGCTCCGCGCTATCGTACGGGATCGGGGTATTGGTACGCGTTTAAGCTAGACGCCAAACACTGGCCGAAAAAGGGGAACAACACACTCGCAGTCGAATTAGTGCGGCGGGACGCCCAAGCGCTGCCGGAGATTTTTGTGCGCGACGTGGAGTTGGATATCAAATACCTGATGGGGCGCAATTATCACCGCGGCCAAGACATAGATTTGGGGCCGAGCGAGCCGTCGGGAATATGAGTTGATGGACGACAGAGGATGATATTGAACAGGCGCTATAGGATTCTGCTAGCGGCGTGTGTTGCTGGCTGGTGCAGTGCGGGGCCGACGGAGGCCGGCTACATCCCGGATGTGCCCTATTTTCATCAGCACAGCAATCGCATCAATCCTTCCGGCTCTTGTCAAAATACCAGCGTCGCGATTGTGCTCAAATACTACGGGGCCGACGACATTACTCCCGACATGATCTCCGCCAAATGGGGTACGCATGTCGCCCAGACTACCGGAGGTCTCGAAAAGGTTTTTAACGAGGAAGCTGCGCTGCGCGGTTTGAGCGTCCGCGACCAGGCGACTGAAACTGGGCTCTTGCGGGAATTGCACGCGCTGCTGGACGCTGGTCGGCCAGTAATCGTCCACGGCGGCTTTTCCACGGTCGGGCACCTAATGGTACTGGTTGGATATGACGAGCGCTTCTATTACGCTATGGATCCGGCGAGCCAGTGGACCGAGCGGCTCAACGGAGGATTTACCAACACCAACGATCCGCACATAGGCCGCTACACGCGCTATGGCCGCGACGCGGTAGAAAACGCCATCATATCTCGGGGCTTCATACGCATGCACCAGATTTATTTTGCTTCAGGGCCGTTGGCCGCCGAGTGGGAGGGGAGTTTCTCCGATTCGGTCGCCGTGGGTGCGGCGGTGGAGTTTGCCGGTGGCATCCGCGTCCGCGATGTGATGACTGATGGCGAGCCCTTGAGCGTATTTGCGGACTTGAGCGCGTTAGGCGGTTCGCCGGACCAAGTGCTGACCGAGTCCTCGCCGGGGTTTTATCCTTTCGTGGAGACCCTAGTCGCCAGTGGAAGCGCAGGGCGCAAGACCGTCATCTTCCACATCCGCCAGGGCGAGGCCGCTGTCGAGGTCAAGCGGACCGTGGTGCTGATGCCAGCCGAGAACCAAGTTGTCTTTGACGGAGGATTGGGTGCTGGTTGGCACGTGGGCTTTACTACTGGTGCGGAGCTAGCAGTGTCAGAGGGGGCACCATTAACTGTGGAGACACGCGGCTTCACGTTGGAATTGCTGCCTTCCGCACCCGTGGAACCAGTTGGTTATCGCGCCCTGCGCTTTGCTTTTCACCCCGGCGATGCGACGGTCGGTTTGAGAGGGGCGTTCTCCGTGCAGCTCAACGAGAATCCGCGCAAGATCGAGCCGCTAATCGACGGTTTTTTCCGTGGGATCGACATGGAGCGAGCCGAGTGGCAGACAGTGGAAGTACCGCTGTGGGCTTTTGCGCCGCTGGAAGAGCCGATTGAGTCTATCCGCTTCTTCGGCAATCTGCGCGGTACGTTCTATCTCGACGACATAGAACTGGTCAGCGCCCTGTTTCCGCCTCCACGCCTAGTGGCCGATTGGCAGAGTGCGTTGCCGGACTCCGCAATAGCTGGGGACGAGTTGGTCCTGCGCGAGCATCTGCGTGTCACTAGCCCCGTGTCCGATGGACCTGTGCCCGAGGTCTTAGCCGATCTGAGTGAGTTGGGGGGAGACACTGAGGTGGCGTTAGAGCGGGTCGGCGCGGGATTTTACCAACTAACAGGGACGCTGTCTGCCGATGTGCCGAATGGCCTGAAGTCGGTGCAGATTCACCTGCGTCAGGAGACGCCAGACGGGCCACTGGAGACGACGCTAGTGAAGGAGTTGGTGGTGCTGCCCGTAGCGGATCAGGTCATCTTTGCCGACCAATACGGCGAGAACTGGACTCAGGGATTTACCGCCAACGTCGAGGTGGATGAGCAAGTCTTCGCCGATACATGGGCGCAGGCGCTTGTCGCCGAGGCGTTTACCCTCGAGTATAAGCCGTTCACGCCGGTGGAGCCGGTGGGGTACCGCGCTCTGCGGTTGGCTTTCCATCCCGGCGATGCCGAAGGCAGCACTCGGCCTGTTTTCAACGTCGTAGTCAATGGGGATACGCCATCGCTGGTCGCGCTGTTTGAAGGGGATGGCTTGGATCTGGCGCGGCAAGAATGGCAGGCGATCGAGATCCCGCTGGAGCGCTTCTTTCGGCTCGACGGGCCGATTGAATCTATTCGCTTGTTCGGCAACTTACGCGGCGCGTTCTACTTAGCCGATGTGCGCTTGGTCGCCGCTAGGACTTCCGCCCCCACGGCGGTGCTGCAACAGCAGCACGGAGTGATGCCAGAGGCGTTCTTCCTAGCGCAGAACTACCCCAATCCATTTAATAGTACCACGACGATTGGTTTTGCTCTGCCGCGCACCGGGGCGATCCGGCTCGCAGTTTTTAACGCACTCGGCCAGCAGGTCGCCGTCTTAGCCGAGGGAACCTATCCGGCCGGTTCATACACCCTACGCTGGGATGGAGTAAGCGACGGCGGGCGCACCTTGGCCGCGGGCTTATACTTCTATCGGTTGCAAACCCCTTGGGGCGTACAAACGCGCAAATTACTTTTGTTAAAGTAAAACTGCTATCCCACCATCAAACCGAAAGGAACCCCATGCCTAGAGGCATTCGCAACTTCACCATTTTTGCCATCGCCCTGCTCGCGTCGTGGATCATAGGTATCAATGTAGCACCGACGTGGACGGTCGAACGGACCGAGTTGGACGTGAAAACGGACGACGATGGCAAACTGTACTACATCTATCGCGAAAAACCCGCCTATTTTGAGGCCGTGCCTATGGCGCAAGCCCAACTCGATCCGGCTAAAATTGAGGGATCGCGGACGGCACCGTCGGTCACGGAAGAATTTGTCGCTGTGGCGGAGACTGGCCGCTACTATAAACTGGTGGCCAAGCGCCACTGGAGCTATTGGTCGCTGTTGCCGGCCGTGGTGGCTGTGCTGTTGTGCTGGCTGACCAAAGAACCGGTCACTTCGCTGTTGGGCGGCATCATCGCTGGTGCACTGCTGATGGGCCGCTACGACTTCACTGGCGATGTGCTAATCCCTTCATTGGCGACCGAAAGCGCGGCCGGAATCCTGCTGCTCTACTTGTGGCTATTGGGCGGGCTGATGGGGATATGGTCGCGCACGGGGGCGGCCCAGGCTTTTGCCGAGTTTATGACCGTGCGCTTTGTGCGCGGCCCCAGAAGCGCCAAGCTGGTCGCCTGGCTGCTCGGGGTCATCTTCTTCCAGGGCGGCACCGTCAGCACGGTGCTGGTCGGCACTACGGTCAAGCCCATTGCCGATAACGAAAAAATCAGCCACGAGGAGCTGGCGTATGTGGTGGATTCAACGGCCTCGCCGATTGCCTCCCAGCTCGCGTTCAACGCTTGGCCCGGCTACGTGCAGGCGTTCATCTTCGTCTCTGGCGTCAGTTTCTTGGCGACGGAAGCCGATCGCATTGCCTTTTTCTTTCAAAGCGTACCCTTTTGTTTTTACGCCATTTTTGCCGTCTTGGGCACGTTCCTGCTCAGCATTGAAAAACCGCTCTTTTTGGGGAGCCAACTCAAGGCGGCGATGGAGCGCTCGCGTGCGACCGGTCAGCTCGACGCCCCGGGTGCCGATCCGCTGAGTGCCAAGGAACTGCAAGGGAGCAACGTACCCGAAGGCTATACTCCGCACGTCCTCGAATTCTTCTTGCCGCTGGGCACGCTTATCGCCATTGCCGTCGGCACCTTTATCGTCAGTGGATCGCCCAATGTGCAGTGGGCTTTTGGCATTGCGCTCCTGTTAGCTGCGGGCATGGCCTTGGCCAAGGGCATGGCGCTCAAAGACCTCATCGCTGGATTTCACGATGGCATTAAGGGCGTGGTGCTCGGCTCGGTCATTTTGCTGCTGGCGATCACCATCGGCGGCATAAGCAAGGAGACGGGCGGCAGCATCTTCTTGGTCGAACAGCTCGGCGAGGCCATTCCGTATTTCCTCCTGCCGGTGTTGCTTCAGCTTCTGACGATGGTCATTGCTTTTTCCACTGGCACGAGTTGGGGCACGTATGCGGTGGCTTTCCCGCTGGCCATGCCGCTGGCTTGGGCGGTGGCTGGTGCCAATGGCCTAGCGCATCCTGAGCTTTTTATGACGTTGTGTTTTGCTGCGGTCATGGACGGCAGTGTGTACGGCGATCAGTGCTCGCCGATTTCGGATACCACCGTGCTTAGCTCCATGTGTACGGGCTGCGACCTGATGGACCACGTCAAGACGCAGATCCCGCAGGCGACGCTTGCGGCGGGCGCAGCGGCTTTGTGCTGGACGACCGTGGCGTTTTTTACCGCTTAGGAGCCTTCTTATGCCGACCTTTATCGATTCAACCCCACTTCTCGACGACCCACCTGCGCTCCGCGACCGCATGCAACGCGACGGCCATCTTTTTGTCAGCGGCTTGCTGCCCACCGATGAACTCGAAGCGCTTAGGTTGCGCTTTTTGGCCATTGCTCGCGACGCTGGTTGGGTTAAGGCCGCCGCGCCGCTTGAAAACGCCATTGCTGACCAAGATGGCTTCTGCGTCGAGCCGACGCCCGAGTACATGGATGTCTATAGCCGGATGTACGCGGTGCCCGAATTCCACGCCTTGCAGCACCACCCCGCGCTTGTTGGCCTGCTTGAAAAGCTGCTCGACGGCCCGGTATTGCCGCACCCTCGCCTCATCGGTCGCACCATCTTTCCCAAGCGCGAGTCCTTTACCACGCCGCCGCATCAGGACTTCATCCCCATTCAGGGCACGGCCGAAACCTATACAGCTTGGTTCCCGCTCCACGATCTGCCGCCGACGATGGGTGGGCTGGAGGTGGCCGCTGGGGCGCATCAGGGGGGCGTTTATAATTTCCAGCCGGCCTTGGGGGCCGGAGGGCTGGCGATTACCGACTCCTTTGAATGGACCGGCGGCCCCTTCGCGCAAGGGGACGTGCTGTTTTTCCACAGCATGATGCCCCATCGCGGCGTCCCCAACACCGGCGAGCAACTGCGCCTGTCCATCGACGCTCGTTACCAGCGCGTGGCCGACCCCATCGCCCCAGGCAGCCTGCTGCCGCACAGCCAGCCCAATACTTGGGAGGCCATCTACGCCGACTGGCCCGACGACCGCTTACAATACTACTGGCGCGAGTACGAACTGGACGTGGCTGACTACGACAATAGCTATCACGAGGAACGCGACCGCCAAGCCTTGGATCTGGGCGAGCAAGGCGATCCGCTAGCCGTCTCGGCGCTCCAGCGCATCATCGCCCGCGACAAAGATCCCGACAAGCGCCAGCGTGCCGCCGAGTTGATCGCGGCTATCGAGGAAAAATAGCTGGGGAAATTATTACTCACTGCTGTTACGCAGTTTTTACTGTCTGCGGCTTCCTGCCGTTGCTGTCCCGAATGGTCATTCCCGCACAAGCGGGAATCCAGCCTTGCACCCGAGGTGGATTTCGGTGCGCTCAGGCGTGCCGACGAGCTGGCGGGGGTACTCTGGATGCCTGCTTCCGCAGGCATGACCCGCTAGATGCTATCGGCCATACAAGGTGCGTAACATCAGTCAGTAATAAAAAGTTGTTCACCATGAACAAAAAGTTGTGCAACTGACGCACAACAGGGGCTAAACGGCGCAGTGTAGAAACCTTCCACCTACCATTTTAAGTTGTATGCTTTCAATCCTTTAGGGCTTTCCTAAAGGATTTTTTTGTGCGCGGCCTGCTCGTTGGCACGGAATGTGCAT
>JAJDUT010000058.1 GCA_022826515.1 Candidatus Latescibacterota bacterium
CTTTGATACTCGGTCAACTGGTGATACGTTCCCATAAGCGCCTCCGTCGGGAGCTGCGTTTGAAATGGCCACGGGAAATATACCAGTTGGCCGTTTCTATGCCAGCTATCCAAGCGATTGCACTTACCAGTTGAATTCAAGATCTATAAACTATGAGGAGCACGCCATGAATCCACTCGAAAAAGTCACCCTCGGCAGCAGTGGCCTGCGCGTCACCCGCCTCGGCTTGGGCTGTGCCTCTATCGGCGGCCTGTACGGAGACATACCGGACGACCAAGCCGTCGCCGTCGTACACCGAGCCCTATCTCTAGGTCTGAACCTCTTAGATACCGCACCGCTGTACGGAGCGGGTAAAAGCGAAATCCGCCTCGGCAAGGCCCTCGTGGGCGTGCCGCGCGACAGCTATGTGCTCGCGTCCAAAGTGGGGCGCGTCTTGGTCCCAACCGAACAAGATCAACAGATCGGCGCGTTCAAGGACTCGGCCCCGTACCAACCCGTGTTCGACTTCAGCTACGACGGCGTCATGCGCTCTTTTGAAGACAGCCTCAAACGCCTAGGCGTAGAGCGCATCGACATTCTCCACATCCACGACCCGGACAACCACTATCAGGAAGCCATCGACGGAGCTTATCCCGCGCTCGACAAGCTGCGCAGCGAGGGCGTCATCCGCGCCGTCAGTGCGGGCATGAACCAATGGGAAATGCTGGCCCGCTTTGCCCGCGAGGGCGATTTCGACTGCTTCCTCCTCGCCGGACGCTACAGCTTGCTCGACCAAGGTGCGCTCGACGAACTCTTGCCGCTGTGTGTGGAAAAGAATATCGGCATCATGGCCGGCGGCACGTACAACAGCGGCATCTTGGCCAAAGGCGCGCGCCCGGGCGCGACGTACAATTATCGGGAAGCTCCGACCGAAATCGCGGCTAAGGCCGAATCGCTAGAAGCCGTGGCCGCTCGCCACCACGTCGATCTCAAAGCAGCGGCCTCGCAATTCGTCTTCGCCCATCCGGCCATCACCTGCATCATCCCTGGGACGCGGCAGCCCGAGCGGGTGCAGGAGAATTTCGACTTGCTCACGCAGGAGATTCCCGCCTCGTTTTGGGCCGAGCTCCGCGACGAAGGTCTAGTCCGCGACGACGCCCCGCTGCCGTGAGCTTGTGCATTGCCAGCGGCTAAGGCCGGAGAAAGCGCAGCACAAACGTCGGCACCACCGGATCGTGCCACACCACGTTGAAACGGTCGCGGTACTCCTCGATAGCCGGAACCAAGTACTGCCCCGTCTGCGGAAAACCGAGGCTTTCCAACACTGTGTAATCTACCTTTTCGCGCTCCATGTGGGCCAGCACTTTCGCTGGCTCGTCAAAGGGGAAACCAACGCAGCGTCGCCCCGAGACGATGTACATCCAGTAACCCTTGCGGCATAGCACGATGGCGTCTTCCGGGGCGTTGGCTTTGAGCCATTGACCAGCCTGATAGTAGCGGAGCCAAGGCGGGGGATAGTCAGCGGCAGCGTAATCGGCTAGGCGTTTGACGCCGCCAACTTGGCCGATGATGCAAACCAGCAAACAGCCCCATATCACGAATCTGCCCACATCGCCCCTAGCTAGCCTATCGCGAATTTGCAAAACGGCCCAGACTCCCAACAAGACGAACACCGGCACAATCGGCACCAAAAAGCGGTCTCCCGGCCAAGGCCAGAGCAACACGATCCCCATGAAGAAGGCCGCGTATAGCAGGAACAGCAGGTGTTCGCCGCGCTTGATACAGAGCACCGTCACCGCAACGGCGAGCGCGATTAGCAACAACGGTGCGGGGTGGAAAATCGTCTCACTGCCGCCAAAAAAAGGCACCAAAATATTGGGCAATTCCCCCGTCAGGTAGCGATGCGCATGGCCGATAAAGCGCTCGACAAAGCCGCCCATGTCGAGCAGGCCTCGCTCTGGGTGGTAGGGATTGACCATGAAAAGCTGTTTGATATAGACGCTGCCGCCACCTACCGCTTGATTGCGCAATGTCCACGGCAGCCAGCAGACAAACGCCGCGCCGCTAAAAAACAAACACCGCCGAAAATCGCGCCGAAGCAACAGATAGACCACCACAGCCGCCACCAGCGCAATCCCAGCCGTGCGGATGTAGTACGCCCAAATGGTGCAGGCGAATCCGCCGACGAGCCACCAATTTCCCTTGAAACCCTCGCGTCCAACGCCCCGTTCGACGAGCCACAGCGCCAAAAGCGAAAAGGTCAGATAGGGCACTTCGGACATGACTTGGTGTGCGTAGTGCAAAAGCAGCGGGCCGTAGGCTGCGCCGGTCGGCCCGTGCGTCAAATAGCTCTTGCCGAGCACGACACTTAGCGTCACCACCGCTAGGCCGGGCAAGACACCCACCCGCTCCTTGGCCAGTTGGTAAAGCACCCCCATCCCCAGTGCAAAAAGCACCAGCACCCAAACCTTCATCGGCACCCAATCGCCGGGAAAAGCCCACGCCAAAGGAGCCAGCAAAAGGGGAAAGCCAAAAGGGTACTTGGTCGCCGGCTGGGGATCGGGCGAGTTGATGTGCAAAAGCCCCTCGCCTTGGGCCAGACTGCGCGCCAGTGTGATGAACTCGGCGTTGTCGCCGCTGAGGGAAAGTTTGGCGTCGAAGGTCCAGATCCCTAGGAGGAATGTCGCCGCGACAATGGAGAAAGGAGCCCAAGGCGTTTCCAATAATCCAACTACGCGCCTACCTAGGTCCGCTTTGCGAATCTGGGACTCGGACTTTTGGGACGTAGCCTTCTTTTTCTTCCGAGATGCTTTCATGGAATAGTAGGTATCCGCGAACCATCTACTCTGCGCCCGATCTTAAAAGGTAGGAGCAGCAAGTAAAACAAAACGAGCGCCACGCCGTCGAGAATTGGGATATACCACGGCCATGGAGCAAAGAAAAACGGCGACTGGGTAACGGGCGGGCGGCTGAGGAACATGTAGTTGCTCCCGAGCGCCCAATTGACGCCGAACGCGACAATGGCCAAGAGATTGAGCAGCACAAAGACGCGGATGACGGACCTATCCGTCGGCCTCATACCGAGGCCCCAAGTTGCGAACAGTGCGCCGGCGACGATGCCGCCGTGGGCAATGAAATACTGAAAGAAGCGATACGCTGGATAGTCAGCTATGAGTGGCGGCGTGACAACGGCATTGGTCGCGCCGGCGAGTCCCCAGAAGTAAGCGATTTCATACGCTGTCTGCCAGCGGAAGATGAGCGCGGCAGCGACGGCGAAGACGGTAATGCTACAGACGTGCAACGGCAGATACCACCGCACAAACTCGTACGCTCCGACCAGCGCCAAGCGCTGGCTCCAAGGCAGCATCTCGTTGAGCAGGAGCACGCCCGCGAACGCACCGCAAATGGCTTGAGTCGCCTTGGCCGAATTGAGCCACTTGACGACGATGGTCAAGAGAATCGGCAAGGCCAGCGTCACACCCATCGCGACGATGTGGGAAAAGCCGAGAAACTCGAACTGGCTTGCAGACATCGCATCTCATCGCTTGCACTCGAGCAGATTGCAAAACCGCTTTTCAGTACTTCTCATCGACAAAGTGCAACTTGCTGTGCGGCGGGCGCTGGTACTCGCCGTGGGGCGGGCGCGGCGGCAGCTTGATCTTTTTTGGCATCACATCCTCATAGGGCAGTTGCCTGAGGATGTGGGCGATGCAGTTGAGACGCGCCCGGCGCTTGTCGTCGGCCTCCACTGTGTACCAAGGCGCTTCGGGAATGTCCGTGTAGAAAAACGCCTCGTCTTTGGCTTTGGAGTAATCGACCCACATATCCCGCGATTTGAGGTCTATATCGCTGAGCTTCCAGTGCTTGAGCGGATTCCGAGCGCGCTCCTGAAAGCGGTTTTCTTGCTCTTCCTCGCTTACCGACAGCCAGTACTTGAGTAGGATGATCCCCGAGCGCACTAACATGCGCTCGAACTCCGGGCACGAATGGAGGAATTCCCAATACTCCTCCTCGGTACAAAAGCCCATCACCCGCTCGACGCCGCTGCGGTTGTACCAACTGCGGTCGAAAATCGCGATCTCACCCGCGGCCGGTAGGTGGGCTACGTAGCGCTGGAAGTACCACTGGGTGCGCTCGCGGTCCGACGGCGTGCCCAAGGCCACCACGCGCGCACCGCGCGGATTGAGCGGCTCAGTGATGCGCTTGATAGTCCCGCCTTTGCCGGCCGTGTCGCGCCCCTCAAAGACGATCACGACCCGTAAGCCCTGGTCCTTAATCCAGTGCTGCAACTTGACCAACTCGTGGTGCAACTTGGCCAATTCGCGCTCGTAGTCTTTCCGCTTCATCTTCTCCGGCTTGGCGTTCTTTTTAGTTTTCATACCCAATCTCCATCGCTCGCGGTTCGCCGTTCAAAAAAACGTACACAAGGCCGTAGCGCGAGAAAAATCGGCCCCACCCCATCTTGCCCGACCCCGACCAGCCACGTACCTTGTCGCACACACCGCTAAACCTACAAAGACTCTTATGAGCCAATCATCCCGCCCCAACCTGCTTTACATCCACTCCGACCAACACAGCCCCTATGTCGCTGGCTGCTATGGCGATCCCTTAGTCGAGACCCCCCACCTCGACGCCCTCGCCGCACGCGGCGTAGTATTCGACAACACCTATTGCCCCTCGCCGATTTGCGTACCCTCGCGAATGTCTATGCTCTCGGGCCGCTATCCCTGCGACAACCAAGTCTGGACCAACAGCCACATCCTCGACTCCGGCATACCCACCTTCGCCCACGCCATGGGTGCCGGCGGCTACCACCCGGTGCTCATCGGTCGCATGCACTCGGTTGGGCCGGACCAACTGCACGGGTACGCCGAGCGGCTCGTCGGCGACCACGGCCCCAACCAGCCCGGGGGCCAGGGCGTCGATCACGGCCAACTCTCGGGCACGGCCGGGCCGGGCCGCGTCAGCCTGCGCCTGTCTGGCCACGGCCAAAGCGCCTACCAAGTCCACGACGAAGACGTCACCGCCGCGACCATTGACTACCTTAACCGCCTCGGCGTCGCCAAACGCGCCAGCCAAACAGCGGAGCCATTCTCGCTCTCAGTCGGTTTCATGCTGCCGCACCAGCCTTTTGTCGCCCGCCTGCAAGATTATCGCCACTACTACGAAAACATCACTCCCCCACAAACCCTCGAACCCTTCGGCGACCACCTCCATCCCCACATCAAGCGCTGGCGTCAAGCCTGCGAGATCGAGGAAGTCAGCGCGGAAGAAACCCGCCGCGCCCGCGCCGCCTATTGGGCGCTAGTCCACCGCATGGACGCGCTAATCGGCCAGATCATGGCCGCGCTGCGGGAAAACGACTTAGAGGAAAATACCCTCGTCCTCTACACGTCGGACCACGGCGAGCAAGTCGGCGAGCACGGGCTGTGGTGGAAGCAGACCTTTTACGAGGACTCGGTTAAGGTACCGGCCATACTCGCTTGGCCCGGGCGCTTGCCCGCAGACACTCGCTGCGACCGGGTAATTTCTTCACTCGACCTCAACGCCACCATGCTCGACGCCTTGGGTTGTCCGGCCTTGCCCCACTCGCGAGGCCGCAGCCTACTGCCCTTGCTCGCGGATCCCCAAAACGCCGCGTGGGACGACGTCGCCTTCTCCGAGTTCTGCCAAGACGCGGCCGGGGCCGGCGGGCCCTTCCCTGAGGTGGGCATTTTTCAGCGCATGATTCGGCGCGGTCCGTGGAAACTCAACTACTACCACGATCAGCCCTGCCAGCTTTTTAACCTCCAGGACGACCCGCGCGAATGCCAAGATCTAGCAGCTAACCCGGCCCACCAAGAAACGCTGGCCGCGCTCAAAGCCGAAGTCTTAGACGAGTGGGATCCAGAGTGGATCGCCGCGCGCATGACCGCGCTCCGCACCGACCGATCCATCCTAGCCGCGTGGGGCCGCACCATACAGCCCCCCGACCAGTGCCGCTGGAAGCTCGACCCGGCCATGGATTACCTCGACCCAGAGCAGCTCGACGACAGCCAGCGCAATACCAACAAATGACCAAACAGGGCGGCTGGTGCCAAGACTGTCGGCAGCCAGACGTAGGGCGCGTACGTGGCGAATGTGCTAGGCGGCTCGTTGGTGAAGACGCGGAACTCCGTCGGCATGGAGAGGATCGCGATGACCATTGCCTCGGCCAATAGCATCAACCCAATCGCATTCCAAGCCCATATCGCGTAGAATCCCACCTTGCCGCGCCAGACCAGCCAAGCCATAGCCGGCGCGGTCAAGCCGACGAAGATGTCGAAATTGAGTCCCTCGTAGGTGATCTGCACCGGAGCCTGCCCGGCCTGGTGCATTCCTCGTAAGAACACGGCGACCGGCACGCGGAAAAACTGGAAGCCAATCAGCGCCACCGGACCGACCGCAGCCACCAGCGCGGCCCCCATCCGCGAAAAGGCCGCCCCACCCGTTAGGATCATCAAAGCCGTGAAAAGGGATAGCGAAAAGCCGTGCAGTGCATCCGAGAGCGCAGCTAGCCCGGTCGCCACCAACCAGAGCAGCGCACCCATAGCCGCCCTCCTCGTCCACAAGTCGGCAGCCGGCCCGGCCCGTTGAACCGCGACGCGCATGGCCAGTACGGCAAGCGCCAAAACGCCCAAGACCGTGGCGAAAAAGAGCGCGTCAACGCGGAAGGGAACCTTGTCAAGTGCTAGTTCCATATCACCTGCTTATTCTTCGCCCCTTTCGCGTACTTTCACCTCGTCCCAGATCTCGTCTAGGGCCGCTAGCGAGAGCGTGGCGACTTCCTCGCCCCGCGCCTGCACGATCTCCTCTAGGGCGCGAAAGCGTCGCTCAAACTTGGCGACTGCACGCCTGAGCGCCTGCTCGGGATCTACTTTGAGGAATCGGCTGGCGTTGACTAACGAAAAAAGCAAGTCGCCAAACTCCTCCTCGACCGCCGCAGCCCTACCCGTCTCCCAAGCCTTGCGCACTTCGGCAAATTCCTCTTCGACCTTGTCGAGTGCACCATCAATCTCGTCCCAATCAAACCCCTGCTGTGCAACTCGCGCTTGGATACGATGGGCACGCATTAGGGCGGGGAGGTGCTTGGGAATGCCCTCCAGCAACGACGGCGCAGATTCCCCTTGCTCTCGGCGCTCCTGCTTTTTGATCTGCTCCCAGCGGAGCAAGACCTCGTCAGCCCCGTCCGCACTCGCATCGCCAAAGACGTGAGGATGGCGACGAATCAGCTTATCGACGATGGCTTGGCCGACCGCCTCAATGTCGAAGCGACCCTCCTCGGCTGCGATCTGGGCATGGAACACCACCTGCAGCAACACATCGCCCAGTTCCTTGCATAGCTCGGCGTCGTCTGCTGCGTCAATGGCTTCAAGGGCCTCGTACACTTCCTCTAATAGGTATGGTTTGAGCGTGGCATGCGTCTGCTGGCGGTCCCAAGGGCAGCCAGCGGGGCCGCGCAGACGCGCCATGATAGCAACTAATTCTGAAAAGGAGGAATCGTTTTGCATTGTCTTTCACTTCCGCGATCTTAATTATGGGAAAAATAATAATAAGAAACCGCTCATCACCAGCCCAAAAAACCGCGTGGTACAGGGGCTGTAGTTCATTTGTTATGAATTTATAACATATTATTTTATATACACTTATGCATTATTTAATATCCAGATGTAACCAAATTGGCACAAACCCTTGACAAGCCATTGCCCCGATTTATATTGAATTGAAGGCGGTGATTAGGGTCTTCTGTATAACTCCCCTGAACGCGCTCCCTTGGCTATGGGAGCAGTCAGTTGGCCCTTTTAATTTGTTGCTCATTAAATAGCACGGAGTCGCGCTTGGGTGCGCTCCGATTAGCTGATCGAGCCTTTTTGTAGGCTTTAATATCGCTATGGGCAAAATCATCGCTATCGCCAATCAAAAAGGCGGGGTGGGCAAGACCACTACGGCTGTCAACCTTGCCGCCGGTCTAGCCATTTTCGGGTACCGAACCCTACTCATCGACTTAGACCCACAGGCCAATGCCACTAGTAGTTGCGACGCCGAACTCGGCAGCGACTATGCCTCGACCTACGAGGTCTTGATAGGCCAGCTCAGCACCTCCTCAGCGACCTTTCCCACCTATATAAAGGACCTATTCGTAGTGCCCGGGCACGTCCGCCTCGCAGGTGCCGAAGTGGAAATGGCCGCTATGGTCGGGCGCGACAAGCGGCTGGCCGAAGCGCTGGAGCCGATAAAACGACAGTACGAATTCATACTCATTGATTGCCCGCCGTCCTTGGGCTTGCTGACCATCAACGCGCTGAGCGCGGCCGATTCCGTGCTCATTCCGGTGCAGTGTGAGTACTACGCCTTAGAAGGCGTGAGCAAACTCAACGATACCATCCGCGTGGTGCGGCGCTACCTCAATCCCGATCTCGAAATTGAGGGCGTTTTACTTACCCTGTACGACAACCGCTTGCAGCTTTGTCGCCACGTGGCCCAAGAAGTGCGCAACCACTTCGGCGACAAGGTCTATCAGACGATCATCAGCCGCAACATTAGCTTGGCCGAGGCCCCGGGTTTTAGCCAGCCCATCGCGCTCTACGACGCAGAATCGAGAGGCTCTAGCAACTACAGCAGCTTAGTTGCCGAAATCTGTGCCCATAGGCCCTCTGTCTTAGCTTAATCCCCCATCTACATTTCTATATTGTTTTTTCTTGACAATCGTTTGCACTGACATATTATATGCACTTTTGCATTAAATATCCAAAAGGAAGGAAGGTTGCCTGTGTATTCTTGTACGTCTGCGAACTCGGACGCGGCTACGCGAGTAGGCGCGTCCTCCCCCCGCTCTGCCGACCATCCCGAATTTATCACCCAAAACACCCAAGTCCGCCGCCTGCTAGCCCAAGCCGACCGGGTCGCTGAGTCCCCAGCGACCGTGCTCCTCACCGGAGAAAGCGGCACCGGCAAAGAAGTGTTGGCGCGGCGTTTACACGGGCGCAGCCCAAGGCGCAGAGCCTCGTTTGTGCGACTCAACTGCGCCGCGCTGCCCGAAGGCGTCTTGGAGAGTGAGTTGTTCGGGCACGAGAAAGGAGCCTTTACGGGTGCGGTCCGCCAGCACTTAGGCCGCTTTGAACTAGCCGATCGCGGGACCTTGTTTCTCGACGAGATTGGCGCAGCGGATATGCGCGTGCAACTGCGCCTGTTGCGCGTCCTGCAAGAACGCGAGTTCGAGCGCGTCGGAGGCGCTGAAACCTTGCGGGTAGATGTGCGGGTCATCGCCGCCACCAACGTCGATTTGCGGGAAGAGGTCCGCAAAAGAACCTTCCGCGAGGATCTCTTCTACCGGCTCAACGTCGTACCGCTCAAGCTGCCGCCGCTGCGCCAGCGCAAGGGAGACATTCCCCTACTAGTCGAACACTTTATCCGCCGATTGGCGGCGCAAAACGGGTGCAAAATTCGCGGGATTGAGGCCGCGGCCTTAAACCACTTCTTGGCCTATCCATGGCCGGGCAATGTGCGACAGTTGGCAAACGCGCTTGAGCGCATGGTCCTCCTCGCAAGCGACAGCTTGTTGCGGGAAGAAGACGTGCCCGAAGAGATCATCTACTGGCAGGACGAAGAAGAGCCCGATCTAAGCCAGCGCGATTTTAAGGAAGCGCGGAACTCGTTTGAGCGGCACTTCCTCTGCGAGGCTCTGCACCGACATCGCGGGGTAATTTCGCAAGTAGCCGAAGACGTGGGCCTGTCGCGCAAGAGCCTGTACGCAAAGCTAGAACACCTCGACATCGACTACCAACACTACCGCACCTAGCTCACAGGCGCGTGGCGAGTGCACGGTGGAATTTCGCCATCTGGCCTTCGAGATAGGCCCGGTGCTCGCCAGCGGTCGGCTCGAGCGCGAGGGCTTGGCGCATAATGGCCATTGCGTGGGCATGCCGCCCCAACAGGTGCAGCAATTCCGCATAGGTATCCAGATAGACCGAGCTTTCCGCGTCGAGCTTGACCGCACGCATCGACAGATTTAGGGCATAGCTAAGGCGCAGGCCCTCTTCTGCATAGGTCCAAGCCAAGTTGTTGAGGATCAGAGGATCGTCTGGAGCACCGGCCAAGGCGCGCTCGTAGTATTCAATAGCGCCGTCGGGCCGCTCGCGCTCGTAGTAGATGCGGGCGATATCAACCGCCCTAACGACCCCGGCCGTCAGCGCTTGATCAAAAGTGCGAGCGGCCCGTTCCGCAAGCCCTTGGCGGAGCTGGCAATCTCCCAAGGCGAGGACGAGTTGCTGGTCATCGGGTTGAATGCGCACGGCCTCGGCGAGCGTGACTTCGGCCTCGGCGAATCGCCTCTCGGCAATCAAAACGCGGCCGAGTTCAACGTGGGCGAAGAGGTAGTGCTCGTCGAGTCGGGTGGCTTGGCGCAGCGCTTCTACGGCTGCGTCGGGCCGCTCTTGACGGGCGTGGAGCCAGCCCTCGGTTGCCCACAGCGACGCACTCTCCCCGTAGTCTGCGCGCAATTGCGCGAGGAGTTTTTCGGTTTGGGCGAAGCGCTCCTCTTTTTCGCAAATGTCGCGCAAAGCCCTGTACAGGTCGTCGTTGTCCGGTGCCAAGGCAACGGCTTGGCCGATCAACTCTAGGGCGGCATCCACTTCGTCTAGGCCCAGCCGGGCGAGGGCGGCGATGAGCAGCAAGCGGTCATCCGGCCCGTCTTGGCGAATGGCCCGGCGGGTTTCGGCCAAGGCTTGGTCGTAGAGGCCGTCGCGCAAATAGGCGTGCGCTAGCTGAGCGTGTCCGGCTCGATAGGCACCGCATTGTGGATTACTGATGACGAACGCGCCGAGCAGGGCGCAGCAAACGGCCTGTCTAGCAAGGCGCATTCAGAACTCGTGGCGGTAGGTGCCGATGTGGAGGAGTAAGCCGATAGCGAGGAGGTTGGACAGCAGCGAAGAGCCTCCCGAGCTGAGAAAGGGCAGCGGTAGGCCGGTGATAGGCATGACGCCGATGGTCATGCCAACGTTGATAAACACATGAAAGGTCAGCATCGCAGCCAAGCCGAGGCCTGTTAGGCCGTAAAAGGCATTATTGGCCATGGAGGCGATGTGCAGTGCCCGATAGATTAAAAAAAAGAACAGGCCCAGCACGATCAGGGCCATGACAAACCCCCCCTCCTCGGCGATGACCGAGAAGATGAAATCGGTATGAGCCGCCGGCAGGAACTGGTGCTTAGTCTGCGTGCCTTCTAGCAGGCCCTTACCCGTCAGCCCTCCAGAGCCAATGGCGATCTTGGATTGGATGATGTTCCACCCGTCTCCGAGCGGATCGCTGGCTGGATCGAAGAAAGTCATAATGCGGGCCTTCTGGTATGGACGCAGAAAATTCTCCAAAAAGTACACCATGAGCAAACCCGCCGAGATGTTGACGACGGCCATGGAAATGGTCAGCCAGAGCCGGCGCATAAAACGGTGAATCAAGAAGGTGCTGCCGATGATAAAGATAGCAAAGACGTACGGAGTACCCCATTGCCACAGTAGATTTAAGGAACATAAGACACTGATGAGCGGTGAGATGACGAGGAAGATCAAGAATTTGCGCATCCCCGCCCAATAAAGCATGGGGAAAAACGGCGCACCAAAAGAAATCGCGGTCCCCAAGTCGGGCTGGCGCACAATCAAGGCGATCGGCACCAATACGAGGAACAAGGCTCCGAGAAAGCCTTCGATGGAGTTGATGCGTTCGGTGTTGCGATCGCTCAGGTAGCGCGCTAGCGCTATGATGGTGGCGATCTTGGTCAGTTCTGAAGGCTGCAAAATCACCGGCCCCAAGCGCAACCAACGAGTAGCGTCGCCCGTACCCCACATCAACACCGCGACTAAGCTCACAAGGCTGACCAGGTACAGCAGATACGCCACGCTGTAAATGACCTTTTCCGGGATATAGACGATGGCTATGGCCACGGCAAAAGCCAAAAACGCGAATTGGCCCTGCTTAATCCAAGCGTTCTGCACCGCGATAGAGTCGTTGTGATACGTAGCACTGTAGATCGCGATGATACCGATTAGTACAGTCGCCAAAGTCGCAATCAGGAGCGGGACATCGAGCCGGCGGAGCAGACGCATGAGCTAAAGCATTCCCTGGTTGATCAACAGGGTGTCCGCCTCGGCTGCTTCTGGCGCAATGATGCCCTCTTGAATGCAAAAGGCTTTGACGACCTCGCGCACAACCGGGCCGACGCGCGCCCCGCCGCTGCCCCCCCCTTCGACCACCGCCGCGATGGCAATGGCGGGTTTCTCGTACGGAGCAAAGGCCACCATCCAAGCGTCATCGTCCGGCCTAGGCACTTGCGCAGTACCCGTCTTGGCCGCAATCGAGACGCCCTCAAGCCGCGCTCGGCGACCGGTACCGGTATCGCTGGCCACCACCCGGCGCATGGCTTTTCTCACGATGCTGAGGGTCCGCGACGAAATGCCGTCAATGCGTTGGCGGCGAGGAGGATCGCCGCTGACGTATGGCGTGACCAAATAACCGCCGTTGGCAATAGCGGCCACGTAGCGGGCCATCTGCATGGGCGTGACCAATAAAGAACCTTGACCAATGGAGAGGTTGATCAGGTGGCCAAAGGACCAGCCGCCGCGCTCCTTGTAGTACTGGCGCGAGGGCAGGAGACCAGCAGCTTCCCCGGGATAGGTGATCCCGGTCGGCTGGCCGAAGCCTAATTTGGCCCCGTACTTGTGCCACGTTTCAATGCTCATCAACCGGGCCAAATGGTAGAAGTACACATTACAGGAGACCGCGATCGCCCCTGGCAGGGTCAGACTACCGTGGCCTGTTCGCTTGTGGCAGCGAAACGTACTCCTACCCACCCGCAGTGCACCATAGCAAGGCTCAAACAGGCTCAGCGTATCGGTAACGCCCGTTTCAAGTGCGGCTATGGCACTGACCATCTTGAACGTCGAGCCAGGTGGATAATGCCCTTGCAAGGCGCGGTTGAGTAGCACCGTCTCGCTCTGCAACACCCGCTGCCGATCCTTTTGAGCTTGGAACGACACGAAAATGTTGGGATCAAAGGTCGGCTTGCTAACCAAAGCCAGCACGGCCCCAGTGCGCGGGTCAAGGGCGACCAGCGCACTAGCAAAACCATCGGGCAGGGCGCGCTCGGCCGCTAGCTGCACTTCTAAGTCAAGGGTCAGGTGCAGAGGAGTGCCAGGCACGGGAAGCCGATCGCGCTCTGGAAACTCTCGGCCCGTGCGTCCGGTCGCATCAATCTCGACGTACATCATGCCGTCGCGGCCGCGCAGGCTGTTTTCGTACACCTTCTCAAGCCCGGTCTTGCCGATAAAATCGCCGAGCACGTAGGCGTTTTCATTGTTCCCTTGCAGATCCTGGTCACGGATGATGCCGATATAGCCGAGCAAATGAGCGGCGGCCGTACCGTAGGGATAGTGGCGCTGGGTCTCGATTTCAATGTCGAGCAGGGGCCAATCCGCTTTGAGTCGCTCTTCTACGATCGATACCGTGCGAAAATCAACATCGCGCTTGAGGCGGATGGTGCGGTATTTGCGACTGTATTCGCCGTCTAGTTCTATATCCCCGATGGCCCTTGTAAACGCAGCGGTGGTAGCCTCAAAGTCCTTGCGCGTGGTGCGTTCTAACGCGACAGTGTAAAACGGTCGGGTGCGGGCCAATATGCGTCCATCGCGGTCGTAGATCAGTCCGCGAGGGGCTTTGACGCGCCGCTGAGCAATGCGATTTTCCTCGGACTCGCGAGCGTAGTCGGCCGAGGTGACGACTTGCAAATAGAACAGACGCAGGAGCAAAATCGCGAACAGCAAGATGACGGGCGCGAGGAGGAGTTTGAGGGACGGGCGCTCATCTTGTGGCAGTGGATGTTGCATAATCAAGCGGGAAAGAGATAGCGTTTGATGAGTAAGCCGATTAAGAAAACCGCACTTATCAGGCCCGTGTACACAGCGCGGCCCAAGATCTTGACCACCTCAAAGGGCACATCAGCGCCGACACATACATAATAGATAAGATCATGGACGATCACAGCACCGAAAATCAGCGCGGCCTGCACTTGAATGCTGTCGGAGATCATGTGAGTATGACTGTAGCCAAAGCTCGCGCCGATGAGCGACTTGGCGAGCGCATTGACCCCGAGGTAGGCGGGCATATAGAGGTCTTGGAAGATGCCAAGCCCCAGCCCCATATAGGCCCCGACCACCGGCCCGCTGCGCAGCGCGACAAAACTCAGTGCCACAATCAATAGATCGGGTTTGATCGACCCTATCTTGATAGAATCAACCCAAGTAGTTTGCAGGACGAAGGCCAGTGCTAACAAGAGAATATGGCGGGCCGCACTCATATCACCTCGGGATTTGTAAGGTCGTGCCCGCCAGCAGCGTCTCCGAGAGGTCGATGTTGTTCTGGTGGGCAATAGCACTGGGATCAAGGCCGAATTTGCGGGCGATGCTGTTTAGCGTATCGCCCGTGACTACGGTGTAAAACTGCGTTTGTTCGTTGGCCACGGTTAGCTGTTGACCGGGTTTAATCCGTTCGGTTTCAAGACCGTTCCAAGCCTGCAAGTCGGCGACGCTGACTGCAAATCGCCGGGCCAACTCCCACAGCGTATCGCCCGGCTGCACCGTGTACATTTCGCCGCCTTTCAGCACCGCTCGGGCACTAGGCTGCGGTCGCATCACCAATTCCTGACCGGGTTTGATCCGTGCGGTTTCAAGACCGTTCCAAGCCTGCAAGTCGGCGACGCTGACTGCAAATCGCCGGGCTAACTCCCACAGCGTATCGCCCGACTGCACCGTGTACATTTCGCCGCCTTTCAAGGCTCTTCCTTGCTTAGCCCTCGGAGCGGCCGAGATCGGGATATAGAGCACCTGCCGCGGCCGGATGACATTGGGGTTTCTCAGGCTATTGGCCGCGGCAATGACTCGCGTAGAAACGCCAAAGGTCTGGGCGATGCCAGAGATCGTGTCGCCGCGTTGCACCTGATATTGATGGACCGCTACGCCCGGCGAGACCGGCAAGCTAGCGTACTGGTTGAGCAAAATTTGGCCCTTGCCCGGCGGCACCTTCAAAACATAAGGCGGGCGCCTCCCCGGCGGCGTGATGTCTTGGCGCAACTCGGGATTGAGGTCGTGTAACACCTGACGTTCGATGCCCAAAAGCTGAGCCGCCGCTTTCAGATCGACATACTGCCAATTTTTGGGCAGTTCAACCGCCTCGTACGCAAAGGCTGGCTCTTCGGCTTGGGGTTCAAAACCAAAAAGCTGGGGATCTTTGGCAATGACGGCCGCGGCCATAAAGAGCGGCACGTAGTTTTTCGTTTCGCGAGGTAGGTCGAGTTGCCAGTAGTCTTTGGTGCCGGAGCGGGCAATGGTCCGGCGGACTCGTCCTGGCCCGGCGTTGTACGCGGCTAGGGCCAAGCGCCAGTCGCCGAACTCCTCCTTGAGTTTTTCTAGGTACCGGACAGCAGCCTCGGTCGCCTTGATCGGGTCGCGCCGCTCGTCGATCCAGTGGGTGCGTTTGAGACCCATCATGCGGCCGGTGTGCGCCATAAACTGCCACAACCCCACCGCTCGCGACCGCGAATAGGCCCTTGGATTGAGACCGCTTTCGATAACCGCTAGGTAGAAAAGGTCCTTGGGCATCCCTTCGCGCTGGAGAATATCGGTAATCAGCGTGCGATAGCGCCCGGTGCGCTGCAACCAAATGGCAAAGGTCTTGCGACCTCGCGTCTGAAAGAATTGGAGACTGGCGACGACGCGGTCATTGGCGTCGATGGGCATGTCGCAGCGGCGACCGAGCTGCTGGATGAGGACCAACGGTTCGGCGTCGGCTGGCAGGGTCTCGATTTTTTCTTTGGATAGTCCTTCGAGCAGAAGGGGTAAATGACTGTCGGGGGGAAGGTGCTCCAAGTGCGGCAACAAGCTGAGGTATGCCTGCTCAATATCTAAACCGAGGCGCGTGGCCTGCGTGGTATCGACCAGCGCATCGTGCTCGTCGAGGCTGGCGAGAATGCCGATGGCCGAGTCGAGGGCCGCTTGCGCCCGTTGAGTCTGACCGAGCGCGTGGCTTTCAATAGCGAACAGCAAGTGCCAGCGAACAGCGCGTAGATCGGCCGTATCTGGCGGGGGATCCTCAACAGACACGACAGGGACCGCCCCATCGTCGAAGACCATCGGTCCGGTGCTTTTGCCATGAGCACAGGCCATGAGCAGCAATGCGATGACACAGCAGCACAAGCGCATGGCGCGTTACTCCTCCTGCGAGACGAGGATCTGGGAGCGGATCTTGAGGGCGTTGGGGTAATACCTCCCGATTCGTTCGGCCGCGGCTTGGGCTTGCGCCTCGGTGCGATAGTTGCCGACTTCGATCTTGTAATAAGGCCCCTTAAGGATCACGCTGATGTCTGTGCGCTTCAGGCGTTTTTTGGCCTCTTCCGCGAGGTGGATGGCCTTGTCGTGATCGTGCGATAGGAACTGGTCAATCAACACCCGCCAGCCAGTGATACTCACCATCTCGGGCGCGGCCTCGGCTGGAGCGGAGTCGGGCACCGCACTCGCCGGCACCTCGACGACATAGGCATCGGCATAGTCCGGGCCAAGTGCAGCGACCTGTTCCTTGAGGGCCTCGGCTTCGGCGCGGGTAGCGTATTGGCCAGCTTGCAGCACCGAGTGCGCGTTGCGAACCACTAGATAGACCTTCACGCCGAGTGCGCGTTCTAGTTCAGCGCGGCGCTGGCGGGCCGTGGCTTCATTACTCAGGGCCACCAACTGGAGGCGATAGACCGAAGCGCTCGCTGCCGGGGCGTGTTCTTGCACGGGAGCCGCTGGCTCCGCTGGGGTTTGAGCCTGATCGCGGTTCTCGCGTTGAACCGGCTCAATTAGCAAATCTTCGTCGAGGGTGCGCGGATCAAATTCTTCGCGACTGGTGGGCGCGGCATCGCCCGAATCGCTGCTCCAGCGCGGTGCGCTCGCGCAGTGGGCCGTGCCGAGCAAGACCACCAAGAGGAGGAAGGAGTACGTTCTCATGGCTCGCTCCAAGCGCACAGGGCGGGTTCGTACGGAGCACGGGCGACACCCTTTTCCGAAATGATCGCCGACACCAAGTCGCAGGGCGTGACGTCAAAGGCCGGATTGTAAACCGGTACCGCGTCCGGGGCCGTGGGCTTGCCCATGCCTTGGCGGACCTCGGCTGCATCGCGCTTTTCAATGGGGATTTCCGCACCCGAGGCCAAGGCCATGTCGAGGGTCGAGACCGGCGCGGCCACATAGAAAGGCACGTCGTGTTCGCGGGCGAGGATAGCTAAGCCATAGGTACCGATTTTGTTGGCCACGTCGCCATTTTTGGCGATGCGGTCAGCACCCACAATACAGCAGTCAATCGCCTCATTGCGCAGCACGACCGCGGCCGCATTGTCGCAGATGACCCTGACGTCGATGCCGCTCTGCATCAGTTCCCACGCGGTCAGCCGCGACCCCTGGAGCAACGGGCGAGTTTCGTCGGCAAATACGGCGACTTTCTTACCTGCCTCTTGGGCCGCATAAACGACGCCCAAGGCCGTGCCGTAGTCGGCCGTGGCCAAACCGCCGGCGTTGCAGTGGGTGATGACTTGGCTACCATCGCGCAGAAGCGCCGCGCCGTGGGCACCGATCTGGCGGCAGATTTGGCGGTCTTCCTCAAAGAGGCGGTGAGCAGCTACTAGCAGGGCGTCGCAGATAGCGTGGTTATCGCGGCCCCGGTTCGCCACCAACACCTCCTGCATCTGACCCAAGGCCCAGAACAGGTTGACTGCGGTGGGCCGGGTGCGGGCGAGGCGAGCAATGGCCGCTTCCACGCGGCGACAAAAAGCCTCGGCAGCGCAATCAACCGCGACGCGCGCACCCGCCACCACGCCGTACGCAGCCGCCAAACCAATGGCCGGGGCACCGCGCACCACTAGCCCTTCAATGGCACAGGCGATGGCCTCGACGTCGCGGTAGGTTGTGTACACTAGTTCCTCGGGCAAGCGAGTCTGGTCGAGTAGGACCAGCGCGTCGTCCTGCCATTTGAGCGTTTGCATCGGCATTAGAAAGTCGAAAATTCAAAGGGTTTTTCTGCGGCTTCCTCGGGCGCATCCCCATCTGGGAAATCCGTGCGCTCGGCGTCGCCCCACAGCCTCTCTAGGGCGTAAAAGTCGCGCGCTTCCTCGCGAAAGATGTGGACGACAAAATCGACGTAATCCATCAGCACCCAGCGCCGAGTATCCGCACCTTCGATATGCCAGGGCTTTTCCCCTATCTCGGCGAGTTGGTCCCGCACTTCGTCGGCGAGGCTGCGGACGTGATGTTCAGAAGTGCCCGTACAGAGCAGGAAGTAGTCGCAGGTGTCGGTGATGTCGCGCAGGTCCAGCAAGGTTATTGCGAAGGCCTTCTTATCTTGTAAAATTTCTACGGCGCGGGCGATGCGCGGCTCTTGGCACAAGCTCATAGACGTTTTCTCGTGGTTACTTAGCCGGATCAAGTAGGCCGATGCGGCGGTGGTCGCGCCCGATGACAATCGAGACGCTCGCTAGACTGAACTGGTCTTCCTTCTGCTGTTGAATAAAATGAGGTATTCCCAAGACATTCGCCACTTGTCTGGCTCGCTCGATATCACCGTCCAAAGCGATGACGAGGGTGTACAAGTGATTGAAGCTGGGCGCATTGCCTTCGTGAATTACGTCCAGTCCGAGGACGCGTGCCTTTTTGCGCAGGCGGGCGGCGACTTGCGATTCGCCTCCGCCGTTGAGAATTTCGACCCGAATGGGGCTGATTTGGGGACCGGTTTCCGACTTGGTAACTTCCCGCTGGAGCGCTGACTCGGGGGCAGTAGCAGTGTGCGGCCAGAAGGCCGTCTTGAGGAGAAGGGCTATGGCCACCGCGGCCAGCCCCCACAAAATTAGCTCCTGCAGGTTGAGGTTTCCTCGCTCCATCGCTCCAACATCATTAAATGAGTAAAAAACGGCAAGTTAAGTCAAGCAAATGAAATAAAGGATGAGACATGGATCTCCTGCTCGAAGCAACCTTTGCCCATCGCTGCTCCACGGCTGATTTTCTCGCCGCCTGTCACCAAGCGTTCGAGCGCTACGGCGCGGGGGTCATCGACAATCCACCGCGCACCGAGTCCATCGAAAAGCGCGACGCACTCGACTACTTTCGCTTGGACATGCCAGCCGAATGGCCGGGGAAGTTTCGCGCACGAAAAATCATCGAAGAATTTTCAGACGTGGCGAGCGGGCGGCTGGCCAAGCGGGAGGCGTATATCGCATTCGAAGATCTGCAACAGGGCCGATCGTGTCGAATAGAGGCCGGGCACATCACCGACTGGCGCACCGGTGCAGCGGGCGCGTTGGGTCTTCAATATCTAGCGGGCGAGTCCATCAAGCGAGTAGCCATTTTAGGAACCGGCCGGATTGCGCGGACCTTGGCCCTATCTTGCGATGCGCTCTTTGATTTGGCGGAGATTGCCTGCACGAGTCGCCGGGAGGCAAACCGAGCGGCCTTTGCCAAAGCAGTCAAACCAGACCTGCGCGCCAGCCTGCGGATGGCAGCATCGCTAGAAGCGTGTATCGCCGGTGCCGACGCCGTGCTGACAGCAGTGCCGACGCCACAGCCCATTTTGACCGCGACGATGCTGGCCGAAGTTCCATACCTCGCGGTCCTCGCTGGAGACAGTCGCACGCGCCAGCTCGCGCCGGAAGTGCTCTACGAGCGCACAGTAGTAGTTGATGTGCTCGCTCAAGCCAAGAGGTCCGGGGAATTTCGCTTTGCGGCTGAGCAGGGCCAAGCCGAACAGATCGCCTTGGCGCGCAATGCCGAGGGCACGGTACTGGATATCGGCGACGCCGCCTGCGGGCGGCTTGGCACAATAGCACCAAGCGCAGTCTATCTGACGGGGATGGGGGCGCAGGACTTGTGCGCGGCGGCTATGGTGTACCGCCGCCTGCTCACTTGAACAACCCCGAGTACTTAAAGGTCATAATATAGTCTTGCGAGCCTTTCTTCTTGGACTGGGGTCGGCTGTCGTAAATGTCCCAGCCAAAGCCGAAGAGAAACTGATCCTTGTAAAAGGAAACGGCCACGCCCAGAGAAATGGCCAGCGAGTTGCCGGTTGAAAGGGCTTCGAGGACATTGCCGATGGCGGTGAAATGAATGCCGGAAATCGACGGGCTATCCACGTTGTGCCAGCCGGCAAAGGCCAATCCAGGCAAGCCAATCAGGCGCTCGGTTTGGCCTGGGACCGCGTTGCCGTCGGCATCGGTATAATCGCGCCCGGGACGAATCGTCAAAAAAGAAACCAGCGGCTTGGCCTCAAATTCCCACCTCCAGCCCCCGGCTTCCAAAAGCTGCGCTACGCTCTGCGGAGGGGCACCCGGATAGCTCTGGGTAGTGATTTTGAGCCGCACGCGGCGATTATCTTTTTCCGACAACCGCAAGTTCAGATCCTCGGCGAGGACGCGTCCGCCGCTCGACTCGTAGATTGTAACCTTCTGCTTTTGGGTACTACTTTTCCTTTTGGGCGCGTAGTTTTCATCAAGTTGAGTCCACTCAACTACCATCTCGCGACCGATTAGCGCCTGCCGCAGCGAGTCGGGAATCGCAAAGGCCACATCCACTTTGGTGCCGTCTTTTTGTACGATGGGGGCATTGTCCCAGCCGACGGCCAAAGGCTGGGTCTTTTCGCCGCGCGACACCAAGACTTCGACAATCTGCGCCAAGTCGATGTCTGCAAGCACCCCGTGTCCCTTGTATTCAAGCGGACGGGCGCGGTCCTTGACGTCATTGCTGACCAACAAAACGCGCCCTCGGCGGTCACCCAAGGCATCAGGCGTAAAAAAGAGCGTGAGGCGTGCGGACTCGCCCGGGGCCAGCGCGAATTGCGCTGGTGCAACGTGGGCTTCCTTGCTTTGGGGATGCGCCTCGACTTGTAGCACGGTATCGCCGACATTGGTGGCCACGAAGGTCCTTTCCGCCTGCTCACCCAAAACCTCGTAGCCAAAATCGACGACGCCCGCCGGATTCAACTCGATTTCCGCGGCCACTCCGTTGCCCTTGAGTAGGATGTCGAGCGCCATAATCTCATTCGCGCCCAAGCCGTCCAAGCGCAAAGTCCCCGAAATCGCTCCACGCGCCGACGGGCTGAAGGACACGTGCAGCGGCAGGGTGCGCTGGCTGTGGGCCGGTAACAGAAATTTGCTATCGGCGTCGATTGGAGTGTGGGCGGAGAATTCGGCGCTCATCGAGCGAAGCTGGTGAATCTCAAAGTCGGCGTTGCCCACATTGGCTATTTCTACTACTCGGCTGCTGCTTTCACCGACGGCAACTCGACCAAAGTCCACTGTTGTCGGGCTGAGGGCGAAAAACTGGCCTGTCCCCTGCAAGCGCACGGTCTGGCGCTCGGCTTCGGCCTCGACGTGGAGGAAGGCTTGACGAGGACCAGATTCCTTGGGCGAAAAACTCAGCGCCACTGGGGCGCTGGCCTTAGGCTGGACGAGGACCGAGTGTTGTTCGAGCCCGAATTCAACGCTCTCGTCCGCCGCCACGGAAACCTCCACCACGCCCGGCTGACCACCCCTGTTCCACAACAGCAAATGGTCGTGCGCGGTTCCGCCGATAGGCACGCTGCCGAAATCAATGTCGCCATTGATAATCTCGATGCGCGGCGGGCTGATCTGGCCGCGACCTGCGAGGGGGATGACCACTTCGGCAGCTTGTGGATCGCTAGTGGACAGACGCAGGACGCCGCTTCGATCCCCTTCGCTCTGCGGCACAAACGCCGCACTCAGGTCGAGCCGCCCCTCGGGAGCAATGATCTCTGACGAGTCCACGACCCCGAGAGTAAATGCTGCGCCCTCAATGGCGACATTTTCAACGTACAGTTCGGCTTGGCCCTGATTGAGGACGGTCACGCGGCGCGTTAGGCGCTGGCCCACTTCGACGGTGCCAAAGTCGAGGCCCACTTGCGGAAGGGGCGAAAAGGCCGCTTGCGCCACTGTACCACTGCCCCGTAGGGGAATGGACCAGATCCCAAAATCGGACGCAACGACAAACTCCGTCGCGACCGACCCCGCGTGCGTCGGGGCGAACGCAACGTCAATCCGCGTCTCATCGCCGGGAGCGGGCCAAGGGCCAACGTCGCCCGCAACGCTAAAGGGACCCTGTAGGTCGGCAACTTTCGTCCGCCCAGCCGTCACGGACACGGCACCGGTGTTCTTGACGATAACGGCTGCCGTCGCCACTTGCCCGACGGGCACTGCGCCAAAATCCAGTCCTTCGGTCGGCAAAAGTGCTAGGGTCGGAACGACGGCTACCGCTTGCAGCGGCACGGCCAAGTGCTCGTCTTTGAACAAGGCGGCTACCTGCAACGTCAGTTCGCCCGCATACTCTCCAGCCGCCGTGGCACTGAAGCGCACTTCGACGCTGCCGCTGCTCTTGCCGTCCAAGCGCAGCGTATCCGGTGCAGCGCCAAAACCAGCACCGCTAATACCGACGAGCACTTCAAGTGCGTCGTCTTGCAGATTTTCGACGGAAACGGACGCTCGCGCCTCCACGCCAACGCCGACTACACCCAAGTCGAGCGCATTCGAGTCAATGGCGAGGGATTGGGCGAACAGAACCGCTGGCAGAATCAGGAGAGCGAGCAGCATAAAAAAAGAAGAGCGACCAACCCGCCAGAATACCGAATACAATGTTTGTCGAAGTTCCACGTCGTAGAGGAGTGGAAAACTTCCTCTGAGGTATTCTTCACGCCGATTCAGGTCGCTCTCTGTTAGCCGAAACATACGCTTAAATAACCTACCGTGTCAAGCGGAGAGAATCTGCTCCAGTCCCCCGACGAGCCGATCCATGCCCTCGGCCACATCCTCTTGGCGCAGGGCACCGTAGGCAACGCGCAAATAGCAATCCGCGCTCAATCCAAAGGCATTGCCGGGAATGACGGCGACCTTGTGTTCCCGCACCAAGCGAGCGACCACGTCCATGGCGTCGAGGTCAGTTTGCAGACGCGCTAATAAATAAAAGGCTCCTTCAGCAGCCGGCACCTGCACGCGCTCGCCGAGCGCTTCGAGTCGCTCTAGACAAAGCCGACGCACTGCATCCATATCCGCTAGATGGTTCTTGCAATAGGCCGCTCCGGCCGAAAGCGCACCGAGCGCGGCGCGTTGCGAGATGACCGGCGGGCAGATGAGTACGGTATCTTGAATTTTTTCCAGCGCACCCAACAGGTGCCGTGGGGCCACGAGGTAGCCGACCCGCCAACTGGCGAGACCGTATGCCTTAGAAAAGGAAAATAGCGAGATGGTGTGCTCGGCGCTTGCGGGCAGTGAACTGGGCGAAAAGTGCCGCGCCGCGTCATAGGTAAAATACTCGTACGCCTCGTCGGCAAAGTGGTAGAGGCCCCGCTCGCAACAGAGCCGATTGACCGCCGCCAAGTCCGCGGGCCGATAGACCGCGCCGGTTGGGTTGTTGGGCGAGATCGTAACAATGGCGCGGGTGCGCGCCGTAATCGCAGCCTCAATCGCGTCGAGATCGAGCTGATAGGCATCGTCCGTGGCCACGAGCACGGCCCGGCAATTGGCCATGCCTACGGCCATTTCATGGTTAAAGTAAAAAGGCGACATCACGACGATCTCATCGCCTGGATCGGCAACGGCGAGCAAGGCGTGGTAAAAGCCCATGTTGGAGCCAGCCGTGACCATCAGGATCTGGTCGTCGCCCACCTCGATTCGATTCTCGCACGCGAGTTTCTGGCGTAGCTCTTCCCTGAGTTCGGGCAGACCGCGGGCAGCTTGATAGTGGTGTTCGACAATCGCGCCACCGAAGCGGGCAACCGCCTGCATGGCCTGCGGTGGCGGCGGGTAGTGCACCACGCCTTGGCCGAGGGAAATGGTGCCCGGGTTGGCGCGGATGAGGGCGGCTACGTGCGGGATCACCGGGCTTTGCACCGCCTGCATGCGCTTGGAGTCGATCATGAGTTGTTGGATTTTCGATTTATGGCAGCAGCTAAATGGCGACATCGCCGTCTTCTATAACATCTACTATCAGGCGATTTCCAACTCGATGACAGCTTCGCGATTGGCTGTAACTGTTCCATTAATCATCGAGTTTTTACCGAGCAATTTCTGCTGATTCTATAGGCGGTTGGAAATCCGATCCGAACGCCATAAATGACGGCGTTGGGACGCTTGACAAGCAGGCGTTTCGTAGCTGCCAGATCGTCGTCGTCGATTTCGTATTTACCTGTTTCGATGTCGATAACTAAGAACTTGCCTTTATGCTTAAGTTCAACTTTGTCGCGTATCTGTCGCTCATACATGCTTTCGCCTCGTGACTCGACTTCGCTGGGAGTATAATTGATATAGCAATCCTAAATGATTTGAAAGCATGAAACGCTCATCGGCCCTGTCTTTCTTCTATGCGTCATTCCCGCGAAAGCGGGAATCCAGTCTTGAATGATATAGGATTGCTATATACGGCACAATGAGTTCCCTCATTCTTCTATGCCTACGATGACCAGCGGAACTGTCGGGACACCACGTCCTTGCCTAACTACATTGTACAACTCCCCCTCATAGTAAGCAACTCCAGAACTCATTTGCGACTGCAATTTCTTCATCGGCAAAATCTCAATACCCACATCTATTTGATCGCCAACATAAAACGCAAGATTCTTGACAAATAAGTCGTATGCAACGAACGAATACTTTCCAAATTGCACTTCGATAGCCACTCTGTTTTTTACAAAATCAGTCTGATTGTAGCTAAAAATTGGCTCATGACCTGCTTGCCTAATTTTCTCTTTCTGATCCTCAGCAGACATTGTAAGAGTTCTTCTTATCAGTCCCTCATCTTTGGTCACCCAATAGTTTACGCGACTTTCAGACCATCCCTTCAATTCCAGCAATCTCTTAAACGCTTTATTCATTTCTACTGGACTATACAGTAAGCGTCCCTTCATGGTTCTCTCTTGTGATACTTTTGTCTTGCAAGCATTGCCATATACTTGCTCAATGACCTTCTCTATCTCTTTCCAGAGGTCAGGGTGATGAACGAGTAGATATTCAAGTCCGTTTAAGTGAGAGTATGTCTCAGCTATCTTCACGGAGAGCTCCCCTTTTTTCTTTAATCAAAATCAACTGGTCAGGTTCTTTCTCTTTCGAGCTCCAAGGCGACACGGCTAATTTATTCTTCTTTGCTGTCGGGTCGTATTTAGGCTTATTCATCGGCCTCGTTTTCAATGTTCCATTTATTGCACTTTGTACCCGATCTCGGGCAATCTTTACGTACTTATTTTCCGTCTCTGCCCCAACGCCTCGGCGTCTATTTTTTATTGCAGCAATAACAGAAGTCCCCGTTCCAAGAAATGGGTCTAATACCCAGTCATCTTCATTAGTCATTGATAAAACAAGCCGTTCAATTAATTCGACTGGATACTGGCAAGGATGTTGGGTTTTTTCTACGTGATTGCTTTTAACATTTGGAACATCCCAAAGATCACCTGGATTTTTCCCAAGTGGATTACAAGAATATTGTCCTGCTTTAGGTCCTTTGAAATACTTCTTTGCCGGGTACTTTTGTGGAACTCGTACAGGATCGAGATTAAAAACGTAATTTTTTGTTTTTTTAGTGAACCAATTTATTGTTTCATAGCGTCCAGAAAATCTTCTAGAACAGTGAAGACCATGTTCAAAATGCCATACGATCCGATTCCTCATAACGAGCTGCTGTTCTTGAAATACCGGAAAGAGAATGGTATCGAGAGGAATAATTGATCCATTGTGAACATAATTTCCCACTTGCCAACAGATACTGCCAGAGTCGGAGAGAATGCGAACGCATTCCTTTATTACTTCCCTTTGTTGTTTTACATAGGTCTCAATATCAAGCCTTTTTTCGTATTCCTTACCTATGTTGTACGGGGGCGATGTAACAACCAATTGGATTGATTTATCTGGGATGGACTTGAACAACTCCATGCAGTCTCCATAAAAAACTACTGCGTGTTCCTCGTAGTCGAACTCTTCCACTACTTTGATATCTAAGCCAAACATCTGTTGTTCTCCTCTTCCTCTATACATATAGATAAAGCCCGCGGCCTCACGACTGACCACGATTGTGTCTAGCTGCTCATGTACAAGATCGCCCTCTGCCTTGCCTTCCGCAACTTTGTTTCTCTCCCAATCTACCCCAGCACATCCTGCAATAGCTCAAACAGACGATCTACTTCAGCGCGCGTTTCCGCATCGAGCGCAAAGCTCAGGGGGCCGCGGTGGACTTGGTTGGGAAAGAGGCCGCGCTTGTGCATTAGGTAGCGCTCGACCACAATGAAGCCGTCCAAACCTCCTTGAATCTGCAAAGTACACAGCGCACAAATCGGGAAATAGATCTGATACGCGCGCGCTTCGTCGCCGGCTGCGAGAGCGCGCCACAGGGCCACCGTCCCGTCGAGCAATTCGACGCCGGGAATGGTCCCGCGAATGCCGCGGCGGAAGGAGTCGATCAGCAACAAGCCGCCGCTGCCTTCAAATATACCGGCCCGACCCTCGGTGTGGTCGCGCAGGGCCGAGATGCAAGGCCCCAAGGGAGTGGCCTCGGGTTTGAAGAGGACGCGGTCGCCGTAGTCGCCAAAGAGCGACGCCTGAAATTCAATGCTCATGGGATTGCCGACATACGAGCTGGCGTCTTGGATCATGACCGGAATGGAGACCTCGGCGAGCAGAGCGGTAAAATAGGCGCACAACTCGCTCTCACCCAAAGCGCGGGAAATCGGCGGAATCGCCATGACGGCCGCGGCACCGCCGTCTTCAGCAGCGCGGGCGTAGAGCCGGGCCTGGGCCGTGCCCTCGGCCCCAACGCCGATGATGACCGGGCCGCGCCCGCGAGCAAACTCCACGAGCCGCGCCGGAAGCGCCAGCCGCTCGGCAGCCGTCAGGCGCAACAGATCAGATACCAAGGCGAGACAGAAGCCGTGCGCCCCCATCTCGAAAAGGTAATCGACTTCGCTTTCCAATACGGCGTAGTCAATGGCTTGGTCGTCGGTGTACGGCATGTGGACAACCGGCAGGACGTCTTTTATTTCGTAGCTCATATAGCAATCCTACATGACTTGAACGATTCGATATACGGATCCTCTTGAAAATACTATTCTGCGTCTATCTGCGTCCATCTGCGGATCAGCTCGTGAATGATTGAGGACGGCTATAGTCGTTGATCTCGACGCGCGCGGCGCAGGATGGCAAAGAGGTATTCGGCGATCTCGGCGTTAGCTGCCGCCAAAAAGTGCCCAAATTTGCGGCGCTGGGTATAGGCCGGGCGGCGGCATTGTCCAATGTAGCAACGCGCTCCGGCTTCTTCGGCAATCAGCGACGGCGGGCCGACGTCATAGACTTCTACTTGGCGCGTCAGGTACGCGCACAGTGCGCCCTCGGCGATCTCCGTGAGGACCAATGCCGCACCAATGGGACTTTCGCGCGGATTCAGCGCGGGGCAGGCAAGGGCCTGATAGGGACGAGCCTTGGAGGAAATGAAGGCTTTATTCGTGCGCGGTTCGCCGGGTAGCTGCAAGCGGCGCGGACGGCCATTGCCAACGCGCACAAAAGCTCCCTCGCCCTTGATGGCCGTAAAAATTTTGTCCTCTGAAGGCCGCGCGACAATCGCGGCCAGCATCTGGCCATCGCAGGCCAAGCCGATGACAATGTGATAGGGAGCGTCGCCCCGCTTGAAGTGCAAGGTGCCGTCGATGGGGTCGAGGATGACTGCGTAGGGCGAGGTGTTGCCGGCAAAGCGCTTTTTGAGCGGCGTGCGCTCTTCGGCGATGCAGCGCACAAACGGGAAGTGCTGCAGCACGGCTGCGAGGAGGATATCCTGCACGGCCGCGTCGAGCACTGTGAAGGCCATGGAGGCGTCCTGCGCCTTGCTGCCGGTGAGGCTCTTGTCCGCGGCCTTGCCAATGTCGGCGACTTGGCCATAGAAAATCAGCGAGGCGCGGGCGCACTGGCCGACGACCGGCAGCAACGCGTCGATAAAGTCGTCGGGATCGATGTTTTCGGCCATAATGCAAAACCCAGAACATGTAGGGGCGATCGCTCGCTCGCCCCTACAAACCGGGCGCTAATACTCAGAGCACTGTCCCTCAGCCGGCCGCTTCCTCTAGCTGATGCTCCTGCAAGGCGGCGACGACCCGGTCCGGACTCATGGGCAACTCGCCCAAGCGGCAACCTATGGCGTCGTACATGGCGTTGGCAATGGCGGCCATCGGCGGCACCAAGGGCACTTCGCCGACGCCGCGGATCCCGTGCGGGCTGGCCGGGTTGGGCACTTCGACCAAAATCGTCTCGATCAAGGGGATATCAAAGGTGGTCGGCATCCGATAGTCGAGGAAGGTCGGGTTGGCCATCTGGCCATCGTCCGTGTAGAAGTAGCCCTCGGTGAGCGCCCAGCCAATGCCCTGCACGGCCCCGCCCTGGATCTGGCCCTCGACGTACGAGGGATGAATGGCCTTGCCCACGTCTTGCACCGCCGTATAGCGCAAAATCTCGACCTTGCCGGTGTCTGGATCGACCTCTACATCGACGACGTGTACGGCGAAGGCATTGCCCGGGCCACCGGCGTTGATCGTGCCCTTACCGGTAATCGGGCCGCCGGTGCTGCCCTGGTTGGCGGCGACCTCCGCAAAGGTGAGCCGCTGAGCGGGATCGGATTTGCAGACAAAGCTGCCGTCTTCGAACTCGACGTCGTCCTCGGCGACCTCTAGCTGCCGCGCAGCGCGCCGGCACATCTCGGCTTTGACGTCCTCGGCCGCGTTGTAGCAGGCGTGACCCGTGGCATAGCACACGCGGCTGCCGCCGGTACCGCCGGTGAAGCCAATCGAGCTAGTGTCCGGGATCGAGGGGTTGATGTCCTCGGCCTTCAGCCCCAAGGTTTCGGCGACGATCATCGCCATGGAGGCGCGGCTGCCACCGATGTCAACTGAGCCTTCGGTGAGATTGATCGTGCCGTTGTCGTTGACGGCAATGGCGGCCGAAGACATGCCGCCGCCGTTGAACCAAAAGCCACCAGCCACGCCGCGCCCTCGATAGGGGCCTTCGAGCTTGGTGTGGTAGTGCTCCGAGTCCTTGGCGGCTTGCACGGTTTCCTCGCAGCCGATCTGCCCGTACACCGTGCCATCGGCGCGGCGCGTCCCCTCTTTGGCGGAGTTCTGTAACCGCATCTCCAGCGGGTCCATGCCGATTTTCTCGGCCAACTCGTCGATGACGCTTTCCGAGGCAAAGGCCGCGTTGGGTGCCCCAGGCGCGCGGTAGGCCGAGGACTTGGGCTTGTTGACGACCACGTCGTACGCGTCGATGGTGACGTTGGCGATGTAATAAGGCGCGAGGACACACTGCGCTCCAGCCCCCACGGCCGAGCCGGGATAGGCCCCGGCCTCGTACGCCATGTAGCAGTGGGCTGCGGTGATGGTGCCATCGTTTTTGGCTCCCATCTTAACCTTTATATAGGAGCCGGGAGCCGGGCCAGTCCCCTGAAAGACCTCGGTGCGGCTCATGATCATTTTGACCGGCTGGCCGGTCTTGTGCGACATAATGGCCGCGGCGGGTTCCATATAGGTAGGGAACTTGCCGCCAAAACCGCCGCCGATTTCGCAGGGGATAACCTTGACCTTGGAGACCGGCACGTTGAGGACTTCCGACACCTGCGAGCGGATCTCAAAAGGCCCTTGCGTGCTCACCCACACGGTGACGCTGCCGTCGTTTTTCCACCAGACGGTTGTGTTGTGCGGCTCAATGTAGCCCTGGTGAATGGTGGCCGTGTGAAATTCGCGCTCGACGATCACGTCGGCCTCGGCAAAGCCCGCTTCGAGGTCGCCCATGGCGTGCTGATTGTGGGTGGCGATATTGCTCTTCTTGCCCGTGTCCTCGCCGAGGGCGCGCGTGGTGCGCTCTTCGTCGAGGAGCGGGGCGTCGTCGCGCATGGCCTCGCGGATATCCACGACCGGCTCCAGGACCTTGTATTCGACCTCGATTAGGTCGAGGGCCTCTTCGGCGATGTGGGGACTGACCGCGCACACAGCCGCGACCGCATGGCCCGTATAGAGCACCTTGTCCGAGGCCAGCGAGTTTTTAGCAATCTCGCGCACGTTAACGGTGGTCTCGCCAATGTTAGAGAGCTTATCCACGGTCTCGACCAAATCGTCGGACGTGGCCACGGCGCGCACTCCGTCGAGCGCGAGGGCTTTGGAGGTGTCGATCGAGATGACCTCGGCGTGGGGGTGCGGGCTGCGCAGGACCTTGCCGTAGAGCAGGCCCGGCAGGCGCACGTCGGCCCCGTACACCGCAGCACCGGTGACCTTATCGACGCCGTCGTGGCGGATGGGGCGGGTGCCGATGACTTTGTACTTGCCGTCGGACGTGTAATCGGGATAATCTTTGCTGGAAAAGGCAGCCATGAGGCACTCCTTATTATATAAATGGATTAAGTGTTTTCAGCATTTCTAATTCGTTTTAATCTGAATGCGATAAACTGCGGCGTCAAGTGAACCTTTAATGACAATCGCTTGGAAAATCCCGTCGGACTGGCCTCGGCTCAGCGACGATGAAATCCACGTCTGGTGCGTCGAGTTGGACGCGGCCGGTGAAGTGGCTGCACTCGCCGCTTGTCTCAGCGCGGAAGAGCGCGAGCGAGCGAGCGGCTTGCTCTCCGGCACCCATCAGCGGCGCTTTGTGGTGGCGCGGGGGATGCTGCGCCAGCTTCTGGGGCGGTATCTCGACCTAGATCCCGGCGCGGTGGCTTTTTCGCGCGGCGCGCACGGCAAGCCTTTTCTGCAGGAGGGCGGGCTGCATTTCAACGTGTCCCACACCCACGAATTAGCTCTGTATGCGATAGCGCGCGACCGCGAGGTCGGCGTCGATGTGGAGTGGATGCGGCCCCAAGTCGCGCACGAGCAAATCGCCGCACGCTTCTTTTCGCTGGAAGAGCAGGAGGCGTTGGCACAGGTACCGGACGAGGAGCGGCGAGCGGCTTTTTACAACATCTGGACGCGCAAAGAAGCCTATGTCAAGGCGCGGGGCGACGGTATCGCCGCTGGCCTCGGCACTTTTGCGGTGTCGCTGGGAGCAGAGGCGGCGCTTTTACACTCGGACGAGGGGCGAGACGAAGTAGAGCGGTGGAAGTTGATGGCCTTGGAACCGGCAGACGGATACGTCGCGGCTTTGTGCGGGGCTGGCGTGGATTGGCAGGTGCAGGGTTGGCGCTGGCGGCCTTAGACGATCCGCTGCGTCACCACGCCGTGCAGATCCATCTCAAAGTCGATATCGACTACCGGCGGCCGAGCGTAGTGCCAACAAACGCCGCGTCGCCGCGTCGCGTCCATCGTTGGCAGGAGAATTTCTTCGAGGATTTCCACTAAGGGATAGATGGTGTACACATCAACCGAGTCGATCAGATCCCATGTCCCACCGAGGCCCGCGAGCCGCTCGCCCATAACCTGCGCCACATAAGTGGCCTTCTCGCGTATGGCAACGGGCGACGTGTCACCCGGGCGGATAATCCCCTCGGTCACAAGGTGCCCCTCCCGCAACTCGCCAGCACCAGCCACAATCAGCGTTTTGCGGTCGATCCGGTCATTGGGAACCGCGTAGGAAAAGGCGTACAGCGAAGGCACATCCGGCGGATCGAACGCCGGCGCGACATTCGTACGGGCCACCGGATTGAGCTCATCCACGTACAAACCCCACGCCTTCAGGACGGCGCAGTACTCGCGGTTGAAGTCAATGAATCCCTGCATGGTAAAAGGCGCGGGCGAGCGCAACTCCATCGCGCAGAGTGCGACGCGGTCGCAGCCTTCCGCCGCCAGATATGCATCCACGCGCTCAAAGCCCTCGCGCCAAGGCAGCGGCTCGGCCAGCACAACGCGGATGATCTCCCAGCCCGGCTCGGCGACGACGCCACAGGAATAGGGGTCAATGCCCTGAAGAAAGCGATAGTGTCCTTTGGGATGTGCAATCAGCATGACGCCTCAAGGTCGCCCACGCCATCCTAGGCGTCAAGGTCTCTTGCTGAAACGGACGCCTTCTTTATATTCCCTTCCCTGCAACCCAATCCCCAATTACGAATTAGGAATTACGAATTACGAATTGGAGATTGGGAATTCCTAATTCCTAATTCTTAATTCTTAATTCCTAATTCCAATGCCCTACAAAGTCCTAATCCGCTCGGAAATCGAACCGTATCACACCATCATCCCCATGATCGAGGAACGCGCCGAGATCGTGCGCTGGAATCCGCTGGAGCCGCAGCCCCCGGCCGAGCTCCTCCGCACCATCGAAGGCGTGTACAACTACGGCCACTACGCCTTCACCGCCGAATACATGGATCTCATGCCCGACCTCCGCGTCATCAGCAACTACGGAGTCGGCGTCGATCACATCGACCTCCAAGCCGCCCAAGAGCGCGGCATCCCCGTAGGCAACACGCCCAAGATCCTCGACGGCGCAACAGCTGATATAACCTTCGCCCTCCTCTTGGCCGCGGCGCGCAACCTCATCCAAGGCGACCACTTCGCCCGCGGCCCAGATTTTGTCGCCTACGACCCGAGCTTCATGCTGGGGCAGGAAGTCCACCACCAAGTCCTCGGCATCATCGGGCTGGGCAGCATCGGCTACCAAGTAGCGCGCCGCGCACGGGCCTTTGACATGACCGTCTTGTACCACAACCGCAACCCCAACCCCAAGGCCGAAGCCGACCTCGGCGCGCGCTACGTCGAGCTGGACGAACTGCTCCAACAGGCGGACTTCGTGACCCTGAACATGCCGCTGACCGATCAGACGCGGGGCATGATCGGCCAGCGCGAGTTGGGCCTGATGAAAAAGTCGGCCGTGCTCGTCAACGCCGCGCGCGGGGGCGTCGTCAATCACGACGCGCTGTTGGAAACCCTACAAACCGGCGGGATCTACGCAGCCGCCCTCGACGTAACCGAACCCGAACCCCTGCCCCGCGACCACCCCCTCCTCGCGCTGGACAACCTCGTCATCATACCCCACCTAGGCAGCGCGACGCACCAGACGCGCCAAGCCATGGCTGAGCGGTCGGTGGACAACCTGCTAGCCGGGTTGGAGGGCAGAGAACTTTTGAGCCGCATCATCTAAAAAGGAGAACAATGGGCACCAATCACCACTACAAGGTAGTAATCATCGGCTCGGGTCCAGCCGGACTAACCGCCGCCCTGTACGCGGCCAGAGCCGACTTAGCCCCGCTGGTCCTCGAAGGCTTGCAGCCGGGCGGCCAGCTAACCATTACCACGGACGTAGAAAACTACCCAGGCTTCCCCGACGGCATCATGGGGCCAGAACTCGTCGATCTAATGCGCCAACAGTCACAGCGCTTTGGTGCCGAGTGCCAATTCAAAATTGCTACCGAAGTCGATCTGTCCAAGCGACCCTTTGCCGTCAAAAGCGATGACGCCTCCTACACTTGCGACGCACTAATCATCGCCACCGGCGCGTCGGCGCGCCTCTTGGAGATAGAATCCGAGACGCGGCTCATGGGACACGGAGTCTCAGCCTGCGCCACCTGCGACGGCTTTTTCTTCCGCGACAAGGAGCTCGTCGTAGTCGGTGGCGGCGACTCGGCCATGGAGGAAGGGACCTACCTGACCAAATTCGCGTCCAAGGTCACCATCGTCCATCGCCGCGACGAGTTCCGCGCCTCCAAAATCATGCTCAAGCGCGCCCAGGACAACGACAAGATCGACTTCGTGGTCAACGCCACGGTCGAGGAAATTTTACAGGCGGACGACGAGTTGGCCGTGCGCGGGGTCCTGCTCAAGAACACCCAAACGGCTCAGACGAGCGAATTCCCCTGCGAGGGAGTCTTTATGGCCATCGGCCACATCCCCAACTCCCAGCTTTTCGAGGGCGCGTTGACCATGAACGATCAGGGCTACATCCTCACCGACCCGGATTCGACCGCCACGGCCATCCCTGGGGTCTTTGCCTGCGGCGACGTTCAGGACTCCGTGTATCGCCAAGCCGTCACCGCGGCTGGTACCGGGTGCATGGCAGCAATTGAGGCCGAGCGGTTTTTAGCGCATTAGTGCTTGCCTGTCATGCTGAGCGGAGCGCAGCGGAGTCGAAGCATCTCTACCAACGACTCCGACGATGCTCAATGTCTATGATTGAGAAAGCGTGTCGGTTGCAATGTTAAACCGCCTAACCCCCTACCCCATTCGCCCCAAGAAAAAGCTCGGCCAAAACTTCCTCACCGACACCGCCGTCCTGCGCCGCGAAGTAGCCTGCGCCGACATTGCGGCCGGAGATACGGTACTCGAGATCGGAGCCGGAATCGGCAATCTGACGCAGCTATTGCTAGAGCGTGCTGGGCAGGTCGTAGCAGTGGAGCAAGACCGTCAGTTCGCCCCGTGTCTCAAGGACTTACAGCGGCGGCACGAACATCTCAAGGTAATATGGGGCGATGCGTTAGCCGTGGATTTTCCGCGCTTTGACAAGGCGGTGGCCAACCTACCGTATCAAGTGGCCCTGCCGCTTGTCTTCAAGCTGCTAAACCAGCGCTTCGAACGGGCCGTACTCATGCTGCCCAAGCGGCTGGCCCAGCGGCTGTGCGCCACCGTCGGCCAAAAGGGTTATAGCCGGATTGGAGTCACCGTAGGACGGCTGGCGCAAGTAGAATGGATCGAGCAGGTGGGCAAAGACGCCTTTTTCCCCCGCCCCGAAGTCGAGAGTGCCCTCGTGCTCATCAAGCGCACCAAGCCCAAGTTCGCCGTGCCGTCCGATGATTTCTTCCGACAGGTACTCGAAAGCCTCTTTGCCCGCCGCCAAGAGCAAGTCCAGCAGATCGTCCCCCCAGCCGCCCTAGCCAGCCTGAGCAAGAAAATCAAGAACAAACCCGTGTACACCGTCACGCCGAGCGAGTTCGGCGCAATCACCCGCGCCTGGTGGTCGCTCAGCCAGCCAACCCCGCGAACACCTCGCGCCCCCTCCTGAACAGTTCCCGCACATCCTCGCGCTGCTGGTCGTTGTTGTAGCGGCCATACGAGTCGATCCACTTGAGCGATTCGTCAATCGAGCGGAGGAAGAAATTCGCGTCCGCTTCGCGCTCGGTCGGCGGTGCATCGCTGCGGAAATAGCTCGGGCTCGAATGCGCGTAAATGGACTGGTCGAAGCTGTCGCGCGAATCGCCCCACAACCGAGCGGCAACCCAGCCGTCGCGCTCGGCTGTGAAGCCGTGGCGCAGCGCACCCTCGCGTCGCCCTTCGGGCCATTCCCAGCGCTGTACTACCGCGCCGTTGACCACCAACTCGGCGCGTTCAATCGGATAAAACGAGCTAAAGGTCACTTCGGCCTCTAACTCCGTGCCACTGCCACATTCCACGGTATCGCCCATCGGACGCCCATTGAGTGAGAGTTGCAGAGCCGGGCCGTTGGTTATAAAGGTCCGCCCCTGCTTCATCCCCTCGATCCAGCTCGCATACGAAAATTCCCCATCCACTTGCACGTACACGCGGTTATTAGAACACACAAACCAATCCGTGCCAGTCGAGGCCGGCAGCCGCAGACCGCAGTTGAGGAGCTTGTACCAAAGGTCGTATTCCGGATCCATCCAAAAGGGGTCGAACAGGTTGAAGGCATCGAGCTTGCCGAGCGCGGCGGCCACCGGGGCCTCCATGCCGCGGCCGTTGTGGCACCAGATGACCAAGCCGCCCTGCTCGCGGGCGTCGTCGCAGCAAAAGCACAAGGGCGGGTAGTCCGGGTCGAATTGCCCGGCGAGGGTGTGGCCGCGGCTGACGGGCTGCACGAGGTTGCGGATGTTGAGCAACATCACATGACCGTAGCCAAAACCCCACGGCGAATTGTCTCCGTAGTGGCGGTTTTCCTCGCCGATATCGAGGACGTGATGGGCGGTCGTAAACTCGTTCATCACGCCAATGGGATACTTGTTGGAGGCGTAGGGCAATTGGCGGCGGTCGAGCACGCTGACGCAGGTGACGTTGTAGCCTTCGACGCTGCAATCAATCCCAAGCCGCTCGTCGGGCCGGGTCTCCTTTTCGTCGTAGTGGATGTGCGTGTTGCCCGGATACCAAGCATCCTCTTGGGGGCTATACCAGCGGCGCAGCGGAATCTCCACCTCGACGCGGCCCTTGGCGGGCAGCTCGACAGTCGTGCGATAAGGCTCGTACTCCGTGCCGCGCTCGACCAGCACATCCGTGCGCCCCCGACTGCCCTCGACGGCAAACGCGCCATCGCAAAAGAAAAACGGCGTGCCCGGACCGCGCTTTAGCATGGAGTTCGGCGGCTGGGAAAAGGTGCCCGAGGCGTTGAGGACGTTTACTTTGGCGTCGAGCGATTCGCCGGAGACTGCGTCGATAATCGTACCGTGCAGGGTGCCCATAGTTCCTCCTCTCAGTTCACAATCCGCAATTCCCAATTCCTAACTGATGTTAGGCGTCTCGTATGTAGGGGCGGTTCGCGAACCGCCCCTACGTCCTAATTAAGCAAATACGTTTCGTACGGGGCTGCGCAGGGGTTGCCGCGGCTGATGTGCATACGGCCTTGATCGGCCTCGATCACCACCGAAAATACACTCGTCCAAAAGCCGGTCTGCGGATGGTCGTTGACGTGGCGGCAGATGGAGTGCGGATGCCGGTCGTGGTCGCGCAGGGCCTCTTGCACCTGCGCCATGCTCACGAGCGGCTCGGGGCCGAGCAACTGTTCGATGCGCTGGTGGCGCGGGACAGACTCAATCAGCTCGGGAAAGTCGCGGTTGATCGGCACCAGCTCTGGGTGCAAGCAATGGTTGGTGTGGACGACGAACTCGTCGTCGCGCAAGACGTGGACGTGGCCCAAGGTGAGTTCGAGATCGGCCGGCCCCTGCGGGGTGGCGAGGAGGACATTGCCGGGAATGGCGCGGTCGGCCCGGCGCACCGCGGCGACCGCGTCGCTGAGCGAGGTCTGTTCGTAGATGGCGCGCACGGCAAAGTAATGCGGGACGCCTATCGGGCGGCTGGGGGCCGGCAGGGTGTTCATGCAGACGCCCATGCCCGCGTCGTTGCAGCCGATGTAGGCGATGAGGCCCGCTTGGGTGACGTTCATCAGCGCGGGCTTGCCAGCCGGGCGGCGCGTCAGCACGATGGTGAAGGGGTCCAACGCGGGGTCGTTGTCCCAGTTTTGCGCGGCAATCGCCCGGCCCTCAACGCTGCGCTGGGGAGCGACGGCAAAGGCCGTACAGCCCGCGTCCTCTTCCGGGCAAAGCTGGTTGCGCACCTGCAAGAGCATCATCTCGTCGAGCGCGACGCCCGCGCCCTCGCTCATGCCGCGCAACTCGTCGAGCATGTCGGGCGCGTACGCAGCCGCGCAATCCATGCTCTGGCGGCTTATGTCCATGGCGCGTTCGCGCGAGACCGGCACGGTCTTGTTAACCCGCTCTAAGGCAATGGCGGCAAAGCCGCGTATTTCGTCACGGGCGGCCTCCCCAATCTGGCGGCCCAGTTCGCGCGGCGGGCCGCTGACTTCGATATGACGGTAACGGGTGCTCATAGAAAACTCCTAGTTCCTAACTTGCAGGACGACCTTGCCGATGTTGCGGTTTTGCCGCAGGATGTCCTGGGCGTCGGCCGTGCGCTCAATGGGCAGCACGTCCTCGATCACAGTGCGCATGCGCCCGTCGATTAGCAGCGGCCAGAAGCGCTCTTTGAAGGCCGCAATGATCGCGGTTTTCTCCTCGTCCGAGCGGCTGCGCAAAACCGAGCCGATCAGACGCAGCCGCTTTTTCTGGAGTTCCAAGAGGTCGATCTGGGCCTCGGCACCGGTCAGGACGGCGATGATCACGAGGCGGCCCCCGGACTTGAGCAGCCGCACATTGCGCGCCAAGTAGTCGGCCCCCGCAATGTCGAGGATTACATCGACCCCATCGGTGTAGGCGAGGATGGCCTCGGCAAAATCCCGCTCTTTATAATTGACCCCAAACTCCGCGCCCAGAGCTAGGCAGCACTCCACCTTGGCGTCCGTGCCAGCCGTGACGATCGCCTTGGCGTCGGCTTGGTGGCACAACTGCACCGCGGCCGTGCCGACGCCGCTGCCCCCGCCGTGGATGAGGGCGGTCTCGCCCGTGCGCAAGCCGGCCTCGCGGAACAAGTTGACAAAAGCGGTGAGAAAAACCTCGCAGATGGCCGCGCCCCAAATGAAGTCGCGCTCGGCGGGCAGGGGCAGCAAATGGGTAGCGGGCACGGCCACGCGCTCGGCGTACCCACCGCCGGAGAGCAGGCCTAGGACGCGGTCGCCGGGCTGCCACTGCGTTACAGTCTCGCCCGTGGCGGCGACCACACCCGCCATTTCCAAGCCCATGTAGGGGGATGCGCCCGGGGGCGGCGGGTAGTTGCCAGCGCGCTGGAGGAGATCGGCGCGATTGACGGCTGTGGCGTGTATATCGACGAGAACCTCGCCCGGGCCGCAGGTCGGGTCTGGGACCTCTTGCCAGCAGAGCGAGTGGCCTGCATCGTTGGCTACGGTTATAGCTTTCATGGCCTATACTTTGACGTATCGGGCAGTGAAGCGCAAGCTTGACGAACCGAAGGACCGGCGTAAATTCTCAGGCCGCATTCAACGAAACGCATCCGACATGACCAATATCGAAATCAAGGCACGCTACCCCGATGTCGAGCGCGCCAAAGAAAACCTCAACGCCCTCGGCGCAGGGCTGGCGGGCACCTTCCACCAGAAGGACACCTATTTCAACGTCGCCCAAGGGCGGCTCAAGCTGCGCGAGCTTGGGACCGACGAAGGTCATCTGATTTTCTACCATCGCGAGGACCTAACCGGCCCCAAGCGCAGCGATTACGAAATTGCCAAAACCGAAGACCCCGAGGGCCTGCGCAACATCCTCAGCAGCATCCACGGCGTCTGGGTCGAAGTGGAAAAGACGCGCCAAGTCTGGCTGTGGGAAAACGTGCGTATCCACCTCGACGACGTAAAGGGCCTCGGCCAGTTCGTCGAGCTAGAGGCTGTGACTGAAGAAAAAGGCGTCGAAGAATCCCACCGACGCGTCGAGGCCCTGATGCGGGCCTTAGAAATCACCAGCGACCAGCTAGTCAAAGGCTCCTACGGGGATATCGTCGCCGCTAGTTGACCTTGAGACGAGGACAAGATGCGTTCGCTCTCAAGGGTGCTATTCTAAACGGCATTGGTCAGTCCAAAGGAAGGATCACCCCTACAATCAGATCGTCGAATGCCACTTCTTGGTCGTCAGCTATCATGACCCCCACTCTTCCTTCGGCATAGGTATCGTCAAAGAACTCAACGACGAGCGTTCCGTTGACGGATGCTTCTATCCAGCCTTCTTCAATAAAAACACTTAACGTATTCGTTCCCTCTTCATTGATCGCTGGGCTATAAGTCCAATTGACCAATGATATGGGACTGCCCCCGTCATCCCATCGCCATAATACAAAACGCCCATTGGCATTTATGCCAAATCCGTAGCTATCCCCCCGACGATCAGAATAAAATTCGATACCGTATATATTGCTCTTAATACCACGAAGCCATTGAGTCGTGACTGCGACGTAGAGTGGTCCTTCAGAGTCAAAGTCTTCTCTTGCGATCAACCTCGTCATACTATTGTCGTCCCTACCTCTTCCAATTAGCCTCCCTCTTTGTACTCGCCAAGTTCCAGAACCTAGCCGCGTCCAAGGCGGCATTCGGTCTTCATTGAAATCCTCCCTCAAGAACGTAAGGAGACTAAAGACATCTGTTCCTATAGCTCTTGGCGGCCCTTGCTCGCCTTGTTCGCCTTGCGGCCCTTGCTCGCCCTGTTCGCCTTGTGGACCTTGCTCGCCTTGCGGCCCCTGTTCGCCCTGCAACCCTCGTTCGCCTTGTTCGCCCTGCAGCCCTCGTTCGCCTTGTTCGCCTTGCTCACCTTGCTCGCCCTGTTCGCCTCGCTCACCTTGCGATCCCGCAGGACCTACAGGCCCTTGTGGTCCCTCTGGACCGGCGCAAGCCAACAACGCTACGAGTGCAACGAAGATGATCCTGTACATTGTATCTCCTTTGTTCTGGAAGGACACCCCGGCAGGAGTGTATTCTAACGGTCAGGTTCCCGGATAGGTAATTGTTGGCCAAAAAGCCTAATGCTAACGGATATTTTGTCAAGGAAAGCCAAGCAGGGGGCTTCGAGTCCGAGCAGCTTCGGGCGGGTCGCCCCTTCCCTACTCAAACAACCCCTCTACCTCGTCGCAAAGCAAAGCGGCTTCTGCGGCGCTCGCGCTCTCGGCGATGACGCGGACGATGGGTTCGGTGTTGGAGGCGCGGAGGTGAACCCAAGGGCATTCGAGCCGACCATTCAGGTAGAGCTTGGAACCATCGCGCACGGGGTGAACATACGCCTCGGGATAGCGGTCGCGCAGCGCGGCAATGGCCGCGTCTAGCTGCTCTGGAGTGCAAGTAATTTTGCGCTTGTCGATGGCGTAGCTGGGCAGCGCCGCGATCAGTTCCCCAAGAGATCGTCCAGTACGTGCCATAGCCTCCAGCACTAGGGCCAAGCCGAGGGCCGCGTCGCGGCTGGGGCCGATTTGGGTGACGATGACGCCGCCGTTGCCCTCGCCGCCGATAACCGCTCCCTCAGCCATCATCTTCTCCACCACGTGAACCTCGCCGACCGCCGTGAGAAAGACCGGGCAGGCGTGGGCAGTGGCCGCGTCTGTAACGGCCTGCGAGGTGGAAAGCGTGGTGACGACCGGGCCGGGCTGCCGCGCCGCCACCGCTTGCACCGCCAGCGCGAGCGTGTAGTCTTCGCCCACGGGCGCGCCGCTCGCATCGACCAACGCGACGCGGTCAGCGTCCGGGTCGATGGCAAAACCGATGGCACAGTCGTTGTCGCGCACGGCCTGACCGAGCTGGACGAGATTGGCGGGCACCGGCTCCGGGTCGTGGGCGAAATCGCCGTCGGGCCGCGCGTTGATAAGCGTGGCTTCGACGCCCAAGGCATCCAGCAGGCTCGGAGCCATCAAGCCCCCCGTGCCATTGCAGGGATCGACGGCCACCTTGAACCCGGCCCGGCGAATGGCATCGGCATCGACGTAGTCCACGATCTTCTTCACATGGCGCGCCACCACGGCGTCTGGGCCGATCGTTTCCAATCCGCCGGACGCGACACAGCGAAACTCGCCCGCGTGGAAGAGGGCCTCGACGCGCGCGCCCTCTTCCGCATTGAGGAAGACGCCATCGGCGCGCACCAGCTTGAGGCCGTTCCAAGGGGCCGGATTGTGGCTGGCGGTGATGATGATCGCACCCTCGGCATCGAGTGCGGAGATCATCAGCTTGGCTCCAGGCGTGGAACACATACCCACATCGACGACGCGGCAACCCGTCTGGTGCAGAGCGGCGGCCGCCGCTTGGGCAAAAGTCGCTCCAGACGGGCGCGTGTCGCGGGCGAGGACGACGGTATCGCCCGGCGTCAAGGTAGTGCCAAAGGCCGCGGCAAAGCGAGCGACGACCTCATCGGTGAGCGATTGGCCGACGAGACCGCGAATTCCAGAAATGCTGACGATGAGTGGAACACTAGGCATAACTTTTTCTTCCTCAAAGCTTTTCGACGACAAGGGTAGCGCGGCGTTGCACCCCTAATTGGCGGGCGGCATTGCCACCGTTGACCGCAATTTCCAACAGACCAGCGCTGCCGATCAAAGCGAGCGGCGCACCCGGCCCGACATCCTCGTACGTTCGGCAAAGCTCCGTGAGCACATGGTCCCCAAGACGAATCCGCAGCGCAGAACCCCACGGCGCAATATCAGCGGCCGCAATGTTGCTCACCAAGTTCCCGAATCTGTCGATGTGGATGACGTGACCGGCGATGTGGTCAGCCGATTTACAAGGTGCGGATTCGGCCAAGCGCACCGGATCGGCCACCGACGGACCGACGTCAGCAAGGTCCAAGCCGCGGCAGAGGTGGGCGGCCAGCGGAGCAAAGAGGTCGCGGCCGTGAAAGGTGTTGCTCAGGTCGGGCCGGGCGAGGTCGGGTCGGGATATCTCGTGCACCCGGCTATCGGCTCGGTTGAGGACAAAGCTAAAGAGACCGTTGTCCGGCCCTACCCACAAGTGGCCGCTGCTCTGGAGAGCGAGGGGTCGTCGTCGCGTGCCTACGCCGGGATCAACGACGGCTAGGTGCACGGTGCCGGGCGGGAATTCGCGCGCGGCGTGGCGCAGAACAAAGGCGGCGGCAAGCACATCTTGGGGCGGAATCTGGTGGGAGATATCCACGAGCTGGGCTTCCGGTGCGATGCCCAAGATGACCCCCTTCATCGCACCAACATAGTAATCACCCTCACCGAAATCCGTCGTCAGCGTGACGATTGGGGCCGCACGCCGCATGGGTTTATTCTGCATTTTGTACGCATACCTCCCGCTTTTCAAGTATAGCGACCTACTCGTCCGCCGGCCCTTTTTGTCGCTGCATGGCCCCAAGCACGACGGCGCGGTTTTGGCGGGCACCCTCATGCGTCGGATCAATCGCCAGCAATTGGTCTAGGCATTGCAGTACCTCGCGGCTTTGGTGCATGAATCGGTGTTTTTTTGGGTAGCTCGGTTGAATAAAAACAGGCTCCTCAGTAGATTGAGCACGACTTTCGCCAAAAAAACCCATGCTTTCTCGTCCAAGGAACCTGTCATGGCCAACCTATCGTCTT
>JAJDUT010000006.1 GCA_022826515.1 Candidatus Latescibacterota bacterium
AACAGGTGCATCACATCCGGGATCGGCTCAATCATCGACCGCGAAAGGGATTGGCATTTCAAACACCACATGAAATCTTATGTAAGGAAACGGGAACCCAACCTAAACAGGGCGAAATTGCACTTACAAGTTGAATCCGCAAACGATTTTTGAACGACTTTTTACGATTAGCCGTAGCCTCTCTAATCCATAATAGATGGTACGCTTAGACCCCTTGGGTATGGGTTGCTTGGACTCCGCTGCGCTGCGCTCAGCATGACAAGGGGAGGAACGCGTCAGTCCGTAATCTCCGCACAGGCTTCTACGGCGACGGCTTCTTTGGCCGTTGCAACCCGTGTTTGCGCATGCGATACCGCAGTTTCTCCGGGCCCATGCCCAACAAACGAGCCGCTCCTCGCGGGCCATAGATCCGCCAGTTTGTGGCTTGGAGGGCCGCTAAAATGCGCTGCTTTTCGTCCTCGTCTTCAGCATCCCCGACGAAGCCTTGTTCAACAGGCAGGGCAAGCTCCGCCTCGGCAGCCTGAAACGGCACATCCGCCACCTGAATGACGTCCCTATCGCCCAACACGACCGCCTGCTGAATTACGTGCTCCAACTCGCGCACATTTCCCGGCCACGCATATTGCTGCAAATGCGCCACCAATTCCTCGCCCAACACCGGCGTCGGCCGCCCGGGCTGTTCGGCACACCGGCTGGCAAAATGAGTCGCCAAGAGCGGAATATCCTCCTGACGCTCCCGCAGGGGCGGCAGTACTACGGAGAGTACGCTTAGCCGATAGAATAGATCCTCGCGGAACGTCCCCGCCTGAATGGCCTCTTCTAGGTCCTTGTTTGTCGCGGCGACGACCCGCACGTCCACCGGGATGGACTGCTCGCCACCGACGCGCGTCAGGTGGCCCTCCTCCAAGATGTGGAGCAAGGCCCGTTGGGAGTCTAAGGGCAAGTCGCCCACCTCGTCGAGGAACAAGGTGCCGCCATTGGCCCGTTCAAAGTAGCCGATCTTTTGCGCATTCGCGCTGGTAAAAGCCCCCTTTTCGTGGCCGAACAGTTCGCTTTCGATTAGCCCGGCAGACAGGCCCCCGCAGTTGACAGGTATAAAAGGGTTCGCTTGGCGCGGGCTGAGGTTGTGGAGAAGCCGCGCCAACACTCCCTTGCCGACTCCGGTCTCGCCCAGCACTAACACCGTCATATCCGTCTCGGCCATTGATTCGACCTGTTCGAAGAGCCGTGCCATGGCTTGGCTCTGGCTGAGAAAACCCTGATTCGAGACTCGCAGCATTTGCTCTAGGCGTCGGAGGTGGGTGGGGACCACTCGCATCTCTAGGCGGGCTATGTCCGACATCAAGCCGTCCCGGTCCACGGTCCGCACTTCAAAGTGGAATAGGCCGGCCGGCACGTCCTGGTACGTCACCCGATTGGCGGGCGTGAATGCGCTCCACTCTTCTGCCGGACCGTGGCCGACGAGCCGATGGCTGTAGCGCATCTGCTCGGCCCCGCTCCTAAAGCTGAGGCCCTGGAAGTGAAACTGAATCTCGGGCGTGCTATCTGGGCAGGACACGGCTTGGGGTTCGGCGAAAGTGCGCCCGGCCACGACTTGGCGGATGCGGATGCGAGGCGGCGTCTCCCCAGGCTGATACGCAATGAGACCAGCCCGCGTCCCGAACCACAGCCGACCTTGGCTATCGCGCAGAATGGCATCGACGATATTCTCTAGAGCGGACTTGCCGAGACGGATGCTTTGGAAGGTCCGACCGTCGTACTTCAGCACGCCCCCACCGCTGGTTCCAATCCACAGACATGCTTGCTGTGGGTCGGCCACCAAGGCCAGAATGCCATTGGCGGATAGATCGCCTTGGTCTGCCGTAAATTGGCGCACCTCTTTGGCTTGATAGGAAATGGCGAAAAGGCCGTGATTGGTTCCCACCCAAATCGCGTCTTGATATTCACACAAAGCATTCACATAGGCGACGGCTTCTATGCCGGCCATGTCACATGCGCGGAGATGCCCGTCCCGGTGAGTGTATAGAGCCGGCCTCGTTCCATAGCAGCCGAGCCAGAAGGAGCCTTCTCGATCCTGTAGCACGACTCTACACGTTGGCCACTCACCCTCAATCGCAATGAAGCGGTCTGCTTCGATCCGTCCCAACTGTCCCTCAGAAGTGTAGGCGATTAAGTCCCCTTCTCGGCCTTGGAACAACATCTTGATTTCTACATCCTCTGCAGTCACCGAGATTGGTTGGGTTTCTCTGCCTACCGACTTGAATACTTGTCCGTCGGGGCTGCCGCTCCAAACCTGCCCTTGTCGATCTACTACCATAGATAAGGGAATTATATACCTGAGTAACCAAAATGTCGTAAGACATTGAAATTAAATGTCTTACGACATCGAAGAAAAACCTCACAACTATTCAAAAAGGAGAATAGTTATGACTATTGTTACAGAAGAGACCGCAAGCGACGAACCTCTTCAATCAAGCAAACTTCATCCTCAGACAGACGACCTTGGTACGCTTTCTCTTGTAGAGACTCTATATTCCTTGCAAGAGATTCTAGAAAGGTTGGATCGAGAGCATGAAGCTGTTGCATAAGTGCAGTATAGAAAAAATCGTCCTTGGTATAATCGGCCATCGTCTTGTCTCCTTGGTTAAGAGGGTGGCTTTTAAGACGGCCTCCGCTGTGCGTAGCGGAGGCCGTCCGTTATACAGCAGGGAATGTTGAACAGAGCATTATCGTCCGAAGGTGAGCATAACTACGTTCAAGAATAAAGCGACTTGTCGCGGCACAAATCACAGAGGGCTTGAAGGTTGTCGTATGTACATTCGCCACCCTCATCGGGGTCTACGATGTAATGCACCTTTAACTCTTTTCTTAGGCCGCAGCTTTCGCATCTAAACCTAGCACGTCTAAGCACTTTACCGCTAAGACGCTTGTACTTTCTGTCGCGCTCTTGCTCTTCGGCCTGTGCCTCGGGATCAACCGGCCTAGTTGGCCATAGTGCGGCTATACCTATAAGGGCGAGGCCGCCGACTGCTTTCACTATGTCCCAAGTGTCTTGCTTTGTAAGGCGTGCCATAGCGTCACCTCCTTTGTTTAGATTATTTATCTTCTCCGCATTTGTTGGGTAACAGTACATCGAACGACAGCGTGTCGACGTCGGCATACGTATGCGCTAATTTCTTGAGCGCCTGGGCCTTGGGGGCCGCTAGCACGTCTTCGAGGCGCACCGAGGAGCAGCCCCTACAGGTAAGGCGCCAGTCGTCACGGAGGCGGGCGACCACCAGCTCGCTGTCGCATATAGAGCGCTCGCTGCCGAGCGAGGCGATCTCTAGCACGAGCTTGCCTATAGGGCGCAGCTCGTCGGTGACAGGGCAGTAGCCGGCAAGCTGCGCGAAGTATCGGAAGGGCAAGACATGATCGTCGTCAACAAACTTGATATAGTCGTCGAGCGTGGCTGTGTGTACCATGAACGTCCCTACGGGCGGGCCGAACTCGATGTGCGGCCCGGTCTGGCCCTCCTGGAGCACCTTGGTCTGGCCCCATTCGTGCAGACGCAGATACCACCAGGTCTTCCCCTTGAAAAAGTACGACTCGGTCGTACAGGGGTTGATCGGGTCAGGCCCCTGTGCGCCGACCAGGGCGGCCAAAGTACAGATCAGACATATGGATAGGGATAATAAGCGCGACATCCCGCTGTCTCCTTGTGAGCCATGACTGTTGCGGCTCCCCCCGCAGGGGAGCCGGGCAGTTGTCACGACCCACGCAGATTGATGCGGGATGGTCCTACGTATTTGCCAAAGCCGGGTAGCAATTCCGGCCCTTCAATTGGCTCTTATATTCGGCAGGCTACCCGACAACAGGGTGCTGCCTGGGTCGTGACGGAGAAAAAGAACGGAAACGCTGGAGACAAGCACAAGTTCTTTTTAAGTAATGGAGCCGTTTGCTCAAGGCGGCTGTCTCCACGATAGCCGCCCTTATCCGCTCCCTTTCACACTTCTGTAATATCTCGGTTATGACCGATCTGCGCGGTCGTGGACGACGGCGGTAATGTGGCGGGACGTAATAGCCGCGAACGGGGACATATTCGCTCTTGCTTTCGGGCAGTTCTGCCCGTATTTTCTTCGGTGTCATAGCGCAATGGCTCCTTTACTTGACGGTTAAGGATTAGGCTCTTGGTGTCGTCAGCACTAAGAGCCTTTTTGTTGATGCTGTTTTGCAGAGAACCTACCCGGTTCTAGATTCAAGAGCAAGCGAAAGTCAACGCCCTATCTTTGCGAGCTAAAAAGAAGCGCCCAAGCTGTTTCAAGTCTTGGGCGCTTCTCGCTATGCGTCCGCTATGAGTTCCTGATAGCGTAGCCTCTTACCCATCATCCCCTGAGCCATCAACGCCATTTGCTGAATAGTATCGACGGCGCGTGCGTTGTGTCGGCCTGCGAACTCGCCTATATACCGGGCTAGGTGCTTCTCGCTCATCTTGTGGTACGTGCCGTAATAGCCACGCTTGAGCAAGGCCCAAAAGGATTCGATACCGTTGGTATGGGCTTGGTCGCGCACATACTCGCCGACGCTATGCTGGACGGCCTCATGGTTGGGAAGTCCCTCGTAGATACTGCTTTCGTCTGTGTACAGCATAGACTCTAGGGTCATATTCTCTTCCACGAATCCTTTAACAGTAGCACGGTTGACCGGCTGCGTTACTTGTGCTCGTACTTCCTTAGTAACTCGATCTTTGAGTCCCGTAACGGGTATCTTGCCGACGGTGCCGCGCCCGGCGTTCAGCTTCTTGCTGGCGTGCTTGTTCGACTCCTTGCCGCCGATGTAGGTCTCGTCAGCCTCGACGGGACCCGCTAGGAGCGCCTCGACATCCTTCTTCCACATAGCGCGGATGCGGTGTGCCAGATGCCACGCTGTCTTTTGCGTGATACCTAGGTCGCGGTGTAGCTTCATGCTTGACGTGCCCTTGATGCCCGTCGTAAGCAGATAGATGGCTAATATCCAAGTCTGATACCCTAGCTTGGTATCGGCCATAACGGTGCCCGTGCGGACGCTGAAAAACTTACGACAGTCGCGGCAGCGGTAAGGCATGGTAGGGTGCGACGTGCCAGACTGTACACGCTCAGACTGGCAGTACGGACACAAGACGCCATTAGGCCATCTCGTATCGGAAAACCACGCTTCTGCTGTGGCGTCGTCGGGGAACATACGGACTAATTCGGGCAGAGAAAGCCCCTTGCGAAAGGACAGACCCGGCCCCTTCTTCGTGGGCATAAAAATACCTCCTGTACGTGGGATAAGCCGCGAAAAACGTGGAACCTAGATGGTTCCATCTCGCGGTTATACCACAAAAGGAGGCGTTTTGGTTACTCAGGTATATAATTCCCATAGATAAGACGGTATAACCGACCTCCGCCGGCCGGATCCGACTGTCCTCCAAGCAGGCCAAGCCTCCGGTCGTGCCAATCCAGATTCGGCCCTCTTGGTCTTCTCTCAGACACCGAATTTCGTTGTCGGGTAGGCTGTCTTTTTTGTCGTATAGCTGGATACTGATTGGATCGCAAAAGATCAGCCCGCCCCCCCACAGCCCTATCCAGATATTTCCCTCGCTATCCTCGTAGGTCAGGCGCGTATCCGAAAACTGAACATCCGGCAGGCCGGCTGAGAAAGGATGCCATTTCTCTCCGTCGTACACGAGCACGCCCCGACGGCTCAGCCAGAGCCGACCGCGGTCGTCCACGCGCACATGGCGCGTTCCATGCTGGACGACTTCGGCTCCTTCGGCTCCGTCGTCCACGCGGATGATCTCGAATTGTTGGCTCGCGGGATCGTAGCGGCCTACAACCACTTCTGTGCCTTCGTAGCAGAAAGCGATCCACAGGTTGCCAGCGGCGTCTTGGGCGAAATTCCAAGGCCACTGCAACGCGTCGTTACCCGTGCTCATGTGCTGGCCGTCCAAGCTGAGAACTCCGCGCCCCTGCGTCGCCAGCCACGTCGTACCCGCCGAGTCGGTCGCCATATCGTACACCAGTCCTAGGGGCTTACCCGCTAGTTCTGTCATGCACTCTACGCACCGTCCTTCGACGAACCGACCCACCCCCTCTGAGGTCAGCACTCGCACCAAGCCATCGGCTTGGGGTTGCAGACCGAATATGTCGTTGGAAGGTAGCCCGTGTTCGGTGGTGTACACCTGAAAGCCGCGCCCGTCGTAGGCTGCTAGCCCGCCGCCGAACGTGCCGAATAACAGCCGTCCGTCTGCGTCTTCGACAATCGTTTTTACGGTGAGATGGGGCAGCCCGTCCGACAGGCCAAAGGTGTCAAAATGCGCTCCGTCAAACCGGCTTACGCCGCCGTCGGTTGTGCCGACCCAGAGGAGGCCGTGGCGGTCTTGATAGATGTCTTCCACGTACATCCCGGCCAGCCCGTCGAAAACCGTGTATTGCTGTCCGAGGATGTGACCGAATGACTTCTGGCTTGGGGCCGCATGGTTCATCTTAACCTCGTTCATCGGGGCGACCGACCGTAGGGGCGATTCGCGAATCGCCCCTACCCCTACGATGGCGTCGGCGCGTCTTCCCGCAACAGTCCTTCCGCCTTTAGCTCGGCCCACAGGTCTGTTGGTATTTCGTGCTGAAACCACTGGGCGTTGGTCTCGATGTGCGCCGGTGTCTGCGCCCCTGGGATGATCGCTGCGACGAGGGGGTTCCCGAGCGGGAACTGCATGGCGGCGGCAGGCAAGGGTACGTCGTGTCGCTGGCAGATGGCTTGGATGCGGCGGGTCTTTGCGAGGATTGCGGGCGAGGCGGTGTCATAGGCGTAGCGGGCACCTTCGACCGGGCCGGTGGCGAGGATGCCGGAGGCGAAAACCGCGCCGATGACGATGCGCATGTCGCGCTCCTCGCAGAGCGAGAATTCCTCGTCGAGGGAGTCCTGGTCCAAGAGCGTGTAGGGCATGGCGACGATGCAGAAGTCGAGGTCGGCCGCGTCGAGCAGGCGCGGCATGGCTCCCATGCGGTTGAGGCCGGCGCCGACGGCCTTGACTAGCCCCTGCGAGCGCAGCTCGTCGAGGGCGCGCCAGCCGCTGGTGATTAGGCGGTTGACGTGGGCGGAGAAGCGCTGCTCGCTGTCGTGGAAAAAGCTGTCGAGGTCGTGGATTAGGAGCAGGTCAATGGAGTTGAGGCCCAACCGCTGCAAGCTGTCTTCCCACGAGCGCATGATGCCGTCGTACCCGTAGTCGAAGCGGAAATCAAAGGGCAGGCCGCCGATCCAGAAGCCCTTCTCGAAAGAATCGAGGTCGCGGGTGGCCGTGAGCACTCGGCCGACCTTGGTTGAGAGCACGAAGTCCTTGCGCTGCTGCTGGCGGAGAAAGTGGCCGAGGCGGTGTTCGCTTTTGCCGTAACCGTAGAACGGAGCAGTGTCGTAGTAGCGGATGCCAGCGTCCCAGGCCGCTTGCAGGGTGTCTTGGGCTTGGGATTCGCTGACCGGGTCGAACAGCTCGCCCAAAGGCGCGCCGCCAAAGCCGAGTGTGCTTAGCTCGACGCCGGTGCGCAAAGCGCGCGTGGGGATCGTGGACATGGGGCTTTCTCTTTCTCTGGACGATTCCAGGCTTCAGTTAGGTTGGGGATATTGCGGCGAGAAGCGCGTCATAGATTTTCCGATTGATGCGTCCTGCCTGAAGTAACTCATTGAGTTTATTCTGTGCGTCTGTCGCCGAGATGACCTTCTGCCGAAACGCCGCGATGATCTGCCCGGCAATGCCTGATATCTGTACTCCCACACTCTGTGCAACACGGCGTCCAACCGTTTCCTCGATGAGGAGGGGCAAATGTAATTCAAGCGCAAGTTGTATTGCTTGTGTCTCTCCATCGTGTAACCGTTCCGCTTCTGGCAGAGCGGGTAGATTTGACACCGGGCGAACCTCAATGAGGTCAGTAATGTTGTGGTACTGCAAGTAATCCTGTGGGTTCGCAAATAGTCCTTCTGCCACTTCTTCGAGCACCGCCGGGGGAATGATCAGCTTGTCATACAGGCAATGGATGAAGTCATACCCGTGATTGAGCTTCTCCAACGAGATCAGCGGTCCGGTATTGCTCACAATCTGCCGCACGGTCCTCCTCATGCGTGCAGTTCTATATTAATAGTCTCTGGCGTATCGACCAGTATAGAAAACCCGAACTGTGGCAGCAGTTCCTCGAACGCACGGCGGGAGATCCCGAGCGTGAGGCAGGCTTCTTTCTCGGAGACTTTTCCCGCATGGTAAAGTGTTGCCAGCAAGGCTTCCTTGAGATACGCTTGGTCGAGATGAACGAAAGTAGCTGTATCAGGTAAATCTACAAAGATTTTCATACTGGGCCTCACATTCGCGCTGGTATGGATGGTCTCTAGAAGCTGATTGACGAGAAAACCTCGGGCAACGCTGACTAGAAGCGGCCGTGATGCGATTCGGCTGGCGCTTGGTACTCCACCTTGAGGTGGGGTGTTTTGAGCCGCTCGTGGCCCTTCACTTTGGAGGTCAGGCAGCGTTCGAGCGCACCGCTGACGATGAGGGTGCGCTCGGCGGATAAAGCATTGCAAAAGCTGGCCAGACGATATACCAATTCAGTTTGTCGTAACTGAGTCACGTATGCGCTCGACTAAAAGGACATTTACTAAGGTTTCAACCGACACGCCTTGTGCATGGGCATTCTGCATGAGTTCTGCCGCTATCTCAGGGAGAATAGCAACGCGAATCGCTCGCTTGTGCGGCGTATCAAAGCGAAACCATTCCCCATCGTCTTCCATGAAATCAGCGGTATCTAGATTATCCCAAAATGCCGCTTCCTCTTCACGGCTCTTGAATTCTGGGACGTGTAATTTTTTCATTTTCTCAGCCTCCTAAAGTTTCGCTTCTCACGGTCAGTCATACTCCGGGCAGTGATAGGCTCATAGACAGTGTCTTGGATATGCTCTAATACGACAAACAAGTACCGCCCGTCTGCTGTCTGCCCATAGAGAAGATAGCGATTGCGTCCTTGACGGCGAGCTAAGTGAAATGGGTATTCGCAAACTTCCCATACTTCATCTGGTTCTACATCGTGCTGAGCAATATGGTCAATTCGATAGTCGTCCCAATCCAATCTGCTGATGTACATGTTTCACCCGAACCAATTTCTATACTATCTGATTTCGCTGACTAGAAGCGGCCGTGATGCGATTCGGCTGGCGCTTGGTATTCCACTTTGAGGTGGGGTGTTTCGAGCAGTTTGTGGCCCTTCACTTTGGAGGTCAGGCAGCTTTCGAGCGCGCCGCTGACGATTAGGGTGCGCTCGGCGGGAAAGGGCGCACGGCCGGTCTCGATCATTTCCCAGATCTTGGCCACCAGACAGGCCGAGTACGTGACGTTGGGCGTCGGCGGCAAGAAAAACTGGGTCGAGATAGGATCGTCCTCGCCAGCGAGCTTGCAGGCGAAGCAGTAGTCGCGGATGGCACCGTTGAGCATCAGGAGGGTCGTCTTGAGGCCGTCGTTGTGCTCGATGAAGTACGCGGCTGGCTCTTTGACGAGCCGGGGTAGCTCGCCGTTGCCGAGCAGGTCTTGGGTGCGGCCGTCCTCGTCGGTTTTGCCACAAGGAGAGTCGCTACGCGAGAGGGCGGAGTCGAGCAGTCTTAGTGAATAGCGGCCGTCCTCACCCGCTTTCCACACGGCGTCTCCTTCGATCAATTGCACGGATTTGACGCCAGTCTCGCCGCCCGAGCGCCGCTCGATCATGCACTGCATGGCCTCTAGCGCGTGGTAGTCCATTGGGTCGGAGCCGCCGACGCCGACCATCAGCGCCTCTTCGATCTGGCAGCCCAAGGGCAGCTCGACATCGGGCAGCCGCCAAGTGACCGGCAGCGACGAACCGGCGAGGATTGGGAAGCCGAGCCGGTGGCCATCGTCGACCATTTCTCGCGCTTTGGCAAAGCTGTAGGAGAGGTGCTTGTCGTTGTAAACTGGTACAGAACGACCGTCTTCTTCAAAGACCTTAACGCATTCTTTGAAGAATTCGTAGCGCGGGTACAGAACTTGTCCCTTGTCGTTTCTGGGGTACTCGCCGTGCTCGCCGATGATCAGCACGGCGTCGCAAGCCAGTTCGTCGCCGCCGCAGCGCAGGGCCTCGGCAATGGTGGGGTACACGGCGAAGCCGAATTCGCGCGCTCGGTCTTGGCTTTGGTCGCCTTCGGGCTGCTGATCGACGTAGAGCGAGACGATTTTGCAGTCGGGGCGGTGCCAGCGGCCGCCGTAGGGATAGCCGACTACGAAGCGGTCGGCAAAGTGCTGGGCGTGCGAGAGGTAGCGATAGATGGTAGCGATGACGGCGATGCGTTTGGTGGCCATGGGCGACGAAAGCTCCGGGGAAAGAGGCGAGGGGTCCTTAGGAGAAACTAGGTCCTCCAGAAAGTGGATTCTTCGGTGGCTTGGTAGGCGGTGTTCAGATGGGGCGTTGCTATTTGGGCCTGATCTTGCTGAAGGCTATCGACGCCGGCGATGACCAAACCCGAGGTGAGCAGGGTGCGTTCGACTGGATAGGTTGCTTTGCCGGTCAGGAACATCTGCTCAATGTTGTTGGCCAGCGGGCTGAAGAAATTGGCCAGCGTGGTGCGAGCCGGGGGCATGGGCAAGTACATCTGGGTCGAGAGCGGCTCGTCCTGTCCCGTGAGTCGAGCGGCGAAGTTGAAATCTTGGACTAATCCGTTCATCAGCATCATGGTTGAGAGGAGGCCATCGGCGTGCTCGTACTGGTAGGCGACGGGGCTCTCGACTAGGTGCTTGAGCTCGTCGATGGTGGGAAAGGGATTGTTGAACCCGGGTCTTGCCGGAGTGAGCGTGTGACTGCGGCAGAGGCAGGCTTCAAAAAGCTCGCGCGACCACACTCCCTCGGCGTGCGCCTGCCAGAAGGCATCGTCGCGGTAGGCTCGGAGCCATTTTACGCCGGTCTCGCCGCCCTTTCTGCGCTCGACCATGCACTGCAAGGTCTCCAAGCCGTGGAAGTCGTAGCTATCGACGCCGCCATAGCAGACGCAGACCGCTTCTTCGACCTCGGCATTGAGGGGCATGTCGAGCGAGGGGGTGCGCCAGGTAACGGGCAGCGATGAGCCGGCCATAAAGGCGAAGTCGAGCTCTTGCGAGATATCGTACATCTCTTGGCACCAGTCCCAATTCCAAGAAAGATGCTTGTCGTTGAACACGGGCGCGCTCTTGCCGGTCGTGCGATAGACCGAGGCGATCTGTTTGAAAAGCTCGTAGCGCGGGTAGAGGTGCTGATCCTTTTCATTGCGTCCGTAGGTGCCGTGTTCGGCGATGAGCAGGACTCCGTCAACGGCCAAATCTGACCCGCCCAGCGTCAGAGCGTCGGCGACGGTGGGGTAGATCGCCATGTGGGGAAAGCGGGTCGCCCGATCTTGGCTCAGATCGCCTTCGGGACGCTGATCTACGTACAGCGAGACCAGATCCATGGGCGGGTGGTGGTGTCGGCTATTCCAGCCGTAGCCTTCAAGGAAGCGGTCGCAGATGTGCTGGGCGTGGGAGTACTTGCGGTACTCGGTGACGATACCGGCGATTTTGGGGCGGTCGGCCATGATGTTGGTCTCTCGACAGGAGGCGGTATTAGCGGATTTAGAGAGGGAAGGTAGGAGAAGGGAGTTGGGGGGGCAAGCTCAACTCAACGCCCATTCCAAGCACATCGTATATTGTCATGCACTCACCCAAAACCGAGAGGCAACCATGCAGACGATCACGGTATCACGCAACGACGAGATCTACGAGGCATTCGCCGATGTGGCCCAAGCGGCCGACGGCACCTTGGTATGCACGTACCGCGAGAGCATGGGACACAGTTCGCGCCCCTTTTCGCGCGTAATCGTGCGTCGCAGCTTCGACCGCGGCCTGACTTGGAGCCCACGCCAAGTGGTGGTAGAGCGCACGGAGGAGGAAACCGCCCAAGGGCTGGGACGGCTCAATTGCTCGCGCATCGCCGCCTGCCGCGACGGGACTTTGCTGCTCATCGTTGACTTGCTACTCAAGAATACCTTTGAAGAATACTTGGAGCCGGGCGTCTGCATGAACCTCCTGTTGCGTAGCCACGACAACGGGGCCACGTGGGAGGGGCCGGAGGAGACCGGTATGACTGAGGGCATTGTCCCCTCCATCAAGGAACTGTCCAACGGCGACCTAATCGTCGGCCTCACCGAGCAGTGGCCCGGCCAGCGAGGGACCGAGGATTTCGTCGAAGTGCAGACGTGCTATCTGTCCGCCGACCAGGGACGGACTTGGGAAGGGCCTTTCAAGGTGCCCAACCCCGAAGGTGCGTCCTGCACCGGGGGGCCTTGGCGCTTGAACGAGGGGGATTTCGCCGAAATGGACGACGGCACCTTGGTGCTCTACATGCGCGAGGACGGCGAGGGCCTGAGCGGCTGGAAGAGCTTTTCCGGCGACGGCGGCCGGACGTGGTCAACGCCGGTGCGCACTCACATGATGCGCTGTCTGGGCCGCCCCTCGGTTGGCCGCCTGCGCTCGGGGGAGGTGGCCATTACCTATCGGGTTGCCTGCGGTCTTTCTACGTCCTTGGGGCTCTATGTGGAGACTGCGGCGGAGGCTTTGCGCGGCTCACCTGCCCGGGCGGGTGCTTCAGCCGACCCAGAGCAATCTCAGGGCGACACTGAGGCCCGCTTCGCCTTTTTGGACAACGACCGCGCCCTGTCCGCCGACAGCGGCTATTCGGGCTGGGTGCAACTACCCGACGGGACGCTCTACGTAGTCAATTACATCACCGATGACGCGCCCCGTGCCCACATTCGCGGCTATGTAGTGGGCCGCGAGGACTGGTATCTCTTTCCCGAGGGGGCGATCCGCGCCAACCACCCCTTGTCGAACAATCCCCACTACTACGACAAGGCCCAGCAAATGGCCCTTGAACAGCAACGCTGGGTTGACGAGCAAGATTGGTCGCGCCGCGTGCCGACGCAGAAATAGAGGGACGACACAACCTATGTTATACCCTTCAAACTCGTTAGTATCTCCTCTTTGACCCGTTCGGCTAGGGCGACTGCACATTCCGCTCGTTTTTGCGAAACCACCTCGAACTCTTCAGGATAGCGCATGTCCACTCCGTATGGTGTCAAGACATCGGCCTTCTCCAAGCGTTCCGCCAACGCAGCATCTCGACGCGCTACTAATTGCCGCAATCGTCCAATATCGTGAGTTTTGGGAAACTCAATCTGATGGCGCACCAGAAACGCTTTAATATATTTCTCGGCCGCTTGTTGGGCGTGGAATCCACCCGTGAAATAGTCTTCCAATTCGCCCGTACAAAGGAGCTTTGCCGCTTGAAGATCCGAGCTGGCCTTTTTTAGCCACTGTTGCACAAAATCTTCTACCACTTGCTCAGGCTGTCTCATGTAAGACCACCCCGTACTTATGCGCCGGAAAGGCCAAGCCCCCGATGACGTTTTTGGTTTCCTCGAACTCTCCCTCTCCCATGACCCACACATCCACTGCATAGGGTACGCCCGCTAAGGACGCCCGCAGTCGCCGCCGCTCGTCGTGCTTAACTACCGGGTCGGCTTCCACTACCAGCACATCGAAATCACTATCGGGGCGAGCAGTTCCCTGCGCCCGCGACCCATACAGGATGATCTTGCGTATGGATTGACCTGTTCCAGTGAGAATCCGGTTCTTCAAGAGCAAACCGACTTGGAGGTCTTGTTCGGCAACCATCTCCTTCTCCTAAGTTCTTTCCTCAATTTTTCTTCACGACGCAGAAATAGACTCTATCAGGTCCGTTCGAGTGCGGTCAGATCAAACGGATTGGACCAGGCCTTTTGGCCTCGTTCGTCGATGATCTCGAAGCGCACCCAGCAGGCGTTGGCCCTGAGCGCAAAAGTCGCGGTCTCGAAGAGGGCACCGTGCTGGTGGTATTCGGTGCCGAAAGAATCGGACACTGCGGCGATGCGCTGCGCCGGCGAGCAGGACACCGTAGCTTCGACTTGGGTGCGCTCGTCGCCTTCGCGGTCGGTGCGGCGGAGTTGGATGTCGTGGATTGCGGGGCCGGTGCTGCCGTATGACGCGCCTGCGACTAGGGCGGCGACGACTGCGTCGGCGGTGCGCTCTTTGACGCGGACATAGGTCCAGCCCTGATAAGTGTCGCGCTGGTCGGCTTCGAGGGCGTGAGAATCGTCGTTGGCTAGCGCGGGGTAGAGGCGATTCTCTAGATCCATCCAGTCGTCCCAATGCACGCTCGACTCGCCGCGTCCGGCGCAGCGGCAGGTGGTGTTGAAGACCTCAATACCGGCGAATCCGGAAAGCGGCACCGCGTCGCGCAGGATGTTGATCGAACTCCAATGGGGGTGGGCCAGCCAGACAGCCCCGCCTTGGCGGCGGACCTCGTCGATGACGTGCTGGGGCGGCATCTTCTCGGCGTTTATGTCCTCGTGGAAATTGAGACAGACGAAGTGGTGCCGCTGGCCGCCGAAGGGATTGTCCGGGTGCAGTTCGGCCCCTTGGACGAGCACGAAGTCGCTTGGGGCCTGCACGGTATCGGTAAAGGTGATTTTGTGGTGGTCGGATAGGCAGAGGAAGTCGTAGCCTTGGCCGACATAGCCGTCGAGCCGCTCCTGGGGCGCAGCTTTGCCGTCGGAGTTGGTCGTGTGCGAGTGGAGGTTGCCCTTGAGCCAGGTGTAGCCGTCGTCCGTGCTGAGGGCAAATGGGTTGGTTAGTGCTGCGTTGTCAGACATTTTGGTCCTTTCTCTGGGAGGGGAGTTTAGCGTGGGTCCGCTTGAACGGCATAGTATAGAGCGGCTCTCTTCGGGGAGCAATGGGCTTATGTTTTAGACCGCCGCCCCAATCCCACCTGCGAGATCAGCATCCCCACGAACATCAGCCCACACCCGGCCAGCCCGCGCAAGGGCATTTCCTCGCTTAGCAAAAGCCATCCCCCCAGCGCGGCGAAAACCGTCTCCAGACTGAGGATGATGGCCGCGTGGCCGGGGGCCGCTCGCCGCTGAGCCACTACCTGCAGCGTATAGGCTACGCCCACTGACATGACGCCTCCGTAAAACACGGGTACGGCCGCATCGACGAGTGGTTGCAGGGCTATAGGCTCGGTGCCGACGGCGACGGCCGTGCTGAGGAGCGAGCAGACGAAGAATTGCAAAAAGGCCAGCATCGCCCAATCGAGTTGACGCGAAAGGCTGCCGATGACCAGCACGTGCCCGGCCCAAAAGAACGCGCTCACGAGCACGAGCGCGTCGCCGTGGGCAATGGCCAGTGGCGGCTCCACGCTCAGCAGATATAGGCCGCTGGTCGCCACTAGAGCGCCGACCCAGGTGTTGCGGCGACTGCGATGCCGCAGCAGGAGACCGAGGATCGGCACCAGAATTACGTATAGCCCGGTGATAAAACCGGCTTTGCCGGCTGTAGTATAGACGATGCCGACCTGTTGCAGGGACGCGGCGGTGAAAAGAAAAAGCCCGGCGAGCAGGCCGCCTGGGAGGGCGTGGCGGAGGCGGGATGAGAGTGGTGTGGTGGTGGTGCGCAGGACAAAAGGCAAAAGCGGCAAGCTGCCGAGGGCGAAGCGCACTCCATTGAAGAAGAAGGGGCCGACATGCTCCATGCCGGCGCGTTGGGCGACGAAGGCAAAGCCCCAGATCAGGGCCGTGAGCAGGAGCAGGAGGTCGGCGCGAACTTGGGCGGAGTGCGCCGCAGCAGTGTTCATCTCAGCGCCTGAAAGGCAGAGGCTGGCCCGCGTATTTTTGCGCCAGCGCGCAGATCAAGAGGTTGGTGCCGAACTGCAAGCTGCGCTCGCGGCCTTCGGCGTCGAAGTTGCCCCAGAACCAGCTAATGTTGAGGTCGCTGAAGATAACGGCGACTCGGCCCTTTAGCTCTATGGCTTCCAAGGCGAAGACGTTGCCCCGGTTTGTGCCGCTTAAGGGCGGCCCATCGGGGAAATCGAAATAGGCCGAGTAGAGCGGATCATTCTTGGGCAGCTTGCGCCAGTGGCCTCCCCTACTGCCGAGGACTTGCGGGTCTTTGAGCAGGGCCTTGAACTGCCGGTCGAAGGGGGTGCCGGCTACACCAGCGGATGTGCGAAAATTAGTCTCTAGGGGCAAGATGTCCTCGGCAAAGAGCAGGCCACCGCGACGCAGGTAGCGGGCGAGGCCCTTCTTTTCGGTGTCGCTTATCTGCATGACGCAGTCGAAGCCGGTCATGTAGAGCATCAGCGCGTCCGCAATTTTCGGGTCGTCGAGTGTGAGGACGTGCGAGTGCAGCGGTACTTCAAGTTGGGTCGATATGCGGGTGAACGTCACCAACTCTTGTACGGCCTGCGAGAGGTAGTCGCGCTCCTTGACCGCGTTGTGGTAGTTCACTTGGACGATGGTCAAGGGGCCGCCTGGTGTCGGCGTCACGCGCTGGCGTTCGGGTTGGGGGATTGATAGGGGCGGACGCTCGTCTTGGGCTAGAGCTCGGGTGGCGAGCAGGAGTATGAGAAAGCAACGCAAAAGGCGACCTGCTTTCGGATTGTCACCGTGGCGACGGGTTACGCGCCGAGCTTGTTGACCACTTGGATGAGGGCCTGCATGAAGCCCACGCAATGGGCGCGTCCCCGGTGTCCCCAAGGCGAATCATCGACAATATGGGGCACGTGGTCGGTGATCATAAAGCCGTCGAAACCGACTGCCTTGAGCGTCTGTACTACCTCGAAGGTATCGACTTGGCCGCAGTCGATGAAGGTCTCGTGGAAGTCTTCCACTGGCCCGACGACGTCGCGGAAGTGGATGTAGATGATTTTCTTTTGCTCGCCGAAGTGGCGGACGGCGCGGATGACGCTGTCGTGGCCGCCCATCTCCGACCAGCACCCCATGCAGAAGTCGAGCCCGTGATGCGGGCTGTCAAAGGTGTCCATGTTGCGCTTGAAGTCGTCAAACGAACTGCATATCCGCGCTATGCCGCCGAGGGTTGTGCCGGTGGGTGGGTCGTCCGGGTGCAGGGCTAGACGCACATCGGCTTCCTCAGCTATGGGCAGGATGCGCTCCAAGTACCAGCAGTAGTTTTCCCACATCTCCTCGTGGGTGAAGACGCGGCCGTGGGTCAGCTCTTCGGGGTCGTGCTCGGCGAGGGCAAAGCGGGTGGCGCGAGCACCGCCGCGCAAGGTCGCCGGCTCGGGCGTGCGCCAGACGCTGTTGGGAATCCAGTGATAGCCGAGGATCGGGATACCGGCCTTACCCATGTTGTGCACGGTGGTGATCATGTGCTGGAGTTGTTCTTCGCGGCCGGGTTGGCCGAGCATGATCTGGTCGTAAAACGATGTGGGCACATTTTCCAGCGCCATCAACCGCAGTTCGGCGTCGTCGGCCCGCTTTTTGAGGGCGGCCAAGTCCTCGTATTCCCACTGCTTGTCGCCGGGGAGTTTGGGGGTATTCATCAAAAAGTCGTCGCAGCCCATTTGCTTGATAAAGGCGAGCTTTTCGTCGGTAAGTTCGTTGAACTGGCCCAGACCTACGCGCATTTGCAGGGACATATGTAGCCTCCAGAGGTAAGGGGTTGCAGAGCGGGAAATTTGCCGAAGTCGCTGGAGTGGGTCAAGCGCGGCTGCCGACGCCGGCTCCGGTGGGGACGTGTACTTCTATGCCGACCGCAGAGTCGGCGACTAGGTCGCTGTCAAAAGCAATCGCCCCCGGCTCAAAAAGCAGCACGACGGTCGAGCCGCCGAACTGGAAAAAGCCCTTTTCTTGGCCGCGCTTACAAGGCCCTATCGAGTGCGTCTGGACGATGCTGGCGACGTTGATAGCACCGACCTCGACGTAGGCAATTTTGCCGAAGGCGGGCGTCGTCAGTTCGCATACGGAGCGCCGGTTGCGGTGGAAAACGTTGGGTATGCGGGCGAGGGCGATGGGGTTGACCGAGTGGTAGGTTCCGTTGATCCACTGGGTTTGACCGACTTGGCCGTCGGCTGGGAAGTGGAAGCGGTGATAGTCGTAGGGGGCGAGGCGCACGACGAGGGCGGCACCGCCGTGGTATGGGGTGGGGTCGATTGTTTCGGCTAGGAGTTCGCGGGCCGAGAGTTGGTTGCTTTTGACCGGCAGCACGTCTTCGGCTGCGATCTGGGGATAGACGAGGACCTTGCCATCGGCGGGGCAACAGAGGCGCTCGGGGTCGGGGTCGCAGGGTCTGGCTCCGGGTTTGAGACGGCGAATGAAAAAGTCGTTGAAGCTGGAATAGTGGCTGAGGGGGTGTTCGATTTCGTCGAGGTCAATGCGATAGCGCTCGACAAAAGGGCGGATTTGACGCCGAGTCCAAGTGCGTTGCTTCCACCAGCCGTAGAGGCGGGAGAAAAGGGGTCGGTTGAAGACGGCGCGAAAGACAAGATGTCCTGTGCTCGTGCCGTAGAACCAGTGGAGGAGGGACTGCCCTGGGACGTGTTCGACGACGATAGACCCGGTTTGGCGATCGCGGTAGCGGGTTGGCGTGGGGGCAGTGGATTGATGGGAGGACATGGGAAAGAAAGTGGGTGAAAAACGCGCAAGATATGATATGAGAAGACAGATAGCTGCTAGTATAAACCGCTGGAACGGGACCGAGTTAAGCTAGCACCACTTGTCCTGTACGAAAGTCAATGGTCAAGCTCCATCCACGAAAGAAGTCAAGCCCGAGGAGACCATCAATACCGGCACTCGGTGGCAAGGTATGCCCCAGCACTGGAAACTCGGCAGATTCCTGCCCCAAGACCATGATCTTGTCGAGTAGGACGCGGGGCACACGTTTGACTCCGCTGGCTGTAGTTATTGGGACGTGGTCGGGTTTTAATGACGGATCGTAACCGAGGGCAACCAGTATCTCTGTGTTCATCACTGTATATGTCGCTCCAGTGTCGAGTGCTACACGGAGGACAGCACTGCCACTCGGCCCCCACAACTTCGCCCGCACAATGATCAATCTCTGCTGTGGATCAAAGGAAAAACTCATAGGAGGATCGCCGTATCTTCAGGTATCTCCCCCGTATACAAGATGGCGAACTGTTTAGGGCGCAGTACCACAGCTTGGCGATAGACCTCTTCCCGATCCTTGCTGTGACAGAGGACTTTGCCGCTTTGCACTTCTAAGGAGTCGTTGGTCTGTGGGGCTTCGACAAGCACCCATTCTGAAGCAAACTGAGCTTCGATTTGGGCTATGGTTAGAATGTCGTCCACTCGTCTGATCTTCTTAGTGGTTTGATTGTGAGTCCTTGAGCCTGTTTCGCGTATCCTTCGGGCGAAATCTGCGGCATCCGCAATGTCAATCCACTTTTTATCATTAGTGGCCACTATGTGGTCATCATCAGTTGAATAAAGAAAGAAATCGATATCCCCACTATCGTTCTTCCTTGGCAAGACCCCCTCAGTCATCAGGCGAATCATGTAGTGCGTGTACATACGGATGTAGCATTCTATCTTAGGAATAGCGGCGGCAAGTTCACTCCTGGGTACACCAAGGTCATTTCTGTCCGCTTTGAGGAAGGCCCTTTCTTGACAGGCGATAATGAGGAGTATAGGGACAGGCCCTTCTTTTGATCTCATTAACGCGAGAAATTTCTCCTTCTTCTCGCCTCGCAGCTTAGGAAGCGATTTTTTTTGATTCCGTCTCCTTTGATACTCTGCGTACCACGTTTGAAATCCTGGAATCTCCATCTCCATTAGCTTGATGAGAGAATCCTCCCATGCTTGCTCGACCCCTTCACGCCACGTTGCTGCAAACGGTATATTCAAGCTCCGTCGGACACCAGCCTCGTAGTCCGGTACGCCTCTCCGGACCTCTTCAAGGCTCTGAGCTGTAGCTAAGGCACGGATAGCGTCAGAATACGAGGGGGCAGGTTCTGCCAACTTATAGCCAAATATCTTCTCAGTTAGATATGATTCAGGGTCCGGGAATTCGTCTATCCGGTGCTTGAGGATGACGCCAGCCGCTGCCTTCCGGTCTGCAAACGACCTGTCATTAAGCTTAGATACCAACTCAATTATTGAAATAGGGGAGTAGCAGAGATGCTCTCCTGGTCGCCTGACGTCCTCAATACGGACTCGATTCAATCCTATATCGTAAAGCACATTTGTATCGAGAATCACTGTCTTGGTCATGTCATGCTCCTGTTAGTTCAATGTCGCGCCGTTGGCCGATTAGGAGCGCAGCGAACAGCGTACCCAATGCTCTCTGCGGTTATTCGGCCCCAACCCATATAATTATCTTCCATAGCGGCATACATTATGTCAAGCTCTTGCTAGATGGCAAGAAATGAGGATGCTGGTCTAGTACTTCCTCACGCCCAATGCGATAACTTGACTATACTTTATCACCCTGACAACCATTAGAGACGAGGACAAGTGGGAGAGATAGACAAAGAGGCCGTCAAAGCGTATTTGCTCGGATTACAAGATGCGATTTGCGCGGCCTTGGAAGCAGAGGACGAGGGCACTTTCCGCGAAGATAGCTGGGAGCGGCCAGAAGGGGGCGGTGGCCGGACGCGCGTGTTGGAGGGGTCGGTGATTGAGCGGGCCGGGGTGAATTTTTCGCATGTGCGAGGCAGTGAGTTGCCGCCGGCCGCTACGGCGCGTCGCCCCGAGTTGGTGGGACGGGGATTTGAGGCGATGGGCGTCTCGACAATCGTGCATCCGCACAACCCCTATGCGCCGACTTCGCACCTGAACGTGCGGTTCTTCACGGCGGAGAAAGAAGGCGAGGAATCTGTATGGTGGTTTGGCGGTGGGTTCGATTTGACGCCGTATTACGGTTTTGAGGAGGATGCGGTGCATTGGCATCGGACGGCCAAAGCCGCTTGTGATCCTTATGGCGAGGGACTCTACCCCAAATTCAAGCAGTGGTGCGACGAGTACTTTTTTCTGCCGCACCGCGACGAACCGAGGGGGATCGGCGGCCTGTTCTTCGACGATTTCAACGAAGGGGGCTTTGAGCATTGCTTTGCCTTTGCCCGCAGCGTCGGCGATGGGTATATAGCTGCGTACCTGCCGATTTTACAGCGGCGCAAGGGATGGGAGTACGGCCGTCGGCAGCGGCAGTTCCAGCTCTATCGCCGGGGCCGCTACGTGGAGTTCAACTTGGTTTGCGACCGGGGGACGCTCTTCGGCCTGCAATCAAAGGGGCGCATTGAGTCGGTCTTGGTCTCACTGCCGCCCTTGGTGAGTTGGGCGTACGATTGGCAGCCAGCGGCAGAGTCGGAGGAGGCGCGGCTCTACGAGGTATTTCTCAAACCGCGGGATTGGGCCGGTTAGCTCTGCCAATCGGGATTGGGTTGGGGAATTTTGGCTTCCACTTTTTCGCGCCACTCGCGCAATAGTCCGTGCAGCCGGTCGCGGATTTGCGGCATTTGCTCGGCTAGGTTGCGCTCTTCGCCGATGTCGTCGCGCAGGTTGTACAGTTCCAGCCGCCCATCTTCAAAAAACTCGATCAGCTTGTAGTCGCCGGAGCGCACGGACGAGCCGGGGGTGCCGCCCTGATTGCCGTAGTGCGGATAGTGCCAGAAGATGGCTTCGCGCTCAATGGATTCGGCTCCGCGCATAAGCGGGGCGATGCTCGTGCCGTCGCAGTGCTGCGCGGGGATGGGGTCTAAGCCGGCCAATTCGAGGATCGTCGGGTAGAAGTCGGGACTGGTCACTGGGACTGGACAGGTGCTGCCGGCTGCGACTTGGCCGGGCCAGCGCACCAGCAAGGGTTCGCGGGTGCCGCCCTCGTACATCCAGCCCTTGCCCTCGGCCAGTGGCGCGTTGCAGGTCGGCGAGCGTTCGGAGGTGGCGAGGCCGCCGTTATCCGAGGTGAAAAACACGACGGTGTTTTCGGTTTCGCCGAGCGCGTCGAGCAGGTTGAAGAGGCGGCCCAAGTTTTCGTCGAGGCTCTCGATCATGGCCGCATAGACCGGGTCGGATTGGATGAGCCGCCGTTTGACGCGCTGGTTCTTCTTGTGCTCGCAGGGGAAGTGCTCTCCCTCGGCAAAGGCTTCGACTTGGTCCAAGCCGAGGGTGCGGGCTTTGGCTTCGTACTTGGCGATTTTTTCTGGTTTGGCTTGGATCGGCGTGTGGACGGTGTAGTACCAGAGATTCAGGAAGAAGGGCCGCTCGTCTTTGCGACGGATTAATTCGAGTACTTGGTCGGTCAGGTAGTCGGTTAGGTACGTGCCCTCGGGGACATCGGCGTCGGCGAGCGGGGGGATGGTCCAAGGGCTGAAGTACCCGCCCGGCCCCGGCGAGCCTTGGTGTGCGCCGCCAATGTTGACCTCAAAGCCGTGGTCTTCGGGCAGGTGGCCGTCGCCGCCCAAGTGCCACTTGCCTACGTGCCACGTCTGATAGCCGCCCCCGTTGAGGGCGCGGGCCAGCGAGTGCTCTTGCGTCGGCAGTTGCTTGAGATACGGCACATCGACGAGCTGGCCACGCGCCGGGTGGACATGTCCGTGCACGTCGATCCAGTCGGTGATGCCGACGGTGGCTGGGTACTTGCCGGTGAGGATGCTGGCGCGGGTCGGCGAGCAGACCGGGCAGGCCGCGTACGCGTCGGTAAAGCGCATGCCCTCGCGGGCGAGGCGGTCGATGTTGGGCGTTTCGTAGAAGGAGCTGCCGTAGCAGACGAGGTCCTTCCAGCCCATATCGTCGATGAGGATGAAGACGATGTTGGGCTGCGTCACGCGAGGGCCTCTTCGATGGCGGCGACTACGGTCGGATCATTGGGGGTGGTTCGGGGCGCGAAACGGGCCAGCGGTTGGCCGTCCTTGTCGATGAGGAATTTCTCGAAGTTCCAGGAGATGTCGCCGGGGAAGGCCGCACCTTCGCCGGCGAGATAGGCGTAGAGCGGATGACGGTTGGGGCCGTTGACTTCGATCTTGCTAAAGAGCGGGAAACTCACGTCGTAGCGGGTCTGGCAGAAGTCGAGGATCTGCTCCTCGCTGCCAGGTTCTTGCCCCTTGAATTGGTTGCAGGGGAAGCCGAGGACCGCTAGGCCTTGGTCAGCGTATTGGCGATACAGCGCCTCTAGGTCGGCGTATTGCGGGGTCAGGCCGCACTCGCTGGCCACATTGACGACGAGGAGCGTCTTGCCGGCGTAGTCGGCTAGGTCGGCGGCTTGGCCGTGGATGGTTTGGGCGGTGAAGTCGTGGACGCTGCTCATGTTGTTCTCCTTGTAATTCGAGGGTTGGAATAGACTCTAATATAGCAATCCTACATCATTCACAAGATGATCCGCAGATGAACGCAGACAGACGCAGATAGTAGAAACAAGACGATCCACTGCTCAAATCGTTCAGATCATGCTGGACTGCTATATTGCCACTCGCCTAGCTGGGTTCAATGCCCAGTGCATGTCCGGTTCATCTTGCCTATCTTTTGAGCCCCTCCAACACAACAGTAGAGAAAGAGACTATGAGCGACCGACCGGCCATCGAGATTTACTCCATCGGCACCGAGCTTTTAAACGGACAGATCCAAGACACCAATTCCTTCTGGATGGCGCAGCAGGTCGCCGCGCTCGGCGGCTATGTGCGGCGGATCGCGATCCTCGACGACGATATGGACGAGTTGACCGGCGTGCTCAAAGACGCCTGCCAGCGCGGAACCCGGGTGGTGATCACTACCGGGGGACTTGGACCGACGCCCGATGATATGACGGTTGAGGCCATCGCCAAGATCATGGAGGTGGGCACAGAAGTCGATGAAACCTTGGTCGAGCGCTATATGGAGAGCCGAGGCATTGAAAAGCGCGCTGACGTCAGCGAAGGGCTGATTAAGATGGCGACCAAACCGGAAGGCTCCACGGCTCATCCCAATCCGGCGGGCGTGGCTCCCTGCGTGGAGGCGCGGGTCGGCACCACTACGCTTTACAGCCTACCCGGCCCGCCGCGCGAGGTTGAGGCGCTGTTCCGCCAGTCGGTAGAGGATGCCTTGGCCGGGATATACGACGATGTGCGGCTTTCGCTGCGGGTGGCCGTCAACCTGCCCGAATCGCAGTGCGGCCCGATTCTGCACAGCGTAATGAGCCAATATCCCAATACCTACCTCAAGGCCTTCGTCGCGTTGAGGGAGCGCACGGCCGATGGTCAGCGGCTGCCGGTGGATATCGTCGTTTGGGGCAAGGAGGCCGAGGAAGCGCAGGCTTTGCTCGACAAGGCGTTGGCGGAGTTTAAGGCGCAGGCGTTTGAGAAGGGCAGCGAGGTTGAGATTCGCGACGAGCAGTAAGTGCGTTGAGTACCAACGATAATGACAGCCTAGCGGTCCCGGTCAACAGGTCCTCAACGACTCGCCGCCTCTGCCGCTACGTGTCCAGCCAACACGCTTAGGAATGTTCTTAGACCGGTCATATCGCTCATCTCGGAGTATTCGCCGGTATCAATGGCTGAACGCGGCGAAACAATGACCGATGCTGCCGTGTAGAGCTGTTCCTGCATTAGCTTACGGCACAAAATGTTGTAACGATCTGCGTAGGACGCGTTTTCAAATTCCTTGAATACTGAATAATGCGGCGTCGCATCCGCAACAGGTGCACGGGACTCGGGCGCATCTTCAAGAAGTATCATCCATCCGGCAAAAGGCCGTGGCTGTTCGCCAAAAGCTCCCTCGCGGTAGGCGGTCCAAAAATCGTGCGCCGTGCCGATGGCTTCCTCTGCCCGGTTGTTGGCATTGTTACCAAAGGACGGCCCGACTTGGCTTTTGAACTCAATAGCTGCGACTAGGCGGCCTTCATTCATTATCAACAGATCCCAGAGCTTTGTCGGGCGAAAATATCCCGGCAGCGTGAGTACGCGACGCTCTTGATGAATCTCGGCATCGTCAAGTCCATTAGCCCTGACGATATCTACTACCAAGGCTAAAAACCCGTCCATGTTTTTTCCGGCAGTAACGCCGGCCCGCTCGCCTTGGTCTGCCTTGCCAGCATCGCTCTGTTTTTGCCGCGCCTGTTTGCGACTCTTCCAAAATATCTTGACGGCCTCGTGCGCTTTTTGTTCGTAATTTGCTAGATCAATCGCCATCAAAATTCTTTCTTATTCACCATTGCCACCGAGCGCAGCCCGCTCGTCCTTTGATAATCCATAGATCTCGAATACAGCCGCGTTGCAGGCGGTGATAGCGCGGCTATTAGCTGCTTCCCTCAGAGCATTTTTGAGCTTTTCGTCCACGTCTTGCCAGTAAGGCAAGCGGATACGGCGCAGATATTGCGCCTGAAATCGCAAGTAGCCGCCGCGCATCCGGGTCGAATAGACCGACACAAACAGGCGGGCGATACCCGATAGCAGCACGGCTTGCAGCGCGTACAAATCCCATTCGTCGCTCGTGATAAAGTAGAGATTGTGGTGCGGGTAAAGCTTGCCGCATTCATAGACGATATGGGCTTGGCCCTTGATGTCAGGAATTAGCAGCTTCGGCTTACTGGCAAGGGCCGGGTAGATGCGATCAATCGTGCGATACCAGTTAGCAGGTGCTTTCTTTGCAACATGCCGTTTTGCTATCTGGTGCTTGCGGGCTACCAGATAGGTTTTGAGTTTGGGGAATTTTGCTAGGTCAACAAGCCCCCCCTCATCGGCAAACGGATTGACGACGCCAAGGCCACGCCACTTGACGGTACCTGTGATAATATCGCGGGTCATCGCCAGTGGTAGTTTGCGATCCGGCTCTACATCTAGCTCGTCATAGGGAGCGATAAAGGCTTGATCGGCACCGGTAGCGACGCCGATGCCGATCTTACACCCTACTTCTTCAATTAGCGGAAAATCTCGCTCTAGTCGCCGGACAAGGGCCAGTTGGTCGGACGACGCCAATACCCAAGGTTCGGCTCCTGCTGCAACCCCGGTCATTTCCTTGACCCCACTCTCTGAGGTGGGCTTTTCTTTGGAGAGCAGGGTCTTGCTTAAAGCCTTGAGCGTTGTTGGCTTAATCTCAGGACGATGCGCGACGCGAGTTTTGCCCGGCTTTTCATTAGCGATAATAGTGATAGCTGGATAGGCAATAACATCCGCGTGGAAGGCCGGTGTATCGACCATATCGACATACATTTTCAAATGAAATTTGTCAGCAGTCAGTTTACGCAGCGGCCCTCCATAACGGTTTTTCATCCAGCGGTCGGCGCAGATAAATCCAAGCGTACCGCTCGGCTCCAGTAGGTTGAGCGAACGTTCGATAAATGGGATGTAAAGGTCGGCGCGATCAAACATGGTCGCATAGCGAGTGCGGTATTCGGCAATGAGCGCAGCGGGAATCAGCTCTTGCCGCACATAAGGAGGATTGCCAACCACGCAATCAAATGCAAACGGCAGCGGCGTGAGGAGAAAGTCGCCTTTGATGAGCCAGATATCGGCAAGAGCGATGGCCGACTTTGTTGCAAGTCCTTCTGCCTTGAGCACGGCGATGACCTTCTCGCGCGTCGCCTGAAATGTACCGTCGTGCAACTCGACGGCTCGAATGGCATTGGCCAGCACTTCTTCTGGATCGGCTTTACCTTTTCGCTTGCTCCACGCCTTGAGCAAGCGCTCGATTGCAATAAGAAGAAAATCGCCACCGCCAAAAGAAGGCTCTAGTAGGCGAATTTTGTGCAAAGGCCGGTCTGCGGTATAGTTGACAAGATCGAGGATGAATTCGACGACCTCGCGCTTTGTAAAGATTGCTCCGCGTTCCTCGATTCCGGCTTGCGCCAGCTTGGTCAGCGCATCCTCGACCGGGCACATGCTGGGAAAGGAGGCTTGAGTTACTTGTTGTAGTGCGCTCTGCGCCATGACCTGCTTGTCCTCTTAGTTCGCGCGTTTAACCATTTGTTTACGATGTTTGATAAACTCGCGCAAGGAGCGTCGAATAAGCTAGGAGGCCGTGAGCTATAAGGTCAAAGTGATTATTGAGTACTAAAACGATTATTGTTGGACAGTCAACCAGTGTTAGAGGATCGTTTAAATTCCGCTACTTTACCTCAAGTAGCCCAGGGCGACGTGGAACTGCGCGGGATCTGCGACACCTCAAAAAGGAAATCAGAAGCGCCCGATGCCGACGAGACATCGGGCGCTTCTTTGTACGCTTCTTAGAATCGGGTCTCAGCTCGATGCCTTCCGCGTTGCGCTCAGCACATCGTAGCAAAACTGCGCTGTGCTCCAAGCGTCGTACCCATCTGCGTTCCATATCTGGCCGGTGACTTCTGGGCAGATGTACTGGTCCCAGCCAGCGTCTTGTATGGCTTTGTAGTAAGCCTTCATGTCCAGCTTGCCGCTGCCGGGCAGGAGATAGCGCACCCGCCCCTCTTCGTCGAGATAGCCGTCCTTGATGTGATTGTGGACCGAGTACTGGAGATTGAGGTCAATCGAGTGCTGCAAGTCGATGCCTTCAACCCAGAAATGGCTGTAGTCGAAATTGAGGCCGAGGTTCGGGTGATTGGTTTGCTGCATGAGCCAAGCGGCCTTTTCCGGCGTTTCAAAGTCGTCGCCGGCATGTGGCTCGATGGCGACGATAACGTCGTATTCGGCGGCCATGTCGCCCAGTTCGAGTACCAGCTCGACGATGCGCTCTTTGCCGGTCTCCCAGGCAGGTTTGCCGCCGAGAGTGGTGCTGACGACCATTGGGCGGTCGTCGAGCCGGAGTGCGCGGCTCAGTTCAAAGGTCGCTCTGAACTGCGCGAGTGCGGCGGCGCGGCCCTCGCCTTCGACGCAGGGCGAGAGTAGGGCCATTAGCACTGGCGTGGGGAAGCCGAGTTGGCGGAAGAGGTCGGCGAGTCTTTTGCGCGCGGCCGCGTTCATGTTGGCTGGCTCAGTCGGCCAGCCGGGGGTGACGGCGATTTCCATGCCCTCGTAGCCCATGTCGGCAAGGCGCGGCAGGGCCTCGAAGACGTCGAGTTGCTTCATGCCATAGGTGCTGTAGTAGAGTTTCACGCGGGGACGGCCTCCTGTTGTGCGCCGGGAATTAGGAATTAGGAATTAGGAATTACGGTACTGCATTCTTCCTTGGACGATACGGGCTGGTGGGATACATTTTGCGCGCCGGAGAAACTAATGTGCCACATTGGACGCAGCAAGCTGTAAGCGCATCGCAACGACGCAAGGAGGTTATCGTGGAATATCGCCGCTTTGGACAGACGGACATGGAGCTGAGCACCGTTGGTTTGGGTGGGCTGTTGGCCCGCTACGAGGGCATCAACGGCCATCCGCCGCCCGAGGAGAAACGCCGGATTTACCTGCGGGCCGCCGAGTTGGGCGTCAATCTCTTTGATATGGGCTACGGAGATGAAGTTCACATACCGGACGAGTTGAAGGGCCAGAGGGACGACCGCTTCTTCTCGCTCAAGGTGGGTGCGCCGGCGGCCGCTGAGGTGGAGGGGACCATCGACAAGCACCTCGCCAATGTGCGCCGCGAGGCCATCGATATTTTGCGGGTACACCACTATGCCTATCTGCAAAACGAGGGTTTGGCCGAGCGCATCGCAGAGTGTAAAGCCAAAGGCAAGGTGCGCGCTTTGTGCTTGATTCGGCACATGCTGGCCGATCAACAAGCCTATGCTGAGCGCGGTCCCGAACCCGAAGCGGACGCCGATTTGGTCATCTACAATTACGTCTGCCGCTGGCAGGCCCCGGGCATTGCGGCGTCGGCGCAGGCCGGGAAGGGCGTGCTGGTTATGAAGGCCTTGGGCGGCCAATGGGTTAGCTGGGCTGACAAGGCGCAGACCGATTGGTCGGCCGTGGACGAGTCCAAGGTCGAGGAGCTATCGCCGAGGGGGGAAGGCATTCGCGGAGAGCTACCGCTTGTCTATCCGATTGTCTCGGGCCCTTGGCACGAACTGGCCGAGCAGGGTGAGCTGGTGCCGCGCACTGAACGGGCGATACAGTGGGTGCTGGCGACCGAGGGGGTGCATTGCACCTTGGTGGCTTTTGCTAGCGTTGAGGAACTGGAGGAAGGGTTGGGGGTGATGGAGACGAGTGCTGTCAATTAGGAACTGATGTTGCGTAGCTATCGTTATCTGCGGTTTCCTACCGCCCGGCCCGGTGTCATTCCCGCAAAAGCGGGAATCCAGTCTTGCACGCGATGCGGATTTGGCGCGACATCCTGTAGGGGGCGGTTTGCAAACCGCCCCTGCTTGTGCCGGCATGACAAACGCTGCGTAACGTCAGTTAGGAATTAGTGGGGGTGAATGGGATCTTAGTAGGCCACGGAAACGATTCGGCTGACTTGGTCGGTGCGTGCGTCGCCGCTGACTTCGACGCGCAGGACGTAGTTTCCCGGTGCTACTAGGTCGCCAGCGTGGTCGCGTCCATTCCATTCCAAGGCCACTCGTCCGGCTACCTGCTCTGCTTCACTCAAAA
>JAJDUT010000130.1 GCA_022826515.1 Candidatus Latescibacterota bacterium
GTGGCGGGCTTCGACGGCTCGGCTGAGGCTGCGGGGGAACCGTCAGCCCAAGAGTTCGCTACGGGAGCGTCTGCTTCGTTTTCCGTCGGCGGGTTGCTTCACGGGCAGCCGTATGTCGTGGCGGTGCGGGCGGTCAATGAAGGCGGAGCCAGCGGTGCCGCGTGGGGCTTGGCTACGTCGGGTCGCCTGTTTGCGCCGGAAGGATTACAGGCGGTGGCGGGCGATGGCTGGGTGGCATTGGAATGGTCGGCAGCAGCGAGTGAGGGGCCGGTAATCACGCGCTATGAATGGCGTGGTCGGCCGGTGTGGGGCGCGTGGTCGGCGTGGGAGCCGGTGGCTGGCGGCGCAGCGGCGCGGAGTCATATAATAGAAGGGCTAGAAAATGGCGTAGAGTATGCGTTTGAGGTGCGGGCGGCCAATCCCGCCGGGGCCGGAGTAGTCGCGCAGGTGATGGCGCGAACGGAGGTTGTCGAGCCAACGCCAGCAGAGAGCACGACCCCATTAGGTTGATGAAGCATCTTGTAAATTGAATACGTCGGGACATAATTTTTGGACGCAGAAGTAACACTCTGCGCCATCATAGGTGTTTAAGTAGTAACATCGCCAGGGAATACATGGACGTAGATATACTGTACCGTCGCTACGGGCCGATGGTCATGCGTCGTTGTCGGCAGCTTTTGCGCGACGAAGACCAGGCGCTCGACGCCACTCAGGACGTTTTTGTGCGGCTATTGACGCGGCGCGACCGCCTGCGGGCTGACGCGCCCTCCAGCCTGCTCTATCGCATGGCCACCAACCTCTGCCTCAATCGCATTCGCGACACTAAGCGGCGGAAGACCACGGCCGACTCGACGCTGTTGGAGCAGATAGCCTGCTGGGAAGACGCCGAGGGCCAGATAGATGCGCGCGCTGCGCTGGCCAAACTCTTTGGCCAGCAACTTGAGTCAACGCGCACGATGGCCGTCTTGTACTACGTGGACGGCATGACCTTGGAGGAGGTCGCCAAGGAAGTGGGCATGTCCGTGTCCGGCGTGCGCAAGCGGCTGCTCGGCCTGCGAGCATCGCTGCAAGAGATGGAGAAGCTATGAACCAGCAAGATAAGCACCCCATAAGCGACTACCAGCTAGAGCGCTACCTGCTGCGCGAGGGGACCGATGACGAATTGGCGGCCTTGGACCGTCGAGTGGCGGACGATCCAGAACTCGCACAGCGGCTAGCGGCCCTAGAGCGCTCCAACGAGGAATTGCATCAGCGCTACCCACCTGAATGGATGCGCGGCCAGATCGAGCTAAAACTCAAGCGGGCGCAGGGCCGGCGCGTCCAACGAACGTGGAGTGGGTATCGCCTTTGGGCCGTGCCGGCCGTGGCCCTGATCCTGGCGGTGGTGGCGGTGCCCACTCTTTTCGATGACCAAGAGACTGCGGAAGCACCTGCGACGCGCATCAAGGGTGGCGAGCAGGAGCCGCGTTTGCTGGTTTTCCGCAAATTGGCCAGCGGTGCGGAGCGTCTGCAAGACGGGGCCTTGGCCCGAAACGGGGACTTGGTGCAGCTTGCTTACCGCTCCGGTGGCTTGCAGTACGGGGCGATCTTGTCCGTTGATGGGCGTGGGACCGTCACACAGCACCTCCCCACGACTGGAACAAGAGCCGTGCCGCTGGCGGCGCAAGATACTCTCGACCTTGCCTACGAACTGGACGACGCGCCGCGGTGGGAGCGGTTTTACTTGGTGGTGGCCGACCGCCGATTTGGCCTAGCAGCGATCAAGGCCAAACTGGCTGACGACGATGTGGCGTTGGGGGATGACGTTCGCCTATTCCGATTTACTGTAAAGAAACCTAGTCAGCCTTAACCCTGCGAGAAGTTGTGCCCATGTCTTTGGTGCGCGTCCTGCTGATCGTCGTCGCTGTGGCGGGTCTATCCCAACCGGTGGAGGCCGAAGTGCGCCGGTTGATACTGGCAGCAGGGGCCAACAACGGCGGGGTAGATCGCGAATTGCTGCGCTACGCAGTCTCGGACGCGGAACAATTCGTCGAGGTGTTGCAGGAGATGGGGGGGCTGGACCCGGCCGATGTGTTGCTGCTACGCGACCCAGACTTGGCCGCTTTTGAAAGGGGGTTGGCCGATCTAGGCCGACGGGTAAAGGCGGCCAGTCGGCGGGAGGACCGCTTGGAGGTGCTGCTGTACTACTCGGGCCACGCCGACGAAGAGGGCCTGCTGCTGGCCGGCGACCACCTCGGCTATCAGCAGTTGCTCGACTCGCTGAAGACGGCCAACGCGGCCGTTCGCATAGCCGTCCTCGACGCCTGTAACTCCGGGAGCATAACCCGCATCAAGGGCGGCAAGCCCAAGCCGCCCTTTCTGTTCGATGAGTCCTTTGACATGCGGGGCTACGCCTTCCTCACGTCGAGTTCGGCCGACGAAGCGGCCCAAGAGTCGGACCTGATCGAAGCGTCCTTTTTTACCCACTATCTAATTTCCGGGATGCGCGGTGCAGCCGACGTTACCGGCGATGGCCGGGTGACCCTGCACGAGGCGTACCAGTTCGCATTCGACGAGACGCGGGCGCGGACTCTTGGGACAGTGGGAGGCACTCAGCACCCAGCCTATGATGGCCAGATGCGCGGCACCGGCGGCGTGGTGATGACTGAGGTGCGCCGCAACGCCGCGGGCCTGTCGCTGGACGAAGCTCTCTCCGGTCGAGTCTCTATCCGCAATAGCCAGCAGCGCCTAGTCGCCGAACTGAACAAATCCCCTGGGCGGGAGGTTGAGTTGGGATTGGTGCCGGGGGATTATACCCTGTTTTTGGAAACTTGGGACGAGGACTGGCGCTTGGCCGAATTGGCTCTGGCCGAAGGGGAGTTCGCCAAGGTGAGTACCGGCGACTTTCGCGCCTTGACCCCAGAGGACACTAAGCTACGCGGCGGCTCGGGACGGAGGATTACCTTGGGACGCCAGATTGAGGTCGCCACTCGCGAGGGTTACACCTTGTCGCTGGGGCTGTTGACCAATACGCAGGATGAGGCGTTTCGCGGCGTCCAGTTCGCTTGGCTGGTCAACCAAGCGCGCGGGCGGACGGGCAGCCAGATTGGTGGGTTGGGCAACTTGGCGCTCAAAGAGGTCGATGGCTGGCAGGCATCCGTGGTGGGCGTCAACTGGGCGATGGGGCCGTTGCAGGGCGGTCAGGTGGGCTTGCTCAACATCGCCTCTCAGGTGCGCGGCTGGCAGGTGGCGCAGACTACCAACATCGTCGGCAAAATTCGCGGTTGGCAAGTGGCCGGAGTCACCAATTTCGTCGGCGAGGTCAAGGGCGGTCAGGTTGGATTATTGAACGTGGCGAGCGAGGTCAAGGGTTGGCAGGTGGGCTTGGTCAATCTTTCCGGCCACATCGAGGGTGGCCTGCCCATCGGGTTGATCAACTACTCGCGCAGTGGGCTTTTCAATCTCAGTACTTGGCGCGACGAAATCGGCTTTACCATGTTCACCATCGCCTCGGGCAGCCGCTCGTTTTATACCGCTTTTACCACTGGCTTTACCGACGAGGGTGGCCAGCGGCGCTGGGCCGTGGGCGTGGGGGGTGGTGTGCAGAAGCGCGGGCAGCGGTTCTTCCTCGGCCTCGATGTACACAGCTACCGGATCAGCCGCGCCCTCGATGACGATTACCGTGCGGGCATTGGGTTTTGGCCGCCCGCCGTGGAATTGGGCTTTGATCGCTTGGCCCGAGACAACTATCTGGCGCGGATTAAACTTGAAACGGGGGTCTCTCTGCACAGCCATCTGGCGCTGTTTGGCGGCGTCTCCCTGAACCAGTTGTGGACCGACGGCCATCTGCGGCTGATTGAGTCGGGCAGCCGCTACGAGAAGGAGTGGGAAGATGGGCTTTTCGCGTGGCCGGGTTTTTTCTGGGGGGTGCGCTATGGGCGTTAATTAGTGTAGATATTGACCGCAAATTATATTGGGATTGCCCTCTGGGACACTTTTTGAAAACAATCAAACCCAAGCAATCTTCGGTATATGACGATTTAAGAAAAAGAAGGGAATTATATAGTTGACTAAACAGACGGGCTATTGTATCTTGGTTCTCGCCACTATCGTAGCAGAGCTCCGCTTGTCGGGTCTCCTACTCAATACAATAGCCTGTTTTCTGTGCATATAGGGAATGCGCACCCTGTATGT
>JAJDUT010000062.1 GCA_022826515.1 Candidatus Latescibacterota bacterium
GGCAAGGTCGCGGTGGTCGCGGTGATGCGCAAGCTGCTCCTGCTGCTCAACGCCATTGCCCATCGACGAACCCCTTGGGTGCAACACCAAGCCAAAGCAGGATAAAAAAGGCTTGACACACAACACAGATACTCCCGCGATCAAAGCAACTTACCCGAAGGCCAAGGACGATGTCCTGAGTCGTTACAAGAACGACGATATTTGCGGCACATGGGAACTCTTGGCAGATGCAGTATACCAAGGCGGCGCAAACGAGCTAAAAAAGAAGGGGTGGACAGCAATCGGCCATGAAAAGTCGATATGGGCAGAGCGCATCGCTCCACACATGGACGTAGCTATCAACGCATCGCCCAGTTTCTGCTACTTTCACAAGAAGATTCGAGAGCTTATCTGAGGAAGATCAGCGCGTGCTCTTGCCCGTCAGCACGAACCACACCGTTTGCAGCATGATCTTGAAGTCCAACCTGAGCGACATGTTCTCGATGTAGTATAAATCGTACTCCAGCCGCTCGCGGGCAATGCCCACCACGTCCTTGGAGTCGAGGTCGAACTCGTGCTTGGACTGCGCCCAGCCCAACAGGCCGGGCTTGACGTTGAAACGCCGCATGTACAAAGGAATCTGCTTCTTGAATTGCTCGACGAAAAACGGGCGTTCAGGCCGTGGGCCGACCAAGCTCATGTCGCCGCGCAGGAAGTTGATGCACTGAGGAATCTCGTCTAAGTGTAGTGCGCGCAGCACTCGGCCAATCGGGGTCACCCGTGGATCTGCTCCCTTGGCCCACACCGGGCCGGTCTTTTCCTCAGCATCCACGTACATTGAGCGAAATTTGAGCATCGCAAAAGTCCGCCCCCCCTCGCCGACGCGCTCTTGGCGAAAGAACACCGGCCCTTTGGAGGTCAGCTTGATCGCCGCGGCCACCAACAGCCACAACGGGGCCAAGCCCGCGAGCACGACAACGGCCACCATCATGTCGATGAGCCGCTTGACCGTCCGCTGCCAAGCTGGCATCAACTCGGGCTTGAGCTCCATCAGCGGCACGCCGTAAATCTGCGTCGTGCGCACGTGGCCGGTCACAATGTCGTACAGGTCGGGCGTGATGCCAAAGGAAACCGGCAGCCCTTCGGCTTCCTCGACGATCTGCATGATTTCTTCGTGCGAATTGGCTTGCAAGGCGATGAGCACGGCCTCAATGCCCTCGGCCGCGAGGATGGTTCGCAGATCACTTACTTCGCCGAGCACGGGCAGTCCGTCAATGGCTGCGTGATCGTTCTCGCCGCGCGCCCGCACAAGGCCCACGATCTCATATCCCTGAGCCGGCGCCGCGCGCAACGCGTGCAGCAACCGGATGCCGCGTGCGTTCACGCCCACGATGGCCGTGCGCCGGAGGCCGATGCCGCGCAACAACAATTGCCGCTCAAAGCTGCGCAGCAGCACCCTGCCACCTGCCACCAGCGCGACCATGCCCAGCCAGTAGAATAGGACCAGCAATCGAGTGAGGCGGATGTCGCGGTCAAAGGTAGCGACCATGCCCAGCAAGATGCCCAAAGTGACGACCTTGACGACCTCGTATATTTCGTCGAAGCGCGAGCTAGACAGGGAGGATTGGTAGAAACCAAAAAACAGGAACAGCAGCAGCCAGCAGCCGCTTATTAGCGGCAACACGTCTGAGTAATAGCCCAACGCATACCAGAAGCTCGGTCCGTCCACAGCGTCTGGATAGAGCCGCTCGTAGTTATGGCGAACGATCTCCAGCCCGCCGCCGACCAACTTCATCCACACAAAGAAAACCGACGCCAAACTGACGGCGACTGTGTCGCTCAGCAACAGCAGGACAACGCGTTTCAGACGCGACATAAACGCTCTACCTCGCGGGCTGCCAGACGCGGTGGCGGCGACCCATTAGGAAGCTCAGCAGCCCCAGCAGGGTACCCCAATTGGTCGCGGTGAAATAGGCCGGCACGTAGAACAGCCAATAGCGTCCCAACCGCTCCGGCAGCAAGAGGCCCAAAGCAGCCAAGCCATAGAAAGTCACTTGCAGCGCGAGCAAGATACCATAGTACTCGCTCGCGGCCAATGGAATATTGACCGCAAGCACTACCAACAGCCACACCGGCACGAGCCAGCGAAGCAGCTTGTGGGAAAACATCTGAAAGGTAAAAAAAAAGTGCGCGAACGGATTGAGCACGCCGGCCTCGGTCCATAGCCCGTAGAGCGAGCGCGAGACAATGCGGCGGCGGCGGCGGAACTCGTCGCCAAAGCGAGCGCTGCTGTATTCGGTGGCAACGGCCTTTGGCTCGTACGCGATGCGAAAGCCGCGCCGCCATACACCCAGAGGCGCGACAAAGTCGCTGATAATGTCGCCGCGCAGTTCGACGAATAGCTCGCGCCGGAGCGCGTATATCGCCCCATTGGCGCCCAACGTGGAGCTGAGCAAGCTCTCCCGGCGCTTGAGAAATTGCTCGTAGCGCCAGTACAGGCCTTCGCCCTTGCCAGCACCTTGCTCATCTGGATTGGCGTATTGCAACTCGCCGCAAACGCAGCCGATCCGCTCGTCGACAAAGGGTGCCAACAGCCGCTTGAGCGCACTGGACGCGTACATGCTGTTGGCGTCGGAGAACGCGAGGAACTGCCCCCGCGCCAAGCGCACACCCGCGTTTTGCGCCTCGGTCTTGCCGCCGCGCACCTCCTCCCGGTGCAGCCGCACCCCGCGCTCGGCAAATTCGGTGGCAATGCGATCCGTGCCATCGGTCGAGGCGTCTGAGACGACGATGATGTCGAGCCGCTCGGCTGGGTAGTCCATGGCCAGCGCGTTTTCTAGCTTGGCGCGCAATACGGTTTCTTCATTGTGCGCGGCAATGATCAGCGACACTGTGGGCCATTCGCTCGGCGACGCGTACTCGGGCATCTTGCGACCGGCCGCTAAGAGCCAGAGCAAAACTGGGTAGATTAGATAGGTATAGACGACGAGAAATAAAGCGGCCCAAAAAATGGCGACGAGCATGGGATTCCAGCGGTAGAAGGTGTATCTTATCTCGTTATATTTTCGTCATTTGTAGTCATTTATGCAACCGTGCATTGTTCGCGCTGAATGGGCATAGTCGCGCCTAATGTCGTCCACCCCACCACCGTCCACAGCCTCTTTGACAACCGCACCTTTCACCGCGATTTCGTCTTACTGAGCACTTCCTTCGCACCGCCGAACAATCCCAAGCGGGCCTAACGCAGTACGTCCTCGTACAGCGCATGGATCCGCGCTGCCACCCGGCGATAGTCGTAGCGCTCCTCAGCCTGTCGGCGGATCACCTCGCGGTCGTAGCAATCGTATTCGTCTAGCACCGCGAGGATGCCCGCCGCCAAGTCCTCCGCGTCGCCGACCGCCACTAGCCGTCCGACCTCCTCATTGACGACCTCCTCCGGCCCACCACAGCGCGTGGCGACCACGGGCAGGCCACAGGCCATGGCCTCCATCAGCGACGTGGTCAGGCCCTCGCTAAAGCTGGGCAGGACAAACAGATCGGCAGCGGCCATATAGGGAGGTAGCTCCTCCCAAGGCACCGCGTCCTCAAACGACACATGCTCGGACAGGTTCAAGTCGTTGACTTGAGGTAGGAAAGGATCGGCGGTCCCGGTCGCAGGGTGGCCGCCGACCAAGGTCAATGAGACGTCGCGACCTTGACTGCGCACTTTAGCCAGTGCCGTCAGCAAGACGCGCAACCCCTTTGCCTCGACAAATCGGCCCACATACAGCAGACGCCACCCATCTTTACCGGGCTGGTGCGACCCGGTCGCCGAAAAGAGCTGGCAGTCAACGCCGTTGGGAATGCAGCGAACCTTGTCGGCCGGGACACCCAATTGCACAACCTCGCGGCCCAGCTCTTGGCTGACGGCAATAACGGCCGCAGCTCGCGTTAGGGTCTCGACGATCAATTGCCGCCATTGGGACTTGAGTTTGGGCAGGATCTTAATGTCGGAACCGTGGACTGTGATGACTACGGGCCGGCCGGTTTGTGAACCGTACTCAACAGCAGCCCGGCCATCGGGATAGGCGCAGTGCGCGTGAATGATGTCCGGCACAGACTCAACTGCACTGAGCAAAGCCTTGAGGTGAAAACGCCACTGCTTGGTAAAGAGGATCCGCCGCGGTAGGGCCAAGCGGCGGGGATGCCGCACCTCGATTTCGTCTAACACTTCGCAGCGTGGGACGTGGCGATAGGCACTCCACAACCCAAATCTCGGCAGGGGGAACCAAGGCACGGGTGCCACTACTTCTAGTTGACAATGATCTTGGAGGAAACGCGCTTGGTTGTGGACGAAACTTCCGGAGAGCTTAGATATGACGTTGGGGTAGAGGTGCGATAGCAGCAAAACTTTCACGATTGATCCTCGCGTTCTTCAAGCGGCCGGTTCTAAGCACGTGCGTCCGCGTCGAGCCGCTGCACGGCGAAGAGCATGCCGATGCAGAACCAAAACATGTTGCTGGGCAGGTCGCCATTGAACGTCTGATTGACCTGGAAGGCGACAAACGTGGCGATCAAGCCGATGGCTATGGCGCGCAAATAGGAATCCTGCATCTGCTGCAAGCGCCCCAAGCTCAAAAAGAACGTCTTGCCGACAAACCAGACAAAAGCCGCGAAACCAACGATGCCTAGTTCGCCCAAGATCGCAGTCACTATGGTGTGCGGCTCTTTCACTAGGGTCCAATGGGGATAGCCGGGCGGCGCGTATTGGGAGAATATTACCGGAAAGGATCGCCAACCAGTACCCAAGAACGGATGATCCGAAAACATGTCGAACGAGGCCATGACGAGATGAACGCGCGCCGTACTCGAAGCGCGGCCGGTCGCGCCGAACTCATCAAACAAGGTGAAGATGGAGGCAAAGCGCTCGAAGATGTACTCGGCATAAGGCACGAATTCTCTGAGGCCGAGCACCAGCAGGATAAAGGCAAAAACTCCAATAAAAAAATAGCGCAGCTTGCCGCTCAACCAGAGGATGACGAGCACGCCGGCCAGCGTTGACACCCAGCTAGAGCGGCTAAACGAGGCCAACAGCCCGCCAAAGCCGATGACGACCGCCAAAGCAAAAAGCACGCGCTGGCCCCTAGGCAGTCGATGGCTGAGCAAGACGGCCAATAGCGGCAGGACGCCGCTCATTACAAACGAGGCAAAGATGTTGGGGTTGTGAAAGGCCCCCGTCGCCCGCGGCACGTTGCCGCCCAAGGCGGTGATGACCTTGGCCGGCAAGTGGAATTGGCCGGTGATGACCTGATAGGCCCCCATCACGGAGCCCGCTATCGTCAAGACCACTAGGGACCATAAGACCGCAGACACGGCCCGCCTAGAGTCGAGCGTTATTTGCACCATGTAGGTGAAGAGCACGAGGGCGCAAATCCGCAAGAAGCTGACGGTTGCATCTAGCTGATTGGGCGTGTACGTCAGCGACACCGCAATAGACGCGAGGAACAAAAAGAGCGGCACCTTAATCTCAAAGTCGGGAAAATGCACGCGCTGCCGCAGGCAGATGTTGGCGGCCAAGCCGAGGACCAGCAGCCCGAAGGCCAAGTGAAACCCCGTCAGCAAGAAGATCTCTTTCGAAGGGCCGGACTCGCCGAACAGCCGACCCGTGCTGTCGAGGCCCGTCGTCAGCAACAAAACTGGGACGACGATCCACGGCCTCAGCATCAGGCCCGCGACAAAAAACGCGGCGCAGAGCGCACCGAGGAGAAGGGCCGGGAGGAATTCGAAAACGAAGATACTGCCAGCGACCACCGCGCCTTGGAAAACCAAAAATGCTGCAAAGTAGCGGCGGTCGAGGGCGAAAGCCCACGGGATCTTAGGGGCGGGGACCGTCATAATTTACGCGCGAATAAAGGCGAGTACCTCGTCCCGCTTCTCGGCCATGCGCTCCGCGGAGAGGGCCTCTAGGTTGAGGCGCAGCAGCGGCTCGGTATTGGAGGGCCGCACGTTGAAGTGCCAGTCGTCGTAGCTGACCGAAATCCCGTCAAGACGCTGGATGTGACCGTCTTGGTAGCGGTCGGCTAGGGCCGCGATTTTGGCCGCGGGATCCGCGACTTTGGAGTTGATCTCAGAGGACGTGAAATACTGGCGCTCCAACGGAGCGAGCAACTCGGAGAGCTTAACCCCGCGCTGCGACAGCAATTCCAGCATCACCAGCGACGGCACGATGCCGGAATCCGCACCAAAGAAGTCGCGGAAGTAGTAATGACCGCTCAGCTCGCCCGCGAAAACAGCTCCTTCCTCAAACATCCTCGGCTTGAGAAACGAATGGCCCACGCGCTCGATCAGCGGGGTGCCGCCGGCTGCTTTTACGAGGTCGGGCACGGCCCACGAGCAGCGCACGTCGTACACGATCTTGGCCCCGGGGTCGCGCTCTAGCATGTAGCAGGCCATCAGTGCGGTCGCAAAGTCGCCGGGTACGAAGCGGCCCCGGTCATCGATGATGAAGAAGCGGTCGCCATCGCCGTCAAAGGCAAAGCCGACGTCCGCACCTTCGGCTAGGACGCGGCGCTCCAAGTCGGCGCGGTTTTCCGGCTGCATGGGGTCGAGGCCGTGGTTGGGCAGATGGCCATCCGGCTCTAGGTACATGCCGATAAACTCGATGGGCAACCGCTCGTACACCTCTTGCAGAATCGGCCCGACCATGCCGTTGCCCGTATCGGCCACTACCTTGAGCGGCTTGATGCAGGCCGGGTCCACGAGACTCAACACCTTGTCGATAAAGCCCGGCGTCACGTCCTCAGCCCGAACCACACCCTGCCTCCGACCCTCACCCCAGCTTTCCTCTGCCACGAGGCGGCGCAGGTCTTGGATTCCGGATTCGCCGCTGAGCAGATAGGGCATTTGGCGCACCATCTTGAAGCCGCAGTATTCGGGCGGGTTGTGCGAAGCCGTCACCATCGCGCCCGGGCGGTCCAAGGTAGCGCAGGCATAGTAGTATTGATCCGTACTGACCATGCCGATGTCGATGACGTCCGCGCCTTGATCGACGAGGCCGCGCAAGAGGTGCTCTTTTATGGCCGGACTCGAAAGGCGCATGTCGCGCCCCACGACGACCTCCTCGCACTTCAGCAGGGCCACAAAGGCGCGGCCTATGGCGTAGGCCACTTCTTCGCTCAGGGGGTCGGGATAGATGCCGCGGATATCGTACGCTTTGAAGATGGAAGGATCGACCTGCATGCTCAGACGAAGCGGCGCAGGGTGACGTCGAGCGCGCGCACGCCGCACGCCGCCGGTTGGTGCTGCACCAGGATCGGGCTTTGGTACGTGCCCTGCAGGATGCGATCTGCGCCGGCTCCTGCGCTGTCTGAGACCAGTAGCCGGATGTGGCGCTTTAGGCGCAAGATGCGCTGGGCCGGCGTCGATAGCACCGAAACGATGCGGTCGATGACCGACCGCCCCACCGGAACTTGGTCGAGCAATTCGTTGTAGAAGCGGAGGGAATCGTAGGCCGCGTACGCGTGCATCTTGCCGGGGATGGAGGCCGGGTGCCGCAGGAGCCGCTTGCCGCGCTGGAATGCATAGCGCAGCGGATCGCTGAGGGCCTGGGGCAAGTCGTTGCGCATCAACAGGGTCTCGTACTCGTTGACGGTCATGCCGACGTGCTTTTCCTCTGGGGCGAGGCGGATGTCGATACAGCCTTTGTCGATGCCGGATTGCCGCAGCCGATCGGCGAGCGTTTCAAAGAGGCCATAGCGCGGGTCCTTGAGGTTGAAAGCGTCGATCGCATGGCTGCCACCCACCGGAATCTCCACTCGACTGCGCTGCACAATTTCGGTGCGATTGTAAGCCATAACTGCGGTGTGCCGGCTGCGCACGTAGTGCTTGTAGATGCCGTCTAGCTCAATGAAGTACACCGGCTCCTCGGGATGGTGGATATAGGTCACGCAGTTTTTGAGACCCGCGGCAATAAAGGTCAGGTGCGAGTCGGCGTTGACCGGCTCCCTTTCCTTTTCGCCCTCGCTAAGCTCGTCGCGCAGTTGCATGCGGTCGTGGAAATAGCCGGCGTTGTAGGGAAATATCTTTTGGATGGCGCGGATAAATGGGTCAATCTGCTTACGACTGTGGCCCAAGCGCCGACACATGCCCTGCTCTATATAGCCGGCCGTGGTGTGCAACGAACAGTACGCGGCTTTGCGAAAGGGACGCAACTCATCGCCGACTTGCTGGCGGATCAACTCGGCGATGTCGATGACTGCAAAGCGGTGCTGAGGGCGGATGGTTAGGTTGAGTTCTACGGGTTGTGGAGCCATATATAAATCCTGAGTCGCGTTTGTATCGAGCACCCATACACACTATCTTGCTGCTAATAAAAATACCTTCTAGTAAATGCCCACGCAACCAATTCAATGTAGGAATTAGGAATTGAGAATTGAGAATTGTAATTCCTAATTCCTAATTCTTAATTCTTAATTCCCATGAAAACCTTGCTAATCATGCGCCATGCCAAGTCGGCTTATCCTCCCGGGATAAGCGACGATTTCGACCGTCCGCTCAACAAGCGCGGCCGCGCGGATTTGCCGCGCATCGCCCGCCTACTCGCAGCGTACGGCCCGCGTCCCGAGGTCGTGCTGGCCTCAACCGCGCGCCGGGCGCAGCAGACGGCCACTGGCCTAGTCGAATCCCTCGGCCTGCCGCCGAGTGCCCTGCACTTGGACGACGCGCTCTACCTCGCGTCCTCCAGCACTCTGACCCAAGCGGCAGCCGACTTGCCAGACAGGGCCCAGACCGGCCTCATCATCGCCCACAACCCAGGGATGGAAGAGTGGATCGGCGAGCTGACGGGCGCGCACGTCGCCCTGCCAACTGCGGGCTTAGCCGCAGTCGCATTGGGCATCCACGCTTGGGCAGAAATCAGTCGCGGCCGCTTGCTCTATTTCGTGGTACCGCGACTCGTAAAAGCCATAACTCAATGACAATGAGCGGTTGACGAATGTCGCATATAAGGCTTATTTTTCAACAACTCACCCGGAGATAACGCGCATGAACCTGTTGGACATTCTGTCGCTCGAATCCATCATAGTTGACCTCAAAGGAGAATCCAAAGAGGAAATCATCACCGAACTGGTCAACTCGCTTCCAGTCGGCGACGCGATCACCGACCGCGCCCAAGCATTGCAAGCCGTACTCGACCGCGAAAAGATCATGAGCACGGGCATTGGCGATGGCATCGCCATCCCCCACGGCAAGTCGGCCGCGGTGACCGAACTGGTCGCAGCTATGGGCACCCAGCGGCGGGGCATGGATTTCGACGCCCTCGACGGCGAGCCAGCCTATGTGTTCTTCCTGCTGGTCTCCCCGACCAACATCTCCGGCCCCCACATCAAGGCACTGGCGCGGATTTCGCGCTTGCTCAAAAACGAAGAGTTCAAAAAGAAGCTCATCGACGCGAATTCAGCCGAGGAAATCATCGCCACCATCGAAGCGGCCGAGCGCGATATTCCCGCCGCGAACTAGCGCGGCCCCTTCCCCATCTTGCAGTTTCTCAATCCCGCGCTCCTTGTCGGACTGGTCGCGGCCGCCCTTCCCCTAGCCATTCACCTGCTGCATCGAGGGCGCGCCCAACCCCATCCTTTCAGCGACTTCGCCTTTCTGCGCCAGCTACAGCAAAACCGCATGCGGCGACTGCAACTGCGCCAATGGCTGGTTCTGTTGCTGCGCACGCTCATCATCGCGCTCATCGTCTGCGCCTTTGCCCGTCCGACGTATCAGGCCGGTGGCGGATGGGGAGGCGGGGATCGCCCGGTGGCCGTTCACGCGCTCTTGGACCTGTCGTACAGCACTCGCTACCAACGGCCCTCTGGCTCCCTTTTCGACCAACTCCAGCGCCAACTCGGCGACCTGCTGGCCGTTTTGCCGCCGCGCGATCAAGTGGCAGTGCAGCCTTTTGCCCTACGGCCCCACGCCCCTTTTGCCGGCGACCGCGATTACCTAGCCGAGCGCCTGGCCGAGCTCGCGCCGACGCAAGAGGCGACCGACTTGCGCGTGGCCTTGCACGCGGCGGCCCAACGCTTCGACCAAAAATCCGCACTCGCAGCGCACGAGCTTTTCGTCTTTACCGATTTGGCCCAATACAACTGGGATCAACTCGACGCCTCGGTCCCGTCCTTTGCCGACGCACGCGTCTATGTCGCCAGCCCGCGCACCCAGCCCCGGCCAAATGCTTACGTCGAGCGGGTCTCGGCCCCGAGTTGGATGCTCGCGGCCGACGCCAAAGTCACCTTGCAAACCGAAATCGCGCACAGCGGCGCGGGCACAGCACTCGACCTGTTTGTCGAGGGCCAGCGCGTGCGCCGCCATAGCGTGGATCCCGGAGCGCCCGGCACGACCCAAGTAGCACTCAGCTTTTCGCCGCGCCGCCCCGGGCGGCTGAGCGGACACGTCGCCCTTTCCGACGACGCGCTCGCGCTCGACAACCGCCGCTACTTCACGCTTGACCTGCCCACCGCCATCACCGTGCTGCTGTTAAGCGAACAGCCCGAAGACGCGTACTATGTGCGTCGGGCACTCGGGGCGGCAGCCCTCTCCGATCCGGTCGTAAAAATCCGCACCGATCTCTTTGCCAACTTCGACGCCGGCACCCTCGCCGGAGTAGATGTCCTCGTGCTCTGCAACCTCGCGCGGCTAAGTGCGATGCAAAAGGCGGCCCTAGACGAGTTCGTCGCCAACGGCGGGGGCGTAGCCCTCTTTCCCGCGCCGCACAGCGACCTCGGCTACTACAACCGCGACCTCTTGCCTGGCCTGACTCCGGGCCGCTTCAAAAACCGGCTCGGCGCACCCGGCAACGCAGCCAACTATCAAGTCTTAGATTCGGACGAGCCGCACCACCCGCTTTTCAACGACCTCCTCGCCAGCGACGGCGATCAGCCGCGCTTCTACGGCTATTTTTCCATGGTCCCCGCGCCCGACCTTTTGCCTTTGGTCCGCTTCAGCGACGGACAACTCGCCATGGCACTAGCCTGGAAGGAGCAGGGACGCGTCGCACTGGCAGCTTTCCCCATCGACCCGCAGTGGAACGACCTGCACCAACGCGGACTGTTCGCTCCCCTCCTACACCGCTTGGTGCGCGAGTTGAGCCTGCCGCCCGATCGCCACGCCGCTTACTTGGTGGGAGAAACGGTCTATCGCCGCTTGGCCGATGTGCCAATGGAAGCGGTCGTAGAGGCCGAGACGCCGTCGGGCGAGCGCCTGCGCTTGGAGCCGGAGCCTGTCGGCGGCCAATACTTGTGGAAAATTCCCCACGTCGGCGAGGCTGGCATCTGGCGACTGCGGGCTGAGGGCGCAGAGGTCGATGCGTTCGCCGTCAACTTCGACGCCCGCGAATCCGCACTCGCGCCTGTAGTGCCCGAGTATGTACGGAGCGTTTTCGCGGACGCGGAAGTCCATTTCCTCAACCCAAGCGACGACCTGCGCCTTGCGGTCTTGGGCAACCGCCATGGCCGCGAGCTGTGGCGCGAATTCCTGCTTTTGGCCCTCGGCCTCCTCCTCGCCGAACAGTGGATCGCCCGCGCCCCCCGCGACGTTCCGGTGCGCCAAGCGGCATAAAGAGTTATATATTATGAGTTTCGATAATCAAACTACAACCATTCGATTCAACGAGAAGTTCTATGACTCCACGCTGAGCAAATTCGCCGTAGGCAATCTGCGAGGAAACATATGGAAAAAGTGAAAAACTATTTTGATCAAGGGCTGGTAGATACCATAGGAGCATTTCTATCTTTTTCGTGTGCGCTCCACTGCGTGGCAATGCCGCTTTTAGTAACAATTCTGCCATTACTGGGGCTTGGGTTCCTCGCAAGTGAACGCGCGGAATTAATCATTATTGGAGCCGTTGCACTCGCATTAGGTAGCGTCGTTTTGGGGATTAAGAATCACAGAAGTTGGAGAGCATTTCTCACCCTCGTAGTGGCAGTAGCGTTTATCGCCACCGCCCACATTGCTACTGAAGGAATCTTTGAAGTAGTCCTCCATGCAACAGGAGGCCTCCTACTGGCAACAGCACATCTCCTAAATCGGCATCTATGTAAGATATGTCCTACCTGTGAGCGCGAGCATCCGGGTGATTCTCACTCGCTGCGGCATTGACAGAGTAGATACGACTTTACCTCGCGGTTTTGGGCAATCGCCACGGTCGCGAGCTGTGGCGCGAATTCCTGCTTTTGGCTCTCGGCCTCCTCCTCACCGAACAGTGGATCGCCCGCGAGCCCTGCGACGTTCCGGTTCGTCAGGCGGCATAAAGACCTATAGACGGTGGTCGTTTAGATTTGCACAGGCGAGCGGCTTGACGGGGATTTGCCTTAACAGTACCATAAAATTTAACCCCTAGTAGGAGAGCAATCAGGAGATGGTGGAACGTTCGAGAAAGATGCAAGATGATTACGGCGTCTTTACCCTCGACATGTCCGTAACCTCTCGCGTTTGGCAGCCCCAGATTGAAAACGCGAGCACGCCTGAGGAGATAATCAATATCCTCAGACAGTTCAATCTCGATGCGATCGCGGATCGCCTCACCGACCTCCGCAAGCTTGTCGAAGTTGATCCTGAAGAATCGCCTATGGAGCTTGAATCACTGCGATCATTGGCCATTTTCCTTATGAGTGAGATACGTGAACGACAACTGCCCGAGCCAGAAATCGGTGTCACCCCAGACGGATTGGTAGAAATTGCATGGTCGCTCCCCCCCCACAACGGTATCCTGGCCATGGACTTCTTGCTCTCTGGACAAATTCAGTACACTGCCATCTCTGCACCGGCCCAATATGGAGTCGAGCAAAAGACCGCTAGCGGAACGTCGCCTAAGGACGAGATCATGAAAAATGTCCAGTCGTTCATCTCGCTTCTAGGGCGGTCATGTCTCGATGAATAACCGGCCGCTTCCCGATAACAACCACATCTCGCGGTACTGCAAGCCATCGCACATCGGCCAGAACGGAATGCTGTTACCTGCCGCCTTCTTGCCACGGAAGGGCGAAAAGCACCTCTCGGTCAACTGGCTTGAGTACTTCGATAAGGCCGACTTGGATGATGCCATTGAGGAAGTTCGAGAGGTGTTTCGCCGCAAGGGTTATAAAGTTAAATCGAATGGTCGGTTTGCGGTGCTGGAGGTCGGAGCTGCCAAAGCCGTCGGGGATACTCTATCCATAAAGCATTTGCCCTCTATCAACGATGAGTCCCACGCCGGTATTTTTGGAGATATTACGAGTGCCACAGCTACAGCACTTGCAATGCTGGCTGGTCGAACCTTATATCCCGCTATATAAAAATCTCCGAAGTCGTCAGTCGATTTGGTCGAGCGTGTCCTGCGGAACTTTGCCGTGTGCGTCGAACGCCGCTTGGAGCCGCTCGCCGAGCCAAGAAATCCCTTGCGGAGAAAGTTCGACGGCTGGTTGCTGCCCATATGCACGCCGAGGATTCGTGTTGCCGGTGTCGCGTGCTGCATTACGCTGGGTCGACGCAAATGAATCGCTCTTGAGTTCACACATCAACTCGTTCAGCGAGATGCCGTTGGCTATGGTCCCATCAACGAACTCGGCGCGATCCACTCGGATATACCTCGAATACTTTTCTCTCCACCAGCGAAGATCAATGTCCTCGTCTGACGCGTTGTCTCGGTCCGGATGATGCTTCATGCCGACGGCGCGACCGAAAATTCGTATGTCGCGCTTCTCCGTGAATCGTGCCATAAACATGATCGCACCGTCTTCGACGCTCCTAGGGCGTTTGGTCTTGGGATAGGCGAGGACCTCATGGCAACCCTCGTGTTTGATCACCTCGATAATAGGATAAGAAACACAGACCCGCTCATGACTGTTGCCGAGAAACTTGATGAAGGCTTGGTCTCCATCCGCCACGGTAGCGGGAAGAGGAACGGATTGTGAGGCCGCAAGCCTCACCTTCGCGCCGAAATCGCCGAGCCCTTTCACGCGATTGGGCCTCCCAACAGCCGCACGGTGCTGGGTAACAGTTGCCGCCCAGCTATCGAGTAGATCTCGAGATAAGTCCTTGCCGCGCTGCCAAAGCCCGTCAAAATAGCTTTGGCAGTCCGCTATGACGGCTTCGTCTTCGGCGACAACACCGAACTCTTGGTTCCGGGTGAGCGCGGCCTCTGTCAGATTGGCCGACGTAATGATTACTCGGCTTGTCCCGAAGAGATACAACTTAGCATGGAGGTTCTGGACACCTCGGACGCTGGCACCATCGTCGAGTAGCATTCGCAGGGCTTCGACATCGCTGACACCGTTAGCGAAATCGTCCAGATTGAATCGGGTAATCACTTGAACGTCACCGGGACGATGCGACAGGAGATATTCAAGTGCACCTTTCTTAATGAACGGACAGATGATGCGTAGCTCGCTGGGATCCGCGTGGATAGCCGCCGTCAGTTCCCGGTCCCATTCTGCACTGACCAGCCGTATGGGTTCTTGACTCATTACACTACCCTCGCAAATTCACCGCTGACGGCCTGTTACCAGATATGTGCATAGACACCTCGGGCTCATCCTCACCGAATAGTGGATTGCCTGCGCCCCCGCGACGTTCCGAAAATCTATTATTGTTGAATCAAAGAGCTATTTGCTCGCTTCCCAAAACCCGCCTTACCTCATCCCCCCGCGTCTAGCGCACGAAAAAACTCAAACGTATAAATGCCGTGGTCGTGCCCGTCGGCCCATTCAATGCGAATGCCGTAGCGCCCAACGTAGCTAACCCCCCGCACCTCGGCCGTGGCTGACACCGCCTCGGGCTGCAAGAGCGTCAACCCGCCCTCGCTCGCGTCGCGCAATTCCCGACAGTAGGCGCAAGGACAATCTCGCCGCAACCCCTCCAAGTCGTAGCGACCCTCGCGGCCATCGCTCCACCCGATGACCAACTCACCGGCCCGGCCATCCACGGCGATGTCTCGCGGTCTCGCCTTGTTCAACGCGGCCCTCCCACCATCTTAGCACTCAGCTCATAGGGTGCGGCTGCGGTAATTTCCACTTCGACGAAAGAACCCACCCGAGGCGTACCCTCGGTGATTACTACTTGGCCGTCGATTTCCGGGGCATCGCGCTCCATCCGCCCATAGCACATCTCCCCCACGCGCGCATCGACCAAGACCTGCTGCCGCGTGCCGACAAGCTCGTCGTTTTTCTCCGTGCCCACGCGCTCCTGCAGTTGCGTCAGGCGGCTGTAGCGCTCCTGCTTGACCTCCGCGCTGACCGGATCGCCAAGCCCATACGCCGAAGTCCCATCCTCCGGCGAGTAGAGAAAGCCGGTCGCGTAGTCGAAGCGCGTCTCGGCCACGAATTCCAGCAAGGCGGCAAAATCGTCCTCAGTTTCCCCGGGAAAACCGACGATGAACGTCGAGCGCAGCCCAGCCCCCGGCAGCCTCTCTCGCAGTCGCGCCAACAAATCGAGCGTCTTTTGGCGCGTCGTCGCCCGCTTCATGCGCTTGAGTACCGGGTCGGAAATGTGTTGCAGCGGCATGTCGATGTACCGGCACATCTTGTCGCACGTAGCGTAGAAGTCGATCAGTTCCTGGGTCCAGAACGCCGGATAGGTGTACATCAAGCGCATCCACTCAATGCCCTCCACCTCGGCGAGCGCTTGTAAAAGGCGCACGAGCTGCGGCCGGCCGTAGAGGTCGGCCCCGTAGCGCACCGAATCCTGTGAAACCAAGACCAACTCCCGCACCCCCTCCGCAGCCAGCCGTTCGGCCTCAGCCACGAGCTGTTCGACCGGCTCGCTCACGTGCCGCCCGCGGATGGCGGGAATGGCGCAAAAGGCGCATTGGTGATCGCAACCGTCCGATATACGCAGATACGCCCAGTGCTCCGGCGTCAGCGAAGTCCGCGGCAAGCTGGCCAAGTACTGGGGCCGCTGAACGTCTAGCACCTCGTCAACGTGGCGGACGATGTCGGCCTCGTCGGCAATCGTCAGCAGCTTGTCGGCCTCCACCAACTCCTGCGCTAGCTCCTCGTAGTAGCGCGTCGATAGACACCCCGTGACGATCACCCCCTCGCACTGACCCTCTTGCTTGAGCCGATGCGCATCCATAATCGCGGCGAGGGATTCTTCTTTGGCCGGCTCGATAAAGCCGCAGGTATTGACCACCACCACGTCCGCTTCTTCCGGCGCATCCGTCATCTGATAGGCATGGCCCTGCAAAAGCCCCTGCATCCGCTCGGAATCGACCGTGTTTTTCGGACACCCCAAGCTGACTAGGTGGACTTTGTGGGGTTGGTTTTCGCTCATATCATGCCTCGCAAAACCGCTGCGCGTATGCAATGGCTGCGCGCACCGTGTCATCGGTTATGCCCTCCACAACCTCCACCTCCCCAATCCGCCGACCCAACACAAACCGCAACTGCCCATCCACTCGCTTCTTGTCGGCCTTGGCACAGACCAAAATCCGCTCCGCCTCCACCTCGGCCAACCCCCCGGGCACCCCCAACCGCTCTAGCAACGCGTCCTGCCGCTGTCTTTCCGCTTCGGGCCAAAACCCTTCGCGGCAGGCGATTTCGCCCGCGGCGATCAAACCCAAAATTATCGCCTCCCCGTGCCGGTAGCGGCCGTAGTCCGTAGCGGCCTCAATCGCGTGTCCAATGGTGTGCCCGTAATTGAGAATGGCCCGCAAGCCCTGCTCCTTCTCGTCGGCGGCCACCACTTCGGCCTTGATCTCGACATTGCGGCCAATGAGCCAGTCCAAGGTCTCCGGCACCAGCGCCATATCTACGACTTCCTCCAAGTGCTCCTCCAAAAAGGCGAAGAGCGCAGCGTCGCGGATCAACCCGTGTTTGACCACCTCGGCCATGCCCGCGACCCGCTCCCGCCTCGGCAGCGAGTGCAGCGCATTAGTGTCGACCAAGACCAAGCGCGGCTGGTGAAAGGTGCCGATCAGATTTTTGCCCAGCGCGTGGTTGACCCCCGTCTTGCCGCCGATGCTCGAATCCACCTGCGCGACGATGGTAGTAGGCACCTGCACATAGGGCACGCCGCGCAAATAGGTGGAGGCCACAAAGCCCGCCATGTCGCCGACTACGCCCCCGCCGAGGGCCACGACCCAATCGCCGCGGTCGAACCCGGCTTCGATCATCTGCCCGAAAATGCCCTCAGCCCCGTGCAGGTTCTTAGCCTCCTCGCCCCCGGCATAGACAATCTCCAACACCTCAAATCCAGCAGCGCGCAAGCTGGCAGCCGCCGGTTGCAGGTAGTGCGCGGCCACGACCTCATCGGACACTAGTGCGACCTGCCGGCCCAAAGCCAAGTCGCGGCAGCGCGGCCCTAGTTCCCCTAAGATATTGTGGCCGACGAAAATGGGGTATGCAGCCCCGGGGATGTCTAAGTCAATTCTTTGCATAGCTCTCCAGTAAGTCGCGGAGTTTCCCGGCCGTGTCCTCAGGCGTCTGCACCTGCGTGGTATTCAGCTCGATGTGGGCTTGGTCGTAAAAAGGAGCGCGCTCGCGGAGCAAGGATTCTATCTTGGCGCGCTGCGCCTGCGGATCCAACCCAGCGAGCAGGGGCCGGTTAGAGCGACGCCTGACGCGTGCGAAAATCGTATCCACGTCGGCCTTGAGGCAGACCAAGATGCCAGCGCAGCGCACGGCCTCGACGTTGTCGGCGCGGGTGATCGCCCCGCCGCCCAAGGCCACTACGGCATCCGGGCGCTGGCAGGTTTCGAGGACGCAGTCGCGCTCTAGCTGGCGGAAGTGTGCCTCGCCTTCGTCGGCAAAAATCTCCGCAATGGTCTTGCCGGCGCGCTGTTCAATCATCCGGTCGGTGTCCAGAAAGCAGCGCCCTAGCTCCCGCGCCAAAATGCGCCCGACCCGGGTCTTGCCCACGCCCATAAAACCCGTCAGAAATACCGGCCCTTCCGTCATGCCCCACGCCTCACATTCGCTCAAGGGTCTCAATGCCGAGCAGGTCGAGACCCTGACGCACGATGCGCGCAGTCAACAGCGCCAGCAGCAATCGGCTCGTCCGCACCGGCTCGTCCGCGCGAAGAACCGGGCACTGCTCGTAAAACTTCATAAAGGCGTCGGCCAGCTCGTAGAGATAATTGCAAAGCACGTGCGGATAGCACTGATGGGCTACGGCCGCGACCACTTCGGGAAACTGCAACAGCTTGATGGCGAGCGCACTCTCGGCCTTTTCGCCGACAGTTATGGTTCCGTCGAGCGCATCTTCATCCACGCCAGCGCGGCGGAACATGCTCTTGATGCGGGCATAGGAGTAGAGCATGTACGGAGCGGTGTTGCCGTCGAGGGCCAGCATCCTGTCCCAGTCGAACACGTAGTCCGAGGTGCAGTTGAACGACAGCTCCATGTACTTGATGCTGCCAATGCCAATCGCGCGAGCGACCTGCCGCCGCTCGGCCTCGTCCATATCGGGATTCTTCTCGCTCACTTGGGCAAAGGCCCGCGCCACGCCCTCCTCCAACACGTCCATCAGCTTGACCACGCCGCCAGTTCGCGTCTTGAATGGCCGGTTGTCCGCGCCTAAAATCGCGCCAAACTCGTGGTGCTCCAAAGCAGTCGTCTCAGGCGCGTACCCAGCCGCCCGCGCCACCGCGAAAACCTGCTGCAAGTGAAGCGACTGGCGCGCATCCACGATGTAGAGGATGCGGTCGGCGGCGAGCGCACCAGCCCGATAGCGCACAGCCGCGAGGTCGCTCGTCGCATAGAGATAGCCGCCGTCCGACTTCTGCACGATCACCGGCGTGATCTGGCCGTCCTTGTTTTTGAATTCCTCCAAAAAGACGCACTGCGCGCCGTTGGACTCCACCAACAAACCCTTGTCCCGCAAATCCTCGACCACGCGAGGTAAGTCGTCGTTGTACGCGCTCTCTCCCTGCACGTCTTCGGGCTTGAGACTGACTCCCAGCGCGTCGTATATGCGCTGGCCGTGGGCAAGCGACTCGTCGATGAACTGCTGCCACATCCGCAGCACGTGCGGGTCGCCGCTTTGCAATTTGACCACGTATTCCCGCGACAGATCGGCGAACGCCTCGTCCTGGTCAAAGCGCTGACGCGCCGATTGGTAGAATACTTCTAGATCAGCCAATTCCGTGGCCGGGTCCGCAATCTCGTCCAAGTGGGCGATCAGCATCCCAAACTGCGTTCCCCAGTCGCCCACGTGATTGTGGCGCACGACCTCGTGACCCGAAAATTCGAGGACGCGGGCGATGGCGTCGCCAATAACCGTGCTGCGCAGATGGCCGATGTGCATTTCCTTGGCCAAGTTGGGATGCGAGTAGTCGATTACAACCTTTTGCGTCGTATCCTTAGGCACGCCGAGTCGCGGATCGGCCAACACGTTCCCCAACTGCGCGGCCAGCCACTCGCCTTTGAGCTGGATATTGATAAAGCCCGGCCCGGCGATATCTACGGACGCGGCCATGTCCTCCAGATCCAGTTCCTCCACAACCTGAGCGGCGAGTGTGCGAGGATTGGTCTTCAGCTTTTTGGCCGCAGCCATCACGCCATTGGCCTGATAGTCGCCGAACTCCGGGCGGGTCGCCGGGCCGACGAGAGCCGGTGAATCCGCGGGCGCGCCCGCTCGGGCCAGTGCCGCGCTAATGTGCGTTTCTAATGATTCGGTTATCATGAGTTATTTATCGTTTGTCTTTGTTTTCTAACTGATGTTACGCGTCTCGTGTAGGGGCGGTTCGCGAACCGCCCCTACTAGGATGATCACAACATACGAGGGTTGCCCTACTGGGGAAAATGCTCCAGTGCGGCCGCAATCATCGCCTCGACTGGCGGCTCGACACCCGTCCATATCTCAAACGAGCGCGCCCCCTGCCAAGCGAGCATCCCCAAGCCGTTGATCGTCGGCGCACCAGCGGCGGCAGCCTGCCGCATGAGCACGGTCTCCAATGGGTTGTACACAATGTCGGCGACCAGCATGTGCTCGTGCAGACACGACGGGTCCGCCAGCGGCGAAACGTCTTCGCGGGGATGCATCCCCAGTGCCGTGGCGTTGATGAGCAAACCAGCATCTCCAATCGGCCCGGTCTCTGCCAGCGACCCGACCCGCACCTTGCCAGCACTGTCGAGGTCGCCGGCTAGAGCTGCGGCCTTTTCCACCGTGCGGTTGAGCAGCAGCACCTCCTCCACCTCGTCTCGCGCCAGTAGCGCGTAGAGCACGGCCCGCGCTGCGCCTCCCGCACCGAGGAGCGCGACCTTAGGAGGCAGCGGGTCCAAGCCGCCATCAGCCTTGAGGCTCTGCACGATTCCAAAGGCGTCGGTATTGTACCCCACGAGCCGACCATCGCGGTTGGCAATGGTATTGACCGCGCCAATGCTCTGGGCCTCGGCGGAAATCTCGTCGAGATGCGCCATAACGGCCTGCTTATGCGGCACCGTTACATTCAACCCGACCATGCCAAAAGCGCGCATTCCGGCGAGCGCTTCGGACAAGGCTGCGGGAGCAACGCGGAACGCCGCGTACACATAGTTGAGATCCAACGCCCTAAGCGCGGCGTTGTGCATGGCCGGCGACGCCGTGTGTGCGACCGGGTCGCCGATGACGCCGAGCACCCGCGTCGTCCCGGAAATCACCCCAGCAAATCCTCAACGAAGCAGTTGGCAATCTCAAAGGATTCGCGCCACGATACGTTGTAAAGCAAGCGGATGGCGAGTAGGCCGCCGCACAACATCACAGCCGAGCACACAAAGAGCCGAAAAATTCCTCTCATCTTCAATCTCCTCCAATAGATTGTACGGTGTTAAAAAAATCAGGCCAGATGGGCGTCAAGCAATCGCTACCTTCGATGGTCAGCTCCCCTTCGGCCAACAGCCCGGCCACGGCAAACGCCATAGTCAAACCGGGATCGCCCTTGCCGTCGAGCTGGCCGCCCTGAAGCGGGAAGCCGCCTTTGATGACGAGCCCCTCGGGAAACTGGCCAATCCGCGCATCGAGCGAGCGCAGCGCGGCACACAAATGCTCCACATGCGGCACGTTTTCGATATCGCGGATAACCGTCGTCCCCTGCGTCTGAGTCGCCAAGACTGCTAGCAATGCGATCTGGTCGGCGACCTTAGCCGCCCGCTGCCCTGCCACGCGCGTGGCCTTTAATTGGCTGGCGCTCACGTGCAAATCGCACGCGCCCTCTCCTATGTCTTCCGCGACAATCTCCGCCCCAATCTGCCGCAGCAAATCCAAGAAGGCCCGCTGCTTAGGGCGAATGGCCACGCGATTGACGGTTAGCTCCGACCCCTTTCGGCACAGCGCGGCCCCTATGAGCGGATAAGCCAATTCGAGTTGCCCAGGCACCTCTACGTCAGTTGCCTTTAACGCCTGCCCCCCCTCCATCGACAGCAGTCTGCGCCGCTCAACGGCGATCCCATGCCCGCGCAATAATCGCTCCACGCGGCTGCCGACTTTCAGCGCGGTCGTCCCCTCGGCAAAAAGCGCGGCCACCATTGCGCCCAGCGCTAGGGAGTCGGTCGGCGGTGCCTCGGAGAGAACAAATCCTTTGGCCTGCTGACCACCGATTGCAAAGGTGTCCGCGCTTTCCTGTTCGACGGCAAACCCAAGCTGGGCCAGCAGGTTGAGCAAGAGCCGACACCGCTCGACTTCCGCGCCCAACTTCACCTGCGAGCGAAACGCTTGCCCGGCGAGCAAGGGAAGCAACAGCAGCGCAGTGTCGCCCAACCCTTCTAGGTCAAGCGGTCCCGCTGCGTTCCGAAACCCCCGCAGGCCAACGCCACGCACCGCATAAGTGCCCACGCGCTTGGCGATGTCAACGCCCAACTCGCGCAACAGCGCGACCACCCGGTCAGCAGCAACGGGCACGCAGCGGACGGTGCTATCCCCTTCACTCAGCGCGGCCAACACGAGCGCGCGCTCGGCTGGCTCCCGCTCTCCAGGCACCGACACTTGCCCCACAATTTTCACGACTGGGCTTACTATTGCTGCCATCGCCTAGGGTCTCCGCGCCACGTACCCGAGCCGAGCCAAAATTCCCAGCGCATTTTCCGCACTCTCGGCGCTGTCAAATCCCAACCGCAGCGTCCCTCCCTCGCCCTCGCGCACCTTCATCACTTCAATATCGTTGATGTTTACCCCTTGCGCCCCCAGCGCCTGGCCGATCTCGGCAATGACGCCTGGCCGATCTTCGGCTAGCACCAAGATCTCGTGCAGCACGTGGATAAACCCCTTTGAATCCCTCGGAATGGACCCCCGAATCTCGTTGGCAAAATCGAAATCTGCCTTTAGCTCCTCTGACTCCAACTGCTCCCTCACATCCGCGAGCGCGGCAATATAGCGATCAATCATCGCGCGGATCTCGTCGGCATTGGTCGCGCATATATCCTCCCACACCGGCGCGAATGGGCTAGAGGCAATCCGCGTCAAGTCGCGGAAACCGCCAGCCGCCAGCGGCAGGAAGTGGTCCCGCTCGGCATTCAGCCGCCCGACCATACTCACCAACGAGGTCGCCATCATCTGCGGCAAGTGGCTGATCGCAGCGACCGCTCGGTCATGTGACTCAGCGTCTAGTTCCATCACCCGCGCCCCGACCTGCCGCAAAAGAGCGGTCAATGCTTGGTAGCGGTCTGCCGGTACCTTCTGGTCGGGGACCAAAATGTAGATCGCATTCTGGAAGAGAAACGGATCGGCCGCGGCCACGCCCGCCTTTTCAGAACCGGCCATCGGATGGCCGCCGACAAAGTACACTTCGTCGCTGAAATATGCCTGGGCCGCTGCGACAATGCGCCGCTTGGTGCTCCCCACATCGGTAACGAGTGTCCCCGGTTCAGCGAGCTGACCCACCTCCGCAATCAGCGTCAGAATCCGCTTGATAGGGGTGCAGATAAAGACCAAGTCGGCCCCTTTGAGCGCCTGCCCCAGCTCGTCGTAGCCCCAACCCTCGTCGATCACACCCAATTCCAGCGCGCGGGCGATAATCGCAGGACGGCTGACACCCACAAGCTGCCCGCTAAAGCCAGTGCGCTTGAGCGCCAAGCCTATGGAGCCGCCAATCAGGCCCACGCCGACGATGACTGCCCGCCGGAAGAAGGCTAATCCTCCTCGAGTTCGAAGTAGGTGGTTAGTTCGATGAGTAGCCAGTAGAGCTTCTCCAAGGACTCGTCCTTCATCAGCCCTTGAAGTTCTTGGTTGTAGGCTTTGGTCTTGGCGATCACCTCGCGCTCGCGCTCGGGATCGCGTATTGGTTTTCCCGCGGCCTTTTTAATCTGCCCAACCTCGTGTGCGCACTGCATGCGCTCGTTGAGCAGATCGATCATTTTCCGGTCAATGCTATCTATGCGTTCGCGCCAGTCACTCAGGTCCATAGCTGTTCCCTTACCGATGTCCCATGGCCCGACGGACCGCGTCCATGGTTGCGTCAACGATCGGACGCAGTTTCTCGACACTCTCAGCGAGTACTTCGTCTATATAGGTGGGATCTGCCGTCAGTTCCCGATAGCGGGCCTGGATCGGCTCAATCTCGGCGATGACCACTTCGACCAATTCCTTTTTCAAGTCGCCGTACCCCTTGCCGGCAAAATGCGCCTCAATCTCGTCGTTCCCCTGACCTGTCAACGCCTGATAGATCGTCAGCAGGTTGAAAAGTCCGGGACGCTGCGGGTCGAAGACAATGCCCTGCTGCGAATCGGTCACCGCTCGCATAATCGTCTTGCGCACCTTATTCGGATCATCGAGCAGGCCGACGCTGTGGTACTGGCCCTCGGCCGACTTAGACATTTTCGCGGTCGGATCGTCGAGCCCCATGATCCGCGCCCCGACTTGCGGAATGACCGGCTCGGGCACGGTGAATACCTCGCCGAACTGGCGATTGAAGCGCTCGGCAATGTCGCGCGTCAGTTCCACGTGCTGTTTTTGGTCGTCGCCGACAGGCACCTCGTGCGCTTGGTAGAGCAGGATATCGGCGGCCATCAACGTCGGATAGACGAACAGCCCCGTGCCGACGCGCTCGCGCCGCGCACCCACCCGATCCTTAAATTGGGTCATCCGCTCCAGCCAACCCATCGGCGTGATACAAGTAAAAAGCCAAGCCAACTCAGTGTGTTCGGGAATGTGCGACTGCACGAAGAGACGGCATTTTTGCGGATCGAGGCCACAGGCGATGTACAAGGCCACGGCCTCGCGCGTGCCACTATGCAAAGCCTCCGGGTCGTACGGCACGGTGATCGCGTGCTGATCGACCACGCAGAAGATATTGTCGCGGTCCTCTAGGTTGACCAGCCAATTGCGGACGGCCCCGATGTAGTTGCCGATGTGGATGTGGCCCGAAGGCTGAATGCCCGAAAATACTCGCTTTTTCACGCGCCTAATAACTCCCTCACTTTAGTCCCGATATCGTCTTCGCGCATCAGAGATTCGCCGACTAAGATCGCATCGACACCGGCATCGGCGAGCCGTTCGACATCGCCGCGATCCCCAATTCCGCTCTCGCTGACGACGACAGCCCCCTCCGGCATCTGATCCACAAGCGCAAAGGTAGTATCCAAGGTTGTTTCAAAAGTCCGCAGATCGCGGTTGTTGACACCGATAAGCCTAGCACCGGCCACTTTGGCCCGCGTCAGTTCCGCCCCATCGTGGACTTCGACTAGCGCGTCTAATTCTAACTCGCTGGCTAAGCCGAGGTAGTCGTCAAGCTGGCTGGAGTCCATCAGCGCCACGATCAGCAAAACGGCGTCAGCCCCGATGACGCGGGCTTCGTAGAGCTGGTATTCGTCGATGGTAAAATCCTTGCGCAACACCGGCAAGCCCGCGACCGCCTTAGCCATCTGCAAATACGCATCGCACCCCTGAAAATACGCCTCGTCCGTCAAAACCGAAAGACAGCGCGAACCATGAGCGGCATACGCATCGGCGATCCACTCTGGGTCGAAGTCGGCGCGAATGACGCCCTTGGACGGCGAGGCTTTTTTTATTTCGGCGATCAGCGCGATCCCGTCCGCAGTCAGCGCACCCATGAAATCGGTCGGCACCGCCGTATCGCGAGCCTGCGACCGTACATCAGCCAAACTCCGCTGGCGCTTGCAGTCGGCGACAAACTCGCGCTTGTACGTAGCTATTTCGCTTAGAATATCTGCCATTTGGGTTGTGGCTAGGGCAGCTTCAACAGGATCGTTACCAGCAAGCCTACCAGCGCGATAAAGGTGCTTAGCTGGATGCCGACAACCCAGCGCGTCAACGTATCGATGCGCTGGTTGACGGCGTTGGTGTCCTCGCGCTGTCGGGTCTCGATACCGTCAAGGCGTCTCTCGATGCTGTCGAGCCGCTTGTCCATCTGCTGCACGGTTCCGGTCAGCGCGTCGGAACTTAACTCGGTCATAATCACTTCTCCTTTGCATGGGCCGGGCACTTTAGCCCTGCGGTAGTGTACTTAGGAATTGCTTACTTCGATCAGCCGGTCCAGAGCTTGACGAGCCTTACCCGAGTCAATGGACTCCTGGGCCACTTCGAGACCAGCGGTTATATCCTCGGCCCGCCCACCAACGACTATCGCCGCCGCCGCGTTGAGCAGCACTACGTCGCGCTGCGGCCCTTCCTCGCCATCGAGTATCCCGCGCAGGATATGTGCGTTATGGTCCGCATCGCCTCCCTTGAGCGCCTCGGCTGGGACTGTCTGCAAGCCAAAATCCCCCGGGTGGATCTGACGCGTACTGACCTGCCCGTCTCTAAGCTCGCTGACCTGCGTCGGCCCCGTCAGCGTGATTTCGTCCAGTCCGTCCGAGCCGTGTACCACTAGGGCCTGATCCGACCCCAACTCGCGCAGCACTCCGGCGAGCGCCTCAGTCAACGCGCCGTCGAACACGCCGAGCAATTGCCTCTTGGCTCCAGCCGGATTGGTCAGCGGCCCCAAAATGTTAAAAACCGTGCGGGTAGCTAACTCCCTGCGCGGGCCGACGGCGTGTTTCATCGCCCCGTGCAAGGCTATCGCAAAGAGGAAGCCAATGCCGACTTCGTCGATGCACTCGCCGACCTTTTCCGGCGCAGCTTCGACATTGACCCCTAATGCGGTCAGCACGTCCGACGAGCCGCACTGGCTCGATATTGAGCGAGTGCCGTGCTTGGCCACTGCCAAACCGGCACCACAAGCGACAAAGGCTACCGTCGTAGAGATATTGAAGGTCCCCGAATCATCACCGCCAGTGCCGCAGGTGTCGATGAGATCGGGGCGCACTGTTACTATCGGCGTAGCTTTCTCGCGCATGACTTCGGCACCGCCAGCGATCTCGTCAATGGTCTCTCCCTTGATCCGCAAGGCAACGAGAAACGCACCAATCTGAGCGTCCGTAGCTTGACCACTCATAATCTGCTCCATCACCGCTCGCATCTTAGTGCGGCCTAAGTCCGTTCCGGCGATCAAATCTCTTATAGCTTCTTGTATCATGTTGCGCACCTCACAAGCGAAGAAAATTAGCCAACAATTGTTTGCCTTCTACGGTCAGAATCGATTCAGGATGGAACTGCACCCCTTCGAGGGGCCATCGCCGGTGCCGAATCCCCATAATCATTCCGTCCTCGCTCGTAGCCGATACTTGCAGGCATTCAGGCAAACTCGCTCGCTCGACAGCCAGCGAGTGATAGCGAGTAGCGACGAAGGGATTTTGCAGGCCGGCGAATAGCGTGCAGCCGTCGTGTTCCACCGGCGTCGCACGACCATGAACAATCTCGCTGGCCCGCACCACGCGCCCGCCGCAAACTTGGGCGATGACCTGGTGCCCCAAGCACACGCCCAAAATGGGGATCACACCGGCCAACCGCTCGACGAGCGCACACGAAATTCCAGCTTGATCTGGGCCGCCAGGACCAGGCGAGATAACGACGCGCTCGGGCGCGAGCGCCACCGCTGCGGCGACCGTCAATTCGTCGTTGCGCAAGACCTTGGTCGCCGCCCCTAATTCCTCCAAATAATGCACCAAATTGTAGGTAAAGGAGTCGTAGTTATCAAGTATCAGCAGCATGGTTGTGCGTTGGCGTAAAAGGCCGTAGAGATGGTTGGGTAACGACGATTCGGTAGGGGCGGTTCGCGAACCGCCCCTACAACATCACCGCGCCAACTTCCCTATTACTTGGGCGATCAGCCGCAAGCCCAAATCGTCCTTGAGCGTCAAGATCGACTCCGGGTGAAACTGCACGGCCGCCACTGGCAACTCGCGATGCTCTACGGCCATAATGACCCCGTCATCGGTCTGCGCTAACACCCGCAAGCACTCGGGCAGCTTCTCCGGCACGGCGTAAAGCGAGTGATAGCGTCCAGCGACGAATTCCGTGGGAAATCCGTCAAAAATCCCTTCGGGCGTGCAGCGGATCGTCGATTCCTTGCCGTGCATCGGGTAGGAAAGCACCCCTAACTCGCCTCCGAGAGCTTCGACAATACCTTGCAATCCGAGACACACGCCAAAAACCGGCAGCGTGCGACGCACGCACTCGTTGACCAACTCCGGCACCCCGAATTCCTCGGGCGTACCTGGCCCCGGCGAGATGAAGACCAGATCGGGATCAAACTCGGCGAAGACGCGCTGGGGGTCGCGCAGGCCCCGCGCGCCGCTGCCGTCGCGCGATCTAGCAGCACGCACCGTCACCACCTCCGCTCCCGTCTGCCGCACGTAATCGCCGAGCGTATGCACGAAAGAGTCGCGGTTATCGACGAAGAGCACCCGCTTGCCCTGCCCCGAAGTCGCGATTTGAGTGACCTTATCCTTGGCATCGTCAGCACCGATCACCGCGTTGATAAAGGTCTCGGCCTTGGCTCGCGTCTCGCGCTCCTCAGCGTCGGGGTCCGAGTCGCAGAGCAGAGTCGCCCCGGCCCGCACTTTGGCGATTCCGTCCTCCAGGTGTACCGTGCGGATGGTGATCCCAGTGTTGATCTCGCTGCTAAAGAGCAACATCCCAACGCAGCCGCCGTACCAGCGCCGCGCCGAGTTTTCCAGTTCCTCGATCTTCTGCATGGCCGCTGGTTTGGGTGCACCAGTAAGCGTCACTGCCCACATATGCGAAAGCAGGGCGTCGAATCCATCGCAGTCATCCTTCAGCTCACCTACTACTTGATCCACCGTGTGAAAGACCTTTGAGTACCTTTCAATCATTCGCCGCCCGACCACCCGCACCGAGCCTTCCTTGCAAATCCGCGCTTTATCGTTGCGATCGACGTCCGTACACATGTTCAGTTCGGCCTCGTCCTTTTTTGAGTTGAGCAAGTCGCGGATCTGTTCGGCGTCCTCCATCACGGTTTTGCCGCGGCCAATGGTCCCGGCAATCGGACTCGTCTCGACGAATGGCCCATTGACCCGCACGAACATCTCGGGCGAAGCGCCGATCAGATACTCGTCGCCGAGGTTGATGAAAAACTCGTAGGGGCTGGGACTCGTGCGGCGGATATTCTCAAAGAGGGTGTGCGGACTGCCCGCATAACCAGCGCTGAGCACTTGGCTCGGAGTCACCTCAAAGAAGTCGCCGCGCTCGGTACCGGCGATGACCTCGCGCACCTTGTCGGCGTATTCCCCAGGGACGTGATCGCACGCAATTTCGGACACTGCGCCGCGCACATAGGGCACGGCGTCCGTGCCGCGCTCCATGCCCTCGGTTGACAATCCATCGGCGGCAAATTCATAGCGGTAGCGCCGCGCCTGCTCCTTGCGGTGATCGACGACGACCAGTTCGTCTGGCAAAAAGAGGTGCAGATCGGGCCGGTCCTCGCGGCGCGGATGGCGCAGTTGGAGTGGCTCAAACTGGAGTACCAAGTCGTAGCCCAGCGCCCCATAAAATCCCAAGTGGTTTTCACCTTCGGCTCGCATCTGCGCCACCAGTGCGCGCAGGACACTGAAGATCGTCGGCTGCTTGGAGCGTTCCTCTTCGGGGAAGTACTCGGGCATGGGAGCCACCGCACCTTTGAGCTGACCGTCGGTTAGCTCCAACTCCGTCACATGCTCGTTCTTGGCGAGGCTGCCGCGAAAAATCTCCAGCAACATCTCGCCGCGCCCGTTGAGCGCCCGAAAGGCAAAGGCGCGCTGACGCGCCACCAACTCCAGCGGCGGATCAACGAAACCAATGTCCCAGCGGCTATAGCGCCCTGGATACTCGTAGCCGCTGGCGAAGACGGCACCCCGGTGGGTATTGAGCCGTTCGAGTAGTGTCTCTAGTGGCCTTTCTATGGGCAATTCCTCGGTCTGGCGATTGACTTCGACGCCGCCAGCCGTGCGAAAAATTTCCGTGTGAATAGTCATATCGTTCTCCAAGTACAAAAAAAACGCGGACACCCGAGGGCGTCCGCGTTGGATTGAAAATTCATCTCGTCGCAGTCTAGCAGATGGACGCACCTCTCTCCCTGCTCGGGGAATACCAAGCGCGCCACCAGCGACGAATGTGAGGCGAAGAATTCATAACGGGCAGAAAGTAAAGGCGAGTCTTTACGCTGTCAAGCTGTTCAGCGAATCAACGCCAATTTAGTCGTTTGAACGGCACCTCCCGCTTGCAGCACGGCCCAATAGACCCCCGAAGCCACCCCTACACCCGCCGCCGTGCGACCGTCCCAGCGCACGCGGTGCTCCCCGGCAGCCGCCCAACTATCGGCCAACACGCGAACCTGCTGTCCCATCAAATTATAGACGACAAGCCGCACGGGACCGGCCTCGGCAAGAACAAAGGGAATGGTCACTTCGGCGTTGAACGGCGTGGGAAAGGGATCGCCTAGGCCGGACGCCAAATCATTCGGTAACTCGGACAGGAGCCGCGTCCCGGCGACGGGCTTGGCACTAGGCGGTTCTCCCACCGACACATCCTTCAATTGCCAGAGGGAAAAACCTGATGTGCGGTTTTGGTTGAAGGTATTGCGGAACTCGATAATGTTTGTGCCAGAGCGCAGGTCTGCGCGGTCTAAGATGAGATACCAACTCGTCCAGGCTTCGCTCTCTGGAATATCGGCGTAAGACAGTTCGTTAAAAAATATAGTGACCTCGCCGTCGCTTATTTCCTTTACCGAAAAATAACACGCGATACTGGAATTGGTTTTCTCATCAAAACCGAACTTGACGCTCTTGGGATTTTTGGTAACTGTGGGCGGACTGTAGCCGAATAGTCCTCTACTCGGCAGGGACTCCACCACTTCGCCTTCAACAATAATGCGTTTAGTCCCAGAAGTTCCACCCCCTGTAATGACCTTCACTTCTCCGCTTTGCGCCCCAGCCGGAACCTTAACCACGATTCGGCTGTCGCTCCAAGTCACGTAATCTCCGGACGATGGCCGCACAGTGGGCGAGAATAGGACGTAACCGCTCCCTCGGCTGCTCCTGAAATTGGCCCCGATCAGCGTCAGACGGTCTCCGGGTTTGACTCTGCTCGGCGAAACACTGGCCAAGTAGGGGCTTGTTATCTCCAAGCGGATGGCGTTGCTCGTTCCTGCCGAGGTGCGGACGGTGACATTGCCAGAGCGCACATTCGTAGGAACGCGAAACCGGATGCGGGTATTCGACCAACTAGCCAACGCAGAGGAAGGGATCGCGATTGAGCCAATTCGCACGGTACTGCTTCCCCGCGAGGAACCGAAATTGTTGCCGGTGACGGTCACGACCTGATTGTACTGCACTTGGCGGGGAGAGACGGACGTGATTTGAGGAGACCCGCTTTCGATTTGAAGCCGCTTCGTCCCCGACGTCCCATTCGAAGTAGTAACCTGTACATTGCCACTTCGCGCTCTAGCTGGAACCTTCACGACAATTCTGCTGTTGGACCAACTCACATAGTCCGCAGCAGAAGGCCGTACATTAGACGTAAAGAAAACGTATCCAGTACCTCGTCTTGTACCAAAATTGCCACCCGCTAGCGTCAGGCGATCCCCTGTTTTTGCTCGAGTTGGCGAGATTCTCGTCAGATAGGGGCTCGTTATTTGTAGGCGGATGGCATTACTGGTGCCTTGGGACGTTCTAACGGTCAGGTTGCCAGGGGGCGTATTGCGGGGAATACGGAACTGTATCCTGCTATTGGACCAAGAGGAAAACGAAGAGGAAGGAATCACGACCGAACCAATTCGCACGGAACTGCTTCCCCGCGAAGAACCAAAATTACCCCCGCTTATGGTAACAACCGCATTCGCCCTTGGATTCTGTGGAGAGACGCGGCTGATGCGAGGAGAGGTGTTTGCGGAAACTTTCATAATCGGCAACACGAGTTTGCCGTATCCGCTGTCGTTGTCCCTTCCCCGATCTCCTATGTCAACCGTTGCCTCAATGAGCGCATCCCACAATTGTCTGCGTGAGTACGATGGATTAGCCGACTTGATTAGGGCGGCTGCGCCAGCGACGTGGGGTGCCGCGAAGGAGGTTCCGCCAAAGACGTACGGCGCATGAGAAGCCGTCGATACGCCAGTAGGGGCGACGAGTTCGGGTTTGATGCGTCCATCGGTTGTAGGCCCTCGCGAGCTATAGTCTTCAATCCGGCCAGCATTCCAATTTCTATGATAGATTGCCCCGACGCTCATCGCCCCTCTGGCATCCGCGGGACTCCCGATACTGTTCTTCGCAACCGCATACTCTTCAAAATCGTGGTTGAGCGACCATATCTTCAGCCTTCTGGGCCGAGCGTCCTCGCTGCGAACAGAAATTCCGTACTCTCCCGATTTCTCTACCTTGATTTCGATCGATTCTACAGGGTCGCCACCAGAAACATTTTGGCGATCGGTGCTTTCGGCGACGGTTTCGAGATCGCCGGAAGAGTTTACAAAATCGAGGGGCTTTGGTGCATAAAACTCGTGCCGGGGTGTTGGCTTCTTGTGTGTGTAGTTTAGGCTTTCTCGGTTAGGGGATAGGATTCGGGTTTAGCCAAATGCAGTAGCCGGTTGAGTATGGCACATCCCACCCGTGTTTCGG
>JAJDUT010000087.1 GCA_022826515.1 Candidatus Latescibacterota bacterium
GTGGCGGGCTTCGACGGCTCGGCTGAGGCTGCGGGGGAACCGTCAGCCCAAGAGTTCGCTACGGGAGCGTCTGCTTCGTTTTCCGTCGGCGGGTTGCTTCACGGGCAGCCGTATGTCGTGGCGGTGCGGGCGGTCAATGAAAGCGGAGCCAGCGGTGCCGCGTGGGGCATAGCTACGCTGGCACGCCAGAAGCCTTGCGCCGAGACGTTTCAACATATCTTATATTCTGACGTTACGCAGTCGTTATCCCCGGCCTTGCGCCGAGACATGACAAAGGCTGCGGAACATCACATCTTAACTTGCTCAACTGCGCGTATCGTGCCAGTCCAAGGCGATGAAAGAATCAAAATAGTGTAAGGTCCGTTCTTAATGAAAATCCTTACCTGCCCAATCAACGGCCCGCGTCCACTCTCAGAGTTCGTCTTCGGCGGAGAGGTGCGCTCCATGCCCGATCCTAAGCAAGCGAATGACGCCGAGTGGGCCGACTACGTGTTCAACCGCTGCGGCGAGCCGGGCATCCAGCGCGAGTGGTGGTACCACAGTGCCAGCAGTACTTGGTTTATCGCCGAGCGCGACACGGCCAGCGACGAGATCGTCCGCACCTATTTGTGGGGCGAGGAGGACACAGCGTGAAACGCCGCCTGTCTGCACAGCCCGGGGAGTGGATCGACCGGACGCAGTCCCTTGAATTTCGCTTTGAAGGCGAGACGTTCAGCGGCTTTGCTGGCGATGTAATCGCCAGTGCGCTGTTGGCCAATGGCGTGCAGATGATGGGGCGCAGCTTCAAGTACCACCGGCCGCGCGGGGTGTATAGCTTGGCCGGGCACGATGCCAACGCGCTGTTTACAGATGGCGAACGCACGCATCTGCGCGGCGATAGCGAGCCGTTGGCTGCGGGCATGGAGTTGCGGGCGGTCAACACCATCGGTGGGTTGAAGGGCGATTTGCTCAAATGGCTGGAGATTTTGGGCCGCTTCATGCCGGTGGGTTTTTACTACAAGACATTTCACCGCCCTCGGTGGCTGTTCCCTTTTCACGAGCGGATCATTCGCCAAATAGCGGGCTTGGGTCAGATCAACCGCGACCAAGCGGCCACGGCTAGCCCCAAGGAATACGCTTGGTGCGATGTGCTGGTTGTGGGCGGTGGCGCGGCTGGGTTGGAGGCGGCGAGGGCTGCGGGGGAAGCTGGAGCTAGGGTCCTGTTGGTCGAGGAACAGGCGCGTTTAGGGGGGAGTTGGGCGTGGCAGCACGGTGGGGACTGCCACGAGTTGGTCGAGGTGCTCGCTGGTCTGCCCGAGATCGAGATCCGCTGTGGAACGGTGGCCGGCGGCCACTACGCCGATGGATGGGTTGCCCTGTTCGACGCGGTGCGGATGACTAAGGTGCGCGCCGGGGCCGTCGTCTATGCCAACGGCGCGATTGAGCAGCCGGCGGTCTTTGGGCACAACGATCTGCCGGGCGTGTTGCTCGGGTCGGCGGCCCAGCGGTTGGTGAAGTTGTACGCGGTTAAACCCTGTGACCGCATGGTGGTGCTAGCGGCCAATAGCGATGCGTACGGGGTGGCGCTGGACATGCTCGACGCGGGGGTCGAGGTGGCGGCTATTGCTGATTTGCGTCCCGATGCGACTCCGTCGGACCTAGCCGAGAAAATCGCCGCCGCCGGGGTGCCGATTCACAGCGGCCATGCGATTTATGCGGCCATGCCGAATAGGCAGAAGAATGGCCTGCGCGGCGCAGTGGTGGCACCGCTAGCCGCAGACGGCACCATAGATGCCCAGCGCGGCACTAAGATCGCCTGCGACGGTATTGCCGCGTCGGTCGGCTGGATGCCCAATGCCGCGCTGCCCAGCCAAGCGGGGGTGCAGTTTGCGTACGACGAGGGGCTGGAGCAACTCGTGCCGCGGTCGTGTCCAGACGGAGTTTTTGTCGCTGGGCGCGTTCGCGGGGTGTACGACCTAGACGCGCATCGGGAAGACGGGCGGGTCGCTGGGCTTAGGGCCGCGCACTACGCTGGTTATGGCGACGGCGAGGTGCCCGCATCTCCTCCGCCTGTGAGAGAAGCTCCCAGCCATAGCTATCCGATTTTCTCCCATCCGAGCAAAAAGAACTTCGTGGATTTCGACGAGGATTTGCACTTGGCGGATTTCGTCAATGCGCACCAAGAAGGCTACGACAGCGTCGAACTGCTCAAGCGCTACAGCACTGTGGGGATGGGGCCGAGCCAGGGCAAGCTGTCCAACATGAATGCGATGCGGATCTTGGCCAAACTCAACGGCGACACCATTGCCGCGACTGGCTCGACGACCGCCCGTCCCTTCTACCAACCGGTGCCGCTGGGGCATTTGGCTGGTCGGCGCTTCCACCCGATGCGCCGGACGCCGGTCCACGATTGGCATTGCGAGCACGGCGCGGTCTTTGCCCACGCTGGCGATTGGTATCGGCCCGAATACTATGCCAGCGGCGACGCGAGCCCCGACGAGTGCATTGTGCAGGAGGCGCAGCAGGTGCGGGCTGGTCTGGGAATCATCGACGTGAGCACGCTGGGCAAATTGCAGGTCAGTGGCCCGGACGCTGTTGAGCTACTGGAGCGCCTTTATACGGGCCGCTTCAAGAAGCAGGTGGTCGGTCGCTGTCGCTACGGCGTGGCGCTCGACGAGAGTGGGGTTGTGATTGAGGACGGGGTAATTGCGCGATTGGCCGAAGACCGCTTCTATGCGACCACGACTAGCAGCGGCGCAGCGGCTTTTTACCGCGAGATGCTGCGCTGGGCCGCGATCTGGGGCTTGGACGTGACCTTGAGCAATGTCACGGGTCAACTGGCGGCGTTCAATTTGGCTGGTCCAGAAAGCCGCGACGCGCTGGCGGCGTTGACGGACATCGACTTGCGGTCGGGGCCTTTCTCCTATCTGCGAGTGCGCGAGGGCGAGGTAGCCGGGGTGCGGGCGCTGGTGATGAGGGTGGGTTTTGTCGGCGAACTGGGGTACGAGATTCACGTGCCCGCTTGGGAAGGGGAGCACGTGTGGCGGACGCTGGTGGCGGCTGGTGCGCAGCCCTTTGGGGTGGAGGCGCAGCGCCTGTTGCGCTTGGAAAAAGGGCACCTGATCGTCGGCCACGACACGGACGCGCTGACGTATCCCCAAGAGGCGGGATTGGCGTGGGCCATTGGCAAGAACAAGCGCTTCTTCGTCGGCCAGCGCAGCTTGCGAATCTACGCTGCACGTCCAGTTCGGCGCACGCTCGTTGGCGTGCGGTGGCCCGCTAATTTTGCTGGCAAGCTGCCCGAGGAGTGCAACTTGATCATGCGGAGCGGGTGGATCGCTGGCCGCGTGACTAGCATCGCCCCGGCCTCGACGCTGGGTTATCCGTTGGGCTTGGCCTTTGTCGAAGCGGATATGGCTGCGCCCGGCACGCGGGTGGAAGTGCGCTTGGACGATGGTTCGACGAGTGTGGCAGAGGTGGTAAAGCTACCGTTTTACGATCCCGAAGACGAGCGGCAGAAGCGGTGAGGTTGTCGGGGCGGTGCTAAGAAAGGACTGGTCTTGCTCCGACGAATACCGGCTGTCTATCGCCAGCGCGTAGTGCGCCGCGACCAGACCTCGGGACGGGGTGCTACGGGGCGCGCCCTACTCACCGGCGGCCTCTTGGCGGCCCTCATTGCCATCGGCGTGCCCTATGGAGGCATGGTGATACAAGGGTCGCGGCTGGGGCTTTCGTCGGCGACGCCCGCGGCGTTTTTCTTGTTGTTCGTGCTGCTGCTGACTGTGCAGGTGGCACTGGGGGCTATGCGGCGGGAGTGGGCATTTGGCCGCGGCGAGTTGCTGACGATCTTTGCGATGATGGCCGTGGCCACGGCCATTCCCACGCGCGGCGTAGTGGGGCTGCTGCTGCCGATGATCACTGGCACCTTCTACTACGCTACTCCAGAAAACCAGTGGGCCGAGTTGATCCACCCCCATTTGGCCGACTGGATGGTCGTCGCGGACATAGAGGCTATCCGGGACTTTTACGAGGGCGTGGGGCGCGATGCGTTGATTCCTTGGGATGCTTGGTTGGTGCCCTTGGGGCGTTGGCTGGCGTTCTACGCGGCGTTCTATCTGGTCTTGATATGCCTGATGAATATCCTGCGCCGCCAGTGGGTCGATAACGAGCGGCTGGCCTATCCCTTAGCGCAAGTGCCGCTGGCTATGATTCAAGGTGCGGAGGAAAGCCGGCTCGCGCCCTTTTTCCGCCAGCGCCTCGTCTGGATAGGACTCGCCATTCCCTTTGTCCTCGGCAGTTTAGAGGCTCTGCATCACTACTTCCCCGCCATGCCTTCGCCCGTACTGGATACGCGATTGCCGCTGCTGCGGCAGATCGTGGTCCTGCGCCTCGATATCAACTTCCTGATGCTCGGCTTCGCCTATCTCATCGGCGTCCAGCTCTCCTTTAGCCTGTGGGTTTTCTATCTGCTCCACGCTCTGCAAGAGGACCTGCTCGATAGTCTGCATTTGCAGCATACCGCCGAAGTGGGGACGTGGTCCGAAGCGGGGATGGGGCATCAGATGATAGGGGCCTGCGCCGCGCTGGTCGTTTATAGCTTGTGGACGGCCCGCGCTCATCTAACCGAGGTTGGCCGCCGTTTTTTGCATCCTGCAAAAGACGAAGGGGAAATGGCGTCCTATCGCTTCTCCGTAGTTGGGTTGGTCTTGGGCACGGCAGGCATGGTGGTGTGGCTGTGGCAGAGTGGGTTGCCGGTGTGGATCGCCGCACTGTTGGTGGTGGTGGCGCTGGGTCTTTTGGTGGCGCTAACGCGCATCATCGCCGAGGCCGGTACTCCCACTATTACTTCGGGCATGATTCCCGCTGGATTTACCGTCGGTGCCGTCGGTGTGCCGGCCTTGGGGGCACCGGGCGTGGTGGCGCTGGGCTATACTTTGGTCTGGATCGGCGATCTGCTGGTTTTTATGACCGCTCCCTTGGCCAATAGTCTGCGCTTGGGCAGCGAATTGGCCGGGGACCGCCGTCGGTTGCTGTGGGGTTTGGCCGCGGCCATGCTCATCAGCCTTGTGCTATCGACTTGGTACACGCTGCACTTGGCCTATACGCACGGAGCCGTCAACCTCCACCGGCAGTATTTTTCTACCTTTGCGGCTGAGCCGTCTAAGTTCGCCGCGCAGCAACTACTCCATCCCACCGGCCCGGACGCCATTGGCTGGCTGTGGACCGGCGGCGGCGCGTTGCTGATGAGTGCGCTGATTGGTGCGCGCAATTACTGGGCTTGGTGGCCGCTGCATCCTTTGGGCTTTGCCGCGAGCATGGCCTGGGTCATGAACCATATCTGGTTCGCGATTTTTCTCGCTTGGTTCGTCAAGACCTTGGTGCTCCGCTTTGGGGGCGCGGCGCTCTACCAAAAGACGGTGCCCTTTTTCCTCGGCATAGCCCTCGGCCAGATCGTCACTGCGGGGATCTGGCTCATCGTCGATGGATTCACGGGGACGGTGGGCAATCGCCTGCCGGTGTATTAATTTTTGTTACTATTGGACATCTACATCAATGATCCGCAGCTTCAGAGACCGAAAGACCCAGCGTTTCTTTGAGGGCCATCACGTCGCAGAGTTCCAAGGATTCGCGAACCAAGTTACGCGCCGTCTCGCGTAGCTGGACAGCGCGGAGTTTCTTCAGGATCTGGCTAACTTGCCGAGCAATCGCCTAGAGGCGTTGCGAGGAAATCGAGCCGGCTGGCACAGTATTCGGATCAATCGGCAATGGCGAATATGCTTCCGCTGGAAGGACAACGAATCTCTCGACGTAGAGATAGTGGACTATCACTAACAGGGGGTAAGGACATGAGCGTAAAGAACGGTATGAGACCGGTCCATCCGGGCGAGATATTGCGCGAGGAGCTTGAGACGCTCGGCCTGTCGTCTAACAAGTTGGGTAAGGCGCTAGATGTGTCGCCGGACTGCATGACTGCGATTCTCAACGGTCAGCGTGATGTAACCGCCGATATTGCGCTTAGGCTAGCACGCTATTTCGGAACGACGCCACAGGTCTGGTTGAATCTGCAGAAGACCTACGAGCTTCGCCGAGCCGAGATCGAGGTGGGGCAGCGCATTGCCGAGCGCGTGAAACCTCGGCGGGCAATGGCTTAGAGGATGCAAAACACAATGACGACAACGCGACAGAAACGGACGTACAGGAGGGGGTACGGAACGAAGAGTTCGGGAAACATAGAAGAGGCAGCACAATGATTCGATTGACCGAAGTACACTCACGGGCTGGCTACCGTATTTGGATTCGATATTCAGATGGTGTCGCTTAGCCTCGTTGCACGTGCTAACAAATCTGAGCTGAGGGCGGAGGTAGAGATCCTGAACGGCTCGCCGGTTCTCTCAGGTCCCAAAAGACAGAGATCGAACAACAGATCGGTGAAAAGCTGTATAAGAAAATGATGAGGAACTACGGCTACAGGATATACTCTCGCCGAGATGTGGACCTATACGATCCCGAAACCCGCACCGAGCAGTATACTTGGCTACTGAACCAACTGGAGAAGTTCCACTTGGCCTTTAGTCCCAGAGTGAAGGAACTGGAGAGCATTATTAATGAGCCTTCAGGATAATGATCACCATCACTATATCCATTGTGGAAGATGCCGCTACCGCGAGTTGGTGCGGCTGTGCCCAGATTGGCACGACGATAACGACGCCCACGGTGCCATCGCTGAGGACGCTACGGCTACCCGCCAGACAAGCAGGAAAACGCCACGCAGACCGTCCTAGTACAGGCCGAAGTACTATCGGAAGGATGGGCAGGCTGAAATCTATACCCATGCCATTGACAGAAGGGAGATACTATGACTCAACTCCTTAAAAAAGCCCTCATCGAGGTTAGTAAACTGCCGCCGGAAGCGCAGGATACTATTGCGAGTATCATCCTCGAAGAACTCGAAGATGAACGACTATGGGATCGTTCATTCGCTGCCTCGCAGGATAAACTCGCCCAATTGGCCCAAAAAGTTCGCACGGACATTGAAGCCGGGCGGATCCATAAAATGGGATTCGATGAACTTTGAGCGATGGATTCGTATCTGACCGACGATTTTCTGGCCTGTTTTGGTCGATTGCCCGATAGCGTCAAAGAGAAAGCGCGCAAGAACTATCGTCTTTGGAAGCAGAACCACAATCATCCAAGTCTGCAATTTAAGCAGGTGCTGACGACCGACCCGATCTATGCAGTGCGAATTGGGATCAGTTGGCGTGCGTTAGGCTTGCGGGAAGACGATGCGATCTACTGGTTCTGGATTGGCCCTCATGCCGAGTACGACCACTTGCTCAATCGGCTATAAGACTATGAACACGACGCGCAAAAGTCCCATCGCCCATCTTGTCGCTGACGCACCCGCTCTGGTGCAGGCCGCTTTGCACCACCCGGTTGATATGGTCAAGCTCGGGGCCAAAGGTCCGCGCTTGGTCGAGTGGGCCGAGCAGCACGCGCTCGCATTGCCGGAGCGGATCTACGACACGCGGCCCGTGGGAGCGGATGGGGTTTTGGCGCGGGTGGGAGTTGGTGAACTGATCTTGGAGTGTCGGCCTGAAGACGAACTCTGGGCGCGTCTGAATGCGGCGTTGGAGGCTGTGGAGGACGGGGTCTATCGGGTGGAGCAGCAGTCGGCGACCTTAGTGGTGCAAGGGGATGATGCCGAGCGCATTTTGGCGCAGGCTTGCGCGGTGGATTTGGCTCGTGAGCCAGCAGAGCGAATGGTGTACACGCAGGTGGCCGGGGCGGCTTGTGGGGTGTTGCCGCGCGGCGGGGAGTACCGCTTGTGGGTCGATTACAGCTTGGCGGCCTATCTGTGGGACGCGCTCGCCGCCATTGCCGAGGATGTTACTTGCGCCAAAACGCCGGACTGAACAGCACCAAGAGCGTAAAAACCTCCAGCCGCCCAATCAGCATAGCAAAGCAGAGGATCCACTTGGCAACCGAATTGATGTCGCCGTAGTGGTGGACGACTTCCCCTAGGCCCGGTCCTAAGTTGTTGATGCAGGCGGCTACCGCGGAAAAAGATGTAGTCAGATCCAAGTCGGTGGCGAGCACGGCGAGGAACATGAGCGTGAACGTCAGCACGTACACCGAGAAAAACCCCCACACCGCTTCCATGACCCGATCGGGAACAGCCCGCAGCCCCACCTTAATGGGGAGGACGGCGTTGGGATGGATCAGGCGCATGATCTCTCGGCTACCCTGCTTTAGAATGAGCAACAGACGCATCACTTTTATGCCCCCTGCCGTTGAGCCGGCGCAGCCGCCGGTAAAGGAGCCGAGGAATAATAGAAACGGCAGCACGCTGGGCCAGACCGAATGGTCCGCAATGCTAAACCCCGTGGTGGTGACAATAGACACAGTGGCGAAGAGGCCGTAGCGCAGGGACGCGACGGTGTCGTGCTCGTTGTGGGTAAAGAGGATCAGCCAAGCGATTAGGGCAGTGATTAGCAAAATGACTAGGTAGGTGCGGCATTCCGGGTCGATGCGGTACGGATGCAGTGATCGCTGGCGAAAGGCGTAGAAGTGCAGCGTGAAGTTGATGCCCGATAGCACGATAAAAAAGATGGCGACTAGCTCGATGGCTTGGCTGTTGAAAAAGCCGATACTGGCGTCGTGGGTGGAAAAGCCGCCGATGGCAACCGTTGAAAAGCTGTGGGCGATGGCGTCGAATGGCTCCATGCCGGCCAGCCAATAGGCCAAGGCACAGGCCACGGTCAAACTCAAGTAGATGAACCAAAGGGCTTTGGCGGTCTGGGTGATCCTCGGCGTCAGCTTTGAATCCTTGATGGGGCCGGTGATCTCAGCGCGAAAAAGCTGCATGCCACCGATGCCGAGCATGGGCAATACGGCGATGGCGAGGACAATGATGCCCATGCCGCCCAACCATTGGAGCTGCTGGCGGTACAACAAGATGGAGCGGGGCAGGTCGTCTAGCCCTTGGATGACCGTGGCACCGGTCGTGGTCAAGCCGGAGAGGGACTCGAATACGGCGTCGGTAAAGGTCAGTTCAGGCTGGTCGGACAGCATCAGCGGAAAGGAGCCGTAAAAGCCCAAGACGGCCCAGAACAAGACCGTTACCAAAAAGCCGTCTCTGATCCGCAACTCGGCACGCTGCTTGCGCGTGGGCAACCAGCACGCAAGCCCGGTGACGAGCGTAATGGCAAAGGCCGACAGAAAGGCGGTTGTCGCTCCGTCGCGGTAGAGGAGGGATACGCCAGCGGGCACCAACATGCTGACGCTAAACAGCGTCAACAGGACGCCTAGGACCCGAAATACAACTGCGGCGCGCATGCGTTCCTTACCCTCCGAAGATCTTTCTCACTTCCTCATGGACGTAGTGCCGGGCGAAGACCACGGCTTTGTCGCCGGGGTGGATGCGCGTATCTCCGCACGGGATGATCACGTGATCGCCGTGGACGACAGCGCCGATGATCGAGTCCCTGGGCAGGCGGATGGAGATCAGGGATTTTTGGGTGATTTTGCTGCGGTCGTGGGCGATGTACTCGACGGCTTCCACGTCGAGGCCGGGCAGGCTGGCGATGGAGGCGATGCGCTGGTGCCGCACGTAGCGCTGGACGGCGTTGACGGTCAGGAGCTGTTTGCTCAACACCGAATCGAGGCCGATGGCCGGGGTGATGGGCATGTAATCGACGTTATTTACCAAGGCGATGGCGCGCGGCACTTCGAGGTGCTTGGCCACGAGCGTCGAGATGATGTTGACCTCGTCGTTGCCAGTAACGGCGACAAAGGCGTCCATGTCGGCCAAGCCCTCGACGGCCAACAGGTCGTAGTCGGTGCCGTCGCCTTGGATGACCAGTACGTTGGCGAGTTGGTCGGCGATTTGCCGGGACCGGTCAGCGCGGCTTTCGATGAGCCTGACGTGCATCTCTGAGGAAAGCTCTTGGGCGACGAATTGGCCGATGAGGCCGCCGCCGAGAATCGCGATGTCGTTGATGCGGTGATCGGCGAGACCGGTCAAGCGGACCACCGAGGGAATGAAGTCGGGATCGCTGATGACGAAGATGCGGTCCTCTGGCAGCAGCTTGGTGCTGCCCCTGGGGATCAAGGTCTGCTGTTTGCGCTGGATGGCGACGAGGCGCATGGGGATGTCGGCAAACTGCCGCCCCAATTCGGTCAGCGGAGCGTGGAGCAGGGAGGATTGGTGGTCCAGGCGCATACCCAGCAAGACGAGTTTGCCCTCGGCAAATTCGACTAGGTCGGTGGCGCTGGACTGGCGGATGAGGCGGACAATGGCGTCGGCGGTTTCCTTCTCGGGGTGGATGAACTGATCGACGCCGAGTTCTTGAGGACTGAAGATAAAGTCGGGCGCGGCGAATTCGGGATTGCGGATGCGGGCGATGGCCGATTGGACGCCCAGCTTCTTGGCCATTCTACAGGCGAGCAGGTTGACCTCGTCATTGGTGGTCATGGCGGCGACGAGATCCACCTGCTCAATGCCGAGCCCGCGCAAGTCCTGCAAACTAGTGCCATTGCCCTCGGCGACGATGATGTCAAGCTGTTCGCTGACGCGCTTGACGCGGCTGGGATCAGTGTCGATCTGGGTAATGTCGTGCCCGTCTTGGCTCAGTTGCTTGCTCAACTGGAAGCCAATGGCTCCGGCACCTATGACCAAAATGTGCATGGTTTTTCAGGCAAATTCTGCGTTGTAGGGGGCGGTTTGTAAACCGCCCCCTACCTAGTCGATGTGGAAGACCTCGCGTAAGTCTTTGGCAATAGGGCTGTCGTCCGGGTTGGAGGCCATGATGTCCTTCATGTAGGTCCACCAACGGCGGCAATCCGGCGTCGCGGCGATGCTGTTCCAGCGCTCCTCGTCCTCAATTTCTACGTAGGCAAAAAGCTGGTGGGTGTCGGCGTCGAGGAAAATGGAGTAGTTGTGGACTCCGTGGTCTTTGAGGGTTTGCTCCAACTCGGGCCAGATGGGGTTGTGGCGCTTTTCGTATTCGGCGTGTTGGTCGGGATTGACTTGCATGACAAAGGCTTTGCGGATCATGGCTGTTTGCTCCTTTTCTTAATTATTGTGCCAAGTGTCTGGCATTTCGCTTGCTGAGTCAAATTGAGCGTATATTACGGGGCCAAATCAGAAATTGAAGATCATGTTGCCCTCGACGCCGTAGGCCCCGTCGATGAAGAGCCACAGGCAGGCGGTGGTGAAGTCGCCGAGGATTAGTCCCAAGAAAAATGGCAGTAGGGCGCGGTAGGCGCGCACCCCGCCGTAGCGCAGGATGGTCGCCTTGAGTAGCCAGGCCAAAAAGATGGACAACCAGCCATAGTAAACAATGGTAAAGGTGGAGGCGATGGGGAAACCCAAAGGATGCAGGGGCCACCAGGCGAAGCGATGGCGCAAAAAGAGCAGGGCCGCCATGACGAAGCTCCCGCTGGCGGTGAAGGCGAGGCGCGGGGCAAACGACGGCTCGGGCGCGTTGTACACCGAGGCCATATAGGTGAAGGGCCAGCGCGGCGCGCCGCTAAAGTACCAGCCGTGCAGGTTGATGCCGCCGTAGGTATAGGCGAGAGTCATGGTAAACCAAATCGAGCCGAGCAGTCCCACAGCGATGGCGGCAAACAAAGCCCAAGGCAGCCAGCGCGGCGCAGGCGAGTCGCCGGAGGTGAGCTTGAGGCTGTGCATGACGGCGTTCATCATGTTGGCCGCGGTCTCGCCCATCCACACCGTGCTCAGACCCAAGCCGGTCATGTTGCCAAGGCCGAGGGTCTCGGGGCCAATGCCCCGGGTAATGAAGGCCTGCGGGGCCATCGGCGTCTGGCAGCCGGGGATCCCGGCCTCGCAGACGATGCGCGACAGGCCGATGAAGACGATGAGCGCCCCTACCACCAGCAGCACGGCCGCGTACAGGGAGAGGCCGGTGAGCGTCAGCCAAGCGACCATGAACGCCACGCCGACTGCGAGACCGCCAAAGGCCGTGCGCGGGGCCATGAGTTCGCCGGGGGCAGGCTCGCCTTTTAGCGCTTGGCTCCACAGGCGGCGCAGATGGGCGCGGGCGGTCCACATCACAAAGAGGGCCAGCACCAAGAGGCCACCGGCCTGCTGATGGGAGACCGGGACCGAGCCGCCGCCCGAGGTCCAGATGTCGCCTCCGCCGATGACGAGGCCGATGCGAGCAAAGACGACTTTTTCTAGGGTGTAGAACAAAAAGAAGAACCAGATGCTGAAGGAGACGCTGAGCGCCATTAGGTAGGCTAGGCCCAAGATCGGCAGGTTGATCCGCCAGGGCAGGCCGACGCTGCCTTGGAGCAGGGACAGGCTGCCGTTGAGGGCGATAGGCTGGAAGGCGTCGTGGTAGTAGTTGAGCGAGTTCCACGAGTGGATCAGGAGCGGCACGGCAAAGCCCAGCCACAGCAGGCGGTTTTTGAACAAGCGGCCGAAAAGGGACTCGGAGTCCGCGTCTTCGAGCATGGTAAGCGGCAGGCGGGTGAGGGGAAAGACGAGCCGCTCGTTGGCGACCCACTGGCCTCGCAGCAGCACGCCGAGGCAAAAGAGGACCCAGTAGAAGGTGAAGAGAAAGCAGAGCCAAGCGGCTAGCGGGCGGCTCCAAGCGGCCCACGGTATGGCGCTACCTTGGGGCAGCCCCTCGTAGAACAGGCGCACGGCCTCGGTATCGCTGGGTGCTAGCCAAGGATGGATGTACTCGACGAAAAGCTCTTGCCAGGCATTCTCCGGCGTGGCATAGTACGCGGCTCCGGTGATGACCGACAGGAAGCTGCCGGTGAAGCCGGTGGTAACCACGACTGCTCCGACCAGCATCATGGCGTACACGGCGATGAGTTCGGCGCGGGAAAAGGCCCACGCACGGCCCAGCATCTTGAGCAAGGGCAGGGCCGCGGCCGTTAGCAGAAAGAGGAAAAGGACAGCGATGAGGGGGATGGCATTGCTGGTGATTTGCGATCCCTTGACGATGAGAATCCCCCAAGGGCTCAGTACGCTGATCGCCCCCACGAGGAGCAAACCCGTGAGGACGGCGCGGAGGGAGAAGGCGGGTGGTTGGGGTGGCAATGAAGACATGGATTGATAAAATAAAGAAAAACGAGAAGGGTGTTTTGTCCGTGCTGAATTGTAGGATGGTGTGGAGTATAGGCGCGGCTGCGTGGTTGGGCTGTGCTCCGGTCGAAACCGAGCGCTCGATTGCGGCCGCTGATGGCCAACGCGCGGTGCCAGCGGGCGACATTCCGCGGCGCGCGTGGCCAGCAGCTTGGTTCCAGCCACCGGCCACGGCGTCAGCCGTGGGATTGCAGACCTTCCGCCAATCGCCCGTGCTCGATGAATGGGTGGCGGCCGGTGAATTGCCGCCGGTTGCCGAGCGCCTGCCCGACGACCCCGTGGTGGTCGAACCTTACGGAGAAATTGGCCGCTACGGGGGCACGGCCCGGTTGTTCTTCGCAGGTGAAAGCCTGATCAACGTGCCCGAGGGCGTGCTGCGTCCGGGGCCGCAAATGCGGTTGAATCTGCCGAATTTTGCGGCCAAGGCCGAATACCGCAATGGCGCGCGGACCTTGCGGATCACTCTGCGTCCCGGCCACAAGTGGTCCGACGGCCATCCCGTAACGGCTGACGACTATGTGTTCTGGTTCAACCACGTGCTGATGAACGAGGAGCTCACGCCGGTGGTGGAGCCTCGGTTCAAGGGCGCGCGCATCGAAAAGCACGACGCGCATAGCTTCAGTTATCACTTTCCTCAGCCGATGCCGCTGTTTGTCAACCACCTCGCCCACAACAGTTCGCGCTTGGTAATGCCTGCGCACTTCATGCGCCGCTACCATCCGGCGTTTACCGATCCGGCGCAGTTGGAGCGCGAGGCCGAAGATCTGGGTTTGCAGGACTGGCTCACCTATTTTGGGGCAGTCAACAGCACGACCGATCTGATGTACTTCAATCGCCCCGTGCTGACGGCGTACGTATTGGTCAGCCGGACTTCGACGCGCGCGCTGCTGCGCCGCAATCCCTACTATTTCAAGGTGGATCCTGAAGGCAACCAGTTGCCCTATATCGACTATCTGGAGGTGCAGCGGGTCGATAGCCCCGAGATCATGGCGGCCAAAGCCTCGACCGGACAGGTTGACTTTGCCGGTCGGCAGTTTATGACGGCCGATATTCCGCTGTTTAAGCGCTTTGAGCAATACAACGACTATTCCACGTACGTCTGGCCGCGGCCGTACGGCTCGGACGTGGTGTTGCAGTTCAATTTGAACCATCCCGACGAAGGGCTGCGGCGGATTTTCCAAGACGTGCGCTTCCGCCGGGCGATGTCGCTGGCCATCAATCGAGAGGAGATTAACGACATCGTTTACTTTGGCTACGGGGTGCCGCGCCAGCTCACGGTAGTGTCTGCAAGTCGCTACTTCGAGCCAGAATTTGCCACGGCTTGGGCGGAGTTTGACCCGGCGCGGGCGCGAGGGCTGTTCGACGAGATGGGGCTTGTCGATCGCGACGGGGATGGAAGGCGCGAGCGGCTCGACGGCGAGCCATTGCAAATCACCTTGGAGTACATGATCGGCGAGACGCCCAAGCAGGTTACCCTAGACTTGGTCTCGGCCTACTGGCGTGAGGTGGGGGTAAACGTCAATCTCAAACAGATTAGCGGCACACTGCAGCGGATTCGCGCTAGGGCTGGTTTGATGGACATGACCATCTGGCATGCCGACCGCAACGCGGATATCCTCTTTCCCATTGAGCCGTACTGGTACGTGCCGACCAATGGCGGCTGGGAGCAGAGTCAATGGTCTAAGTGGACGCGGTGGTACTTCTCCGATGGCGCACTCGGGTGGGAGCCGCCGGCGCAGATTAAGGAACTGATTGGTTGGTGGGAGGTACTGCGCCGCACCACGGACGAGGAAGAGCGCATTGCGATGGGCAAGAAGATTCTCCGCAGCCAAGCCGAGAACTTGTGGGCACTCGGCGTCATTGGCTTGGGGCCGCATCCGGTCGTGGTCAGCCGCAAGCTGCGCAATGTGCCGCCCCAGGGCTATTGGGGTTGGGATTCGCGCTGGACGTGGCCGTATTATCCGGAGACTTGGTATTTGGACAGCGAGCAGATTGCAAGGTAGTTTTTTGGTCGCGTTCTTCGATTTTTATTAACCGCTAGTAGGGTTAGGTCCCCAAAAGCAAACTTCAACTAAAGGAGCGAATTTGAATGAAAAAGGCTGTGGTGTTTCTCGTCGGTCTATTGTGGAGCAGTACGGCGTCTGCGGAGCCGATGATCGCCGGACAGGTACGGCTGGCCGATGGGCGGCCAGTGGATGGGGCAGAGGTGATGTTGTTTGATCTTGCTAATTTGCGTCGGGGCATCGTGGCGCGGGCGGCGACGGATGCAGCCGGGTATTTCTCACTGCCGTTGGCGTCGTTGGGCGGGGAGACATTGCCGCAGGGGTTTATGCTGGGACAGAACTATCCCAACCCGTTCAACCCTTCGACGATGATTCCGTATCAGCTTCCTACGGCTACGCAGGTGCGGCTGGAGGTGTTCAACGTGTTGGGACAGCATATTGCGACGTTGGTGGACGAGGAGCGGCCAGCCGGTTTTCACGCGGCGCGGTGGGACGCGACCGACGGGATGGGACAGGCAGTGGCGGCCGGGGTGTATTTCTATCGGCTACGCGGCGAGGGAGTGGAATTGACACAGCGGATGGTGCTCATTGACGGACAAGCGGGGATCGCGGCAGCGGCCTCCTCGGCGGCGACGATGACGCCTATAGTAGCGGCGGAGCGGGAGTATGGGGAGTATGGTCTTGTCGTTTCGGGCACAGGCTTGGCGACTTATGTGGATGCAGCGTTTGGGGTACGGGTGGGGATGGAGTCGGTGGAATTGGTGGTAGAAGCGGCGGAACTGCTACCGCGAGGTAAGGCGTTGACCTGCGGCATTTTGGGCGACGTGAACAACGATGGGCAGGTGGATGCCAACGACGCGCTGATCGTATTGATGTACAGCCTCGATTCGTCTATTGCGCTGCCCAACGGCAATATGAACTGGGGCGATGTCAATGCCGATGGGCAGGTCAACTTGGCCGACGCGCTAGCGATTGTAGGATATGTGGCGAATCCGTTGGACGAGTCCCTGCCAATGGGAATCGGACGAGCGGTGGCCAGCGGGAGTTGGGTGGCCGGGCCGATGCGCCGGCTCACCAACAACAGTGCATTGGATCAGACTCCTGCTTGGTCTCCTGATGGACAAAAAATCGCTTTCGCGTCCGAGCGCGATGGCAACCAAGAGATTTACGTGATGGACGCCAATGGAGCTAACACACGCCGCCTGACTTTCAACAGTACAGACGACTATTCTCCTTCTTGGTCCCCTGACGGACAAGAAATCGCCTTCGCGTCTGAGCGCGATGGTAATGTGGAGATTTACGTGATGGATACGGATGGGGCGAATCCCCGTCGGCTAACCAGCAACAGTGAAAACGACTATCGTCCTGCTTGGTCTCCCGACGGACGAAAAATCGTCTTCATGTCTTATCGCGACGGCAACCAAGAGATTTACGTGATGGATACGGATGGGGCGAATCCCCGTCGCCTAACCTACAACAGTGAAAACGACGGCCATCCTGCTTGGTCCCCTGACGGACAAAAAATCGCTTTCTCGTCTGATCGTGATGGTAATGGAGATATTTATGTGATGGATGCCGATGGATCGAATCTACGCCGCCTAACCTACAACAGTGAAGACGACTATCGTCCTGCTTGGTCTCCCGACGGACAAAAAATCGTCTTCATGTCTTATCGCAACGACAATTGGGAAGTTTATGTGATGGATGCCAATGGCTCCAACCTACGCCGCCTAACCTATAACAGTGAATACGACGGCCACCCTACTTGGTCCCCTGACGGCCGGTATATCGCCTTTACATCCGAGCACGACGGTAATGGAGATGTTTATGTGATGGATACGCATGGCCCTAACCCACGCCGCCTGACCAATAACAGCAGAAACGACGGTCATCCTGCTTGGTCCCCTGATGGACGAAGCATCGCCTTTACATCCGAGCGTAACGGCAATGCCGATATTTACGTGATGGACGCCGATGGATCGAATCTGCGTCAGCTAACCAGTAACAGGGGAGACGACATAGAGCCTGCGTGGTCCCCTGATGGAGGATACATCGCCTTCGCATCCGGGAGCGATAGTGATACAGATATTTACATGATGGAAGCCGATGGCTCAAACCTGCGCCGTCTAACTAAAAGCTGGATTAGGGACGACAGGACTCCTGTTTGGTCGCCTAATGGCCGATATATCGCCTTCACGTCCGTGCGCGATAACAATGCGGATATTTACTGGATAGAGGCCGGTGGAGCGAACCTAAGTCAAATGATCAATAACGGTGCGTATCCCGCTTGGGCACCCGACGGACAGTTCGCCTTTATGTCTAATCACGACGGCAATAGGGAAGTTTATGTGATGGAAGCTAATGGCTCCAACCCACGCCGCCTAACCTATAACAGTGAATACGACGGTGATCCTACTTGGTCCCCTGACGGCCGATATATCGCCTTCATGTCCGAGCGCGACGGCAACGAAGAGATTTACGTCATGGACGCTGATGGATCGAATCTGCGAAACCTGACCAACAACAGCGCAGACGACGGCCATCCTGCTTGGTCCCCTGACGGCCGATATATCGCCTTCATGTCCGAGCGCGACGGCAATAGGGAGATTTACGTCATGGAGCTTCAGGTGGGAGGCTGTCAGTAAATGGAAGAGAGGATTGAAAAGTAGCCGCGAGCACTTGAACGTCTAGCGGTAGTTGTCTTTTGCTCCCCTCTTTTTATATATTGTGCTGATATTTAGCAACGATTAGCAACTATTAAGAGCTGTTGAAAGGAGGTAAAGAGAGGCCGTTTTAGGCATTAGAAGCTCACTTTTCGTTTTTTTGACGAATATTCAAACCACGAACCCATGAGGTGAATTGCATCATGAAGAAGATTTTGAGCATCGCGAGTATTTTGGCCCTAGGCATCATGTTGCAGGCCAGCGCGGTATCGGCTCACGTGCCGATCCCCGGCATCGACTCCGGTACGCTTTTCCAGTGGCCTGCTGGCCTGGAACCGACCTTGGACGGCGACCTCTCTGAATGGGATATCGTCCCCGAGGATTACTACGTCCCCTTTGATTCTCACTTCGAGTACTATCTCGGCTTGGGCCACGAAAACGACGAGAGCAATTTGTCGTTTCGGGTGGTGGGCTCTTGGAGCGCGGGGACCAACCGACTCTATCTTATGATGGAGCGCTTCGATAATCTCTGGGTCCGCACAGGCTTTGGTCAGACCGCCGCTGGCGACGATAGCTGGGAGATCATGATCGACGCCGACCACGGCGGCGACCGGCACTTTGCCCTCCCCGACGATTTTGAAGACGACGAAGAGCGCCAGCGCAACCAAGGTCGCTTCGCCCAGAACGCTCATTACGTCTGGCCCGAAATGCCCGACGCCAACCGGGCCGTGGGCTGGAAGTGGTTCTTCAACAGCCAATCCACTTGGCACGATAAGCCGCCGTGGGGCGATTACGGTTTCCAGCTAGAGGGCGAAGTCAACTCGGGCGAGGCTACGGCGCGCATCGAGGTGATGACGATCGCGTGGGATGATTTCTACTGGATCGGTCCCGACGAGAGCTTGGTCCACACCTTCACCGAGGGCAATACCATCGGTCTGGGTTGGGTTGTTCACGACATAGACAATACTGCAGAGGACAATGGCGGAGCTAGCGCTGGCGGCTGGGGCATCAACCCCAACATCCAGATGTGGTTCGACTGCGTCAACTGCTCAGACTTCTTACTAGCGCCGATCGATCCGCGCGTGGATTTCAGCAGCGTTGAAACCGCGGTAGAGGAAGAAAGCTGGGGACGCATTAAGGCGGCCTATATCCAGTAGTTCGCTTCTCGTTCCCAACTATTAGCTCAGAAGGGGAGGTGTCTCGTGCATCTCCCCTTCTGATTTCTGCCTTCCCCTTGGGAGATGCAGTCATGGTCGCATTTAGAAGCCTCTGCGCCGCGCTTTTGTTGGCCGCGAGTAGTATCCCGGTCGCGGGATTGACCGTCTATCGGCTAGGTGGTGAGGGGTTGCCGCCGCCGCCCGAAGTGGCCAGCGGACAAGCCGATTTAGTCCAATTTAGCTGGGCCGAACTCGATCCTGACCTACAGGGAGTAAGCGAATCCCTGACGATTGCCCCCGACGCCATTTCCCCGTTGTTCTTCCCGGCGGATGTCAATATCGCACCGACGGTCAAGGATCGCGGTGGCTATCTACAGACCCAAGGTTTTCAGGCTTGGGTCGAAACAGATGATATAATTTTGATAAACGACGGCGATCCTGCGACGGCCTATTACGAGGAGAAGGGATCCAATCAGGTGAACGTGGGAGATGACTTGCGGTTCGGCAAGGTTTTACTGTTCGACCTCGGCGGTTTGTTTGCGGTGGATCGAATCCGCTTTTTCGCACGCGCTGGCAACGAAGCCAATTACATCGAACTCTTCCACATCTGGACCAATACGCTGACGAATGAGGAAGCCGGGATCAGCAGCGTGGACCTCTGCACTGCCGGCAGGACGGACAATTGTTTGGGCTTCATCAACCGGGCACACCGCGACATCTACAATCGCAAGGACATGTATTTCAACGCGCTGTTGGAGGTCAAGGAAAACACCCGCTCGACCGTAGAAGTGGAACTCACCGGCGAGTACATCCGCCGCGTGGTGATGTTCGTGCCGTCGCAGCTAACTCGGGACTGGGAGATCGCCGAGTTTGAGATCTTTGCGCCCGGCTATGTGCCCAACGCCTCGTATCTTTCCAACATCCTCGATCTCGGCAAAGAAGTCTCGCTAGGCGAGTTGCGCTGGTCGGGGACCAAGGACGCGGAGGCCGCAGTCAACATCCGCAGCCGGAGCGGTAGCGATGTCGATCCCAACATATACTGGCGTCATACCTTCCGGGGCGACGAGCAGGTCAGCTACGACGCTAGGGGCAATCCGCTGACCTTGCGCACGTACGGGCGGTTGGAAATTTCCGAGCGCGGCAAGATCACCCGCGATGCAGCAAATTGGGATTTCTGGTCGAAGACTTACGATTTTGGCGACAGTGTTGAGACGCGCTGGTCGGCGACCAAGCCTAGGAGCTTTGTCCAGTTTGAGTTGGATTTTCAATCGAACATCGCCGCGGGCAGCCGGATGAATTACGTGGAGTTTACTGCGTCGCCGGCGGCGGTCACGACGCTGGTGGGAGAAATCGATCCCTATCAGGTGGAGACGGCTCAAGTAACGCAGTTCACTTATGCCATCCGGCCTACCATCGGAGTCGATGATCCGGGATTCGATCATTTGGAAATCTCGGCCGAGGGCGGGCGGCTGGTGCGTATCGACGGCGTGCGGATCGGGGGCCAAGAGGTCGCTTTTGAGCGGGTCGAAGAAGGGGCTGAACGGTTGGTGGTAGGCGTACCGAGGTTAGACGTGGACCGCACTGAAGAGGTGATGGAGGTGGATTTCAGCGCCGAGATTTTTCGCTACGGAGCGACCTTTGCCGGTCGCGTGTTCGACAGCCAAACCCCACAGGAAATTTGGCAGCCGGTGCAGCCCGGCGACGCTACCGCGCTCAGGGACGGCAATAGCCTTTCGGTGCAGGCTGTCGCGCTAGGTTCGCGAGTCCTCGGCGCGCTCGATTTGGCCGGGGGCGTTTTTACGCCCAATGGCGACGGCGTCAACGACGGGTTGGACATTGCCTATGATTTGCTCAAACTGGTGGCACCGACTCCGGTAGTGGTGGAGGTACGGGACTTGGCCGGTGGGTTGGTGCGCGAAGTGTACAATGGCCTCGACGCGGCTGGCCGCCACCGGCGGCAGTGGGATGGTTTGGATGAGTACGGGCAGCGGGTGGCTCCCGGTGTTTACATCTGCCGCGTCGAGGTTGCCACCGAAGAGGGGCGGCGGCAGCGCGCCGGGGTCGTAGCGGTTGCGTATTGAGACAATTAGGAATTGGGAATTGGGAATTAGGAATTAGGGAATTAGGAACTGATGTTACGCAGCCTTCTATCGTCTGTCGCTTTCGGTGCCCCCTAGTGTCATTCCCGCGCAAGCGGGAATCCACGCCGTCGACCCCCGCCCGGCCCGCTGGACGCCCGCTTGTGCGGGCGTGACGGAACAGGAAGCAGTAGTGCGTAACATCAGTTAGGAATTAGGAGTTGGGCTATGGCCAATGGGAAATGCACACTGGCGTTGAGTTTGGGACTTGGGTTGTGGGGGTTGGTTGGGGCGCAGAATCACGCATTGCGATCCGACCACGTGATCGTAAACAGCCAAAGACACTGGGATAATTGGGCTTTTGTCGAGGGGACGCTGGAGGTCTCTGCTGGTGGGGAGGTTGTTCCAGCCTTCGTGCCCAAGGATCACAACGCCGTAACGGACATCGTCCAACACCTGCAACGCCTCGCCGATAACGCGACCATCCTCGACGCGATCGAAGCCGGGACCAACAAGGCGGCGGTCGCCAACCTCTTCGACGGCGACGAAACGACCTATTGGGAGCCAGACCCCGACAGCCCATTGCGGGACTGGTGGATCCAGGTCGATATGGGACGACTGATCAATGCCACGCGCGTCGGGTTGCAATTCGTGCCCGAGGGGCAGGGCGATCCCTTTTTGCAGTTCGCGGTGCTGACGGCCGACAACGCCGATCAGGGCAACAAGATCGCCGGCAAGGTGCCCATGCACTTGGTGTACCGCACGCCAAGCGACAACAAAAACCAGCGCGAGTTCGAGTTCGACCTCAACCGAGGGGAGCTGATCAACCCCACCCCCGGCGTGGATTTTGCGGGCGATATGGTGCGCTTCGTGCAAGTCGTGGTCACCGAAAGCGATGGCGCGCGCGCCGTGGAGGTGTCGGCGGAAGAATACGAGGCGTTAGCAAGCCGCGACAAGGGAGACGTGGTCTTCTACAAGCAAGTGGGGGAAGGAGAAGTGGAGGTCGAGGCGGCGATCTACGAGGCGATTGACTCGCAATTGCGCGGCCCGGTGCGCTATTATCGGCGGGAGCGGCCGCGCTTGGCCGAGTTGGCCGTCTATGAGGTGGGCAAGAACATTTCGCAGGGCATGATCCTCGACCGCAACGGTAGCGCCGAGAGTTCCCACGATGGATCTGTGGGCAATCTGGTAGATGGGGAAGGCACCTATCTGACTTTTAATCTCAAAGCCTTTCAGACGGGAAACGTGGAATTCGGCGAGCGCTTTCTGGAGTTCGATCTAGGCGCTTCCTACTGGATCGACACCGTGCAGTTATGGTACAGCCTCAGCGTTGCTGGCGGCCGACTGGCTGGAGCCAGTTTTCACCGCTACGCAATCCAGACTTCGGACGGCACTCCCGCTCCCGGTGGCGGTCGGCTGTGGAGGGTGCCCGAACAGGTACGCGGCCTCGGCAGGGCGTATGAAGTCAATACTTTCCAGCCGACGTCGGCTCGCTTTGTGCGCATAGCCTATCCCTTTTCTAGCAGCGAATCGGGTCGGGAGGGGAATAAAGCGCGCGTCCGCGAAGTGCAGATCTACGGCGAAGGGCACCATCCCGAGGTGAAGCTGGAGTCGGGGTTGATCCCATTGCAGGGGGCCAAGAATCTAGTGTCGATCGAATGGGAGGCGGACACGCCCCCGGGTACGTCTGTGCAAATCCAGACCCGCACTGGCAATGAGGTCGCCGAAGCATATCGGTACTACGACAGCGGCGGCGTGGAGGTCTCGGAAGGCAAATACGCGAAGCTAGGTTTTTTTAAAAAGGGCCGGATCGACACCCTGCAGATAGCCGGGTCCGACTGGAGCAACTGGAGTGCGCCCTACGCGCGTTCCGGCGACCCGATTGCCTCGCCCAGTCCGCGCCAATACCTGACCTTGCGCGCTCGGTTGACGACCACAGAACCCATGCACGCCGCCAGCCTGCACTCCATTCGCTTGAACTTCAATCCGCCGGTGGCGAAACAACTGCAAGGCGAACTGGATATTGGAATTTTTGAGCGCTTGGGCGCGCCGCAAGAGGTCTCGCTGTTTGTCAAGCCGACCTTCGCGTCGCAGGATTTGGGCTTTGACGAGATATTGGTGCGCACGCCGCCAGATATGTCGCTCGAATTCGGCGCACTGCGCTTGGGCAGTTTGGCGCAGTGGGAAAGCGGCCAAGCCGAAGAGCTGGCCGATGTGCAGGTAGTGGAGACGCGTTCGGATTCGCTCTGGTTGCGCTTCGATCAGGTGGTAAAACGGGGAGGAGGAGTCGATTTAGTTGAGGTGCGGTTTACGACGGCGCTGTTTTCCCCCGGGGCAGTAATCCAAGCGGCGCTGGGCAATTCGTCGTTGGCCAACTCGTGGCAACAGGTTGATCCGGCGGACGTGACCGAACTGGCCCAGAGCCAGGGGTTGCAAATCCTCGCTTCGGTGCAGGACAACAAAGTCCTCGGCGATCTAGGCATTCAGCCGGCGGTAGTAACGCCCAACGGCGATGGGGTCAACGACGCGCTAACCATTGATTTTACGGTGCGTCGGCTGAGTGGTGCGCGCCCCGTCAAAGTGCGGATTTACGACCTCGGAGGGCGGCTGGTGCGCCGCCTCGATACCCAAAAGCCCCTAGTGGCAGGGGAATACGTGCTCGACTGGGTAGTCGATGACGAGCAGGGACAACTGGTGCCGCCTGGAATTTACATTTTGCGCATTGACATTGATGCGGATTCGGATCGCGACGTGCGGCAAACGGGTGTGCAGCGCCTGCTGCATGTAGCGTATTGACCAACTCGCGGAGTTTTCCAGAGGTGCTCTTTCAACTATTGTATCGCACCTTTGGATCGGCTGAACTTGTCCGAGTGTGCCGACTACTCCGCGACAAACTGTAGTACAAAAAGAGGGTTTGATAATGAGTGAGCAATTACCACCGGAGCGCCCGTATCCGTTAGATCACGAAGGACGCATCGCCCGGCTGGAGGGCATTGTCGAGCAAGTGAACGAGCGGCTGGGCCGCGTCGAAACCAAGATTGACGCCACCCGTGTGGCACTCGAAGCCAAAATCGACTCCAACTTGCGGTGGATCATAGCTCTGCAAATGGCAACGTGGGGCCTGATCGGGGCCTTAAAGCTGTTCGGTTAGCGGGCGATATGTTGTATCCGCGTGCGAAGGCGCTGGTGCTGGTATTGTTAGCGGTGCAGAATCTAGGGGCGGAGCGCCGCACGATTGTCATCGGCGGTGAGGACGGTTTGACGTGGGCGAGCGGTGGCGGCACTATCGCGGCTTTGATACAAACCGGTCCGACTGAGGTTGAGGTTAACAACACCCCGGGCAATGTGCTCGAGTTTGACGCCGATAGCCGGGTGGGCTGGTTGTCGCCGCAACAGGCCGATGAGACCGTAAATATCGCCTTGGGCCTCCTCGACCGGGGTGGTCGTCTGGGCGCGCCGACTATTTTGTCGCAGGTCATAAAAGACCAGCTAATTTTTATGATCGACGACGATCCCACGACTGCCTTTGAGCGCAAGACGGCTCGCGGGGGAAGTCAAGTCAACTCGCTTGGGGTCATCATGGATTTCGATCTTGGCGCGCGGTTCGGCGTCGAGCGTATCCAGTTTTTCCCCCGCAACGCACACCCCGATTTCCCCGCCCCCGATTTCCCGTTCCAGAACGATTTTCTGCGCGGCTTTGAACTGCTGCTCAACGACGGCAGCGAAGAAACACAGGTGGCCAATCAGCCAGTGCTGACCACCGTCGAACTGGAGACGGAAAACGAAGAGCCGGTCGTCGAACTGACCATCCCGCCGCAATACGTCCGCTATATCCGCCTGAAATCGCAGACCACCGTAGGGTTTGAGGTTGCGGAATTCCGCGTGTTTGGGTCCGGTTTCGTGCCCCGCGCCGACTACCTTTCCAACATTTTCGATTTTGGTGAGGAATTGGCGCTGTGGGGACGCATCCGCTGGGAGGAGGAGCACTTCGGTACAGAACGCCTGTCGCGCTTGCTGATCAGTTCGCGCAGTGGCTGGGACGACACGCCGTTGGAATTCACCCGCCTGCATTCAGGCAGCGGGGAAGAGGTGCCGTGGCGGGAAGGTGCGGTTGCAACTACGGCTGCGGGGGATGCGGTTGACTTGGACGCGATTGACGATGTTGAAGAAGCCCTCGACCTCTTCAACGCCCTGCCCATTGACGAGCGCAATCAGGTGGCGTTGACGCAGGATGAGTACGACGATTTGAGAAGTTCGGCTAAGGGCGATGTGCGCTCCGACTTAGTTGCTTGGAGCCGCTGGTCGCCGCCGTATAAGCTAACTGCCGCCAATATCGGCGATGATGAGTTGGGCGTGCCCATCCTTTCGCCCGGCCCGCGTCGCTATTTCCAGTTGAAGGCCGAATTCGACAGCCAAGACTTGGAATCCGCCCGCGCATTGGGTGCGCTCGCCTTTACGGTATCCAATCCGCCGCTGACCGAGCGGATCATCAGCGAGGTCGTCCCGCGCCAGGTTGAACTGGGCGTGCCGGTGTCGTTTACGTATGCCGTTCTGCCGACCAAGATGCGCCTCGGCGTGGATTTGGGCTTCGATGTGTTCGAGATCGCCACGCCCGTGCGCTCTGAAGAGGTCGAGACTATTGAGGTGGTGCATGCCGACGGTCAGGTGCAAACGGCGGATTTCACGGGCGTGGATTTGACTAATCTACCCGTGCAAGACGACAGCGGCCTCTTTGCCGTGGAATCGGTGACTGAGCGGCACCTGCGGGTGCGCTTTCCCGCAATCACGGAAAGCGATTTGGCTGCGGGCCGGGCGGCGCTGGTCAAAATCCGCTTCAAGTGCCGCGTGCTGAGATTTGGCACGACTTTTACCGGCACGGCTTGGAACAGCGCGACCGATGACCTCGGCCAGCGGGTTATCGGCGGCAATGCGGCCGATTTGGGGGCGGCGGACGACGATTTAATACCCATCGGGGCTGCTGACCCGAATGACTTAGCGGTAAGAGTGCCGTTGGCGGGGGGACGCCTGATGATTAACGTCGCGGCCCAACCGCGTGTCTTTAGTCCCAACGGAGATGGGGTCAATGATGAGATGCGGATACACTGCGATTTGGTGCGGTTGGTCGATGCTGCGCCGCTTACGGTGCGCGTGTTCGATCTGGCTGGACACCGCGTCCGCACGCTATTTGCGGGCGAGCAGGGAGGCGGGAGTTTTACGGTGAAGTGGGACGGCACGAATGCTGCCGGACAACAGATGCCCCCGGGTATCTATCTCTTCCGCGTCGATTTGGCTACCGATGCTAAACAGGAAGGGGCCGTGGGCGTCGTCGAGATGGTTTATTAGCGGATGCTTGGGTATGACTAGGAAGATTTGTTTTCTAACGGAGGGATTTAATGGGTAGAACTAGGGGGATACCCGCGTGGCTGGTCCTCTTGGCACTGGTATTGCCGGCGACCGGGGCGACTGGCCAGTCGCTGGACCGTCGTTTCGGGACTCAGCGCGGTGCCCAACCCACCTTTGAGCCGCGCGGCCCGGGCGTCCTCTTTGATGCGCTCGACCCGGCGCTCAAGAAATGGTACGTGCCGCAAGAGCTATACGTCGATTACGGCTTTCGCCAGTGGGAGTACTCGAATTACGCCCGAGACTTGTACCAGCGCTACGTCAACACCAACCGCCAGGGCGGGCCGTTTTACGACTTGTACGGGAATTACCAGACCTGGGGTTGGCTGGTTTTCGATTGGAACCAGACGCAGCCGGGCCAATTTGGTTCGTCGATATACAAAGACCCCAGGTTCAATTCGTGGTTCAACGCCGTTACGGTATCTGCTGATTCGCGCGATCAGTATTACTTGGCGATAACCATTGGCGAGCGCATCCGCACTGCCCTGACCCCGCTGACCTTTTCAAAGCCGCGTTTCAACGGCATCCAGATGGACTTTGCCGCGGACAAATACGAGGCGACGCTGTTGTTTTCCCGCGCCAGCGAGGCGATCCTCGGCACCACCCCGGCCCTCCAGCCCAGCACCTCGACCAATGCGACCAATATGATGGGAGGACGGGCCACGGCGCAGGTGGGGGATTTTGTCAAGGTCGGCGCGACTATGGTCAATGCCCACCACTCGCAGACGCTGGCCGAGGCATTTGAACGCAATCCGTTCATCGGCACCTTGGGGGCTGGGCAAGGCAGCGACCCGATTCGGGTCCTCGCTGTGGTGCTGAGCGACGATTCCCCGGAAGACGGCCAAGGCGGTGCGGCGTTGTTTGCCCACGACATCATCATTACGGCCGAGGATTTCGACACCAAGAAGCGCACGAAATTCCGCTTGCGGGAGGTGGTGGCCGATCCGACCAAATGGCCGGTGATTACCGGCGGCTTCCCACGAGAGGGTTTTTTGGCTGCCGATGGCGAGGAGCAGATCGTCATCAACTACGACTTCACTGACTTAGCGTACATTGGCCCGCGACCGACGGAAATCGTCGATATCCAGTTCGATCTCGTGGTGGCCAACGACTACAAGATCCAGGTATGGTCCGATCGCCAGATCGGGCGCGGCAGCTTGCCCAGCCCACCGCTTACGGGTTTGGACTTGGCGCAAGCGGGTGCCGTGCTGTTTGATGTCCGCAGCGCCGCCGGCAATGTGACAGACAATTCAAACCAGCAGCGCGTCGTCTTTGACTACGGACTGCCATCGGCCAACATGGTGTTCGGATTTACCCTGGAAGTGTTGCAGTTGATGGGCTTTGACGCCTATGCTGAGTACGACATTAATCGCGACTACACCCAGTACCCCAACCTCACGCTCGCCAACGCGGACCGCAACCTGCGCACCCACGCCCGCGATGCCGCGGCTTGGATGATCAACGTTTCCAAACAGGCGTATCCGTTTTTCTTGTTCGGCGAAGCCTTCAGCATGGATCCCGATTACTCGACGACGGCGTATATCGTCGATTCGGGCGGCAACATCTACTACGACGACGAACGCACCTCAATGTATGAGTTTGTCGATGACAACGACGATCAAGATCGCACGCCCGATTGGAGCCGCTGGGGGCAGGGCGGTCCCGATGCGATCGTCTTTCCCGGTTGGGACGAAAACAACGACTTCGTCTCGGACTTCAACCAAAACGACAATATCTCGCTGAGCAATCGCATCCCGGATTACGAGGAGCCGTTTTTCCGCTACAACGTCGATCGTCCAGAATTCCTCTTTGGCATCGACCTCAACAACAACAACTGGATCGACCGGTTCGAAAACGACGACTTGCCCGACTACCCCTACCGCAGGAATCACCGGGGTTACAATGTCTATGTTGGCCAACACCTGACGCCGGAAGCGCGATTGACGGTGGGACGATTGCGCGAGGAGGAGATATCCTCCAATCGCCGCAGCCACGCGACCTACGGCGTTTTCGCGTACGACCGCGACCACCCGCAATGGGGCCGCTTGCGGTTTTTCAATTCGCTGAAAAAGGTCGCGGACAATATTCCCGATGTGCGCCGCGAGCCGACGCTATACCTGCAGACAATCTCGCTAGCCCTTGTCGAGGACATCCTGCCGGCCAGAGACACCTGGGTCAATGACAGCTATGTGCAGTTCGATTACGAACCGCTCAAAAAGCTGAATGTGATCAACAAATTCAAATACAGCCTCTTTAGCCAGCGGGGTGAGGCGTTCAAAAGCGGCGATGCGCCCATCCTCAATGAACGCACGCAGTTTGTGGGTTTGATCAATAAGGCGGATTACACCCGCAAAATTGGCCAGTTCGTGCTGCAACCCAAGGTGAAAAGCGAATACCTCAACCAGACGGCCTTTTTGCAGGCCGATCCTGACCGCAAGGAGTGGATGGGGATCGGCATTTTGCAGGCGCGGCTGCCGGTGTTGAACAACTCCTTCCTCGAAAGCGGCGTGGAGTATTCGGTTTTCCGCGAGTTGGTCTTGGACGAAGACGCCTTGTTGGACGATGGTCCGACCCAAGACACAGGCGATTTCCGCAACTTGGTCTTGGCCGTGCAGTGGACGACCCTCGGCCACTACCTCGGCTACAAGCTCACCACTCAGTTTGGCGTCAGCTATACCAAGCGGTGGGACGAGGCCGTGGTGTTGAATGACGATGGCCTAGTGAAACAGAGCGAGAGCCGCTCCTTTGGCACGAGCTTTATCTCGGTGTACGCTGGCGTAGAATGACGCGACGCGATCTAACAAGATGGGCGGCGGTTTGCCTGCTGACCGGACTAGTGCCAGCGGCTGCCCAACCCGACTACGGCAATCGCTTGGGGACCAACGAGGAGGATCGGGTTTCCTATTACGCCTCCGGCCCACTCATGCAGCAGGAAGCGTTCGTGCCCGCGTTGAAGCGCTGGTACATGCCGCAGGAAATCGTCTCCGAATACCGTTGGCAGTGGGAGTACACCAATTACGCCAGGGATCCCTATCGGCGCTATTTTTCTCCCGGGCAGGAAGGCGACTATTTCTATGACCTGTACGGGCGCTATCTGACCAAGGGTTGGCTGGTGTACGACTGGCGGCAGCGGCAGCCGACCAGCTCTGGGGGTTCGGGCCTGCTCAAACCGGACGGGCGCTACAACTCGTGGTTCAGCAACCTGCTCATTGCCACCGATACCAAGGGCCAGCACTATTTAGGGGTGACCGTTGGCGACCTGATCAACACCACGCTGACGCCAATGACGTTCCGCAAAACTAGGTTTAACGGAGTGCAGTTTGACTATGCCGCCGACCGCTTGGCTGCTACCGTGCTGATGTCGCGGATTAGTCTGCCGGTGCATCAGATCGCCCCGGGCGTGCGGGTTCCCATTGTCACCGAGAATTTTACCAACCTGCTCGGCATCAGGAGCGAGTGGAAGGTTCTCGACGCCGTGCGTTTGGGCGCGACCTTTGTCAACGCCCACAACGACCGCTCGCAATCCGACCGCGGCGGCAACCCCTTCAAGGGCAAGCTGACTAACGGCCAACTGGAGAATCGCATCAACTGGATCATCGTCCGCATAACAGACGACTCGCCCGAGGACGGCGTGGGCGGCCCTACGGTTTTCGACCAAGATATTGAAGTGCATACCCAAATCGGCGGTCGCGACACCGTGCTGGTCGGCAGCCAGCTTGGTTTTCTGCCGCAGATAGAAGGCGGTACCACGCGCAATGGCTTTCCCGTTGCCGAAGGAGTTGGTAGCGAGGGCGAGATCACCTATCGGTACAATTTCTCTACGGAAGACTCGGCGGTGATGGCGCTGGAAGACATCATCGACGATGCCGACTTGGTCAACAACATCACTGCGGTGAAGTTCCGCTTCCTACTCAACAACGACTACCGGATCGATGTCACATCGGATGTCCAGACCGACAACGAACCGCTAGGCGCTCAATCCAAGTTTTTAAACGTGGTGCGGGCAGACGGCAATGTCCAAGACAACTCCAACCAGCGATGGGTCGTCTTCGACTACGGCCTGCCGACGGCGACCCAAGTCTTCGGATTCAGTTTTGAGGTCAACGATTGGGCGGGCTTTCGGATGTACGGCGAGTACAATGTCAACCATCAGTTCCGGCAGTACCCCAACATCGCGCGGCAGACGCATCACAGCGCGTCCGGCGTGTTGGGGGATGAGTCGGCCACGGGTTGGATGGTCAACGTCGCCAGAGAATTCTATCCCTTCTTCCTGTTCGGCGAGGCGTTTAGCATGGATGCCGAGTACAACACCACGTCGTTTCTCGTCGATCAGGGCGGGCGGATCAATTACAGTGACGACGAAGAGGCGCGGTCGGAATTTCTCTACGACTTGGTCGATGACAACGACGACAACGACATTCGTCTCGACCAGCGGCGCGACAAGGAGGGGTTGGCCGACGGAGCGGTGTTCCCCGGTCTCGACGAAAACAACGATTTCATTTCCGATTTCAATCAGAACAACACGCCAGTACGCCCCAATTTCATGCCCGATTACGAAGAGCAGTTTTTGCGCCACTACGTCGATCGGCCGGAATTCGTCTTCGCCATCGACTTGAACAACAATGGCTGGGGCGAGCGCTTTGAAAACGACGACGAGCCGGATTATCCCTATAAGCGCGACCGGCGCGGGTACAACGCCTACGTGGGGGCGTGGCTGACGCCAGAGCTGAAGTGGATGGCGGGGCAAGAGCAAGTGAAGCGCTTATCGACCGGTGCAAAGAACCTGACCCGTTACGCCCTGTTGGCCTACGAGCGCAGTTTTCCAAGGGTGGGAAATGTTGCTTTTTACAACATGTTCAAGCTGGTGCAGGACGACATCGCCGACGACGTAGTTCAGTGGGTGACGGCGCGCCCTGAACTGGGGCGACCGCTGGACTCGCCGGGGTCGATGCAGCCGGTCATGGATCCGCTGGCAATGCGCAATGCCGTCGTCAATCGGCTGTGGGCTGGTTTCACTGGCAAGACCTACAAGGGCATCAATAGCGAGGGCAAGTTCATCCACGAATTTATTCGGCAGCGCGACGCCGATGCTCGCGACCGCGCTGGTCGCAAGATCGCCCGCAACACGCGGCGGTTGGGGCTGATCAACCGCCTAGATTACCAATTTTCGCTGGGCCGACTGACGGTGCAACCGCGCTTCAAGCACGAACTCTTCATGGACGACACGCCCTACAATATCGACCGCCTAACCAGCGCCTCGACCGCCGACCGCCAGGACTGGAGCGGGATTTCTTCGCTCTTGCTGCGGCGTTCCTTTTTGAATCACGTGTCGTTGCAGTTGGGCGTCGAGCATCTGATCTTCCGCGACTTTATCCAAGACGAGACGGCCACCGCTGGCTTGCGCGCCGGCGATACGACCGGGGATTTCAATGAAACTTCGCTTGCCGTGCAGTTTTCCATTGACAAGCCGTATCTGGGCTATACCCTGCAAACCCTGATGGGCATAAGGGTGAGCAGGCGCTATCTGGAGCGCTTTGAACAGCCGAGCGCTCGGGAGACGGGTGCCTTCTCCTTCGTGACGGTATATGGCAGCATCCGCTAGCGCCTGCCGTTGCGTCGCAGTTTAATCCATTCCACCCCAAAATTGTGAGTTTACTAAGTCTATGAAAGCGTACCTATCCTTGGTTTGCAGTGGGATTTTCCTAGCACTTATGGGTTGTGCAAAAGATGCTGAGGAACTAGAAGACCCCGTTTTGGCCGAAGTGGGAGACCGCCGGATAACGGCCTCCCAACTGATCGATTTTGAACAGCGCTTGCCAGCGCAGCTAAAGACGAAAAAGTCTGGATTAGACGGCTACCGCGACTATTTGCAGACGATTATCGACAAGGAGATTTTCCTGCAAGAAGCGATCAAAAGGGGACTCGACGAGGTGCCAGAGGTGGCGCAGAAGCTACAGCGGGAAAAAGCCGAACGGGTGTTGAGCTTGTTGTTCGAGCGCGAATTTCTCGCTAAGGTCCACGTCGATGAGCAGGAGTTGCGGGCGGCCTACGAGGCGGCGGACAAGGAGCGCGAGGTCAAGCTGCGTTTGATCATCGTCGACACGGAGGCAGAAGCTGATGAGATCCGGCAAAGCCTTGCCGATGGGAGGGATTTCGCCGAACTGGCGCACAGCCGATCGCTGCACAAATCGACGGCACCGCAAGGTGGGGAACTGGACGGCTACCTGACCCCCAAGCGCATCCCGATGTACCTGCAAGAATACATAAACGCGCTTGCGGTCGGTGAGTACTCCGAGCCGATCCGCCTGCCCAATGGCCAGTTCGGGATCTATCAAGTCATGCACGCCCGGCCCGTGAGTTTTGCCACGGCGAGTAACGAACTGGAGGCCAAGCTGCGAGAGGAAAAGACGACCGAATTGATAGAGACATTCTTGGCGCAACTGCGGGCCGATATCGACTTACAGGACAACGCCGAGACCTTGCAGCAGTTGCAGCAGTGGGTCGCGGCAGGGCGTAGAGAGTACACCGAGGCTGAACGCGCAGCGGTGCTCTTTCAATTTCGCGACGGCAGTATTACGGTGGGGGACTTTGGGGATTATGCGGAAGAGTTGAATATGGGTTTTTCAGGCGACATTGATGAGTCAGTGCGCTGGTTCGCCGAGGACGTACTGTTGCCCCGAATCTTGTTTCTGCACGTAGCCTATGAAAGGGGGATGGACCGCGAAGAGCAGATCGTGCGTTGGTATCAGCGCCGTAAAGATGCGCTATTGCTGTTGGCACTTAGACAAATGGCGGTCAAAGATCAGATCCATATCGAACCGGAGGCGGTCAGGAAATTATACGACGAACGGCCCGAGTTATTTACTGCACCGGAGGAGGTCACGCTGCAGGAGATCATGGTGCAAACTCGGGAAGAGGCCGTGGAGATCAAAGCGAGAATCGAGGCAGGTGAGGATATGGGGGCGCTCGCCGACGAATACACCTTGCGGACGGTGGGCAAGGGCGCGCAGGGCACATTTCACATTCACGCTTTTGAACAATCCTTTTATCCAGAATTGATCGACGTGGTGCGCAGCGCCGAGGTCGGCAAGGTGTACGGTCCGCTAGCGGTGACGGCACAGGCCGCCCAAGTGGTCGGCCCGGAGGCCATGCCTCGGGGCGGCGAGTACTATTCGGTATTCAAGGTACTGAAGTCGAATTTCGGCAGCGCTCCTGGGCCTTTTGATACGGCGGCGAAGCGGGCGCGGGCGCTGTTGAAACGCGCCGAGGAAAGCCGCTTGGCAGATGCGTTCTTGATGGGGCTGCGGCGGGACTACGAAGACAGGGTTGTCGTATATGAGGACAATATCGAGACGTTGTTGCCCCAATAGGCAGGTGTGCGTTCGCTGACTTCTAAGCCCGTTCAGCCTGTTACTTGACGAGATGTAGGGGGTATGGCACATTACCATTTAGGTGCTGACTAATTTGGCAGAAGCCGAAAGAAAATTTTCAGACGGAGTGCATAATGTCTAAAATTACATTTGAATGTCCAGATGATATTCTGCAAACTCTCAGCGAAACGCCTGAACGCTTCGCCGAAAAAGGACGTCTGCTGATAGCCATCAAATTATTTGAACTAGGACGTCTGTCTTCTGGGCAAGCCGCTCGGTTTGCGGGTATGGAACGCATTGCGTTTTTGGATGTCTTGAAGTCCTACCAAGTATCGGCCATCAATCTGTCCCCGGAAGAATTGGCAAAGGATTTCTTCCATGCCAAGAACCTGTAGCGTCGATACATCCCCACTACTTTACCTTTACCGAATAGACCAACTGACTTTGCTCCACCGCCAATTTGATAGGGTACTCGTGCCTGAAGCTGTGGTCACAGAGTTGGCAAAGGGAAGGGCACAAGGTGTCAGCATCCCCGATCTTGTCGATTATCCTTGGATTGAGATTCAGCAAATAGACTTCCGATCTGTATCAGAAGCAGTGGACTCACTTGGGGCTGGTGAGCGAGAAGTAATTCTTCTTGCACATGACGGTCATGCTGATTGGGTGATTTTGGATGATCTAAACGCCAGACATCAGGCCGAAATATGTGGTCTCCGAGTTGTTGGCACTGTTGGTCTATTGGCTTCTGCCAAGCAAAAAAATATGATCACATCTGTGACTCCTTTTCTCAATGCTCTTGAAAATGCCGGGATGTGGTTGTCCGAAGACTTAAAACGAAGAGTTTTAGAATCGACTGATGAAGCCTGAACAGTTTACAACATTCTGTTCAACTTCGACAATCAGTGCTATCGCACTACAATTGGGAAAAGGAGATATGGGTAATGGCACTCAAGGAGCACATTGACGACATACGCGACGGTTTAAGAAGAAAGCGGTTTACAAGTGAGGCATTAGTTTCACAGGGCATCGTGCGTCGCCTACTTGACGCGCTGGATTGGCCACAGTTTAATCCACAAATTGTCATTCCCGAATACCCGGTGCCGGATGGGCGAGTAGATTTCGCTCTATGCCATCCTGCATTAAAGCCGATGGTTTTTATTGAGGTTAAGCAAGTGGGGCAGAGTGATGGGGCAGAGAGACAGCTATTTAAATATGCTTTTCACGCTGGGGTGCCGATAGCTGTTCTCACCGATGGTCAGAAGTGGCAATTTTTCCATCCAATCGGTCGGGGAAATTACGAAGAACGCAGGGTATATACGCTGGATCTAATAGAAGTGGATGATGAGGAAAGTGTATCGCGCCTTAATAGATACCTGAACTACGAATCGGTATGTACCGGTGGGGCGGCTAAGGCAATCGCAGACGATTATCGGAACGTCTCCAATCAGAGATTGATTGAGGAAAATTTGCCAGAGGCATGGAACAAATTGGTGGAGGAGCAAGATGAGATTTTGCTAGATTTGGTGGTAGAAAAAGTAGAAAGTCTGTGTGAGCATAAACCGACTGAAGATCAGGTGTGGAATTTCTTGAAAAGCATAGAAAGGGAAAAATCGCCAGAAGTAGGCCCTAGAGATACAGAGAAACTAGAGCCAGTGTCAAAATCTCGCGGTCCTAGGCTAAACTTTAAGGATCTAGATATTCCTATCGGCGAGGTCTTGAATTCGATAAAAACTGAGGGTGAGGCAGAAGTAGTAGATGAAAAAAGTGGAGTTCGGTTTCGCGGGAAGAAGATGTCTTTGATGGAAGCGACGCGGAAGATTCCTGGGCTGGACGCTAAAGCCAAGCCTTCAATTCGTCCCGCCTCGCACTGGAAGTATAAGAATCGCCTCTTGGAGGAGATATATAACGAGGTTCACAGAGCGGATGATTGAGCCTCTTCAGTCGCCTAGCCAACGTCTGGCTGAATGATTGGGTCATACGGGTACTGGCTTGTGGGATCAGGCGAAGCCAATAACCTCTCAAGACGTAGCTGAAGTTCGCAAAGAAATGTGGCATAAATTCGATCAAAAGGATTAAGGAGAACAAATCATGAAAATCACTGATGTCGAAGTCATTCATTTTCGCACCAAACACCGCGGCCGGAGTGCTGGCTCGCGCTGGGGCTATGGCGTGTGGATTGACAACGAGGAGGTGGAAGGCACTAGTGCGATTACCAGAATTTCCACCGACGAGGGCGTCACAGGGCACATGCTGGGCGGCAACAAGGCGACTATGGAAGGTGGCATCAAAAACCTCCTAGTCGGCGAGGATCCATTAAACCGCGAGAAGTTATGGCATTGGATGGATCAGATGTCTACGTTTGGCCACAGCCTCGCCGAACACGAACTAGGCGTTGTCGATTGCGCATTGTGGGATTTGGCCGGGCAAAAAGCCGGCATACCCGTGTACCAACTCTTGGGCGGCACCCGCGACAAGGTCGAAGCATACGCTAGCACGTACCCGAACTTGGGTGGCCCCGAGGTGTATGAGGAACTGGCGCGAGAGTGCGTAGCGCGCGGTTATAAAGCCTTCAAGGTACACGCTAACATCTGCTGGAATCCGCACACTCGGGAGCCAGCGCCGCAACTGCCGGGGTTTCCCAAGGAGGATGTGGAGATTTGTCGCGCCGTGCGCGAGGCCGTGGGCGACGATATTGTGTTGATGCTCGATCCATTCGGTGTCTATACCTTGGAGGAATCGCTGTGGGTGGCGCGGGAATTGGAAGAATTGAACTACTACTGGTTGGAACACCCGATGGTCGAGACGCGGGTGGAATCCTATCGCCGCCTGACGCAGCAGACCACCATTGCCATCTGTTCCCCCGAACATGTCAAGGGCGGTCCCTTTACGCGAGCCGAGTGGCTGTTACAGGGGGCCTGCGACATGTTGCGCATTGATGTGAATTACGGCGGCATCACCGGCTGCTGGAAGCTCATCAACTTGTGCCAACTCTACGGCGTGCAATGTGAAATACACGGGGTGGGTGCCCCGCATGTGCATTTGGCCGCGGCCACTCCCGAAGCCACTTGCCGCTATTACGAGCGCGGTCTGTTGCGGCCTGGGCGGGATTATGACGAGAGCCCGCCGCATCTCAATCATATTGTCGATCCCTTGGACGACGAAGGGTGCGTACACGTGTCGCAGGAACCGGGACTGGGGATAGCCTACAACTGGGATTATATCGATGACAACCGGATTTGAGCGGAGGAGCTGACACATGCAAAAGTGCAGCGCGATCCTAACCGTTGGCGTGCTGTGGGCACTGTCCGCGGCCGCACTGGAACGGCCGGATACCACCTTCAAAATTTTTCAGTTCCCCGCCGATCAAATCCCCCGCGTCGATGGGGATGTATCCGACTGGGGCATGGTTCCTGCGGACTACGCCGTTGGTATCGATCAGTTGAAAGACACCGTACACGACAGCCCGATTGATACCACCGATCTAGACGTCACCATGCGCGTCGGCTGGGTCAAGGGGCTAAACCGACTCTACTTCCTCTACGAAGCCTACGACGACTACTGGGATTTCAGCCACCGCGATCTGCACAACGACATTTTGGAGATCGTCGTCGATGGCGATTTGTCCGGCGGTCCTTTGATCCCCCAACTGCGCGAGGACAAGGAGACCAATGGGCTGGAGGGCCTCGACGGCCACTTCAAATTCCACGGCGTCCACGCCCAGAACTACCACGTCCTGACCCCGGCCGACGGCAAGCCTTGGACTATGGTCTGGGGTGCCAATCAGTGGATCTACGAGTTGCCTTGGGCCAATGCGGCGGCGCGCTACGATTTTGCGCCGGGCGACAGCGGGCACTACACGCTCGAATTTTGGATCACTCCTTTCGACTACGCTCCCGCCGACGGGCCGGAGCGCGCTGTGGAGTCGCAGCTCGAAGAGGACGCATTGATCGGCCTGAGTTGGTGCATTCTCGACTACGATGATGTCGAGGTTAAACAGCAGGAGTTCGAGGGCTTTTGGAACCTATCCCACAAGACGACCATGTACGGCAACGCCTCCGAACTGGTCGGCTTCCGGCTGATGCCGCTGGAAAAAGCCTTGCGCGATCCGGTCGAGGCGCAATGGGAATTTACCGTCCTTGATATGGAACGCCGCTTGGTCGCTTTCAAGGATTTGTCCTACGGGGATATCCGCTCATGGCGCTGGGATTTCGGCGACGGCAATACCTCGACCGAACAACACCCCATCCATCAGTACGCAGAGCCTGGGACGACCTATACAGTTACGCTCTACGTCGAAGGCCCCGAGGGGAAGGCGCGGATGTCGAAGGTGTGGGACGTGATCGTCCGCTAAAACGGTCGGACTGAGATCCCCATAGCAATCCTATATCATTGACAAAACGATCCGCAGATGGACGCAGATGGACGCAGAATAGGATGCTCTAGACGATCTACATTTCGAATCGTTCAAACTTGCCATACGAGGCGGCTCTGGTATTGGGGAGGGATCGTTTTTGCACTGGCGCTGAGTCTGCGTTTGGTGCATGTGTCCCAGATGTCGGCCAGTCCTCTTTTTACTATGCCGGCGGTGGACGCGGCTACGTATTCCGAACAGGCGGCCAGCCTAGCCGAGGGCAACTGGTTGAGACGCGGCCAAGGCCCGTTCTGGCAACCGCCGCTCTATCCTTATTTCTTGGGCGTAATCAAGCTCGTATTTCCTGAATCCTTTTACTACGTATCTCGCTTTGCGCAGGCGTTAATTGGTAGTCTTACCTGTGTGTTGCTGTACTTGGTTGGGCGGCGGCTTTTTGGGTCAGGCGTTGGTTTTATCGGCGGCCTCATTGCGGCGGTGTACGGGCCGCTGATCTATTTTGACGCCCGACTCTTACCGGCTGGACTAGCTACTCTTCTCACCCTTGTAAGTCTTTTGTTATTGATACGCGCCGTTGAGCGACCGACGCGACCCATTTTTATAGCCGCGGGTTTTGTAATGGGCCTCGCCTCGCTTACTGCGGCGATTCTCGCGGCTTTGATCCCGGGTGTGGCTATCTGGCTGTTTTATTGGTTGCGGAAAAAGGTCGCGCAGGTAGTCGTTGCTTTTCTGCTGGGTGCAGTGCTGGCAATTGCGCCGGTAACGCTGAGAAACTACACCATCGGCGACGACATCGTGCTGATCTCCTATAACGGGGGGGTGAATTTCTACCTAGGGAACAACGCGAACGCCAAGGAGACGCTCGCTCTGCGCCCGGGATGGGAATGGGAGGAACTGGTTGCTCTGCCGCTGCGAGAAGGTATCACGCGCCCTTCGGCCAAGTCCCTATTCTTTTACAGGCAGGCTCTTGAGTACATACAGAATGCTCCCTTCGATTATATGGGATTGCTGGCGGCAAAAATCGTCCAGTTCTGGCGGGGCGATGAAATAGAGCGCAATCAGGAAATGTACTATTGGCGCAAGTATTCGAGCGTTCTCGCGGGTACCTTGTGGAAATGGGGGGTGGCTTTTCCCTTTGGCTTGGTAAGTCCGCTCGCGTTGCTGGGTCTGATAGTGTACATCCGGCGGCAGGGTATTACACTGCCGGTGCTTTTCGTTCTCGGTTATAGCTTCGCAGTCATCTCCTTTTTTGTCGCGGCGCGCTATCGCCTGCCGATCGTGCCGCTGTTGATTCTGTTCGCCGCGTACGGGGGAAGCTGGGTGTATGCGAGATGGCGGCAACAACCCTTGCGCCAAGCGCTTTTGCCGACGGCTGTTCTTGCCCTCTTGGTGCTGTTGGTGAATTGGGATCTGCCGCCGATGGATGGGCGCGGCAAGGCCGCCACGCACAACGACTTGGGCAATGCCTACTTGCAACAAGGGCGCTACGATTTGGCGCTGCTGAAATACGAACAGGCCACGCGGCTCGATTCGACGTATTGGCAGGCTTGGTTTAACCTCGGCTCACTGCGGGCGATGCGCGGCGATTTGCGCGGCGCGCTGCCCATCCTCCTGAACGTGTTAGAGCACGAGCGGGAACGCGCTGACGTATGGAGCAATGTGGCCGGCGTCTATGTGGGGTTAGGGCAATATCAGCAGGCGGCCGAGGTTCTCGAACAGGCTGTGGTGGCGGCACCGCGTGAGGATCTATATGAAGCGTTGGAGAATGTGGACGCAATGATGGGGAAGCCGCGAAGCGATGAGTAGAATCTGGTTCTTTCGTTTGGCGACCGTAGCGGTCGGCGCGGCTTTGGTCATGGGGGCCGAGGGCCTGCTGCGGCTCGTGCCGGGATTGGGGCCGTCGCCGTTGGTTGTGACCTTGGTCGAGGATGAGGCGACCGGCGAATCGCTGCGCACGACGAGTCGGTTTTATGCGCAGCGATTTTTTGCGCAATACAAGGGCCGGCTGGCCGCAGCGGGTCAGATGGGCGAGCACTTTTTTGTGGAACCCGCGCCAGCCAACCGCTATCGCGTCGTGTTTGTCGGGGCTTCCACAGTGCAGGGTTTTCCCCATCCGCGTCGCTTGGCTGCGGCGTCTTTTTTACAGGCGATGCTGGCGGACGCGTGGCCGGAGCGGGAAGTGGAGGTCATCAATTTGGGCATAACTTCTATTGCCAGCTTTGCGGTGGCGCAGGTGGTGGAAGATGCGTTGGTGCTGTCGCCGGATCTGGTCGTCGTCTATACCGGGCACAATGAATTCTATGGGTTGTATGGGGCCGGGCGGTATCAGCGGCTGGAGTACTTTTTGCGGCAACTGCATTTGACGCATTTGGTGGATGGATTGCTGGGGAGTATTGGGGCAAAGGACGAGCCGACGGATTTAATAAAAATGGCGGCTGCGCGCGGCGAGGTGCCGTTGCGCGATCCCGGTCGTGCGACGGCTGAACAGAATTTGCGCGACAATTTGCGGCGCGTGAGTCGGCTCTGCGAGCGAGCGCAAGTGCCCTTGGTGCTCTGTACTATCGTGGCGAATGACGCGGGATTTGCGCCGGTGGGATCGACAGAAGGGGACGAGGTGCGGAAGGCGCGGGTGGAGCAGGCGGCTCAGGTATTGACGCGGGGTTACGTTGCGCGGGAGGATGCTGAGGGGGCGCTACAGCAATTGGAGCAAGCGGCGGCCCTTTCGAGCGAACATGCTTGGTTGTGGTATTTGCAAGGTCGGGCGTTGGAGCGGTTGGGGCGGGATGCCAAAGCGCAGCGGGCCTTTCGCAAGGCGCGGGATTTGGACACTATGCCGTGGCGCGCTCCCACGGCGCACAATGCGGTGATTCGCGCAGTCGCCAAAGAACATGGGGCGGTTTTGGCGGATGTGGAGGCTGCGTTTGTGGACGCTGCGCCTGTGCAGGGCGTAGGTTGGGAGTGGATGGTGGATCACGTTCACTTCTCTGTTGCCGGGCAGGCTTTGTTGGCGCGGACTGTTCTGCACAGCATCGCCGAACTGCAGGACATTGACTTGGGATTGCTGCGGAGTGAGGAGGCGTATCGGCGCGATTTGGGCGACCTGCCGGTGGAGCGCGTGGTGGCGTACAACAAGATGGGGGCGATGCTCACGCAAGCGCCCTTGCACCAATACAATGAGCACAATGCGCGCTATCTCAAGCAACTGGCGGCCATGGAGGGGCAGCGGTTGTCGCTGGGGGAACGGCGGGGTGTTGAGCAGTGGACTCAGAAGCAGCAGGGGCCGTTGGTGCTGGCGGTGGCGGATCAGCTTTTTACCGAGCGGGATTTTGCGCGGGCGCAGGTTCACTACGCGGCTGCGCGGCGCGAGGTGCCGTTTACGCGGCGCGGGTTGTGGGCGGCGGTGCAGTGGGGGTGGTGCATTAAGATGCAGGGGATGGCGCTTACCGATGAGCAGCGAGGCGAGGTGAGGGCCGCGCTGAAACAGGCGGGGTTTCTCGCGCACGATCCGGCCGTGGGCGCGGCCTTCGTCGATTTTGTCAAGGGCCAGCTCTATCATCTGCTTGAAGAACACGATCTGGCTTTGCTGCACTTGGAACGCGCTTTTTTGGCCGAGGATTTTCGTCGGCGCTATGCGTTGAGTTTGTTTCAGGCGTTGGCGTTTGAATTGGTTTGGGCTGGGCGGGTGGAGGATGCGCGGGAATACGCTCGTTTGGTGGGAGGAGAGGTTGGACAGGCGGCGCATTTTTTGTGGATCGTGGAAGAGCAACTGAGGCCGTAGCCATAGGGAAGTCCAGCGGCGCTTGAGCGGAAGCCGCCTGTTGGTGATTATTTTCTTCCCCCGTGGCAGTCGGTCTCCGCCTTCGCTGGGTTTATTTTGACAACCTCTCGCGCATTAGATCGCAGTAGTCCAAGGACATATCAATGCCTATGCTGTCCCGGTCGATATCCCTAGCGGCAACTAGCGTGGTTCCCGAACCGGCGAAAGGATCGAGAACCATATCACCTATATCGGTGAATAGGCGAATGAACCAGTTGGGTAGAGAGAGTGGGAATGCGGCTGGATGGCCTTTGTAGCTGCATTCCGTAGATAGATGCAGGACGTTTGTCGGGTACGCCATATCGCGTCCAATCCAGTTTTCGACCTTTTTGCCAAAGCCGTTTTCGTTCTTTGACTCGTCCCTAGTGTAATCGGTTTTCGACAGGTTGCGCAGCCGCGCCGTCTTCCAATCACCCATTGGCACCATGACGGATTCCTGTCTCATCTTGAACTTCTTGTTGATCGTGAAATGCAGCAGACGCTCCCACGAATCCCTAAACCGATTGGGCCATTTTCCCGGATAGCAGTTCTTTTTGTGCCAGCAGTATTCTTCAACCCATAGCCAACCCTGTTGCTTCAGGGCCAGTATTAGTTCTAGGGCATAAGTATGCCTTTGGCCGCCAACCGCCTTTTCCTTGATGTTCAAAACGAAGGAACCATCCGGCTTGAGGCTCTTCTTCAGTGCCTCCGCCCTTGGCAAGAACCACTGCACATAATCATCTGGATGGATGCCGCCGTAGTTGTTCTTTCTTTGATCGGCATAGGGCGGCGAAGTAAAAATCAGATTGACCGATTCAGCCTTGACTCTGCCGGACTGGATCACTTCTAGGCAATCACCGTGCAGTATCTGGGGATCTTCGATGGATGTTGCCGATTCAACGGCTGTTAGAGCAGTCATGCTACTACCTCCTGATATTCTGAATTAAGTTATACATATGTATAGATCACTAGAACCCTGTCAACTTACTAGATTGGTTGTGTAAGAGTTTAGAAAAGGAGGTAGGATATGCTCAAACGCGCCGGGCATCCGGGTGAAGTCCTGAAGGACGAACTCGAAGAGATGAGCGTTACGCCCACGTCGTTTGCACGCCAGATTAACGTGCCGCCTAACCGCATCGGTCAGATCATCGCGGGAAAGCGGGCGGTGACGGGCGACACAGCTTTGCGGTTCGGACACTGGTTCGGCGTAGAGCCTCAATTCTGGCTGAACCTGCAGGCGCAGTTCGATCTAGTCGCCGCCGACCAACGGGTCGGCGCGGCTATACGCCGGCTGCCGACCCGCCTTGCTGCAGGATGAAATGACGCCTGAAGAATTCATAGCCAAGTGGCGCGCAGCTCAGCTCAAGGAGCGTTCTGCCGCGCAAGAGCACTTTATCGACTTGTGCCGGTTGCTCGACGAGCCAACGCCGGCTGAGGCCGACCCTACGGGCGATGCGTATTGTTTTGAGCGCGGCGCGAGCCAGGAGGGTGGAGGTGATGGCTGGGCCGATGTGTGGAAGCGGCATCATTTTGCGTGGGAATACAAGGGCAAGCGCGCCAACTTGGATGCTGCTTTTACGCAGCTTCGGCAGTATGCGCTCGCGCTGGAGAATCCACCGCTCTTGATCGCGTCGGATATGGCACAATTTCGCATTCGCACGAATTGGACGAATAGCGTCAGCGAGACCTACGAGATCGGGCTGGAGGAATTGGTTGATGCTGAGAAGCGCGACCTGCTCAAATGGGTTTTTTCGGAACCGGAGCGGCTGCGGCCTGGGCTAACGCGGCAAGTACTTACCGAACGGGCGGCTGCGTCTTTTGCTCAGTTGGCGCAAGGGTTGCGCGAGCGTGGGCACGATCCGCAGGCTGTGGCACATTTTGTCAATCGCCTCGTGTTCTGCATGTTCGCCGAAGACGTGGGCTTGCTGCCCAATGCGATGTTTACGCGGATGTTGGAACGCACACTTGAGCAGCCTGAGAAATTCGCCGAATATGCGCGGAGTCTGTTTCAGGCGATGGCTGAGGGCGGCGATGTGGGCTTTGAGCCGGTCGCTTGGTTCAATGGCGGCTTGTTTGACGATGATGTAGCTCTGCCGCTGGAGAGGGAAGAGATTGCCGCGGCGTTGGCGGCAGCGGCTCTCGATTGGGCGGAGATCGATCCTTCCATCCTTGGCACTTTGTTTGAGCGTGGGTTAGACCCGGCTAAGCGGGCGCAGTTGGGGGCGCATTACACGGACCGCGACAAAATTATGCTGCTCGTCGAGCCGGTGGTGATTCGTCCGTGGCTGGCCGAGTGGGCGGAGGTGAAGGATGAGATCGCCGCTATGGTGGAACGGGCGAAGGCCGCGAGGACACCGGCTGTTCGCACTCGACGCCTTGCAGAGGCCGAGCGTCGGTTGCGCGCGTTTCTACAACGGCTGCGCGGGTTTACTGTACTCGACCCAGCCTGTGGTTCGGGGAATTTCCTATACATTGCCTTGCAGTCGCTCAAGGATTTGGAGCAGCGGGTGCAGTTGGAAGCCGAGGTACTTGGCTTTCAGCGCGAGTTTCCGGAGATTGGACCGGCCAACGTTAAGGGAATTGAGATCAATCCGTATGCGGCGGAACTGGCTCGTGTTTCCGTGTGGATTGGGGAGATTCAGTGGATGCGGCGGAATGGGCATGGCGAGGCGCGCGATCCGATCTTGAAGCCGTTGGATACGATTGAATGCCGCGATGCGATTGTTGGGGAGAATGGAGAGGAACCGGAGTGGCCGGAGGCGGATGTGGTGATTGGGAATCCGCCGTTTTTGGGAGGAAAACTGCTCAACGCCAATCTTGGCGAAGACTATGTTTCGAGCATTTTCACGGTATATGAGGGCCGCGTACCAGCGGAGGCCGATCTCGTCTGCTACTGGTTTGTGAAGGCCGGCGAGCACATAGGATCGGGCAAGGCAAAGCGCGCTGGCCTCGTTTCGACCAACTCCATTCGCGGCGGGGCGAATCGGCGGGCGTTGCAGACCGCGACTGAGGACCGGCCGATCTTTGAGGCATGGAGTGATGAGCCGTGGATGATTGACGGGACTGCGGTGCGCGTCTCTTTGGTGTGCTTCTCACGACCTGATGATGGAGTGGAACTGGAACGGCGGCTCAATGGCCAGTTTGTGGATGCGGTCCATTCTGATCTGACGGGGAACGTTGATTTGACCAAGGCGCAACGGTTATGCCGGAACATCGGCGTTGCGTTCATGGGCGACACTAAGGGCGGCCCCTTCAATGTGCCCGGAGAGCAGGCACGGGAATGGCTCCGCAAGCCTGCGAATCCGAATGGACGGCCTAATTCCGACGTTCTCAAGCCGTGGGTAAATGGCATGGATTTGACCCGCCGACCGGCTGGCAAATGGATCGTCGATTTTGGCTGGAGCATGACGCAAGAGGAAGCAGCGCTCTACGAGGCACCGTTTCAACACGCAAAAGAGCATGTTTATCCGATGCGGAAATGTAATCGTCGGGAAGCCTACCGCATCCATTGGTGGCGGCATGTTGAGCCGAGGCCGGGGATGTGGGATGCGCTCGACGGCCTATCGCGTCGTTACATCGCTACTCCTACCGTCGCCAAGCACCGCCTGTTCGCGTGGCTCGACGCCCGCATCTGCCCCGATCATCAACTAATCGTCATTGCCCGCGACGACGACACCACCTTCGGCATCCTGCACAGTCGGTTTCACGAAGCGTGGTCGCTGCGGCTTGGCACCAGCCTAGAGGATCGTCCGCGCTACACGCCGACCACCACCTTCGAGACCTTCCCTTTTCCCGAAGGGCTGTCGCCCGACATTCCTGCTGCTAATTATGCAGACGATCCCCACGCCATAGCCATCGCCGAAGCAGCACGGCGACTAGTCGAACTGCGTGACCGCTGGCTAAATCCGCCTGAATGGGTGGAGCGAGTGGACGAGCCGGTGTCGGGCTATCCAAAGCGTCCGGTTCCGCGAGACGAAGCGATGGCAAAAGAGCTGAAGAAGCGGACGCTGACAAACCTCTATAATGCCCGCCCGCAATGGCTTGACGACGCGCACAAAGCTCTTGATGCGGCAGTGGCGGCGGCGTATGGGTGGAGGGAGGATATTGGGGAGGACGAGGCGATGGGGGAGTTGTTGGGGAGGAATTTGGGGCGGTGAGGGAATTTGCCGCTAAAACCCACGCCCTACATCGAGCATTGCGAATGTAGGGCGTGGGTTTTAAAAACGGGTTGGATGCTTGGGCTTGCGAAGCGAGGTGCTGATCCTTATGAAAATCCAACCAAACTCATCCATTTTCTATATGCGGCCTCACCAATTGAAGAAAACGATCCCCCCTCTCAGTCGTTTGTTTTGATCCCAAGCTACTCCCCCCCATATGAGTGTTCAAATCAGCATTTTCCACTAGATTTATCTCTTGAAGATTGCCCCAAAGACGTTTAATAAAAGAATTTTCAAGAGTAGAAAGAACCTCATCTTCTTGTAATAAAGGCATTCGGGATCCCATAACTGTACTTGAAGTATCTCTTTCTATACTAAAAAATACCAATAGACGTATATGGTACTCATTGCAAACATTTTCCAAAAAAAGAAGAAAGTCGCTTATCTCAATATCAGAAGAATCATAACGGCCAAGAGCTATTTTCACAGCACATTCAATCAAAGAATCTTGATGGTCTTTACTGCCCTCCTTCATATAAATTTGATACAAGCGCCAAAAATGAGCTACATCCGACTCATTTTGAAGCGAACAAGAAATTTCTTCTTCTAAAGCACTCAGCCGAGATTGGATACCTGTGAAGAATCGCTCTTGTTTCTCTTCTAATGGCCTTTTCAATAAAATTCTCAAAGGTTCTGTGACCAAAGGCATCCCTGAGATGCCACCTAAGACAGCCAAACCAGCGTCTGCTACTTTGGACGCACGACTGCCTTTAGGATAATCCCTTTCCTCTTGATTATCACACATTGTATCCTCCGATAAAAAAATTGAGTATAAAATCGTTTAGAAAAATAAATAAGACTCTCCGGTCTCTTGTGCAATCAAAGCTAGGATACGCCCATAACCGCTGCAAGCCCTTCTCTCCAGAGTCAGCTCGCCGCACGCAACGTGTATGAATACAGCTTGTCCTCCGGCAAGAAGCTAAACTGGAGCGCGACCATTTTGCCGGTCAACGAGCGCACGTCGCCCGAACCACGCCAGCGCACGGGCATATCTAGAGCGTCGTCAACGATGGGTTCGCAATCCTCTGCGCCAAAGCCGGCGAACGCCCGTCCGGTTTCATCCTGAAGCTGCACCTTCAAGCCGCCCGTCGGCGATTGCACGTTGACCCGCACTTCAGCCGCATTCCAGTGATGCGGCCGGGTGACGAGCGTCCCTTCCATAAAGCCGACTGTTTCGACCGAGACAAATCCATCGAGCCGCAAGGTCGCCAAGCCAAAGCTCGGCATACCGGGAATCCCGTGGCGCGTGCTTTCGCCGGTGTACATGAAATAGAGCTGGTCGTCGCCGATGGCCGGGTATTCGCAATACACGCCGCCCCAATCAAAAGCCCCGGCCTCGCCGCGCGGAATAAAGGGTGCGTCCCAGTGCTCCCAGCGCACGGAATCGCGGCTGAAGGCCAGATGGCTCTCGGTTAGCCCGTCGTTGCGTGCGGGATCGAACTTGCGCCGTAAGTCGGCGTAATACGCGCCGAGCATGCCGAAATACAGGTCGGCGTATGTTTGGTTGATAATCGGCCCTTGCATGTGGTAAAACTCTAGTCCAGGCGTGTCGCTGAGGCGGCTTTCCAACACCGGCCAGTTGTCGCTCCAGTTGATAAAATCGCTGCTGTCGCGACGGCCAATCTGACGAGTCTTCCACGGGGAGCCGCGTTGCCCGTAGAGGATGTAGCGGGCGTCCGGGTCGATGGGGCCAGAGGGCACTTCGTCCAAGTACGCTAAGACGCCGAAGAGACGGGCGACGTGGTGTTCTTCCCGAGGGTAGGAGTGCCAGTGCAGGCCGTCGGCCGAGTGCGCGTGCAAGCGCAGCCTTTGGTCTGGGGCCAAGCCGCCGCCGACAGCGTCCTCATCGGCTTGGTCGAGGTAAATCATCTTGAAGCGCTGTTGCGGGTCGTCGGCAAACGGGTCGTCGACTAGGTGGCTCAAAAAGGTCCGGCCCGGTGGGCGCATCGAAGGCAGGCAAATGTTGTTGCCCGGATAGCGCTCGCATTCGACGATGTCGAGGGCAGGCCGCTCCCAGTGAACTCCGTCGGCCGACTCGGCGTAACAGATGTGTGATTCATGGACATTTTTGGGCGGATTGTCTCGCACCAGCACCCGCGTACCAAGGACAGTATCGGCCTGCGCCGTGTACCACAGGCGAAAGCGCTGGCGGTCGCGGTCGTACAAGACCTTGCCGAGGTGAATCCCCTTTTGCTCCCACGGCCGCTCGGCCTGCATGACCGGCTGTGGATGCTTTTGCGGCTGGTTGAGCACCCGCTTGGCCGCGGTAAGCGTTTCAATGCGATGCTCGTCCACGAATAAATGCTTGCCGGGAAATAATTCGACGCGCATACAAGTTCCTTTCTACGTGATTTGCCACGTCGGACGGCCCCGCCCGTGGTTGTCCACTTTGCGGAGATGGCCTCTTTCTCCCAATCCTGTCCATCCTGCCCATCACATCCATCCTGGTCCCTTGACGATTGATGCACCGTCTCCTTTTTTGCCCTCCATTAATTTTGCCAAGAAGTGTACCCCGTGCAAAAGAAAATCCCCACCCATTACCTCGCCCATCTCAGCGACCGCTACCTCGTGGAATTGCCCGGGTCCGGCCTGAGTTGGCGGTCTATGTTGCTCGGTCTGGGGCTGGTCGTTGCCATCAGCATTGGCAGCCCCTATTCGATATGGATGGTAGGCTCGTCGGAAATGACGTGGTCGTACTTTCCCATTGCCGTGGGCGCGCCGCTGTTTTTCCTGGTCTTGGGCAATGCGCTGCTCAAACGCGCCCTTAGCGCGACCGAGTTGATTACCATCATCATCATGGGGCTGGTCGCCAGCGGCATGCCCATCTTCATGGTCGGCCTGATCCTCAGCATCATCTCCAAGCCCCATTACGGCGCACTCCCGACCAACCAGTGGGCTGAATACGTCCATCCCTATCTGCCGGATTGGGCCATCCCAGACCCAGCGCACGACGCCATGCGCTTTTTCTACGAGGGCTTGCCGAGCAAAGACTTGGCCATTCCGTGGGGAGCGTGGGCCGCGCCGCTGCTGTGGTGGCTGCTGCTGGTGCTGGCCATATACTTTGTCGGCCTGTGCTCGGTGGTGGTACTGCGTCGCCATTGGATGGAGCGCGAGCGGCTGGCCTTCCCCCTGACCGAAGTGGCCTTGATGCTGACTGAAGAGGCCCCGGGATCGGTGTTGCCGCCCACGCTCAAAACCCGGGTCTTTTGGATCGGCTTTGCCGTTCCCTTCGGCCTGATCGCCTTCAATGTTCCCAGCTACTTTCATCCCGGCTTGGCGCAAGTGCCCGTCTTTCAGGAATGGGCCTTTTCCCTCATTCCCCAAGCGCCGCCCATCAACCTAGTGATGTACTTCCCCGTCTTGGGGTTTATGTATCTGGCTCCGCTGGCCATTTCGTTCAGCGTCTGGTTTTTCCATCTGCTCTACTTGGTGCAACTGGGCCTGATCACCGAAATGGGTCTTTTCAATTTGCGCGCCGACCCATTTGTGTACGGCGGGACGCCCTTGTCGTGGCAGTCTTGGGGGGCCTTTGTGGCGATGGTGGGGTGGAGCTTGTGGATGGCGCGGAGTCATCTCGCGGCCGTGTGGCGCACTGCGTTGGGTCGCGCCGGGCAGATCGACGACAGCGACGAGATGATTTCCTATCGGGTCGCCGTGGGCGGCGGGTTGGCCGGGCTGTGTTTTATCCTTGGCTGGCTGTGGCGCAGCGGCTTGGACCTGCACTTGGCGGCCTTCTATTTGGCGGCCGCGCTGACGATCTTTTTGGGCATTACGCGGCTGGTGGTGCAAGCGGGTCTGCACTATTTGACGACGCCCATGAGTGCCCAAGGCATGGTCGTGGCTGCGGCTGGCTCGGCCTTGGGGCCGCAGAACTTGGTCGCGCTGGCGCTTACTTTCGCGTGGTGCAGCGATGTGCAATCCACCTTTATGCCGTCGGCAGCCAACGCGCTCAAGCTGCACGATTACTACACGCATCGACGCAGCGGCGGGCTGGCCTTGGCCATTGGTTTGGCGGTGGTGGTCAGCTTTGTCGCGACCACCAGCTTTATGATCTACTTGTGTTACGATTACGGGGCGAGCAATCTGCGCTCGTGGTTTTTCAATGCGGCTGGGGGTGCAGGAGGCCGAGCGTTCGACTGGGTCGCCGAGCAGACGCGCAACCCCGCGCCCGTTGATTGGGACAAGCTCGGCTTGGCCGGTAGTGGGGTGGTGGGCTATTTGGTGTTGGCGTTTTTGCACTACCGAATTGCGTGGTGGCCTCTGCATCCGGTTGGGCTAGCGGTAGCTTCGACCTGGATGGTCAAGCGGATTGTGTTCTCGGTCTTTTTGGCGTGGGCCTGCAAGGCGTTGATCTTGCGTCTCGGCGGCGTGGCGCTCTACCAGCGGCTCAAGCCGCTGTTCATTGGGCTGGTGGTGGGGTTTTTCTGCGGGGTTTTTCTGTCGTTTGTGCTCGACTGGGGCTGGTTTAAGGGTGCGGGGCATCCGATTCTGCACGGGTGAGTGGATTGCCGTATATTGAAATCGCCACTACGAGGAAAGGTATTCGCCGATGAGCATTTCCCACCCCCTGTACGTGACCGCTGAGGACGTGCAGTTCTATCGCGATCACGGTTATTTCGTCTATCAACAGCCGCTCTTTCCCGTTGAAAAGTTCCAGCGCTTGCAGGGCTTCTTCGCCGACTTGTTGGCCGATTTGCCTGCGGGGAAACGACCCGAAGCTATGGACGTGCCGCACTTTGCCCATCCTGAGCTTTTCGAGTGGCTGCTCGCCGACGAGGTACTCGATTTTGTCGAGGCGTTTATCGGCCCAGACATCGTCTTGTGGTCGAGCCACTTTATCAGCAAGCCACCCGGCGACGGCAAGCGCGTGCCTTGGCACGAGGACTCGGCGTATTGGAATGAGCGGCTCAGCGAACACGAGGTGCTGACCGTGTGGCTGGCCATCGATGACTCGACGCGAGAAAACGGCTGTATGCGGGTGGTCGCCGATTCGCACCGACACGGCTTTTCCGACTACGTGGAGGTTGATCGCAATACCCACGTCTTTGGACGGGAGATCGTGGCTGAGCAAGTTGACATGTCGCGGGTCGTCGATTTGGAGGTCCGAGAGGGCCAATGCCACATCCATCACTCCAAAATGATTCACGGCTCCAACCCCAACACTAGTGCCAAGCGGCGCTGCGGCTACACCATGCGCTACATGCCGGCGACGGTGAAAGTGCGGAGTACGGGGCCGCAGGCAACGCACGCGGTGTATCTGGCGCGGGGCCGAGATCGGGCTGGCAACGAGTACGGCGAGCCGTGGGTGCCGTTTGCGCCGGGCATTCGCTAGGGAGCGAAGTTTAATTTATTATCTCAAATTAGGAGGTTATTTGAGATATGGAACTATTTCACAAAACTGACTTAGGAAAAATCTACTTAGGCGATGCTCTCGATCTCATGGTAGGTATCGAGGATAAAAGCGTCAATCTGATTATGACGTCCCCGCCGTTTGGATTGGTTCGCAAAAAAGACTACGGCAATGTCGATGCGGATCAATACCTCGATTGGTTTCGACCATTTGCCAAAGAATTTATACGCATCCTTAAGGACAATGGTTCTCTAGTCATTGATATTGGTGGCGCTTGGATCCCGGGGCAGCCAACTCGCTCACTTTATCACTATGAGCTTTTGATTATGCTTTGCCGGGAATTTGATTTTCATCTCGCCCAAGAATTCTTCTGGTGGAATCCATCAAAATTGCCTACACCAGCCGAGTGGGTGAACATACGGCGAGTTCGAGTTAAAGATGCGGTTAATTGCGTCTGGTGGCTTTCGCCGACCCCTTGGCCGAAAGCTAGTAATCGCCGAGTCCTAGTTCCATATAGCAATTCAATGAAGGGATTGCTCAAAAGTGGATATAAAGCCAAGCTGAGGCCGAGTGGGCACGATATTAGTGAGAAATTTAACGTTGATAACGGTGCTTCTATTCCGCCCAATCTCATCGCAATTCCCAATACAGAGAGCAATTCCAATTACTTACGACTTTGCAAGGAGTACGATATAAAGCCGCATCCCGCTCGATTTCCTGCTGAATTGCCCGAGTACTTTGTTAGGATGCTCACCGACAAGGGAGACTTGGTGTTCGATCCCTTGGCTGGTTCTTGTGTAACGGGAGAAGTTGCCGAGCGATTGAAGCGTAAATGGCTCTGTTGTGACCTCGTCAAAGAATATCTTGAAGGCAGTCTTTTTAGGTTTGAGACCAAACCTAAAGGTAAGAAGAAAGTGCCTTCTTATAGCCTTTGCCATCCTGCTGCCATGTGGAATGGGACTGATAGTGAAGAAGTCCTATCGGACGATGGGGGCAAGAAAAGACCTAAAAAACGGCCATACTGTTTTGATGGGGTATCACGCTGAGAAGGATATGTTTGCGGGCTTTGATATAGAGCAACATCGCATATTCACAGTGGGATCGCCTTCTGTTCAGGTCGATATCGAGGCTATTTATACGGCTATTGGTGACGGCCTCGCCTTTTCCCGAAAAGATAACCAAGAAATAGCCGTTGGGATTCGTCCCGATCAATTCCTGAACTACGTATTCAAAGCAGCCTCTCTGCATCAGCACGGAGGAGATCTTCCAACGTATGACCTCTTGCTAAGGGCCTCTCAGTTGGAGGATATAAAGCCGCAAGAAATAGTTAGTCTGACTCAAGAGCGGCAAAGAATAGTCGAATCGGTAAGTCGCTATGCGCGCGAGTCGAGTTTTCGTCGGCAAGTTATGGATGCTTATGGTAACCGCTGTGCGGTGACGAAAGCGCAACTCAATCTCGTCGATGCCGCCCACATTGTACCAGTAAAGGCCCAAGGGACAGATGAGGTTTCTAATGGCATAGCGCTGTCTCCAACCATACACCGTGCTTATGACAACAGCTTGATTTATCTCGATACAAGATACTATATGCGACTTAATGAACAGAAGGTAGATGAATTAAAAAGCCAGCGACTCGAAGACGGTCTTGACGATCTGAGTGGTTACTTAGATTCTCAGATACACTTGCCGGCCAATAGAGCGGATTGGCCCGCCCCTGAACTTATTGCGAGAGCCAACAAACTGCGGCGAATAAAGGGTTACTACTGAGCTACGAGGTGTCGTGTCCCACCCCAATGTAGCTATGGACGTTCTTGATCGGCACGAGTGTTACGACCTGACGCGCGAGGGGCGCTTTCTGATTGCTCGCTTGCAGACGCCGCATCAGGTGCTGAGTACATCGGCTTGTAACGGAGGGTTGTGCAACGACATTCGCTACTTGGTCAATCACCAAAGTTGCGAGGGCAAAGGGCACGACGCGCGCTTTGTCTTGCTCAAACAACTCGGCGAGGCAGGCTATCATCACCACGTATGCGCGGAGCACAACTGGCCCCCGGATCAAGTTGCCCTAATGGGCACGGCGGCCAATGTGAACTACGCGGCTTGCGTCGTAGAAACGCATGCTGAATTGCGCGTGTGTGCCGTGGTAACCGCCGGGGTGGAGGGCAATGCGGGATGTGCGGGCGATCCGGCAACGTGGCACGAAGAAGACGATCCCCATGTGGGCACGATCAACACTATGCTGTTCGTCAATTGGCCGCTTTCCCCGGGCGCAATGGCACGGGCCGTGGTGACCATGACCGAGGGCAAGTCCGCGGCCCTGCGCGACCTCGCTGTTGCGAGTCGCTATTCGCAGGATTTGGCAACAGGCACGGGCACGGATCAATACGGCATTGCCGCTCCGTTAGACTCCACGAGAAAACCGAAAACCAGCGCGGGGCATCACGCCAAATTAGGCGAATTGATTGGTACAGCCGTGCGCAAGGCCACGCTGGAGGGCTTGCGTTGGCAGAATGGTTTAGAGCCGTCGCATACGCGCAGCATCGTGCACGCGCTTAGGCGCTTTGGCATGAGAGAGGAGTGCTTGTTGGCGGCGATGGCCAAGCGCCTGAGCGCGGACGATTTTGCGCTGTTGCAAAAGAATCTCAAGTCCGTGGTGTACGAGCCTCGCATTGCCGCCTCGGCGTATGCGTTGGCCGCGGTTTGGGATCGCGTGCGATATGGCACATTGTCGCAGGAGTTGGCCGCTCCGGTCTTGCGTCAGCAAGCCGCCATCTTGGCAACCGCGTTGGCTGCCAAACCAGAAGCCTATTTGCCGTGTTACGAACAATTGCGGATAAATGAAAGCGACTGGCTGGCGATTGCGTACGATGCCTTGGCCTTGGGGTGGCGTCTGAAATGGACCTGACCATACTCGCGCCCGATCTGCTGTTGCTCGTTTGCGCGGTTGTTTGCGACGGCCTTATCGGCGATCCGGTCTATGCGTTGCATCCCATTCGCTTGGTGGGTGCGACGCTGTCTTTTTTTGAGCGGGTGCTGCGCGGCTTGCGGTTAGATGGATACGTCGGTGGGGGCGTGCTTTTTTGCGTTTTGGCGGCGTTTTGGGTGGGTGTAATCTGCGCGTTGGCGATTGTGTTGTATCGCGTCCACGCGGAGATCGGTTGGCTTTTTCACGCTTTTGTCTTGTACAGCCTCATTGCGCTCAAAGACTTGTGCAAACACGGCTTGGCCATTGATCGCGCCGCAGATCTGGACGGTGCGCGTCAGGCAGCGGCGATGCTCGTGGGCCGCGATATTGATAAGATGGATGCGGCGGCTTGTCGGCGGGCGGGCATGGAGAGTTTGAGCGAAAATGCGGTGGATGGTTTTATCGCGCCGATTTTTTACTACGTGCTTTTGGGGCTGCCGGGCCTCGTGCTTTTTAAGGTCGTCAGCACGATGGATTCCATGGTCGGCTTTAAGACGCCGCGCTACCGCTGTTTTGGTTGGTGTGGTGCGCGGCTCGACGATGTGTTGAATTTTTTGCCAGCGCGTTTGACGTATGTATTGATGATTGTGGTCGCGTTTCTTTTGCCGCATTGTTCGGCGCGCAAGGCTCTTGTGGTTGGGTGGCAGCAGCACGCGCTCGTTCCGGGACCCAATTCTGGGTGGAGCGAAGCAACGGCGGCCGGCGCGCTCCAGCGGCGGTTGGTTGGCCCTATTTGGCAGGACGGGATGCAGATTACAGACTTGTGGTTGGGCGATGCGAACGACCCGGAAGGTGGGCGGCCCGAGGATATGCGCCGCATGTGCGTATTTGTCGTTGCTACCTGCTTGCTCAGCGTGGGGTTGGCGGCAGTATATCTCGCGTATGCCAGTCCTATCTAGAATAGTCGGACCGTGTGTAGCCACTAGCGATGACGTTCTTACTCTAGTCCAACACTCTTCCGCAGAGCTTGATTGATTCTAGTCTGCCAACCGGGGCCATCGGCCTTAAAGGCAGCTAGCACATCGGGATCTAGCCGAATAGTGGTGGAAACTTTGGTCGCGGCTGCCTTGGGTCGGCCTCGCTGAACCGGGACTTGGGCGAATTTTGCCTGCCATTCCGGGGTGGCGAGATTCGGCAGGTCGTTATCGGAATCGAGGTCCATATACGGCTTGTTCTCGTTCATTGGCTTTCCTCATGCTGATGATCCGGCGCACCTTGCCGCGTTGCGTCCATGCAAGGATCACCATGCGGTTGGCGAGGAACCCGATAGTGATGTACCGAGGCTCCCCATAGTCCTTGCGATTATCCTCAACGGTCAGCGTCGCCCCGGCAAAAACGTCTGAGGCGTGGGCCATATCTAAGCCACGGATTTGCAGGGTGGCATTGCGTTTGGCCGGATCGAATTCAAATTCCATTTATTTTATGTTACTACAAAAAACCGGGAACGTCAACTTTTGAAGACTAGCAACGAGAGTGCCAAGGCGAGCAGATGGAGGGTACGCTGTCGGTCAGTAACCGCTACTTGTCAATTGGTGATTTGCAGTGCAGTTTTGATGATAACAGAGAGGAGTAAACCATGAAAAATTACGCAATCGTCTCACTGCTGCTTTTAGCCGCTTTGTGCGTCGGTGCTGAAGAGTACTGGCCTCAGTGGCGCGGCCCTAACCACAACGGCGTCAGCGAGGCCGTGGACCTGCCGACGACTTGGAGCGCGAGCGAGAATGTGGTCTGGAGCAAGAAGCTGCCCTCTTGGAGTGGGAGTACGCCGGTGGTGTGGGGCGAGCGGGTCTTTTTGACGTCGCCCAATTCGGGCGAGGAGATTCAGGGCGGTGAAAAACTGCTTTTGGGCTGCTTGTCAACGGCCGATGGTAGTGTGTTGTGGCAGCGCACGCTCGCCGAGGGCAATGCCTATTGGCGCAAGCACAACAACACTTCGCCTTCGCCGGTTACGGATGGCGAGCGCGTGCTGGCCGTTACGGGCACGGGGATGATCCGGGCCTTTGACATGGATGGTGAGGAACTGTGGCACTACGACTTGCAGGCCGAGCACGGCGACTTCGGCCTGATGTGGGGCTACGCCTCTTCGCCCTTGCTCTACGACGGCAAGCTCTTCGTCGAGGTCCTGCACGGAATGAATACGGACGATGCTTCCTACTTGATCGCCTTTGACGCGGCCACTGGCGAGGTCGCGTGGTGGCAGGAGCGGCCAACCGACGCGCCGGGCGAGTCGCCGGATGCCTATACCACGCCTGTGGTACTCGAACACAACGGCCAGACGCAAATCGTCGTCTCCGGCGGGGACTATGTCACCGGCCACGATCCGGCCACCGGCGAGGAGGTATGGCGGGCGAGCGGCTTGAATCCGGACAAGGAGCGGAATTACCGGGTGGTCGGATCGCCAGTTGCGGTTGCCGGGATGGTGTACGCGACGAGTCGTCGCAACCCGGTGCTAGCGTTCCGCGCCGGTGGCACGGGGGACATTAGCGAGAGTCACTTGGCGTGGAAGTGGACGGGGGCGGGCGGACCAGACGTGCCTTCGGCTGTTACCGATGGTAGCTATTTCTACATGGTCGATGATCGCGGGCGGGCCACCTGTCTCGATGCCAAGACGGGCGCGGTAGTGTGGGGACCGGAGCGTACGGCCCAAGGGACGGTTAGCGCCTCGCTGGTGCTGGCCGACGGCAAGCTCTACGTGGTCAATGAAAATGCGGTGACGACTGTAATCCAGGCCGGACCAGAGTACAAGGTGCTGGCGACTAACGAACTCGACGGGGCCTATACGCTGTCGTCGCTGGCCATTGCCGGGGGGCGGATTTTCCTGCGGACGGAGTCGCACCTGTACTGCATCGGTCAGTAGGGGGCGGTTTGCAAACCGCCCCCTACGTCTATTCGGCCTTCAGGGCCGCTAGCAAGGGGCGGCGCAGGGCCGAGTGACTAGCGACAGCACACGCCAACAGGCCAGCAGCGAAGACCAAGCCGAGCGAGGTGCCCAGTGAGACCCAAGGCAAGGGCGTGGGGTCGAAAAGGCGGGGGGCCACGGCGATAAGGGCGGCGACGCTGCCTATCCCTTCGCCCACTAGCAGGAGAAAGCCGTGCTCGTAGAGCAGCATTGCCCCTAGGCGGGTGCGGCGAAAGCCACAGGCGCTCAAGGCCGCCAACTCGCCACTGCGCTCGAAGACGTTGCGCAGGATGAGGATCCCCAAACCCAAAGTTCCCAAGAGCAGCCCGAGCAAGCCCAGCGTCTGAAAGGTCGCCAGGTACGTGTTTTCGACGGCGCGAAAGCCTCGGAGGCGCTCGGCGCTCAAGGTGGCGTCGAGGCCGTAGGCTGCTAGATCCCTTTCGAGCACGGTGGCGACGGTGGCGGGTTGTTCCGTTTCGACTAGGAAGTAGCCGTAGCCTTCGCGTTCGGGGAAGTGCGCGGCGAAGCGATCCTCGGCAATGAGTAATTCGCTCTGGAACAGGCTGCCGTCCAACAGGCCGACTAACCGCACGGACACACCCTCCGCAATTGGGATGTCGTCGCCCAGACGCTTGTGCAAAATCCACTGCGCTGAATTAAAGTCGCCGATAGCTGGGATGACGCCTGGTCCCAAATCGCGCTGGAGCAACCGATAGGGATTGGCGCGTTCGTCTGGCGTTAGGGGGAGGGTCTGCCGGAAGGGCAAGCCGCCGCGTTGGACAAATTCGGCCGGGGCACCGAGGACACGAGGGGTCTGGGGTATGTAGAGGTTGAGACAACTTACGTCGTCACCGGGCAGGACGCGGAAGGGGAAAAAGCGCGCGGTGCCCAAGTCTGTTGATAGACCTAACTCAAAGCGGCCGTCCGCACTGTTGAGGTCTTGGTGCAGGGGAATTTCTGCCTCAGCGATGAGTGCGAAACCGCCCGTGCCCGGATCGTCTGCCCATTCGACCTGTCGGTGCGCTCCAGCGGCGACGATGACAAAGGTAGCGCAGGCGACGAGGGACGTGCAAAGGGTGCTGCGGCTTGGTTGGCGGGTGCTGTTGAGGAGACCTAGGCCGAGGCTGGAGTTGAGGCGGCTCGCTGTTGGAGCGCGCAACCATATCGCGAACAGGGCCAATAGCGCCAACAGGGCCGAGGTGCCGCTGCCTAAGAAAAGCGCGGCGGCCGTGGCTGCGTCGGCCATACTGGCGAGGATGCTCAAGGTGAGGGCTATAACCAGACCAAGTGCGGCGAGGATGGCACTGCGACGGCTTGGGAGACGCGGTGCGGTGTCGAGGGCACCAGCGAGTAGGGTGTGGACGGGCAGGCGGTGGAAGCGCTGCACAGTGCGCCACAGCGCCAGCGAGACCAGCAGTAAGGTGGATAGATAACCCATCGCCAGACTGAGCCAGCTAACGTGGAGGGAGAGAAAGGGCGTGCCGATAGCTTCCAACCACAAAGTGTGTAAGCCGACTAGCATCAAATAGGCGTAGAGGGGGGCACCGGCTAGGCCGAGCAGTGCGCCCAGCGCGGCCAAGGCGATGCCCTCGCCCAAGAAGCGTCGGCCCACCGCGGCGAGCGGGTAGCCGGTGGCGAGCAGCAGTCCTGCTTCGCGAGCGCGTTGTTCGAGGCCGAACTTGCACAGCAAGACTACCAGTAATGCGGCCGCGGCAATGAGGAAGAGGCTGAAGCCGATAAAGAGGCCGCTGAAGTCCGTGGCCCCGGTTGATGCTAACAGGGCCTCTTGGCGGACGGGGTGCAAGGAGAAGCCGGCCGCTGCTGGAGACACGCGATTCACCAGATCTTGGCGAATGGCGGTCCGCAGTTCGACAAGCTCACTGCTCGTTGGCTGGTAGCGAGTGGACGAGGGTGGATAGAAGCGGATGGAGGTCAGCGCGCCGTGGCGGCTGCCCCACAGGCGCTGTCCCGTATGGGCCGCGACGAAGGCTTTGGGCGCGGCCCCGTACTGATCCCAGTAGGCTTCGTCCTGCGGGCGAATTTGCCCCATGTCGATGGGGAAGGGCGCATCCCAGGCAGATATATCGCCTTCTTCCTGCAACCCTGGATATTTGGGCGTCAGGGTCGGGTCAATGGCCAAGCCGCGCATCCGCACAATCCCTTGGAGGCGGAAGTGAGCCTGCTCGGTCCGGAGTTCATGGCGCGGGCCGACTACGTAATAGGTCAGGGAGATCGAATCACCGGGAGTTGCGGCCAACTCTTGGGCTGTCCAAGCGTCGAGGTAGAGGGCGTCGGCGTCGAGGGGTGGCGCGGGCCGTCCGTCTGCGAGGTAGAGGCCGGTAGGATCGTCGAGAGCGGTAACGGTTGAGTAGGGGACTTGGCGACCGTTGCTTTCAATGGCGTTGGCCAGATAGGTCGAGAAGGTTGCGGGTTTGAGTTGTTGGGCGGTGGCGCTGGCCAAGGCCGCGGCGCGGGTCGAGTCGTCGAGGACGAAGCGGGTGCTGGTGAGTTCGATGTAGTTGGAGTGCAGCGCGAGGTTCAGCTTGCGGTCGGCAAGGTTCAGGTGTTGGGCGAGAGCGCGTTGCAGGTCTTGGTGTTGACTGTTGGGCGCGGCAATGAGTAGGGCGTTGACGCGGTCTTGTTGGTCGAGCGCGCGTTGGAGGACTTGGAGGTCGAGGTAGGCGTTGAGCGGCAGATGCTGCTGCAATCGCAGGCCGAAGCGCCCCGCCCCGCTGTCGGGCAAGACGCCGGTGAGCACCACGCGCAGGGTGGTGACGAGATCGTCGGTGGCGCGGCGGCCAAAGAGGGATTCGCGGTAGGTTGGGCTGGGGCGCTCTAGCGAGAGCAGGACCGCGTCGCCTAGTTCAAGGCCGAGGGCGCGTTGCAGGGAGGCACTGACGACGAGCGAGGGAAATGGCTGGCCGGGTGCTGGTTTGAGGACGTCGCGCAAGGCGGGGCCGCTCTCGGGAAAGAGCGCGGCGAAGCGAGCGTCGACGCCTTGGATTTGCACGCCAGCGGCAAGCGCTTGGGTTGAGGCGTGGCGGGCGCTGCCGTTGAGGAGGATGACGGGCGCGTGGCCTCCAGGCAGTTCGGTGGTCAAGTCGCTGCGGAAGAAGTGCGCGGCGAGCAGTGCGTAGTCGATGTGCCCTAGGCGCTCTAAGGCCAAATCGCGCAGACTGCCGCGCATGGAGTCGCCGACTAGGAGTGCGCCGGTCAGAGCGGTTGTGGCGACAGCGGTCCCCAGCAGCAGCCCTAGGTGAACCCGCCAGTAGTAGATCAGACTTCGACGCACGTCCCCTCGCGCAGTTGCAGGCGGCGGTCGCAGCGCACGGCTAGCTCAAGGTCGTGGGTTGCGATGACGAGGGCGGCTTGCTCGGCGCGGTGCAGTGTGAAGAGTAGGTCGGCGACGGTGGTGGCCATCTGGCGGTCGAGGCTGCCGGTAGGCTCGTCGCAGAGCAAAAGACCGGGCTGGTTGATCAGGGCGCGCGCCACAGCCACGCGCTGGCACTCGCCGCCGGACAGCTCAGCGGGGCGGTGGTGCAGGCGTTCTGCTAGACCGACGGCAGTTAACAGGTCGCGGGCGCGCTCGCGCCGGTCGGCTTGGGGCTTCGACGGCTCGGCTGAGCTCGCCGAACGCCTGAGCTCAGCCGAAGGAAAGGCGAGGGTGGGGATTAGGGCGTTTTCGAGGGCCGAGTACTGGGGCAGCAGGTGGTGGTTTTGGAACACGAAGCCGATGTGCTGGTTGCGGAAGCGGGCGAGTTGCGGTTCGGGGAGGGCTAGTGGGTCTTGACCGCTGATAGCGATTTGGCCGGAGGTTGGAGGTTCGAGGGTGCCGAGTAGGTGCAGCAAGGTGCTCTTGCCCGAGCCGGATGGACCGATAAGTGCCAGGGACTGGCCCACCTCGGCGCGGAGCGAGACGTCGCGCAGCACTTCGACGGTCTGGTCGCCGAGGGCGAAGTGCTTGCAGACGTCGGTTGCGGCGAGGGCTGGGGTTGTGTTCATGGGACTTCGGCGGGCTCAGTCGAGTCGTGCGCCGCCAGTTTGCGGGACTTCGGCGAGCTCAGTCGAGTCGTGATAAAGTCCGGGATGGGGATGGCGCGGATGGCCTCGCCCGGATTGCAGACGCAGCAGGCGATCTTGATCCGGCCTTGGGCTATTTGTTCGCCGTCGCAGTGGAAGTTGAAGCGAAAGCTAAGGGATTTCTCGCCCTGCTTTTCGAGGTGTACATGGATGTCGAGGACGTCTTCAAAGGAGACGGGACGGAAGTACTCGCATTCAGCGGCGAGGCGGGGCCAGCTAATGATATCGCTGTCGCATTCGCTGTGGACGCTCAGGCCCAAGCTGCGCCAGAAGGCGTGCTCGGCGGCTTCCATGAAAACGAAGAAGCGCGCGAAGTGAACGATGCCGGCCTGATCGGTGTCGGCCCACTCGACGCGGCGGCGGGTGCGGAATTCGACGGACACGTCAGTTGCCGGGGCGGAAGAATGTTACTAGGTAGCCGCCCATAGCGGCCAAGACGATGCCGAGGACAAAGGGCCAGCGCACGGCCGCCCAGCCGCCAGCGGGCGGATGCACGAGCACGGCGACGACCGCGTTGACGATGGGGGCACCGGCAAAGACGATGGACATGACCACGGCCGGCGTCCCCTTGGCACCAAAGGCGAGCAGGACGCCCAACGCGCCGATGGCTCCGGCAATGCCGGCGGCGGTGGACCAGAAGACGCCCTTGGCCGGATAGATCCAACTCGCGCCATTGTAGGCTAGGACGATCAGCGAGCCGAAGACCGCGGTGAGTAGGTAGGCCAAGCCGACGAAGAGGAAGGCTTTGTAGCGGCCGTTTACTGGGTCGGCCATGGCGATCTGGCCGGTGTGCAGCAGGACGCCGTAGAGGCCCCAACAAGAGACGGTGAGAAGAGCGAAGACGAGCCAAGTCATGGGATAATCCTTTCGCTTGCGCGTTCGCCCATAATGTGGCTAGGAGACTCGCTGTTGTCGAGAGGTCACGCGATCTCGATGAGGTTCTCGAAATGCACGCCACAATCGCAGAGCGTTACGGGAATGTTGAATCGCGTCTCTAGTTCGTCGATGAGGCATCGGACAGGTGCGGTCAATGCGCTGGGGTGGCGCGCGTCGGCGACCTCGGGGTCGAGGTGGTCGCAGAAGGTCAAGGCCAATTGGGTGGGACCGTTGAGTAGGACGGCTGTTTCCAAATGGGGCCAGGAGATACCCGAGGCTTTGCGCCGCCGTCGCCCGGTCGTCACGCCGTATTCGGCGATGTCCCGGCGGTCTTCCTCCGCTGGCGTCAATTGCAGTGGTAGGGGACCGGTGCCGACGCGGCTGGGCAGTGCTTTGACGACCAAGCAGACTTCTGCGATATGACGCCAGTTGAGTCCGACGTCATCGGCAAAGGCGGCGGTGGTGCAGTTGTCCGAGGTGCAGTCGGGATAGTCATCGCTTAAGGCTAGCGACAGGTGGGTGCCTTGGCTGCCCTCGACGACGATGGTTTCACCGCGCAGGCAGCTCTCGTTGAGTTCGCGGGCCACGTCGGCGGTGTAATCCGCGAGGACGTGCTCGTCGCGGGCTTGGCGCGCTTTGCGCAGGGCGAATTTGGCGCGGGCGACGCCGCTGCCGCTGCCGGTGGTGCCGTGTTCCTGCAGAAAGCTGTCGGCCGCTTCGCGTTGGCGGTACTCGGGCAGGATCAGCGGGCAGCGGTAATCGACGCGGGTTCGCTCGCGCAGCCTATAGCTCGGGTCTAGTTGGTCTAGTTCGGCGAAGAACTGCTCGGGATCGACGGCGACGCCGCTGCCGACGCGCAGTTGCGTATCGGGATGGAGAAAGCCGCAGGGTAACTGCCGAGTGCGGATTTCGCTGCCGTCGGCAAAGAGAATACTGTGCCCGGCGTTGGTGCCGATTCCAGCTCGGACGCTGTAGGCGGCTTGGTGTTTTTGCGCGAGGAAGGCGGCGACCTTCCCTTTACCCGAATCGCCCCAGAAGGCGTCAACGACGATGATGGCGCTCATAGAACCTCCATTTAAAGAGACTGGCTTTTTCATGGGCGATTAGACTCCTTCATTTTGGTGTTCCGTTCCAATGGGAGCTTATATAGCGAGCCACGCCGTCCTCTTCATTGGTATCAATGATCCCAGTAGCTTGTTCCTTAAGAGCGGGGATGGCGTTGGCCACGGCTAGGGCTTCGTCAGCCACCTCGAACATGTCCAAGTCGTTTAGTTGGTCGCCAAAGACGACTAGACGACAATCTTCTAGCCCTCGCAAGCGCTTTATACTCAGGATGCCCTGCTCTTTGGTGGCACGGGCATCGTGAATGGTCAGCCAGTGCCAGCCAGGTGAATACTGGTTCTCATAGCAATGGGTCTGGACCCGTTTGGCGTGTCGATGGTTAATCGCCTCATCCAATTTCTCCAGTTCCGGTCCTGGGCCGATAACGGTGAGACAGACCACTTGGTCGTCGAGGCCGCTTTGCAAGTCGGCTAAATAGCACAGGCGCGGGTCTTGGTGGAGTTGCCTATTCCGCAGATACCAGGCCATGCCGTCGTTGGTGATATTACAGTAGTAGAGACGGTCGGCAGTGCCGTCGTAGGTCGAGATAAAGGGGGTGTAACCAGCGTCGGCTATTTGTTGCCACAACTCGGACAAAATGTCGCGGTGCAGGGCGCGGATCAGGTAGTGCTGCCCGCTGGCCAGATCGGAAACAAAGGCACCGTTGAATTCGACCACTGGCAAGCGCAGAGGTAAATCGGCCAGCACGTGGCGCATGGAGGCTATGCTGCGGGCGCTGGCCACGGTGAAGAGCAGGCCCTGATCTAACAGCGCGTTGAGGGTGTCCTTACTGTACTGAGATAGCGAAGTATCGTTGCGCAGCAGAGTGCCGTCCAAATCGGAGATGTATAGGGGAGAGTTGGTGGTTCTCAAGGGATTTCTCAAGAGTGAATTGGTTGACGCCCCTAACGATAAGCGAAATGGTAGAATAATAAAAATTTATATATCTTATTCTTAGGATAATTGATATAAATAAGGACGCCGAATGGACCTCCACCAATTGCGCAGTTTCTACGAAATCGTCCGCGAGCAGAGCTTTACGCGGGCAGCCGACAAACTCTTTCTGACTCAGCCGGCCATCAGCCTGCAGATCAAGGCATTGGAGAACGAACTGGACGAGATCCTGCTCGAGCGCAATCGGCGGCAGCTCCGTCTGACGCCAGCCGGCGAGATCCTCTTTGCTCATGCGAAGGCGGTTCTCTCCCGACTGGAGAAGGCGCGCGACGATATTGCGGCGCTCAAGCAGGTCTTGCGTGGACGGCTGGCAATCGGGACTAGCGATACCAACTGCACCTATGTTTTGCCCAGCGTGCTCGCCGAGTTCCGCGCCCGCTACCCGGCGGTCGAGTTGGACATCCGCAATCGAATGTCGCCGGAGGTGAGCAACCTAGTGCTCAACGACGAAGTGGATTTCGGATTGGCGACCTTGCCGGTCAAGCACCGCGACTTGGTCAGCGAGTCGCTCTTTGAGCGGCGGGATGTGCTTATTTGTCCCCCGGACCACGCGCTGGGCAAAAGGCGCAGGATAAGGCTCAAACAGCTTGCCGAATATCCGTTTCTGGTCTTGGAACGCGGGAGCACTAGTCGGCAGTTACTCGACGAGGTTTTTCAGCGAGAGGGCTTGGCGTTGCAGATCGAAATGAGCCTCGGCGGGATCGAGATTATCAAGCGCTACGTGGAGATCGGATTGGGTATTGCGCTGGTGCCGGAGGTGGCGGTAGAGGCAGAAGTCGCCGTAGGGAAAGTACGCGCTATACAGGTCAATGGATTGGCCAAACGCCAAATAGGCCTAATCGAGCACCGGGGGCGCCGGCGTTCGCCGGCGACGGAGGCTTTCTTGGCGCTCTTACGGGAATTTGTCAGCGCAGGGAAGATTTGACGCCAGTAACGCTTTAGCTTTGGGAGTGCGTCAAATTTGCGGGTCTTATTTTTGCAAGTTCGTCTTCCAAATGCTGCTCTACCCGCCACAAATCGCAAGCTTGTTGCAGGCGCAACCAGAGTCCCGGACCGTTGCCGACGAGTTTTCCTATTCTAAGGGCCATTTCTGTTGTAACCGGATGCGTACAAGCCAGAACGCGATGTAATTGTTGACGCGAAACACCGAGTCGTCGAGCCGCTTCACTAACCGATAACTCAAGTGACGGCAATACATCTTCACGCAGAATCTCACCTGGATGGACAGGCGCACGTTTCAACGGACGGTTGACGGAATATTCAGCCATTGTCACCTCAATGATATTGCTCAAGATTGACCCTGAGTGCATCACCATCTTGCCATTCGAACGTGATACACCACGGGCCGTTGACGTGAATACTATAACGTTTGGGTATGCCTTGCAGACCGTGAAAGTTGAATCCCGGTACATTCAAGTCTGTCAATGATTTCGCTTGATCGAGAACTTCCAAACGACGTAAGCAACGCCTTTGCAAATCCCAACGCACTCGGCGACTGCGACCCCGTTCAAAAAGTTCGACAAGCCCCTTATGCTTGAAACTTGCGATCATTCTACAAAAATGTAACACGTTCTGTTACACTGTCAACGCTTATTAACGAACCTTACGCAATAGCTCAATCTACAGATACTGCTCGTACACGGCGAGCGTCCCCGCAGCCATGGCGTCGGCGTGGAAGCGGCTGTGGACCGCCTCTTGGCCGGTTTGGCCGAGTTGGCGTCGCCGCTTTTCGTCGCGCAGCAAGGCGGCGAGTTCGTTGGCTAGGGCCTCCGAGGAATGGGGTGTGACGAGGAGACCGCCGCCGGTGGCTGCGATCAGTTCGGGGAACGCGCCGTGGTCGGGCTGGATGACCGGAATGCCGTTGGCTAAAGCTTCGAGGATAGACAGACCCTTGGGATCGGCGTAAACCGAGGGCACGGAGAAGACATGCAACGAGGAGAGGAAGCGGATCTTTTCGCGGCGATCAACCTCGCCGTGGTAGGTGAACGAATCGGCCAGCCTCCAGCGACGGATTTTTTGCACTTGCTCGGCGAAGTAGGGCTTGTCGTAGGTGCTGAGGTAGCCGGCGGCTTTGAGGCGCAGGGAGGCAAACTCGGGTTGTTCTTTTAACTGCTGGAAGGCATCGACGAGTAGGTGAAAGCCCTTTTCCGGGCAGATGCGGGCGAGGTAGCCGATTTTGTAGGGGCCGTCGGTGGGCGGTGGCTCTTGGCCGTGTCCGGTCAGGTTGAGGCCGAGCGGCACCACGTGGATTTTGGTGCGCGGTATCTGTAGGTATTCGGCCATGTGATCTTGGTAATACGCACACGGGGCGATGAAGGCGTCGATGTCTTGGGCACGTTGACGCAGGATGTCTAGGGCTTGGGTCTTCGAGGGTTCGGGCAGGCCGTCTAAGAACAGGTCTTCGCCTTGAAGGGCGCAGAGGATGGGGACGCCTAATTGTGCTTTTAATTGCCGGGCCATGCCGACGAACATGGCGTTGGTTAGCTGGATGAGGTCGGGTTTGAAATCGCGCTGGAGCCAAGCGACGAGGCGGGTGAGTTCCTTTTGTTGATTGCCCTCCTCGCCGGCGAGGATTGAGACGGTGAGCGGCCCTAGGTCGCGGGCGTTGGTAGAGGAGCCAAGGCGCACGAGGGTGCGGATCAGGAACGGCGAGTCGAGGACGCGGTCGAAGAAGCGGTGCGTGCGGCGAAAAAACGACCACTGTTGTTGCAGGAAGATGTTGACGCCGCTGTAGAAGACGCGGTCGAGCGAGACGTTTTCCTCGTCCGTGCGCAGCGGCGTGTAGGTCGGGATCAGGGCGACATCGGCGTTGCGGCGCGAGAGGGCGGCCGCGAGCGCGTTGTCGTGGATGCAACTGCCGCAGTACATGCTGGCGGCACCAGCCGTGATGTAGGCGACGCGCATCGCTAGAAGAATTTATCGACGGTGCTTTTGGCCGGTGGCTTGGTCAGCAGCGAGCCGACGATCATGGCCACGGCAGAAGCGGCTAGGATCACCGCCACGGGCATTACTCCGGTCATGACGACCGTATAGCCGGGGATTTTCCACCCCTGAAAGAAGAAATAGCACCACAGCGCGGCCACGGTGAGCACGGAGGCAAAGGCACCGTACTTGGTGCTGCGCTTCCAGAACAGGGCGGCGACGACTACCGGGAAGAGCGCTGCAAAGCCGGTGAAGGACCAGACGGCGAGGGTGAAGATGCTGCGGGCCGAGACCAGCGAGAGCACGTAGGTAACGGCGAAGATGGCGATCACGAAGAGGCGTCCCCACAGGACTTGGGCCTTTTCGCTCAACTCGTCGCCCTTGCGATAGTGGCGGACGACATCTTGGGTGAACATGTTGCTGATGGAGAGCACCTGCGAGTCGAGGGAGGACATAATCGCGGCAAAGACCCCGGCGGCGAGCAGACCGGCTAGAGCACCCGGAGCGTGTAGGTCGATCATCTTGACCAGCACGGAGTTGGCGGCCGCGCCCTTGAGGCCGGGGAAGTCAATGCTGCCGAAGATCCCCAAGAGCACGCTGGGGATCCAGACGATGGCGATGCACAGCGGGTAGAACATCAGCGGCCAGCGGAAGGTGCGGGCGCTTTTAGCGGTGAGCCAATGGGTGAAAAGGTGGGGGAACATACCGACCGACAGCGGGATGCAGGTGTAGGTTAGCAGTTTGATCGGGCTGATATTGTCTCCTTTGATCAGCAGTTCGGGGTGCGCGGCCGCGACTTTCGCCAGCGCGCTGTCCAACCCGCCTAGCTTATCGACGATGACAAAAAAGGTCACGCCGCCCAAGATCATAAAGACCAGCGTTTGGAAGGCGTTGGCCCAGGCGGTGCCACGCATACCACCGAAGCTGACGTAGGCCAGTACCACCAAGCAGACCAGCAGGCCGCCGGCCCACTGGGGAATCTGCCCCTTAGTGACTTGAGCGAGGGTGATGCCGCCGCCCATGACGCCGATGAGCAGGTAGGGGATCAGCAGCGCGATCATGACGACGAAGAGCAGGAGCCCCAAGCCGTCGGAGTCCCAGCGGCGGCGGAAGTACTGGACTTGCGTGAGGAGGTTGTGGCGCTTGCCGAGCGCCCAGACGCGGGTGCCGATGAAGAAGAAGACCGTGGGGATAATCAGGGCCGCGCCCGAAGGCATCAGGGCAAAGACGCCGATACCCGTGTGGTAGGCTTCGCCGGAGGCTCCCAAGATGGCGAACGCGGTCATGTTGGTGCCAAACAGCGACATCAGCAGCAGGAAGGGGCCGATGGAGCGGCTGGCGACGAAGTAGTCCTCGCCGGTGCCGCGAAAGAAGCGATTGGAGAGGACGCCGATGCAGAGTACTAGGCCGAGGTAGCATAAGATGATGATCGTGGTCATGCCGATTGCTCCTCGTCCTCTGCGTCCAGCTCGGACGGCCAGGCGTAGTTGACCAGCAGGACCATCAGCCCGGTAGCGGCCAAGCAGAAGCCGATGTGGTAGAGCAAGCCGATGGGCAGCCCCAAGACGATACGCGGATCGTTCCAGAGCCAGAGGTCGTTGTGCAGGAGATAGAGGACCAGAAGCCCCAAGTAGAGGAGCCGACGGACGGTAGTGTTCACGGTGTTGCTCCTGAAGGTTGCGGGGTTAAGGGGACGGCAGCGGGCAGCGGGCAGACCTCGCTCATCGGCCCGAAAATAGGCTCGACGCGTTCGCTGAAGAGGTTGCCGCTGAGGACGTCGATGACTCCCTGTTTGCATTCGGGATGGCGCTTGAGGAATTCGGCGAAACTGAAGTCCTTGGAGTAGAAAGCGTACACCATTTTGCGCACCGCTTCCATGCCGCGCACTAGCTCCGGGCCGAAACCGCCCAACTGCGCGGCAGAGAAGTCCCCTTTGGCAAAGGCTTCGGCGATGGCGTCGGCGGCCATCTCGCCGGATTTGAGGGCTAGGTACACGCCCGAGGAGTACATCGGATCGAGAAAACAGAACGCGTCGCCGACCAGCACCCAGCCTTTGCCAGCGATGCGGCTGGCGCGATAGGAAAAGTCTTTGGTGGTTTTGACCGGAAAGAGCTGCTCGGCGTGTTGTAGGCGCTCCTGCATGGGGCGGCACTTGGCCAGCTCTTGATCGAAAATGGTCTGCGCGTCTTCGCGGCGGCCTTGGACCAAGTAGGAGATTGCGCCGACCACGCCGACGCTGACCTTGTCATCGGGCAGGGGGATGTACCAGAACCAGGAATCCCGGTTCTCGGTGTGGAGGATCAAGGTCGCGCCTTCGTCGATGCCCTCGTCGCGCTGGCCGCCGCGATAGTGGGTGTAGATCGAAGCCTTTTTCAGTTCAGGCTCGGGCTGGGTCAGCTTGAGCTTGCGACCGATTAGCGCACTTTGGCCAGTGGCATCGACGACGACTTGTGCGGCAAAATCGCGGGTTTGGCCATCGGCGAGCTTGGTGCGCACGCCGGTGGCGCGGTCTCCATCGAACAGGACTTTGAGGACCCGGGCACCCTGATGTACTTGAGCGCCTTTTGCGCGGGCGTTGTCGAGGAGCATCTCGTCGAATGGGCCGCGCAAGACTTGCCAAGTTATTCCGCTTTCGTGGGGGTTGGTGTCGGAAAAGTAAAAGGGCGTCGAGCCGCGTCCCGACTTGCCGAAAAATTGCACGCTGTGCTTGCGGGGGAAGGCGCTGTCTCTGAGCTGGTCGAGCACGCCGAGCCGTTTGAAGGTCCAGTAAGTCTCCGGCATCAGGGACTCGCCGATTGTGAAGCGGGGGAACTGCTCCCGCTCGAAGAGCCGAACTTGGCGGCCGGTTGCGGCGACGAGGGCAGCTACGGTGCTGCCGGCGGGGCCACCGCCGATGACGATGACGTCGCTCACGTTTGACCGCGAATCGCTCCTAGGTCTGTGGCTTTTTGTGCTTTCGCTCTGAGCCGTGGATTTGGCCCACGCCGGATAAGACGCTCTGTATATTTGCCTTGCACCTCGGACAGATAGTCGGCATAGGTTTGCCCTTGGGCCTCACAGGCGCGTTCTATGTTGCGGCGAATGGTACGCAGCTCTTGGAGCGGATCCTGTTCCATTAGGCGACCTCCATAAGTTCTTCTGGGGTACAGATGATTGGGGTCCGTATGCCAAATTCCACATTGGCCTGTTCAACTACCATACGGACGCGGCCACTGACGATGTGGGTACAATTCCACGATACGAGATAATCGAGCCCATGCCAAGCAGCGAGCGCCAAGTGATAGGCGTCTGCTTGGGCCTTATCCGGCAGGGGAATGCCTGCAAAGTACGCGGCTGCAAGGGCATGGACTTCCGGGACAATCTCGACGACAGAAAAAACTGCGACGCTCTGCTGACGCCGTTGAGCGGCATCGGGATCGCCGAGAGCGATTTCTTCCAAGACCACAGGAGAAATAAAGGCGTCGCATTGCGGTAAGACGCGCTCCCACCATTCATGAGTTATCTGTTGATGCGCTGCGGCGATCAAATCTCGACTTGGTAGAGCGGTCCGGTAGCTAATAATACTAGTTTCAATGTACACAGTTGGTTTCACGCGAATAATCGCCCCTCAAATTGGGTGTACCATTGATGCGGATCAAATTGCACGCCCTTTCAATATACAAGAAAACGTGAACTGGAGTTGGTCGCTCACGTGTCGCTCCTGTGATCGGTGAAGCGTTGGGCTTTGAGTTCAAAGCGCGGCAGGGTGTTTGGCGCGGCGATTTGGATGGCGGCGCGCAGGCCCAGCCGGTGGGCGAGGGCGCGTTCTACTTGGTCGGCAGTGTCGTTGGCATTGCCGTTGAGTTCTAGGCGCACCTCCAACTCGTCCAGTGCTTTGCGCCGGTGGACGTCCACGGCGAATTCGGTGACTGCGGGAAACTGGCGCACGACGTTTTCGATGGCGCTGGGATAGACGACCACGCCGCGGATGAGCAAGGCGTCGTCGAGGCGGCCGATGACGCCGCCTTGAAGCCGCTGGAAGGTACGGCCGCAGGCGCAGGGCGTGCGATTGAGGGCGACGCGGTCGCCGGTGCGATAGCGGATAACCGGCATCCCCGTGCGACCGAGATTGGTGATAATTAGCTCGCCCTCGTCGGCGGGGGTGCCGCTTTGCGGATCGACGATCTCGCAGATGAACTCACCCTCGTTGAGGTGCAAGCCGGCCTGTTCGCGGCAGTCAAAACCCCAAGCGCCGACCTCGGTGGCGCCGGCGTGGTCGGAGCAGCGAGCACCCCAAGTGCGCTCGAGCTGGGCGCGGGTAGCGGGGAGATTTGCGCCCGGCTCACCGGCGTGGATGGTGGTGTGAACGCTGCTGGCGGCGAGGTCGAGACCGCGCTCGCGGGCAACTTCGCCTAAGTGCAAGGCATACGTTGGTGTACAGACGAGGACGGTGATTTCGTTTTCGACGATGGCGTCTAGGCGCTGCGCCGAAGACATGCCGCCGCCGGGGACGATCAGCGCGCCGATGTGGCTGGCTCCTTGGTGCCCGCTCCAGAAGCCGATGAAGGGGCCAAAGGAAAAGGCGAAAAAGATACGGTCGCGGTCGCTGACGCCCGCGGCGCGATAGACTTGGGCCCAGCAGTGGCCCCACCAGTCCCAGCTTTCGGCGGTGTCGAGCCAGCGCAGGCGCTGACCGGTGGTGCCGGAGGTTTGGTGGATGCGGGTGTAGCATTCGGGCGGATAGGTGAGGTTGGTGCCATAGGGCGGATGGGCGACTTGGTCGGCAGAAAGCTCGGCGCGGGTGGTAAAGGGGAGGCAGGCCAAGTCGTCGAGAGTGGCGATGTCCTCGGCCCGCGTGATCCCGGCCGCGTTGAGTTTCTGGCGGTAAAATGCGTTAGTCGCCAGCACTTGGCCCAGCAGGGCGTGCAGACGTTGGAGTTGGTGCTCGGCCAGCGCGTCGCGGCTGAGATGTTCGCAGTTGCTCACAGCGAGTAACCTAGGGTCGCCTTAAAGGAGAAAGGGGCGGCTGGGATGACCGAGGCGGCACCGAATCCCCGGGTCTCGTATTCGCTGCCGGTTGCGTTCTTGAGGTTTATCCGCAAGAGGGCCGGACCCTGACGGTAGGTCAGCCCGCAGTCGAGCGTCAGCGCGCCGTCGATCTGATAGACATTGTCCTCGGCCACGAACTGGTTGCCGACGTAGCGGATGCCGGCGGCCAAGGTGAGGTTTGCGCCCAAGTCGCGGGCGGCCCACAGCGTTGCTAGGTGCTCGGGGGCGAAGGCTGGCACATTGCCCGTGCGGTCAAAGATCTGGGGGACGAAGCCGTCGGCAGTGGGGACCAATACGGCTTCGTTGAAGCGCGTTAGCTCGGCGTCTAAAAAGGCATAGGTGCCTTGGGCGTACCAGCCTTGGGCTAGACGCGCTGCCAGTTCCAACTCTAAGCCCCGGGTGCGCTGGTCGCCGAGTTGCTGGGTGATGCCGTTGTCGTCGGGGATGGCGATGTGCTCTTTGTCGAGGTTGAAGACGGCGAGGTTGGCGCTGAGATTGTCGTCGAGCAGCGCGGCTTTGGCACCGATTTCGTATTGGGTGCTTTCCTCGGGGTCGCGGTCGCCGACGACTTGAGAAGAAGGCGGGGCAAAGGCGCGGCCCGCATTGGCGTAGAGCGAAAAGGTTTGAGTCGGAGCGAAAATTGCGCCTACCATCGGGCTTAGCTGCCGATATTCGCGCTGGGTAGCGGTGAGGTCGTCCTCGTAGTCGATCCGGTCGAAACGGCCTCCAAGCAAAAGCTCGAAGTGGGGGCTGAAAATTATGCGATCGACAAAGTAAGGTGCCAGCGTTTGTGCGGTGGCTTGGGCGGCGGTTGCTTGGTCAGGCAAGGGGACCACGAGGGAATCGGTCCCGGCTTCTGCTGGCATGAAGGGGGCCAGGCTCGGCGGCAACGTCGAGTCGAGTGTGAACAGATCGACGAACGAAAGCAATGCCACGTCGAGGGTGAAGTCGTCTGCGAGGTTGGCGACTTCCAAACCAAAAAGAAGCTGGTGTTCGATTCCGCCGGTTTGCAATTCCAGCAGGCCTTCGAGTTGGTTGCCGACGATCCGCTGCTGGTCGTCGAGGTCGAGCAGCGTGCGGGCGAGGTCCAGGGAGCCAGTCGCATTGGGAAAGGCTCCATTGAAGAGGGTGCCCTGCGAGGGCCAGTCGAGGCTGGTGTAGTAGAGTTTGTCGCGCAGAGTGAAATTAGACGCTATATGCCATTCATAATCGGCGCGAAAGCGCAGGATGGTTTGTTCGGAAAGGTCGAAGGGCGACTGGTATGAGCGGGTGCGCGGCACATCGGGCAGCGCACCGCCAACGATGGGCAGCCCCGAGTCGGACTGATGTTCGCTCGTCAAGTACTCGAAGTCGAGGTGCAGCGTCGAGCGCTCGCCGAGGTTCAGCCGCAGCGTTGGGTTTACGGCGACGATCGAGCTGTTTTTGTCATCGCGGTAGCTTTCCGCGTCCTGCCATAGGGCGTTGAGCCGCAGGGCGAGACCTTGGTCGGGTAGGGCGCGGCCGGCGTCGAGGGTGGCGCGGTACGTGGAGAAGCTGCCTAAGGAAGCGTTGACGCGGGTGAAGTCGCTCGCTGGGTCTGGTCGTTTGCGGACGAGGTTGATGGTACCCGACAGCGGGTTGCCGCCGTAGAGGAAGGCACCGGGGCCTTTAAGGGCCTCGACGCGGTCCACATTGTAGAGCTGGTAGAAGGTCGCCTCGGGTTCGGGTGCGCCGTCGGAGAGCACCAAGCCGTTGGCAAGCGAGTCGAAGCCGCGCAGGTAGAACAGGTCGTGGACGCCGAAATTGGTGTGGACGCCGACGCCGCTGACATTGGTCAGTGCATCGCTGAGCGTCGCTCCGTCTTGAGTCTCGATCAGGGCTTGGGGGACGATACCGACGCTCAAGGGGGTCTTGCACAGGGGTAATGGCATTTTGGTGGCGATGGCGTTGGCGCGGGGGATGGCCAGCCGCGAGCCGGTGACAATGGTTTCATCGACGACGTGGAGTGAGTCGTCGGCGCTTTGGGCGTGGGCGAAGGGCGTAGGTACCGTCAAGGCAAAAATTAACAGGATGCCACGGACATTTCTCATTGAGTTGCTCCTACCAAGTTTATGTTTATACAGACGATTTCTTTATCGTCGCGGAGGTAAAACCGGCCGTCGGCGAGTGAGGGGACGGTCTCACATCTGCTGCGGCGGAAAACTAGGGTGTTGGCCTTTTCGACGAAGCCTGCGGGCGTGGCTTCGGCTATGCTGAGATTACAGCGTTCGCCCAAGATGACAAGGTGGCCGTCGGCGACGATTAGGGTGCCCTTGCCGTAGCCCCGAGTCTGCCACTTTTCCTCGCCAGTCTCGGCGTCGAGGCATTTAAGGGTCGAGCCGTCGAAACCGTAGAGGTGCCCTTGGTAGTAGATGGAGGTGGCGGAGTGGTTTTGCATGTTATTATTGCGCCAGACCTCGGCCACCTCATAGCGCCCGTCTGTGGCGGTGACTTCCACCACAGTGCCGCCCATACCGGAGCTGGAAGAGATAAAGAAGCGATTAGGCGGGATAAAAACCGGGGTGGCAGCGTTGGTGGATTGGTTGGTTATCCAAGGATATTGCCACAGCACCCGGCCTTTTTGCGGCGCGACCGCGATCAGCCCGTAGCCAGTGAAAAACACTGCTTGGCGCGTTTGGCCGATAGTGGCGATGATGGGAGAGGAATAGCCCCTCTCGTCGCTGCCAGTAGTCCAAGCGACCTCGCCGCTGGCTTTGTCAAAGGCTATTAGCGAATGACCACTCTTACTGCCTGCTTCGATTAAGACGAGGTTCCTCTCGACTAGCGGCGACGCTGCAAAGCTTCGACCGGGACTCACGTTGTCGAATTCGAGCATTATATCGCGGCTCCATCGTCGGGTGCCGAACTGGCTGTCGAGCGCGAGGAGTTTGCCAAGGGCGCTGAATACATAGACCATCTTGCCGTCAACCGTGGGAGTGGCACGCGGACTGCGGCGGTCTCGCCGTTCCGAGGGATCGTTGCCAGTGGTGCGGGTGCGCCACATCACTTCGCCGTTGCGGGCGTCGAGACAGACGGCGTATGTCTCTCCACTGTGGATGTACATTGTATAGAGACGATCGCCGACTACGGACAGGCCGGAAGATCCCTGCCCGGCATGGACGCGCCAGGACTCTTTAAAAGAGGGCGCTTTGCCGAACAGACCCGTTTCTGGCGAGATGCCGTTGCGGTGAGGGCCGAGCCATTGCGGCCAGTCCGTCCATTGCCAGTGCGACCAATCTTGGGCCAAGGCCGGCAGGGCGCACAAGACGAGGGCGAACAGGGCGGTGCGCACGGTGCTCATTGTGCTGTCCCCACCACGTCTAGGCGGACGATTTCCTTATCGTCGCGGAGGTAGATTCGTCCATCGGCGAGTGAGGGGACCGTCCAGCACTTGCTGCGGAGGACTTGGGTGTTGGCTTTTTCGACGAAGCCTTCGGGTGTGGCTTGGGCTAGGCCGAGATTGCCGCGTTCGCCCAAGATGACGAGGTGGCCATCGGCGACGATCAAGGTGCCTTTGCCGTAGCCTCGGGCCTTCCACTTTTCGCTGCCGGTCGCGGCGTCGAGGCATTTGAGAATCGAGCCGTCGAACCCGTAGAGGTGCCCTTGGTAGTAGATGGAGGTGGCGAAGTGATTTTCCATTTCCTTATTGCGCCAGATCTCCTTTGCACTATAGCCGCGGTCTGTGGCGGAGACCTCCACCACACTGGCACCCGTGCCGTAGCCGGAGGAGATAAAGAAGCGATTGGGTGGGATGAAAACCGGGGTGGCGGCATTGACGTTGTGCCTAGTCGTCCAGGGGTGTTTCCACAGTGCTTGGCCGTTTTGCGGCGCGACCGCGATCAGTCCGTAGCCGGTGAAAAACACTGCTTGGTGTGTTTGGCCGATGGTGGTGGTGATAGGAGAGGAGTAACCTAGCTTGTCGCTGCCGGTTTTCCAGGCGACGTCGCCGCTAATTTTGTCAAAGGCTATCAGCGAATGACCGCCCGTTCCACCGGCTTCGATTAGGACTAGGTCTCCTGCGACTAGGGGCGACGGGCAAAATCCCCAGCGGGGCCTCTTGCTGCCAAATTCGCTCGCTAGGTCGTGGCTCCATTTTGGGGAGCCGGTCTGGCTGTCGAGCGCGTAGAGTTTGCCGTAGGCGCTGGAGACATAAACCATCCCGTCGTCCACGGTGGGGGTGGTGCGCGGACCGTCGCCGCCTTGCCGTTCCATTAACATCCCGTCGGTGCGGGTGCGCCACAGCACTTCGCCGTTGCTGGCGTCGAGGCAGACCGCGTATTCATCGCCATTGTGGATGTACATCGTATAGATGCGATTGCCGACGACGGACAGGCCGGAAAAGCCCTTGCCGCCTTGGACGCGCCAAGACTCCTTAAACGACGGCTCGTCGCCGAATAGGCCCGTCTCCGACGAGATGCCGTTGCGGTCGGGGCCGAGCCATTGCGGCCAACCCGTGGATTGCCAGCGCGACCAATCTTGGGCCACGGCTGGCAAGGCGCATAAGACGAGGATTAGAACTGCTCCCAATATCTTCTTCATTGGGTCGCTCCTTGCATATTAAGGCAGACGATTTCGCTTTCGTCGCGCATGTAGAGGCGGCCATTGGCCAGTGAAGGGGCCGTCCAGCAGCGGCTGTCGAAGGCGGGGTAACTGGCTTTTTCGACAAAGCCTGCGGGCGTGGCTTCGGCTAGGCCGAGATTGCCTTGTTCGCCCAAGATGATGAGGTGGCCGTCGGCGATGAGCAGGGTGCCCTTGCCGTAGCCTCGGGTCTTCCACTTTTCTTCACCGGTCTCGGCGTCGAGGCACTTGAGGATTGAGCCGCCAAAGCCGTAGAGATGGTTCTCGTAGAGGACCGAGGTGCCGAACTCGTTTTCCATCTTTTTGTTTTGCCAGACCTGCTCGACGGCGAGGCTGTCGCCGTTGCCCTTGATTTGCAAGACCGTGCCGCCGTTGCTGTTGACGGTGGAGATAAAAATTCGGTCGGGCGCGATGAAAACGGGCGTCGCCGCGCTGACGTCGTAGCGGGTTTTCCAAGGGTAGCGCCAGTAAACGCGGCCGTCTTCCGGCGCTAGGCCGGTAAGCGAATAGGCCGTGAAATAGGCGAGTTGGCGGGTGCCGGCCGCAGTGAAGGCGATGGGCGATGAATAGCTCATCTTTTCGTTGAGGGCGGTCCAAACGGTTGCGCCGGTGGCTTTGTCGAGGGCTACGGCGGTGACCGGGGTTGTGCGGTCGATGGCCATATCGACGACAAAGTTGCCGTCGTGGCCGCCGGCTTCGACTAGGAGCAGGTCGCCTTCGACTAATGGGGAGGTGCTAAACCCCCATCTCGGCACTTGGCTGCTGAACTCGGTGACCAAGTCCTTTTCCCAGATCGGCGTGCCACTCGCGGCTGCGAGTGCAAAGAGCTTGCCGGTGGCACCAAGTACATAGACAATCTCACCATCGACGGTGGGCGTTGAGCGCGGGCCGTCGCCGCCTTGGGTTTCCTTGTAGTAAGGACCGGTGCGGTGACGCCAGATTTCCACGCCGGTTTCGGCGTCGAGGCAGATGGCGAACTCGTCGTCGCCTTGGGCGAACATGGTGAAGGCCCGGCCGTCGGCGACGGAGATGCTAGAGAAGCCATTGCCGAGCGGGACGCGCCACGCTTCGATAAAAGGTTGCTCGGCGGTGAAGAGGCCGGTTTCGCTGGAGATGCCGTTGCGCTGGGGGCCGAGCCACTGGGGCCAGTCGGCCGCTTGTGCAGCGGCGGTCAACAGCAGTAGAAGTGAGATCGCGTTTTTCAATGGTACCTCCTACTTAGGTATAGCGTGCGTTGCGGTATTGGGTTTGGTAAAAATCGGGCAGGAGCTGATCGACGCGCATGAGGCCCTCGTCGGTCAGCTCAATCGCGTTGGCGTCGAATTGGAGCATTCCCTCGTCGCGCAGGCCGCTGAGCGCAGCGGCGAAGTGGGCGACGATATCGACGCCGAATTTGGTGCGAAAATACGCGGTGTCCAGCGCGCCTAATTTGAGTTGCAGAATCACCTCGCGGGTGAGTTGCTCTTCGCGGTTGGTGGCAAAAGCGCGGTGGATGGGGAGGTTGTCGCGGTCGATGGTGGCGAGGTACTCGTCCCAATTCGGCGCGTTCTGGTAGTGGACGCCGCGCAGGTGCGAGAAGGAGGCGACGCCCGTGCCGATCATGTCTTGGCCGGTCCACACTGCGTCGCGGTACACGAAGCGGGCGTCGGGCGTCTTCTTCATGGTGTAGGCGCTCGAACGCACGTACCCAGCGGCGGACAATTGCTCGAAGGCATAGGCGTGCCAAGTGCGCTTGGTTTTCCAGTCGGCCAAGGCCAGCGACTCGCCGTCGCCAGCGAGCAAATCCTTGGAATAGACCGTGTTGTAGGGCAGCTCCATCTGATAGACGGTAACGCTGTCGGGGTCGAATTCGATGGTCTTTTGCACGGTCTGACGCCAGCTCGGCCACGTCTCGCCGACCATGCCGGCGATCAGATCGACGTTGACCTGATCGAAGTCGAGCGCGTGGATCCAGGGCATGACTTGGTAGATTTCCTTGCTGACGTGGGCGCGGCCGTTGTGGCGCAGAATTTCGTCGTCGAGATTTTCTATTCCCAGGCTGAGGCGGGTGACGCCGATGGCGCGGATGGCTTCTAATTTGGCTTGGGTCAGGGTGCCCGGCTCGCACTCAAAGGCGATTTCGTCGGCGTGATCCCAGGGCATGGCGTCTTTGAGGCGCGTTACTAGTGCCCGGAGATGACGCGAACTGATGTAAGAGGGGGTGCCGCCGCCAAAGTAGATAAAGTGCAGTGGCCGGTCTTTGACTGCTGGCTGCTGGGCGTAGTGTTCCACCTCGCGGGCGAGGGCGTCGAGGTAGGTCTGGATCTGCTGGCTGTTTTTGTCCGTATAGACGCGGAAGTAGCAAAATTTGCAGCGTTTGCGGCAGAAGGGGATGTGGAGGTAGAGGCCGAGTTTGGTGTTGGGATGCGGATGGTCGGCGAGTGCGCGGTGTGCTTGTGGCACGTCCTCCTCACTCCAAAACGAATAGGCCGGGTAGTTGGAGACAAAGACGCTGCCGACCTCGGTTTCGGTGCGGTCGGCGCGGGTAGTTGCTGGGTCGCTGCCGAGTGAACTCATGGTTTGACTTCTTTCCCAAAACAATACAACACGCCGTCGGTAGCTCCGATGACGAGATGATCGGCGGCGATGGCCGGTGAAGCCGCGATGGCTGCGCCCGTTTCAAAGCGCCAGACTTCTGCGCCCGATGCGAGCGCGAGGGCGATGAGCGCACGGGCTCCTACATAAATATACTCACCGGCGATGATCGGCGATGAATCCACCCGCGCTCCCGCAGCAAAAGTCCACAAGGGTTGGCCGGTTTGCGGGTCGAGGGCGTGTACGAGCTTATCTCGGCCGCCGATGACGACTGCTTGGTCAGCAACGGCTGGCGACGAGTAAAACGGGAATTTCCTCACCGCGTGGGCGTAGCGCCAGCGGATTGCTCCTGTGTCTAAATCGACGCTTAGTACTTCGTTGCCAAAGGTGCCTAGGTACGCGCGTCCCGCGTGGATGGCGGCGCTAGAGGCCACGTATCCGCCGAGCTCAAGCTGCTGGTGCTGCGTGCCGTCGGCGCGATTCAAAAGTCGCAAGTATCCGTCGCAACCGGCTACGGCTACGCGGTTTTTATATAACGCCGGCGTACTGTGAATATATCCCTCGGTGGCGATTTTCCAAACTAGGGTTCCGGTGGTTGCGTCGAGGCAGTACAGGTGCTGGTCGTAGCTGCCGAAGTAGAGGCGATCACCAGTGTGGTTGGCCGATGAGATGATGCTGGCGTCGGCGGTGAAAGTCCAGCGGCGCTGACCGCTGTGGATGGCGACGGCGTGGAAGGTGCCGGCTTCGTCGCCGAAGTAGATGGTGCTGTCGGCGATGGTGGGGGAGGACTTGATTTCGCCGTCGGCTTGGTACTGCCATGCTAGCGCGCCGGTGTGCAAGTCGAGTGCGTAGAACTGGCCGTCGAGCGAGCCGACGTACACTGTGCCTTCGTGGATGGCGGCAGTGGATTCAATGGCGTCTTGGGTGGGGTAGGCCCACAGCAGCGTTAGGGGTGGGGCGAGGTTGGAGGTGGTGACGCCGGTGAGTTGGGGGTTGCCGCGGAAGGTGTTGTAGGTGTCGGCAGCGGCCGTGGTTACTAGGAGGAGAGCTAGGAAGTAGAAGGGCATATCCCATCCAAATCTCAATCGACGATGCACAGCGGCGGGTGGAGCCTAGTCAGCGGATCGAGATAACCGTTACCAGATTCGTCTGGTATATAGGCTTTTCCGGTCTTTCGGCCGTGACCAACTCCTCGGCACCAGCGAAATGTGCGCCAGCAACGTGAAGCGCATCCATGGCGCTGAGGCCAATTCGCTGTCCTTCCTCAAGGGCTATATCGAGAAACGGTTTCGACGGATTAACCCAGATCTCACAACCTTCAAAGAAGGTATTGTAGTATTGAAGTTCCAACGCCATGCCAAAAGCTGCGGGTTTTGGCAGCAGTTCGAGTTGAAGGAAAATGCTACCAATAAACGTGCGGTCAGGATCGGCTAGGATTTGTCGAGCGAGCGCACAGGTTTAACTCATCGTCTCGGCGCGTTGCGGCAATGAGGACATTGGCATCGACATAGGTCCTCGTCACGGATGGCGTTCACCGCGCCGGGCTCGAATCTCTGCTTCAAACGCTTCTTCTGATAGCATCGGCATGCCAGATTGCTCGATCTGGCGGCGGATTTCTTCTAATCGTTTACCTAGCGGGGAACAAGGGAAGGGGGGGGGCTTTTCATCAAGACCGTTTGTGGTCGGGCCCTTGTTGCCATTCGTCTTCGCCTGGCGCTTGGCTTCAACGAGGCGTTTTATCTCTTCGATATCTTCAGTCGTTAATCCCGAGATGTCTATTTCGATCCTGTTTTCCATCTCTCTAATATAGAACATAGAGGGGCGTTGAGCGAGTAGCATATACCCTGAGCTGGGGCCAGCCTGAGATAGGCAGGATCTGGCCGCCACTCTCCGAATTATTACACCAAGCAGATGACAGAAAATTGCGTTTATCGTACTTTGCCTCCAATCAATCTCATCACGTTTGACCACATTCAGACATGGAAGTGGATAGTAGACTGCAATGGCGGATAAGGAAGGCTCAGGACTCGCGATTCTCCGGGCCATAGCCCAGATAATCGAGTATTACCCTCGGTGCATCCGCCTAGTTTGGGATGCGGCTGGGCTGAATGCCATCCTGGCCTTCGGAGTAAGCATGCTCGGTGCGGTGGTCCCGGCCGCGCAGGTCTGGATCACCAAGATTGTCATCGATAACGTAATCAGCGCCGTGGGTAATGGGGATGGAGCCGCAGTGGACTGGATTGGGCTGCTAATACCGGTTGCTGGTGTTTTCAGCGTTTGGATTCTGGGATCTCTATGTGGAGCGGCAGCGAATGGGCTGCAGGCAAAAGTCGGGTACCTTGTCCGCCAGCACAGCCAGTATTTGATCCTGAGGAAGGCGGCTCGGCTCGACCTTGCCTTCTTCGAGAACCCGGCCTTCTTCGATGAAATGGAGAAGGCTAGGAGTGAAAGTAGCTACCGTGCCTACAACCTCGCCGTCTTGTCCCTAGTAATCGTCTCCTCATTGACCGGACTTGCAGCCATGTTGGCAGTGCTGCTCGCAGTGCATTGGGCAGCGCCAATAATACTGCTCATCACTGCGGCACCACAGGTGATCGTCGGCGGTCATTACGCCGGAAAGCGCTTCGCATTGGTCGGAGCAATGGCCAGTAATCGGCGCATGGCAGAATACATGTCGCGGCTACTCGGCTCTCGCGAGGCAGTCAAGGAGATCCGCATCTTCGCACTGCACGAGGAATTGCTGAGACGATTCCACAATTTCTGGGGGTTATTCGGCAAGGAAACATTTCGCCTCCGATTCGCCGAGGAACGATTCGGTTTTCTCCTAGGATTGATTACGATGATAGGGACGGCATCCATCTGGGCTTACGCCGTGGTGCGAGCCGTGGGTGGCCATATCAGTGTGGGCACCGTGGCCCTTGCGTTCCAGGCTGCTGAGCAGGGACGGTCTGGGTTCTCTAGGCTGTTCAGGGATCTTGGGGTGTTCTACGAGCATACGATCTTTGCCGGGATTCTCTTTCGGTTCCTCGATCTCGACCCTCGCTCAGTTGAAGGGGCGCTGGCACCGCCGCCCGCGTCGCCTGCACCAGTCCCCGACCGTCTAACCCAGAGTATTGAGTTTCGGAATGTCTCCTTCCGCTATCCAGGCTCCGACAAGTATGTGATAAAAAATGTCTCTTTTACTCTCAGAGTGCGCGAATCGGTAGCCATTGTCGGGGAGAACGGAGCTGGTAAGACGACCGTCGTCAAGCTCTTGGCGCGGTTCTACGATCCCACGGAAGGCGCTATTTACTTGGATGGACGAGATCTGCGGGAATACGATTTAGCAAGCCTGCGCCGCCAAATCGGGGTAATTTTCCAGGATTTTGTTCGCTACGACCTCTCAGCCAAGGAGAACGTCGGCTTTGGTCAAGTGGATCTGTTGGACGATGATGACCGGATCGAACGCGCGGCATACGAGGGTGGTGCTTCGGATCTCATCAAGGGGCTGTCGAAGGGATACGACACGATCCTGGGAAAGGAATTCGACGAGGGAGTTGATTTATCTGGTGGCGAGTGGCAGAAGATTGCGCTGAGTCGTGCGTTTATGAAAGAGGCTGAGGTTCTTATTTTGGACGAGCCCACGGCCGCTCTCGATGCGTTTGCCGAACGCGATGTTTTCTCGCGCTTCGCCGAGCTCACGTCAGACCGCACGGCTATCTTCATCTCTCACCGCTTCTCCACCGTACGCATGGCCGATCACATCCTCGTTCTGCAGCAGGGAGAGCTTGTCGAGCAGGGGAGTCATGAGCAACTCATGGCCGAGGACGGCAGGTACGCGCAGATGTTCAATACTCAGGCGAAGCAGTATCGGTAGGGGCGACTCCTCTCCTTTTTTCTTTCATCAAAACGCCGTCTTATAAAGCCGTAGAAAGTCCGCTTCTTGCAAGGGAAGCGGATTGAAGGTACCGGTCCATTGTCCAGCGGCTTCTTGGGCCATAGCGGGTAGATCGCTTGCGGCGACTTGACAATCGGCGAGTCGCCGCGGTAGCCCTGCCATAGCGCATAGGTCTTCGAGATGGGCGGCGAGCGCGAGGGCGCTGCCGTTGAGTTGGATGTCTGCGCAAAGTTCGCCGTACAAATCGTCCACCGCTTGACCATTCAAGCGAATTACGTGCGGCAGCATCAGGGCTACGGCGCGGCCGTGGGAGAGTGAGTAGTGGGCGGTGAGGGGGTTGGCGGTGGCGTGGGCGGCACCGAGCATGGAGTTTTCGATGGCAGTGCCGGCTAGGTGGGCACCTAAGAGCATGGCGTCGGCGGCGTTTTGGGGATCGGCGACGGCTGCCTCGTAGTGAGGCGCTAGCAGTTGCCAGGCTTGGCGGGCGAACATTTGTGAGAGCGGCGTGCGGCGGGTGGAGACGTAGCTTTCGACGGCATGGGCGAGGGCGTCAATACCGGCGTCGGCGCGGACGCGCTGGGGGACGCTGGATAGCAGGTTTGGGTCGAGGATGGCGATGTGGAAGCGGGCTTTGCGGTCGCCGCAGGCCATTTTGATACCTGTGTCGGCGCAGGTAATTAGGGCGTAGGATTGGGCCTCGCTGCCCGTTCCGGCTGTGGTGGGGATGCCGATGGAGGGCAGCATGGGTTGGGTGGCTTTGCCGTAGCCTTGGTAGGACTGCATTTGGCCGCCGTTGGTCAGCAGGAAATTGATGCCCTTGGCGCAGTCCATAGCACTGCCGCCGCCCAAGGCGACGATCAGGTCGATGGGGCCGTGGGCGCGGGCGTGGCGGACGCCAGCGGCTACGTGTTCGGTCGTGGGGTTTTCTCCTACGGCGGAAAAAGTGGTTGTCGTTAGGCCGGCGTTTTGTAGTGCATGTTGGGCCTGTTCGGCGAGGCCGGCCTGGATGAGGCCGGGATCGGTTACGAGTAGGGCGCGGGGGCCGGCCAATGCGCTAGCGAGATCGCCTAACTGGTCGAGGGTTCCGGCACCAAAAACTACGCGGATAGACGGATCAAAGTCGAAGGGGGTCATCCGGCTCTGCGCTGCAAGGCGCGTTGCTGGTAGAGGAAGTCGAAGAGGTTGCCCTCGTGCGGCTGATCCCAGGCGATTTCGTGGGTGGGGATCGGGCCGAGGTTGAGGCGTTCGATGTGGGGCGCGGCGAGCAGTTGGCGCGTTAGGCTCTCGTCCTCGGTGAGGGCGGTAGCCACCAGCGTCGGGCCGATGCGCGTGACGAGTTCTTCTTGTGGGACTTCTACTACCGAGGCGAAGGGGAAGAGGTATTCGGTATTGGCGAGTGGGTGTTGCCAGTCGGGGGTGTGGATCAAGGTTGGGTTGAGGAAAGTACAGCCGCCGATCTCGGCGATGCGTTCGCCTTGGCCTCTGGCCGTGTCTTGAGTCGCGTCGCCGATTTGGCCGTCGATTAGGGCTGAGATCTGGCGCGCTACGGCGGGATTGGGGAAGGCGGCGATTTGGGCTTGGGGGTCGTCGAGGGGACGAGCTTGGATTTGGCTCAGGCGCTCGCCGAGGGCGGCGGCGATTGCGCGGCCGTGGGCGGGTACCCAGATGCCAGAGGCGTTGAGGCAGGAGCGGCCTCCGTTGGAAGCGATTGAGGCGACCATGAGGTCGAGGTAGTGCTCCCATTGGTCGATTTTGTCCGCGCCGATGATGATTTTGCTGCGCCCTGGTCCGTGCAATTGGACGCGAGGGTCGTCGCGCCAAGGGGCGACGGTAGGACCGCCACCGAATAGCAGCGAGCGATTGCAGCGGAGCAGGATTTCGGTGCTGCCGCCGTGGTCGGTTGGGTAGTAGTTCAAGGCTTGGGGTGGACAGCCGGCCGCGATCAGGGATTGGGCGATGCGGTAGGGCGTCCACGGTTCTTCGCGGCCTGGCTTGAGCACCAGCGGAATTTTGAGCGGGATGGCTGGCAGCCATAGCGCGTGGACGCCGGGGGAGTTGCTCGGCAGGATGCAGCCGAGGGCTTGGGCATGGGACGCGAAGTGGAGCGGACTTGGGCCGTCGTCGAGGACGGTTAGGTCTAAGCCTCGGGTCAGGCCGCTGAGTACGGCGGGCATTTCGACGCCGACGCGGTGGATTTTGTCCATGTTGGCGCGGGCCAGCGACTGCGGCAGGCCGGTGGTGGCCGAGACTTGCTCGACGTAGTCGTCCGGGGTTTGGCCGTCGTCGCCTAAAGGCAGCTCGGCGTGCAAGAAAAGGTCGGCGGCCTGTTGGCAGATGGCGACTAGTTCGGCGATGGTGAGGGTTTGTAGTGCTTGGCGGTTGCGCTCTTGGGCAGCTAAGTCGCGGGCGATTAGGCCTCGGTTGGCTTGGCTGACTTGGGCCAAGGGTTGGCCGGTGGCTATGTGGGCGACGGCGAGGCGGTCGAGGCTGGTGTAGGGCTGGCCGGTGCGGAGGATGGGTAAGTGCATGGGACTGGGCTTTGGGTTGGAGTGAGATGTTGCGGTCTATAAGTTTATAATCTGCACTAGTTTGGGGCGTTGGGAAAGGTGTCGTTTTCAGATTGAACTATCAATGACTCCGCTCCGCCGAGCAGCTTGCGGAGCTTGGGGGCCGGACTATAAGAACCGCTACGATATGTTTGACGCTGTTTTAGCTGTAGGGTATCTTGCTTGAAATAATCAAGATTACTTTGGAAACCAGCCTTGGAGTTTTTGCGGAATCAGATTTTGACCTAGGGATTGAAAACAGGGGAAGACCCTAGCCCGCAAACATGGGACAAAATTACATTGGAGTCTAAGCGGTATGAACAATGGAGATTATCGAGCTAGGATTACGGTTGATCCGCAAATTCACTTTGGCAAGCCTTGTGTTGCAGGAACCCGTATTCCCGTGGTTGACGTTCTCGAATTAGTGCGTGAGGGGATCTCGTTTAAGACCATTCTCTCTGATTATTTTCCCGACCTTCAAGAAGCCGACATACGTGCTTGCATCCATTATGCGATTGACGTGGTGCAGGTCGAAGATATTCATATTGCATAGGTGCGATGAGGTTATTTCTCGATCACGACGTCTATGCGGTTACAGCTCGATTCCTCGGAGACCTTGGGTATGATGTCGTCACTGCTGGTGCATCGGGACATGGGCAAACCGACGATAGCGAGTTGTTGTGCATTGCGCGTAACGATGGCAGGCTTCTTGTAACCCGAGATCGAGATTTTGGTCGTCTTGTGTTTGTTTCTCGTGCGGGCTCAGGAGTCATCTATCTGCGGCTTAATCCCGCAAATCTATCTGCAGTTCACAAGGAGTTGAAACGCGTTTTAGAAACGTACTCCGAATCAGAACTCAAAGAGGCATTTGTCGTTGTTGAGACGGGACGACATCGTTTTCGCAATATTGCTGGACTTGAGGACTGACTGAAACCGCCTCGTTACGGGGAATCGTTGAAACGAAAAGAGTGAGTCTTTTTTGACTCGCTCTTTTTTATTGGCTCTGTGTCTCCAAGTGCTCCTGCCAATCCGGTTCCCGTTCGGGACCTTCTAACGCGTCGCAGGCGCGGAAGAACTCTTCGAGATCGGCTAGGGATTCGAAGGGACGGTATCGCTGCTGTTCGGACTGCTGCCGAATACTGGGATCTGACGGAGCAGATAACGGTGCCGTATTCAAGCGCTTGGGCTTTCTGGCAGAACGCGGGTCCGGCACTACCACCCTCGTTGAGGCGTGTCGGGTGCGTCTGACCCAAGGCTATGCCAAACTTGACCCGGGGCTTTCATGCCGCCGCCTTATATCTCTATAGCGTCTCCTCATGCCTGAGAGCTAGGCCAAGGTCGCGCCCGTATGATCGACCGCCACGAAATTCCTCGATATGCAAACGACTATCAGGTATCTAGTCTGACTCTTGCCTGCGTTTAGCGCCTTGACAGAGAATTCAAAAAAGGCCTTTATTATGCTGTACGTTTTTCTTTTTTTCACAGCTCTTGGATATTACCTCGACCACAATTTGCACTAAGCAAATGATGCTGGACAAGGACTATAGAAAAATGCAGATCCCAAATAAACAGGGTTATGATATTTCATTAAATTTCCTACCTCTCAAAGATCAGAATTTTAGATTCGAAGTATTCCGTAAACTCTATCGAACAGATGATGAAGGCACATATGTTGACGAATGTAGAGTATTATCTCTTCCCATTGACCCAGAACTCAATCCAGATATAGGTAATAATAGGAAAAATTATTGGATCTCATTCACATCACTAGCTGGATTTGAATCTTATTTTGCCCATTGTGAAGATAATCGCTATCTGACCGAATGGTTCCTCTTTGAGTCGCTGAAAACTAAAAGCGCTCAGCAACTTGGTGAAGATCGATTTTATGCTACTGATAAGTTCAGAAAGAGAATCTCGTATACTCTACAGACTCATCAAGGATTGGGTCAAGAAACTGTGTGGATCGAACCATTTTTTATGAGTACAGAAAGGTGCTTTGGATTTCTAATTGATTTCCACTTTCGAAAATTTCCTAGTGTGGATTTTGGAAGAAGAGTTCAGCAATTAAGCCTTTCTTTAGACAGACGAGGACGTCGCAATAGAAATTTCAACATAAATAAAAACGAAAAAATCCAATCATTTCTTAAACAGGTTGCCTCTCAAATTTTTCCTCTAGAATTCGACAACAGCTCTTCAATTGATATCGATTTTCTCTACCTTTCTTTGCCTGCCAAAAGTCTAGAAGTAAAAAAATATATCTTCGGTAATAATAATACTGATATCTCTCAATTTAGAGGTGTACGAGCTAATGGTCCATACAAAATGCCGACTGCTGAAAGTATTTACTATCTATTTGTGTTTCTAGAAAAACATCGAGGATATGCAAGAGATTTACTAATAGCATTACAAGGAAAAAATTACTCAGGTTCCTTTTCTGGCTATGAATAAATGTTTCGTCTGAAATTTGATAATGATAATGTTGTGGGTATGTCAATCCAAGAGTACGATGAATCAAATTTAGATCTGGTATTGGAGAAAGTAAAGTCGATTGGCTGTGATTTTGTAATGCCAGTATTTGTGATCCCACCCAGGAGTGATCCTGATAATGAACGAATCTACTATACAATTAAGCACGCTTTTGTTGATGAGTTTATTCCTGTTCAGGTTGTAACACTTGATATATTACAAAAAAAGGAAACTCTGAAATGGTCAGTTGCCAATATTGTATTGCAAATTTTCAGTAAGATTGGAGGGTATCCATGGAAGGTACAACCGAGTAGAACGGAATGCCTTATTATTGGCATTGGAACTCGCTATGATATTAGAGAGGTAGAGGATACACAGATCGTTGACAAATATTTCGCGTATTCAGTACTAACTGATTCAAGCAGGTTATATCTAGATATTGAAGTGTTATCAGAAACTACAGAAGAAAGGAGCTATATTGCAGAACTAAGGGAAAGTATTCGCAATATTGTAGATAAATATCAATCTACCTACAATAGGATTGTCGTTCATACCCCATTTAAAATTAAGAAAGAGGAACTCGAAGTCATCCAGTCTATTTTGGATGATTACCACACGGATAAAAATGAATTCGTTGTGCTAAAAATCAACGTAGATAACAAATTTTTTGGCTATAATATGCAAGTAAGCAGCCTCGTTCCGTACGAGAGCAGCTACGTTCGCTTATCTTGGAAGGAGTATCTTGTTTGGTTTGAAGGGCTCCAATATCATAACCCAAATGCGTTGACACCATATTCAGGGCCTAGCCATATAGAATTTTATTACGAGACGCAAGAACTCTCAGATGAAGAGCGTATAGGGTACCTTCAGGATACGATTAATCTATCAGGTGCAAATTGGCGTGGATTTAAGGAACCTCTGATCAAGTTTTATTTTTACGAGTTCCAACATTTTGTTTTTTTGATACGTAGCGAACGAACAAACGGCTTTATTCTTCTATATGTGTTTTCTATTTTTTGTTCTGTTTTTGTTTCGTGTTAGGCTTTAGGCA
>JAJDUT010000046.1 GCA_022826515.1 Candidatus Latescibacterota bacterium
GCGTGTTTGTGGCGTGACGTTGCTTCTTGGTAACACTCCTTGGTTTAATAATTAATAATTAATAATTAAGTTTTTGTATTTTTTATTTTGTATTTATGGGTGGGGTTGGCAATTCCTAATTCCTGAACGCTGCGTAACATCAGTTAGTCAGGAAAACACCGCATCGTACAGCCGCCGGACGACTTGGCAATGCCCCTCCAAGACCGTCTCCAGCGGCTCGTCCAGTTCCATCAGTTCGGCTAGGATTTGGCGGGCCTCTTCTTCTTCAGGCACCGCGTACACCGGCTGGGCCTCCTGAATTTGCAGTAAGTTCTCTAGCTCCCGCAAAAAGCGGTAGGCCTCCTTTAGGGTCTGGGCGTCTTCGGGCGCGAGCAGGCCGGCCCGGCGCAGGCGCTCAATCGCCGTCAGGGTATTGTGGGAGCGGATTTGCGGATGGGTATGGCCGTTCAGTAGCTGCAAGCACTGGACGATGAACTCAATGTCGCGGATGCCACCAGGCTGAAGCTTGATATTGTTTTCACCGGCCCTACTCGCTATTTCAGCTTCGATGCGTTGCTTGACGCGGGCAATCTCTTGGCGCGGGTCGTCCGCGAAATGGCCCGGAAAGACAAAAGGAACCAGCATCTGGCGAAAGCGCTGCCACACTTGAGTTGAACCAGCGGCGCGGCGGGCCTTAATCAGCATCTGGCGCTCCCACAATTCGCCTCGTTCCTCGTAGTAACTCAAGTAGCTGGCCAAGGGTCGCACCAAGGCTCCATCAATTCCGTCGGGCCGCAGCCGCATGTCAACGCGATAAAAAAATCCCTCCCCGGTCATCGCGGTCAACAACTGGATGAGCCGTTCGCCCAAGCGCCGAAAAAACTCGCCGTTATCTACTGAATAGCCGCCGCGTGGAGCGCGCGTTTCGCCTTCGTCGTCGTAGATGAACAACAAATCGATATCCGAGCTGTAGTTGAGCTCTTGGCCGCCGTACTTGCCCAAGCCCACCACGCAAAACTTGGCCGGCCGGCCGCACTCGTCCAGCGGCCGACCCCAGCGCGGCAGCAACTCTTCCCAAGCCCACTTTAGGGCCTGATCGACGATCCCGTCGGCCAAGTCGGCCAGTTCGCGGCCGACCTGCCGCACGTCTTTCACGCCCAGCACTTGCGCCGCGCCCAACCGCAGCAACTCGCGCCGCTGGAATCGGTATAAATCCGCGAGGGGATCGTCGCTATCCGTCTCTCGTGCTAGGGTGCGGCGCAGGGCCGAAAGTGCCAACGGCTGACTCAGATAGGTCGTCTCGGCCAGCAGCCAATAAAGGTGCGCTGGGTCACGCATCAATGCATCGGTTAAAAAGCCGCTGTAACTCAAAATCTGCGCCAGTTGCTGCCCCAAGGCGGGGGTGTCGTTGGTCCGGTGATGTAGCGTCGTGATCCCGCCTGCTCTGTGCAAGAACCGCTCCAACCGCCGCAGGGCTTGGTCGGGCTGGACGGACTGGCTCACCGCCGCCAGCAGCGACACCGGAGGATCTAGGGCATAGACTGGTCCCGCCAAATCGACCAACAGGTCCAACCGCCGCAACGCTTGATAGGGCTGGTCAAAGCCCAATTGCGCTAGGGTATGGCACGCCGGCCCGCTCGCCTCTTCAAAGGCCCGATGGGCTAGACGCAGACTCTCTTGGAACGCAGGCATAAGGACCTTTTTACGCCCTCGGCGGCCACGGGTCCAAACAGGCTCCGGTCGGCCGCGGTCCGGTCGGTCGCCAGCGGAATGCATCATACGACCGGTACTCCAAATCCAGCCACGGCGTCTCCAGCCGCTTGTACCCCTCGTAGCGCGACGTCAGCGCCGCTTCGAGGATGCCGCTGGTCAACAGGGTACGCTCGACCGGATACTGGGCCTCGCCGCTCAGGAACATCTCTTCGACGTTGAGCGACAGGTAGCTGAAGTGCGCGTACGCCCCTTCCGGCCCGCCGTGCCCTTGGGCGTGGAATTCGCAGGCTTGTACCTGTCCGCCGACCCGCGCCGCGTACGCCAAGTCGTGAACGTAGCCGTTGAGCATCAGCACAGCCCCCCGCAAGCCGTCGCTGTATTCCACCGCAAAAAGCGCCGGATTTTCGCAGTGCTCCTCCATCGTCCCCTCGGGCTTATCGACAATAGTCGTGCAAGCGGCCTCTGCTAGTTCTCGCGACCACAACCCCTCATCCGCAGCCTGCCACACAGCCTCCCCTTCCAGACAAGTCACTGCCGCCACTCCGGTCTCGCCTCCCCGCCGCCGCTCGACCATGCACTGGAGCACTTCGAGGGTGTGGAACCCGTAGATATCCAGCCCGGAAAACCCAATCGCCACCGCCTCCTCCACCGGAGTTTCCAACTCGTGCTCAACCCAAGGCTGCCGCCAACACACCGGCAGCGAAGACCCGCCCATAAACGCCGCTCCCACCGCCTGCGCCCGTTGGTACATCCACAGCGCATCATTCCAGCTATAGGACAAGTGCTTGTCGTTGAACACCGGCACCCCCCGCTTCGACGTCGCCATCACCCCGCAGATTTGCTCCATAAAGTAGCGGCGAGGATAGAGCTGCTGCTCCTTTTCGTTCCAAGCGTAGTCCCCGTGCTCGCCAATGGACAGCACCCCATCCACCGCCAGCTCCCGTCCCCCCAGACACAGCGCCGCCGAGATGCTGTTAAAAATCGGCACCCCGTGCTCTTGGGCCATCGCCCGTCCCATGTCGTTTTCGGGAAACTGGTCGATGTACATAGACGCGATCTCGACCCTCGGCGCGCACAAGCCCTCGTCCGTGGGAAAGCCCTTGAGGAACTTGGAGACGATCACGTCGGCGTGCGACCTGGGGCGGTATTCGGTAATGATCGCCGCGATTTTCTTTTTGCTCATCTTTATCCCACTACTTAACCGCCGCCAACGCAGCAAACAACGCCTTGATGTACCCCACCGAGTACGCCAACCCCCGCGTCAATGCCCCCTCGTCCCCTTCCAACGCCGGAATGTGGTCTGGATTGATACACCCATCGAATCCCACCCGGTCCAACTCCAGCAAAATCTTAGCCATATTCATGTCGCCGTCGTCGAGCAGGGTTTCCTCAAACCCCCCGGCCGTGGCCAAGCTCCCGCGCACATTGCGCAAGTGCACCATGAAGATCCGGCCCTTGCGCCCGTAATTGTGCACCTCGTCGAGCACTAGCGGCAAACCCCCGGCCTCGGCGCGAGTGCCGCAGCAGTAGAGGTACCCAACTTGTCGGCTGGGAAAGGCGTCGATGACCTTGTGAAAACCCAAGCCGCCCAGCGGCGTATCCGGCAGCGGCGAGTCCGAGGGATGGATCGCCAGCTTGATGTCGCGGTCTTCGGCAATGGGCACCAAGCGCTCGTACACCGTGCAAAAGCGCGCCCACCAAGCATCGAGCTGTTCTAGCGAAGGCGGCCCCTCGTCGCTCTCGGCCAAGCTGCGGCTCTCGGCCCGGTAGTGGTAGCCGCCGCGCCGTGGCGAGTTCCAGCGGTGGAGCATCCAGGGGAACACATCGCCGTGGAATCGCTGCCGCGCAATGGGAGCGCCGACCTCGGCAAAGACCTTCAGTGCCGCAACCGTATTTTCCAACTCCTTCTCGCCGTCGTCCTCACCAGACATGAACTTTTCGGTTATATCCGGCAGGGTCACGCGATTGAAGTCCAGCCCCCAAGAACGGATTTTTTTTCTTATTTTTATCACGGCGTCTAGGTCGGGATAGCCCTGCTCTTTGACCCCAGGGAAGTAATCGCCCGAGCCAAAGTCCAAGCAATCGACCCCGAGCTGGGTGACGTAGCGCAGGTACGAATCCGACAGATCGCCGTGCCAAACGGATATTTTGAACATTGCTCACTCTCCTTTTGCGGGGCACAAAATAGCCAAGTCCCCCCAATCCAACAAGCAGCACCACTCTTGCCCATAGGAAGAAACAACATGCCAGCACAGCCTCCCGACTTCACGCTCACCCTAGACGTCCGCGACTACGAGTGCGACCTTCAGGGCATTGTCAACAACGCGATCTACCAACACTATCTCGAACACGCCCGCCACCAGTACTTGCAAAGTCTCGGCCTCAGCTTTGCCCGCTTCCACGAACAGGGCCACGACTTGGTCCTCACCCGCGCAGAAATCGACTACAAGACCCCCCTCCGCAGCGGCGACCGCTTTACGGTCGAGCTGCGCGTAGAGCGAGAGAGCCGCCTGCGCTTTTGCTTTGTCCAAGACATCTTCAGAGAAGCCGACGGCGCACACGTGCTACACGGCCGCCTCATCGGCACCAGCCTCAACCGCGACGGGCAGCGCGGTTTTCCGCCTGAGATAGAGGAATTGTTGGCGAATCGCTGATTTTTTGTCGGACGTGAGCACGTTGCGCTTGTTTTGCTCAATCGTTACGCTCAGTCTCGTTCCTTCGCTTGAGGAGTCGTCATGGCCGCATCCTACCCCCGCATCCCCTACGGTTGGGCCGATTTCCGCGCCATTCGGTTGGAAAACCGCCTCTATGTCGATAAGACCCGCTTTGTTCACACGCTCGAAGAGGAGCGCTATGTCTTTCTCATTCGTCCGCGTCGCTTTGGCAAGTCCTGCTGGGTATCGCTGCTGGACAACTATTATGAACGCAACCGCGCCGACGACTTTGAGGCCGTCTTCGGGGGCACGGATTTGGGACGGCAGCCGACTGAAAACCGCCATCGCTACGTCGTGTTGCGCTTCAACTTTTCGGCTTTCAAAAACGCGCTGGAAACCCTCGAACATTACTTTGAAGAGTATTGTCAACTAATAGTCCGGCACGCGCTGGAGCGGAACGCGGATTTGTTTCCCGAGGCGGCGCGGCAGCACATTCGCTCATCCGACTCGGTCAATGGCCAGCTCAATGAGCTATTCCTGTACGCTGGCGATCACGGCATTCCCCTGTACGTGCTCATCGACGAATACGACAATTTCGCCAACACGATACTGGCCTATCACGGCGAAGAGGCGTACCAGTCCTTCACCCACGGCGGCGGCTTCTATCGCAACTTTTTCGCCACGCTCAAGGACGGAGCCGGACAGAGCGGCGGCGGCTTGGAGCGCATGTTCATCACTGGCGTCTCGCCGATCACCATGGACGACGTCACCAGCGGCTTCAATATCGGCAAGAACATCAGCTTGCACTCGGAGTTAAACGACATGCTCGGCTTCACCGAGGAGGAGGTGCGCAATCTGCTGGAGCTATACCGCGACCTCGGCGTGTTCAATCAGGATGTCGAAGCCGCGCTGGCGGTGATGCGGGAGTGGTACAACGGCTATCGGTTCGCCAAGAGTGCCCAAGACGACCTCTACAACACCGACATGGTGCTCTATTTCCTCGATGAGTCCACGCCGAACAGAGGGATGCCGGACGAATTGATCGACACCAATGTCCGCATCGACTACGGCAAGCTGCGCCACCTGCTGACGGTCAACCGCCAACTCAACGGCAACTTCGACCTACTGCGCCACATCATCGGCGAGCAGACCGCCGAAAGCAACATCCAACTCAGCTTTCCCTTAGACCGGCTGGACCGGCGCGAAAACTTTCTGTCGCTGCTGCATTACTTCGGCCTACTCAGCATCCGCGATGTGGCGCACGGAGTGCCTCGGTTGGGCATTCCCAATCAGACGGTCAAGCGGCTGATGTATGGCTACCTGCGCGATGCGTACGATGATGTGGGGGTGTTTTCCGTCGATGTGTACACCTTCTCCCGCTTGATGCGGCAGATGGCCTATGAGGGGGCTTGGCAGCCTGTGTTGGACTTTTTGCGCGATGCCTTGGCCGAACAAACCGGCATCCGCGACTACATGGATGGCGAGAAAGTCATTCACGGCTTTGTCGCCGCCCATTTGAGCATGATCGATCAGTTTATGCTGCACTCGGAATACGAACTGAATAAGGGGTTCGCGGATCTCTACCTAGAGCCATTCGTCGCCCAATACTCCGACATGAGGTACGGCTACGTGCTCGAACTCAAATACCTGAAACGAAGCGAGACCCTCGACGAATCCCTAGTGGCGGACAAACTGGCAGAGGCCGAGCTGCAGTTGCGCGGCTACTTAGCGGACCCGTCCCTGCGCCGTCGCTACCCGTCGGTGCAGCACCTTGGCTTGGCAATGGTGTTTCACGGTTGGGAGCTAGTAGCTTACGAGGCGGTGGGCGACGCTGGGGGCTAACGCGTCAACTCCAACCCCGCTTCTCGCAGGTACCCCTCGCACTCGTCCAGCGATTCGCCAACCAGCAACACAGTAGCAAAAGAACGAGCCTGCGCTGGATCAGTCGTAAAAAGCACCCCCCCGCTCAACTGCTTGCCGTCAGGCATCAACTGGGCCGGATGCGCGGCCTCCAACACAGCGGCACATTCAGCCAAGCCAGCAAACCCCGCCGCCGTCACCTCGCGCCGACTAATCACCAGCCACAGGGCCGTGCGCGCCGAATTAACCGCCTGTTGCAACTTGAGCGCCACCCGCCCCATCGTCGTGCGCGGATTGACCTCCACAATCGGCTTTAGCCGCAATCGGTCACAGTCGCGGTACATCATAGCATCCACGCCAACCGGCCCCTGATAACCAGCAGCGCGCAGCGGCTCAGCGAGCCATTCGGCGAGTTGTTCGCCCAACTTCGGCAAGCGGCGGGCATCGCGCCCATCGCCGTAGAGAAACCGCTTCACTTCCTCGTCGAGGCCAGCGGTAAGCGAGCCGACAAATGAGCCGAGATATTGACCGCGTCCATCAGTGAGAAACCGCGTCCAGCCAGCCACCGTCACCGTACCCTCGGTTCCCACGTCAAAATGCAGCGACAGATCCACCACCTTGTCGAGCCACGGCTCTACTACGACTTGGCCTTGCTGCCGCAAAATATTCTCCAATCGACCGCACTGCTCCACGCGTAGTTGTCCTCCACGGCAATGGATTTGCCCGCGCCCCGAAGAGCCATAGATGGCCTTGACGATCACCGCGTCAAAACCCGCCTCTCCCAAGCGTCCTATCTCCGCTAGGACTTGGTCTGTCGTCTCACAAGCCGTGCCGACGACATCCGTCCCGCAGAAATAATCGGCTTCCTGCGCCGCGAGAAACTCGCCCAGCCGCGCCGCGCTCCACGACTTGGCATAGAGCGACCGAATCGCCGCACTCCAGCAAGGCCCTTCCCCACCGCGAGGCAAGCCCTCAACCAAAGACGCAAACAGCTCGACGCTGTCTGGACTCCAACCCCAGGGCCTGAGGGCATTGACCTTGCGCTCGGCAAGCGCCGCGAGGCCGTCCGCGCTGCACTCGACAAATTCCGGTATCGCAAAACCCAACCCCTGCATCCGCCGCAGAAAAGTCGGCGAAGGCTTCTCGCGCAAAAGCACCACGTCGTCGCGGACGCACAACAGCATGGGCAGCGCTTGGAAATCAGCCTCCAACTCAGCCACCCGCTGCGACGGCGTAAAACCCGCCCGCCCCAATGCCACCTGTTCCTCGCAGTTGGCATTGAACCAGTACACAGCCGGGCAGCGCCCCCGCGACTGCGAGAACAGCTCCAGTTCGTCGATATAGTCCGCAGAAAGCCCCGCTTGGAGCCGACCCGCGCGATTGAAGCCAATGCCCTTGGCTCGCGCCGGCCCCAGCGGGAAGCGCAGCGCCTGACGATAGGCGTCCCATTCGCTCATCCCGGCCTCCTGCCAGCGCCTAAACCAAGTCAGCCCGTGTTTGACGTGGCCGATTTCGTCGCGGTAGATCCGCTCCAGAATCGCCGCGGTCTCTAGGTCGTCCAATTGCCGATAGACCTCGGCGTAGTGCCGCGCGTAGTCGAGATTGGCTTGTTCGAGGGTCAGGCTCAAGCCCGTTACGAAATCCATCGGGGTCTCCATCGGCCCAATGGCCTTCCAGAAAAAATCGCCGACCGGGATCTCGCCAAATTGCACCCCAATCTCCTGCATCCGCTGCTGGTAGAGCCGCACGTGCTCTTGCTCATCTTTGAGCGTCTGCACCAAGCCGCGACGAAACTTCTCCGGTGCCTGCGGGAATTTGAGCAGAGCCAATGCCATCAGCTCCAAGGCGAGCAACTCGTGATTGGCAAAAAAGTGCAAGACCAGCCCGCGCTCTTTTTCGCTGTGAAAGTGGCGCACATCGCGGAAGCGGAGCTTTTCCCGCTGGTGCCACTCGTCCAGCCCCAAGCCGGATGGCCGGCCCGGCGCACTGGGAGTCGCAATCCCCGCACCGGGCGCACGGTCCTCGTAGCGGTCGAGGGCGACCAGCTTGTCTTCCCAGCGCGTGCCGAAGAGCACTTGCTCTGCAAATTGGCGAATTTCCATGTACTCAATATAACTAACTGACGTTATACACAGGCATCGAGGTATGGGATGCTTCGACTCCGCTTCGCTACGCTCAGCATGACTAGGAAGTAGCTCGCCAGTACCTGTCATGCTGAGCGTAGCGAAGCATCCCATACCTCCCATGCGTCCATTCCTCACCTTGACACCTAGCTTGCCCCGCCGTATCTATCCCACCCCACCACTTCCAAAAGGAGTCCCCCATGCAGGTCCAATCCGTCGAACTCATCCACCTAGACGTTCCGTTTACCGACCACACCAATCAGCACATGCAGTACTGGCTGCCGCATTGGCGCATCGTTCAACTCTGCAAAATCACCCTCGCCGACGGCACCATCGGCTGGGGCGAGACCATCCCCAATTACACGTGGGCCAAAGTCCCTGAAGACATCGAAGACCGCATCGTCGGCCGCGCCGTCGGCGATTTGCTGTGGGAAGATGCGCTGGGGGCCGGGGTCCAGCAGGCACTTTTCGACGCAGTGGGCAAGGTCTTAGGCACCCCCGCGTATCGCCTGTTGGGCACCAAGGTCCGCACGTGGTGTCCGCTGTCGTGGTGGGCGATGGACATGCCGGCCGCAGACTGGGCGCGTCAGTGCGCCGACGCCGTCGCACAGGGCTATACCACCGCCAAGCTCAAGGCGCGAACATGGTACGACCTGCACGCCTGCATCCAAGCCATTATTGAGGCCGTTCCCCCGCAGTTCAAGCTCGACTTGGACTTCAACGGTACGCTCGCCAACGCCGCGAGTGCCGTCGAATTCTTATCAACCTTGGAGCAATACCCTCAAGTGGCCATGATTGAAACGCCGATCCCCCAATCCGATGTGGCTGGCAACGCCCAGATCCGCAACCACATCCGCCGCCCGCTGGCCATGCACTACGGCTCGCCGCCCATTCTCACCACCTTGCAAGAGGATGTGGCCGATGGCTTTGTCGTCGGCGTTGGGGCCCACGGCATCGCGCAGCAATCCGCGGTCGCCGACGTAGCCAACAAACCTTTCTGGCTCCAACTCGTCGGCACGGGCATTACCACCACGTGGGCCGCCCACTTAGGCGCGGTCTGTCCCCAGAGCAAGTGGCCAGCCATTACCTGCATGAACATCTGGGAGAGCCAACTGTTGGCCGACCCCATCCAACTGCGCGGCGGCTACTACCGAGTCCCAGAACAACCCGGCCTCGGCATTGAGATTGACCAGCAGGCCGTAGAGCAATATCGGGTGGATTACAGTTGGGTCGATCCGCCCCGCCACGTCTATCGCTACGCCCGCGCCAACGGCGAAGTCACCTACTACGGCTGCTCCAAACAGGACCTCCACAACGAATACCCCCGCGACGCCATGCCCGTCTGCGAAAGCGGCTCTGAATGCCTCCCCGTCGAAGACGACGGCAGCCGCGAGTTCACCCAGATTTACGAAGCCGTGCAGGATGGAGGGACGTTTAGAAGGATCGAGTAGGCCAAGGGCAAACGCGAGGATGTGGCATGAATCCGCACCTCGGTAGCAGGCCACACGGCAGCGGCCATTGTATGCCGGACACAACGGTCGCATATTGACGGGGCGTAATCATCGGAAACCTTTCGATTAGGGGTTTTTTCACGGGACGAAAGGGTACAGTGCTTACGCTTTCAGCAAGGCTTGAGCGACCTCTTGCAAAAGGGTTGTAAAAACACATCTCAGAATCTAAAGGATTGCATAATGTCATATGTTAAGATAGCGGGACGGTTCCGGTTTGCGAGGTCGAGTCCATGAGTGCTGCCGTGCTAGCCGCGTTGCGGATACGGACGCAAAACTGGATCGAAACGGTCCAAACGTCGGTTAAGCGTAAGGGCTATTCAGCCGAACGGAACGGTAGCCGGATCGACGTTTGGAACGCAAAACACCGGCTAGACGACGGGTACTTTGCCGACGGATGGCGACTGCGGAAACTTTGGCTTGGCTCGCGCGGTAATGCAGTTGCTATCTGTCCCTATCGGTTCTACTTCTCCGCGGACGGGAGCATCGATAGGCGCCCGGAGCGTGATATTGTCGATCTCGCACAACGCCCCAAGATACCCTTGGAGAAAAGGCTGCGGGATCTGAAGCAACTCTTGGATGATCTGCAGGAAGAATGTGGTGCTGATTCTAATGCACTTGTGCGTCTGAATACTTCGGACGCCGATTTACTGGACGGCGTTGCTCTCCACGGTACCAGACAGGCGTTCCCAGCGGATACCAAACCATATAGTGTCCACAAACGCGGTGGATTCTTCGACTCACCTGACAAGCTCGAAGTGCTGCTTTGCTGTGATGATGGGGTCAGCACGGATCACTCAGACGACTACTGCCAACGCGCCCGGGGCAAATTCTCTGAGTGCGGGCTTGAGGCTAAGTTTCACAACACCACGCTCGAAACGCTGGAAAATCGGCTAAACGAGATCGATCAAGGTGATGCGGTTAAACGTAGGGATGTTCCCACGCTCTTTATGCTTGCCGATCATCAGATGCCACCATCCGATCGACTGCGTCAAATCATGCAACGTTTTGATCTGCACGGTCTCCCTTGGCGTCGTGCCTACGCCACCGATGACCGCAAATGGAGTGTGGCCGATCAAATCGGCTCCCTTCTGCAAGCCGACGGTGGTCATCCTCACTCGGTAAAGCTAGCGAGAGGAGAATGCCTGCCTTGGTCCATCGGAATCGATCTGTCGCACCCCAAGGACAAGGGCTTCAGCAGGGTCGCCGCAACACTGATCGGAGCTGACGGCCGACTCGCTAGCGCATGGACACATGATCAGCAGGGGCGAGAGGACATCAAGCCAGCGGTACTCCTACATCTGCTTACCGCCGCCATGACGGCAGTGCCAGTCAGCGAGCGGTCGTCGGGCGTATTAGTGGTCCGCGATGGGCGTGTGTTTGAATCCGAGAACGTGGAGGACTACCGGCGCGACTTCAATGGTCCGGTCACGTTGGTCGAGCTCCGAAAGAGGGGCAATCCACCCTTGCTCCTCGGCGAGGAATGGCAACCGCCAAAACGTCCCACGGTTGCTTGGCTACCGGAAGCTGTAGGTGGGTCGCTTGGGTTCCTAGTCACGTTGCCGCAGTCCGCCAAAAACGAATTCAATGGGGTGATGAAGATATGGATGCGTGACGAGTGGGACGGCATGAACATTGGCCGGGAGCACCTTGCACGGATTCTTGCTGCCCAGACTCTTACGCCGGGATTGGGCCTTCGTCCACGCCGATCGCCAGCATCGATCTACTGGGCTGATGGCATCGCGGGTGCCTCGGATGATGACTTGAGGTTTCGAGGCCAATCCGCCATGGCATTGGACTGAAGTGCGGCCTGTATCTTGAAATTAGCAGAAGCGATAAAATCGCCGTAACTGTGGAAAGAATTTCATAGAAAATCAATAATCGGAGAGGTGATTAGCGATGATACGTATTGAAGAGACGAAAAACGAATATCTTCTATTCATTCCTCCTGATCAGAAAGAGCGGGCGAGAGGAATCCAAGGCAGAAAGTGGGATAAGCAACGTTTATGTTGGGTATATCCACGGAACGTCCGAATGTACAATGCCCTTGTATCAGAATTTGGGGATGATCTAACTCCAGATTCTTCGTTCACATCTCCGCAATCCTTTCCTAGATCAGAAAGAAGCGATGACCAAGAAACAAAAGAATTTCGGAACAGTATTGAAAAGATCGAGCAGACTTTATCAGAACTATTAAAATTTTTGAGTCATGCTGATAATGAGCGTGCAAACATACTGATGAGTCAAGATCGAGAAATTCAATCACTCAGAGCCGAATCCCAAGAAAAAGATGGGGAAAATGCCGATCTGAACAGACAAATCGATAAACTCCAAGCAGAAAACAGGAGACTTTCCAATGAAATCAAGGCATCGTCTGATGCTGGGAAACCTTCTGATAGGGATGATATAGTCAGGGAGATAGCAATAAAAGTAACGGGTAATGATCCAGTATTCGGGGAAGCAATTAGGAGCTTGCAAGTCGACGGAACCATACCCCTCCAAATAGGCAGTATTATAGAAAACCACTTGAAGCAGGTTCTCAATCCCTCTGAAAAACTTTCACTTTATGAGCTAATTGAACTGTGTAGAGATGCCGAAATACTTGATGAAGAATCCGTTAGTCTCGCACATTTTATAAGAAAACAGCGAAATATTAGAGCTCATACACCTGGCTCTGTAGATCCAAGGATAGAGTTGGGCCGAGGTCTTTTCTGTCTGTTTGGTGCGTCTCTGTTATTTCCAGAGATACCAGAAATTGAGAACCAATAAATTAGCTGAGCACACGCCGCCTCTCCGTGAACAGGAGCTCTTACCCGCGCCGCTACGACCTCGACGCCCTACGCGCCATGGCGATGCTGCTCGGCATCGCATTGCACGCGGGGTTGTCCTTCACGCCGTTTCCCTGGGCAGTCCAGGATGAGCGGCAAAGCAGTTTCTTCTGGTTTTTATTCGCTGCAATCCACGGCTTCCGCATGCCGGTGTTCTTTGTGCTGAGCGGCTTTTTCACGGCTATGCTTTGGCGCGGACGCGGCTTAAAACCAGTGCTTTTCCACCGCTTTCGCCGCGTGTTGCTGCCATTCCTACTCGGGCTGGTGACCATCGTTCCCGCAGTGAACTGGATCAGCGGCTGGGCCATTGCATCTGGATTGGAAGCCAGCGCGGCCAAGGCCGAAGAAGACAACATCTGGAGTACAGCCAAGAACGGAGATCTCGCCGCTGTTGAACGGCACCTGCAAGGCGGAGCCGATATCAATGGAATCGATCCGGCATTCGGGCAAACTCCCCTAGTATGGGCCGCGTTAGTCGGCCAACTTGAAGCCGTCGATTGGCTGCTGCAAAACGGGGCCGCGGTCAATGGCCGCACCAAGGATGGCGGGACGCCCTTGCACGCGGCTGCTTTCCTAGGACGAGTAGAAGTCGCCAAATTGCTGCTTCAGTACGGAGCAGATCCCGAGGCAAAAAACAACAACGGCGATACGCCTCGGACGGCCCTAGAAGCGGACTGGGAACTGACGCGGTATTTGGCGGGATTGTTGCAGATCGAACTTGATGCGCGACAAGTTGAGGACGGCCGCGTTGAAATCGCCGGTCTTTTCGGACAATCCTCCATTGGCGAAGGTCGAGAAAAAACCGACAAGTCAAGGGAGGGATCGGCCGAGTTCCTCAAAGCGATGGCGTCGCCGATTTTTGCCGTGCCGCTTTTTCACCACCTCTGGTTTTTGTGGTTCCTCTGCTGGTTGGTCCTCGTCTTCGCACTCTACGCCCGCCTCGCCGATTGGCTGCAATGGCAGGGGCCGCCCAAGTGGCTGGTTCTTTCACCCGTTCGATTTCTCTATTTGATTCCTCTAACCATGATTCCGCAGTCGCTCATGGGACTGGTCATACCCAGTTTTGGCCCGGACACCTCCTTGGGCCTTCTGCCCATGCCGCACATACTACTTTACTACGCCCTCTTTTTCTTTTTTGGCGCTCTGTATTTCGACTGCGACGACCCAGACTGCCGGGTCGGAAAATGGTGGTGGCTGGCGCTTCCCGTGGGACTGGTCATCGTCTTCCCGCTCGGGCTCGAATTTTCAACGGGGGCATTTGGATTTCGCGAGGAGATATTCGATCCGGCTATGGCCCGAGCCGCAGCGGTGGCGCTACAGGTGATCTACGCTTGGATGATGACCTTTGGGTGCATCGGCTTGTTCCGCAAACTCTGTACCCGCGAAAACAACACCATCCGCTACGTGTCAGATTCGTCGTACTGGCTATACGTAGCGCACGTGCCGCTAATTATTGGCGCTCAATTGGCCGTGCGCGATTGGCCGCTTGCTTCAGGGGTAAAGTACTTCCTAGTCTTGCTCGTAGTCACCGGCTTTCTACTGCTGATCTATCAATTTCTCGTCCGCTACACTTGGCTGGGCCGACTGCTGAACGGTCCCCGCGTCCGTCCGACGAACTAGCTTAGTGGGCAAGTGAGTGGCTGTCCTGCTGCGGACGCAACGTACTCGGACGGGCGTTCAAGCCGGAGGGAATCATGCCAGCTCGATGCGGGTACGCAGGCCCGGGGCACCGAGCAGCCGGCCGTCACCGGTCACGAGCACCGCCCCCAGCGCCTCCGCCAGCGAGACGTACACGGCGTCGTAAGCGCTCACGTTATCGCGAAGCTGCCAGATTCGGTCGAGGAATAGCTCATGCGAATACCGTTCGACGTCGAGCGCACGCCATTGGTCAAGTGCGAGTGCTCCGCGTGTGGCGCTCAACGTTCCGCGCAAGACGTAACGGCGAAGCACGTGAGCGATCTCCACGTCGATGAGATGGGGCACGTGAATGCTCACGGCAGGGTTTTCCACCCGCTTCGCGACGCGCTTACCTGCGGCCGTATTCAGCAATAACTCGACCGCTCCCGAGGCATCCAAGACCAGCAACGGTGCCTACCGCTCTCGCTCGTTGAGATCCCCGTCGTTGGCGTGCGCGTCGTCGCGAGCGTCCCGTTCCGCGCGAAGCACGTCGGCTGGCGATGCCCCAAGAACCAATTCGGGCTGTCGGCGGATGGCCGCAAGCAGTTCCCGCCGGCTCGGCCGCTCCAGTGCCCGCTCAATTGCCCACATCACATACTGTGACATGGAGACTCCTTCCATTGCGGCGCGCGCTTTTAGGCGACGATGCATGACATCTGGGACGTTGCGAATCTGGATCATTGTAGTCATGTGATTAATATGAAAACATGAATATTTCATGTCAACAACACTGAACGAGGCGTTCACGACAACCCTGCGATTCAGCACCGACGACCCCGCCTACAACAAAAATTTTAGTCAGACATCCAAAAGCGCATTCTCATAAGCGCCGTACGTCACATCATCGAAGAGAACGAAGCGCACCTCATCGAGACCGTCGTGCGCTTCGAGGCACTGCTTTACCCCATTGAGCGCGACAACCGCGGCTTGCGCGACTGGATAACCATACACGCCGGTGCTAATAGATGGAAAGGCAATCGTCTTGATGTTGTGCTCCACTGCGAGTCGTAAGCTTTCCCGATAGCAGCTAGCGAGAAGTTCAGGTTCACCAGCGTCTCCACCCCGCCAGATCGGCCCCACAGTGTGGATGACGTGCTGCGCGGGAAGGTTGCCGCCCGTCGTGATGACGGCTTGACCCGTGGGACAACCGCCCTGCTTGGCGCGGATTGCGCTGCATTCCACAGCGATAGCCGGTCCCCCAGCGCGGTGAATGGCACCATCGACGCCACCGCCGCCCAAGAGCCGCTCGTTGGCAGCGTTGGCAATCGCATCGACTCGTTCCCTTGTAATATCTCCGCGCACTAGAGCGAGGGACGTTCGGTTGATTTTGGCCGTCATAAAGAATTCTCCTCACCGTCGGGACTACGCGTCGATAATTCGTCGGCGTCCACCTTTCAACCGGTCCAGCACCTCCAGACACCGCGGCCGACGGCTGTTCTCCTCCCGCAAGGAAGCTAGATACTCGTCCCATTCCTGCTTGCGACCAGCCCGAGTGAGCGCATTTTTCATTTTTCGCAAATAGGGAACTGCTGCCTCGTACCCTCTCGTACTGACCTGGGCGATCTGCTCCTCGGCTGCTTCCTGCCAAATGGCTATCGCCCGCTCCGGGTGAGCCGACTTGATGGCCTCGGCCACCTCGGTGGGGTTGACGATAAAGTCAGACATCCCCAATCCACCCTTTTTGCGACTGGCATAGTCATACCACTTGAGCACCTCGTCCGGCTTCTTCTCGGCAATAGCCAACTGAGTTAGTATCCCGGTCATAGGGGCGTCTATTGCTTCGCTATCGGACACCTCGACTTCAGGGGGCGGCAAGGGCCAAGCGATCTTTGGATCACTTTTGCGTTTTCGACCAACACTAGGCCTCCGACCCGTTTCCAGATAGTGCCGCGCCCAAGCCTCGACGCCCTTGCCAACGCGAGCCTTGTGGGCGGCTTTGCACAGAGCTTGGAAGCCATGCAGACCAGGCGCAGCAAAAAACTCCTCGGCCTGAAGGGCCAATCCGGCGAGCGGATTGCCACTGCGTCGATTAATCGTCTGTAGCTGCTTATGCAGGGTCGCTTTAATGCCTGGATAGATAGGGGCAGTCGCCTCCATCCCCTGACGGCACCAGCGTCGGGCATCTTCCCAGCGGCGCTTGGCTATCAGGAGGTCCACCAAGTGAGCATAGGTATTGGAGATGGGCGCTTCGCGCTCCCACAGGGGGATAATCTCGTCTTGGCGACCAGCCTTTTCCAAGGCGCGCGTCAGCCAGTCGGCAATTTGGCTCCGTTTGAAGTTAGGCAAAAAGGCGTCCTCTTCCGCAACAGGCTCAATGGCTTCGAGACGCTGCGCTAGCCGGTCGCACACCACAGACCAATCGCTTTTGGCGTAGCCTTTCTTCCACAGGTTTTCCAAGCCAGCGGCGCACAGGCTGTACCCGTCGGCCTGTTCCATATCTATGGCCCATTCTATCTGGTCCGCTGGCGATAGGGAGGCCGTATCTAGAGCCTGAAAAAGCACCTCAAAGCAGTCGGCGAACGCTGCGTCGGATTCGCCTTCGCTATCGTGCTCAAGTGCCCGGCTGCCCGCGTCCAGCAACTCCGGCCCTAGTCGCACGGCCGCGTCGGCCTGTCCGGCTGCGACCAACCCTTTGAGCGCCGCCTTAAGGCGACCTACGTTGGCCGCAAGGTCTCGGTCGTTGTATTCGTCCCATAACGACTCTTCTAAGGCATGGATCTCGCGGCGGATCATCTGGAGAATTTTTTGCGTCTGCCCGGCAGCCAAATTGCGGCGGTCGGCGAGCAATTGGCGCACCGCGTCGTGCGCGTCCGCGAGGTCAATCACTAGCGCTACGAGTTCGGGTTTGGTCTGCTCCTCGAGGTACGGACGCAGGGAAGCCGCTTTGGATTTCTTGGATTTTGACCGCCCGGAACCCGCGTTTTCTTCCTCCTCGTCCTCGTCCACTATCGCTTCTAGTTTCAACAAGCGCGGATCGTCCTCGTCAATTTCGCCAACACCACTATCGGCCTTGAGGCATTCCAAGTATTCCAGTACCACCGCCACCGCGTGCTTGCAGGTAGCCCAATAGGGACAGGTGCAGGCGGATTCCAAGCCGTTCCTCTCGGTAAGGCGAACCCGGGTGGCATAGCGCCGCGTTCCTCTCACCCAAGCTACCAACGTCCCGTCCTCAGTGCGTCCCAAGTTTTCAACCGCTCCTCTTCTCTGATAGGGGCGTCCTCGGCCGACGATAGTGTTGCCCGCCCATTCTTCTAGGTCTTCCCAAGTGAGTTTCGAGAACGGGTCAGAGGGCTTTTGCTTTTTAGTGGTTTTCTTTTTTTGCCGCGCCATTTTCGTTTATCCCTCTACTCTTGGATGGCGATGTTGTGGTTTCTTATATCAATTCTCCATAATAAGGGCCATATGCGACATTCCTACAACGGCCTTTCAGGCAAGGATAGGTCGAGCCGCCTATATGGCGCAGATGGCGCACCAAGTCGAGGGAAGTGCATGATCAGATGGTGAGCAGCTTTGTCAGTCCGGGCAAGACGTCTTCAGCAAGGCCCTCGACAAACCAGTCCTGTGCATGCATGAAGTCTGGTCGTTCTGGAGCCACAACGACGATTTGGAGGGCGTTGTCACGGGCATAGTCCAGCAGGCCGTTATTTGCATCCATCGACACGCCTATAACCAAAGCCACCTGACCTTCCTCGATCCAAGCCCAGCCCTCGTTTGAGCCTTTAAAGTACTTGGGTTCATTTATATGCACTTTTTGGCTACCGGCCCATTCGTGTAGCCCGTCAAAATTGCCCGTAATGATGTGCTTCAGTATCCCGTATTTCTCCAGTTGTGCAAGAGCCGCATGGGCTTCAGTGGGGCTGGCTGTCATAAAGCGGGTATAGAATGTTCCCAGTACCAGAGCCGTCTCACGAGGTCGGTGTATTATCCAATCGGCAACAGCCCCGGGGAAACGGTAATTGTCGATGGGGAATTGCTCCTGCAGTCCACCTTTTCCGTCAAACGCGGGAATACCTGCCGCGGCCGATAACCCAGCGCCCGTGAACGCCACTAGCGGCTTACCCTGAATGCGACGCGCAAGCTCCGCCACGTCAACAGTCTCAGCCTGTTCAGGGGCTTGCTTCGGACTTACGGGGTAGTAAGCCCCCGGATCTTGCAGTTCAGACTTCTTGCGGGCACGGTCAGATCGCAGTTCAAAGTAATCATTGAAATAAGGCTCTCTAAAAATGGCGGGATTGTCGTGTGAGAGTAACAAATGAGTTGCGACCGTTCCATCGCGCGTTGGTTGGGAAAAAAACTCCAACTTAAACTCATCCCAGACGGCTTCGAGTCGATTTTTCTGGTGTAATGTAGCAGACCACAGGCCACTCGTGATAGCCTGTCGCAGAGCACCAATCTCGGCAATCATCTCCTCCTGCTCGTGTTCACAGGAATGGGCTACCAGGAGATTGGCCAAGTCAACCTGACCTTCGCTGGAGATATCAAACTCGCCATAGAAGCCGAAAAATCCCGACGGTCCTCCAAAATTGAAATCCATTCCATAGAAGCCCCCAGTATTTTCTTTGTACCACTCCAACTGCTCTGAGGTTATTTGAGTCAGCCTTGTCATATTAATCAGTAGTCCCGCAGAGCGCCGTCGGGGCCAATCACCGGCTCCCGGGAATACGGCTCAGGTGGGTAATGCGGGAACGCTTCGTCGTTCAGTTCAATTCCAATGCCGGGAGTCTGCGGAACAATCAGGAAGCCGCCCTCGCGCCGCAGTGGCATCTCGACCAGATCCCGTTTCGGGGCATCGTACTCGTCCCGTGGATACTCCTGAATGGCGACGTTGTGGATGGCGGCGTCGAGTTGCACGCACGCCGCAGTCAGGACGCAACTCAGCGGGTTGTGCGGGGCGACTCCCACGTAGCTTGCTTCGGCCAGCGCCGCGATCTTTTTGCAATTCGTGATTCCACCGGCAAGCGACAGGTCCGGTCGTATATACGAGGCCCCCTTGTGGGCCAGCAACTCGCGGAACTGGTAAGTGGTGTAGAGCCGCTCGCCCATGGCCACTGGCACCGGCATATTGGCCGCGACATGGCCCCACGCGTCCATGTTCTCAGGCTCGATAGGGTCCTCGAAAAAAAACAAACCATAAGGCTCAAGCGCCTTGCCCACCTCTATGGCCTCCGGCGGCGTGAGGCGGTTGACCACATCGACCATGAGATCGATCTCGTCACCCACGGCGTCGCGCACCGCCTGCAGGGTAGCCGCGGCGTGCTTAGCCATGCCGCGAAACGACAGTTGCTCTAAGCTTGTGCCCTCGCCAGACGCAAAGGCACCGAACGGATAGAGGCGCAGGGCTGTGTAACCGTCCTCGACCATGCGCCGGGCGTCTTCGGCCAACTCCGCCGGGGAGTTGCCATGCAGATGGGAGTACACGCGTACGCGCTCCCGCGTGGGACCGCCCAGCAGCGAATGGACGGGTAGCTTGGCTACCTTCCCCTTAATGTCCCACAGCGCAATGTCGATTGCCCCGATCGCGGCCATGGTATCTGCGCCGCCGCGAAACACACAACGGCGAAACATGTGCTGCCAGTTGCGCTCAATGTGGAGAGGGTCCTTGCCGATTAGGTACTCGGCGCAGTAATCTACCGCCGCAATGGGCGCAAACGGCGTGCCGCTAGTACCGCTTGCAGGGTGCAACTCGCCGACACCCGATATGCCCTCGTCGGTGTGTACCCGCACGTACATAAAGCGGCTGGCCCGCAGGGTCTCGACCTTCGCGACTTTCATATCGCTACGCCCCCCTCGCGTCCCTGCAACGCCCCACTCCCCACCATCGCAATCTCCAGCGCTCTCAGCCCATCGCGGTGATCAACGGCAAACGGCGCTCCTGCGCGGCACTGATCGATATAGTGGGCCACCTCGGCCTTGTACGCCGGCCCAAAGCGCTCGATAAAAAACGGCACTTCTGCGCCGTAATCGCGCAGAGTGAATTCCCGCCGCTCGATTAAGCCTCGCCGCCCCAATGCCTCCACTTCCACCATAAGCGGATCCTCACCAAAGGCCCCCACATGCACCAACCCCTCCGTCCCGTAAACCCACGTCTCATTGCGATACCCAGCCACGTGGTTGCGGCTCACCGTCACTTGGCCGATCAGGTTTTCGGGAAAGTACATCTGCAAGAGAGCATCGTCGAAATCCTCTTTGACGTCCGTGTGCTGCTGGTTGTAAAGCAGAGTGCCAAAACCCGCTAGCCGTTCGGGCTGCTGCCCGCCGAGCCAGAGGATCTCGTCGATATTGTGTACCGCCATATCCGAGAGTATGCCAGAGCTATTGTACCCCTCGGGCGGCGGCACAGGATCTTCGAGGATCGAGACGATCTTGAACGGCGCGCCGATAGCGCCTCGATCCAACAGGGCTTTGGCCCATAGCAGCGGCGCGTCAAAGCGGCGCATAAAAGCCTGCATCAGCGCCGTGCGGCGAAAATCGTCGGCGTCTAGATAGGCGGCAAACTCCCGGGCTGTGGCCAGAGAGTGCGTCAGCGGCTTTTCCATCAGCACGCGCCAGCCCGCGTCGATTAAAGTCTGAGCCTCGCGGTAGTGGTTTTCAGTGCGCGAGGCAATAAACGCGCCGTCGGCCGCATTAGCAGCAACCAATTCCCCTACGTCTTTGAAGACGCCAATCGCCGCTTCTTGGCCGGCCTGTAGCTGCGCCGCGACCTCAGCGGCCAAGTCGCCGTACCCGTCCACTACGGCTGTCAACGCGCAATCGCCTCGCTCGCTGGCTAGCTCTTGGACGTGGCGGGCGTGGAATACGCCAATCCGACCGACGCCTACAACCGCTATTCTAAAGGGATTATTCATCAGTCTATATACTTTCCGTAAAGTGCGCGGAGCCGCTCCTTCGCCTCTAAGGGAATCACCGCTGGGTCAGTGATGATGGCGCGTTCAGCAGCGCGCAAACAAGGACAAGCAGATTCGCTCGGCAGGCGCGTGGCTACCTCGGCGACGATCTGCACGGCCAAAGCACTGTTAGCCCGCAGCACCGCTAGCACTTGCTCGATGCTCACATCTTCTTCCTCCTCGTGCCAGCAGTCGTAGTCCGTGCCCGTCGCCAGCAGTGCGTAACACATTTCCGCTTCGCGTGCCAGCTTGGCCTCGGGCAGCGCAGTCATGCCGATCACAGCCGCGCCCACGGCGTTGCGATAGAAATGCGACTCAGCGCGAGTGGAAAAGGCCGGCCCCTCCATGCAGAGGTACGTGCCGCCCGCGTGGACATTGGCACCTGCCGCCTGTGCCGCAGCGATGACCTCACCTCGCAACGTCTCGCAGAACGGATCGGCAAACATCACGTGGCCGACGATCCCGTCGCCGAAAAACGTCGATGGGCGTTGTCCGCGCGTGCGGTCGAAAATCTGGTCGGGCACAATCATGTCTCCAGGCCGGATGTCCTCCTGCATGATGCCGCAGGCGCTAATGGCCAAAACGTGGTTCACACCTAGTTGCTTGAGCGCGTGGATATTGGCGCGCGAGGGCACTTCGCTCGGCAGCAGCCGATGCCCTCGGCCATGTCGCGGCAGGAAATGCACCGTGCGTCCGCCGACCCGCGTCTCGACAATGGCGTCCGAAGGCTCGCCAAAAGGCGTATCTAGCCGATGCTCGGCGACCGTTTCGACCCCTTCTATGTGGTACAACCCCGACCCGCCAATGACGCCTAAAACTACGGATTGACTCATCATCGTCTCCTGTGAGAATGCAAGTGCCTGGTATAGTAATGCGGCATGATTTGAACAATTCGACCGGTGTATCTCATTCTGCGTCTATCTGCGTCCATCTGCGGATCGCCTTGTAAATGATGTAGGATTGCTATAGCGCCCCTATATTATAACACCATGCCCCCACGCCTGCTCAAAACCTCGGTCCGCGAACTCGTTGGCTTCGTGCTGCGCTCCGGCGATCTGGTTTTCGGTGGATTTTCCCGTCCAGATCGCTTAGTGGAAGGCACTCGCGGCCACCAGAAGATCCAGCGCGCCCGCCCCGCCGACTATCAGGCGGAAGTGCCCATCTCCTACTTAGTCGAAACCGACGATATTGCCCTCGAAATAAGCGGCCGCATCGACGGCCTACTCGTCGAAGACGACGTCGTACTCATCGAGGAAATCAAGACCACCGAAGCTGATCTCAACGAGATCCCTGAAAACCCGGCGCATTGGGCACAAGCCAAGCTCTACGCCTTCATGGTCGCCGAGCAAAGTGGTCTCGACGCCATCGACATCCAGCTAACCTATCTTCAATTAGATACCTACGAACACCGCGAGGACCGCCGCACCTTTGCGTCCGACGAACTGGCGGCGTTTTGCGCCGATCTCATCGAGCGCTACCTGCATTGGGCGCGCATCTACCAACAGTGGTGCGCCGAACGCGACCTTTCGCTTGAAGTGCTCAAATTCCCCTTCGCCGAGTACCGGCCCGGCCAACGCGATCTGGCCGCAGCCACCTATCGCACCATCGACGGCCGCGGTCGCGCCTTCGCCCAAGCGCCCACTGGCATCGGCAAGACCATCTCGACTCTGTTCCCCGCGGCTAAGGCCCTCGGCTTGGGTCATACTGAAAAAATCTTCTACCTGACGGCTAAGACCAGCGGGCGCAGAATCGCCGAAAAGGCCATCGACGATCTGCGCGGCGGGGACGCACGCCTCAAGAGTCTAACGCTGACGGCCCGCGACAAGATCTGCTTCAAACCCAACGGCGGCAGCACCTGCGACCCCGATCAATGCGAGTTCGCCCGCGGCTATTACGACCGCATCAACGACGCGCTTGAAGACATCTTTACCCACGACGCCTTCACCCGGACTCTCATCGAAGAATGTGCGCAAAAGCACACCGTCTGCCCCTTTGAATTTTCGCTCGATCTCGCGCTGTGGTCCGACATCATCATCTGCGATTACAACTACGTCTTTGATCCACGCGCCTTCCTCAAGCGCTTCTTCCAAGACACCAGAGGGCAATACGCCTTTCTGATTGACGAGGCGCACAATCTCGTCGATCGGGCGCGCGAGATGTTTTCAGCCGATCTGTGCAAGTCCGAAATCTCTGGGCTCAAGCGCTTAGTCGGCAAGACGCATCCCGACTTGAGCAAACAACTCGACGCCCTCAACCGCTACTTTGCCAAGCTCGGCAAGAAGGTCGAGCAAGAAGGCGACGGCGAGTGCTGGATCAGCCCGCAGCTATCGCCGGACCTGATGGCGCTGGTTCACAATGTCCTCCGCGCTGCCGAGAAGGTCCTAGAGCAGGGCGCGGCCTTGCCCTTTTGGGACGAATTGATCGAGTGCTACTTCCGGTTGCTGGGCTTTGAGCGCATCGGCGAGCTGTTCGACGAACACTACACCACATACACCGAAAAACAAGGGCGGGATATTCGCTTCCGGCTTTTCTGTCTCGACCCAGCGCACAATATCCGCCAAGCCCTAGAACGCGGCTGCGCGGCCGTATTTTTCTCGGCCACGCTCTCGCCGCTAGCATACTTCCGCGACCTGCTCGGCGGCGAGGAGGAAGATACCTTGTTGAGCCTTGGTTCGCCCTTCCCGCCCGAGCACCTGCGCCTGCTGCTGGCCGACCACATTGAGACCACGTACAAAAAGCGCGGCGAGAGCTACGACGACATCGCCGAGTCCATCGCCGCCCTCGTCAGCCAGCGCGCGGGCAACTACCTCGCCTTTTTTCCCTCGTACAAATACATGGAGGAGGTAGCCACGCGCTTTGCCGAAGCGCACCCGGACATCGACCTGCTCGTCCAAGAAAGCGGCATGTCCGACCGCCAGCGCGAGGCGTTTCTCTCCGCATTCGACGCGGAGCCATTGCAGGCCGAACAGTACACAGTGGGTTTCGCCGTGATGGGCGGCGTCTTCGGCGAGGCAATCGATCTAGTCGGCGAACGGCTAGTCGGTGCAGTAGTTGTCGGTGTTGGCCTGCCGCAACTGTGCCTAGAGCGCGACCTGATCCGCCACTATTTCGACGAGCGCGAGATCCCCGGCTTTGCGTATGCTTACGTTTATCCGGGCATGAACCGCGTGTTGCAGGCCGCCGGCCGCGTCATCCGCACCGCCAGCGACCGCGGCGCAATCCTCCTCGTCGATCGCCGCTTTGCACAAAGCCGCTACCGCCAACTTTTTCCCTCCTCTTGGCACCCAGTGCATTCCGTCCGCAACCCCGCCCATATCGCCCAATCGCTGGCCGATTTCTGGCACCATGACCCTACGCGCACTTAGCATCCTACTGCTCTTGCTCTACCCTGCGCTAGCAACGGCCCAAAGCGTGTTCGCCGCCGCCAGCTTGAACTCTGCACTCTCAGAGCTAGCCACGCACTACGAGGGGATGCACCTGTCCGTCGCCAGTTCTTCTACCTTGGCCAAACAAATTGCCGCCGGAGCGCCAGCCGACATTTACTTTTCCGCCAATGCCGAGTGGATGGACTATCTCCAAGCGCACCAGCACATCGAGCAAGACACCCGCGTCGATCTCCTCGGCAACGCCCTCGTGGTCATTGCACCCAAGGAAGCGCCCTTCACCATCCGCTTTGCAAGGGACTTCGACTTTGCCAGTGCCTTCGCTGGCCGCTTGGCCCTCGGCGACCCCGATCACGTCCCGGCCGGCCAGTACGCCCGCCAAGCCCTAGCGGCGTTGGGCTGGTGGCCGGTGCTCAAAAGCCGCATCGCACCCGCGCCCGACGTCCGCGCCGCCTTGGTGTACGTCGAGCGCGGAGAGTGCGCCGCTGGTTTAGTGTACGCCACCGACGCGGCCCAAAGCGACCGCGTAATAACCCTAGCGACCGTGCCAGATTCACTGCACCGCCCCATCGTCTATCCGGCGGCCATCGTCAAGGGCCGCGCCAGCACTCAGGTCCGCAGCCTGTTGGCGTTTTTTAGCTCGGATACGGCCGCCAGCATCTTCCGCAAACACGGCTTTACCTTTTTGGGCGACCAACGTGTTCAGCGCTGAGGAAGTGCAGGTCCTGTTGCTCTCGCTGCGCGTGGCCTTTTGCTGCGTGCTGCTTAGCCTGTTGCCAGCCGTGTTGCTGGGCTGGCTGCTGGCCCGGCGGGAGTTTCCGCTCAAGATCGCGCTCGACGGCCTCTGCCACCTGCCGCTGGTCCTGCCGCCGGTGGTCACCGGCTATCTGCTGCTGTTGCTCTTTGGCCGCCGCGGTCTGTTCGGCCCGGTGCTCGCGGCCTTCGACCTCCAGTTGGCCTTCGACTGGAAGGGCGCGGTGCTGGCCTCGGCCGTGGTCGGCTTTCCCCTGATGCTGCGCTCCGTGCGCCTCGGGATTGAGAGCGTGGATCCGCGCCTAGAGCGAGTCGCCCGCACCCTCGGGGCGGGTCCGGTGCGCACCTTCCTGACCGTGACCTTGCGCCTCGCCGCTCCCGGGCTGCTGGTCGGCTCGCTGTTGAGCTTTGCCCGCTCCTTGGGCGAGTTCGGCGCGACCATTATTTTTGCGGCCAACATTGCCGGGCAGACCCGCACCATTCCCTCGGCTATTTACACGTACCTCAACCAACCGGACGGGGAAAGCCGCGTCGTCGGACTAATCGCGATCTCGGTCGCGCTTTCGCTGTTGGCCCTCGTGGCTAGCGAGTGGTTGGCCCGTCGCCTGCGCTCGAACTAGCAATGCTCAGCCTCCACGTCCAACGCCAACTAGGCCCCTTCGCACTCGACGTCGATATCGAATGCCATCACGCCGTCACCGCCATCTACGGCCCGTCGGGTGCGGGCAAAACCTCGCTGCTCAACGTGGTTGCCGGGCTAGTGCGGCCGGACGCCGGCGAAATATCCTTGGACGGCCAAACCCTCTTCTCCTCAACCCAGCACATCGATCTACCGCCCGAGCACCGCCGCATCGGCTACGTGTTTCAAGACGACTTGCTCTTTCCGCACCTGAGCACTGAGGAAAACCTGTGCTACGGTCGCGACCTGCTGCCAGCGGCAGCGCGCCGCTTTGCCTTGGACCAGATCGTCGATTTGCTCGAAATCGGCTCCCTGCTCAAGCGGCGACCGGGTCACCTGTCCGGCGGCGAACGCCAGCGCGTCGCCTTGGGTCGCGCCTTGCTCACTTCTCCGCGCCTCCTGCTGATGGACGAGCCGCTGGCCTCGCTCGATCAGGGCCTCAAAAACCGCATCATCCCCTACTTATGCCACGTCCGCGACGCCCTCCAAATTCCCATTCTCTACGTCAGCCACTCGGTCGCCGAAATCCTCGAACTCACCAGCCAAGTAGTAGTCCTCGACCGCGGCCAAGTCGTAGCGCACGGCGACTTTTTTACCATCGCCGCCCACCCCCAAGTCCTGCCGCTAGTCGAAGAACACGGCTTTGAAAACGTCCTCGACGTAGAAATCGCAGCGACCGACGCAGAGCGGGGCGTCTGCGAGGTTCTGTGTCACGGTCAGCAGCTAAAAATCCCCTACTGTGAGCAACCTGTCGGCAGCCGCCTCTTCATCGGCATCCGCGCCGACGACATCGTCCTCGCCCGCCAGCACCCCACAGGGCTGAGCGTGCGCAACGCGTTGCAGGGGACCATCAGTGCAATTGCCGCTGTGGGAGGGAAACAGCTTATCTACGTGGATGTCGGGCGTCGGCTGGCCGCCAAGACGACCCCGGAAGCCATTGAGGAAATGCAGCTCGGCATTGGCGACCCAATCTACTGCCTCGTCAAAACCCATTCCATCCGCTTGGGACCGCAGTTGAACCGACCCGAAAAGCGTTGACACGGCAAATATCCGCCTTTTATACTCTTTACATGATGAGCACACGACACCTGATCTGAATGGGCGTTTTTTTTTGAATCGCGGGCCTCTGGCCCGCAGGCGGGTAGGATGCCCGCAATCCCAGCACCCTGCGTAGGGGCGGTTCGCGAACCGCCCCTACTTCCAACCGAAGAGACTCGCCATGAATGTCATCACGGTTGCCCGTCAGCTCGGCAGCTTTGGCGACTGGATCGCCGAGCAGTTGGCCGCCAAGCTAGACTACGAATTCATCGACCGCCGCCTCGTCGAAGAGATCGCCAGTATCACCGACACCTCGGTCGAAGAGGTTGAGCGCTACGACGAAAAGGGGGAAGGCCGCCTCCGGTTCTTTCTCAAGAAATTGCTCGTGCCCGAAGTCGCCCCAGGGACTTTTCCCCTATCGGCTGCCGCGTACGCGCCCGAGTTTGGGCTCGAGTTTCCCCACATGCGCGAGCACGAAGTCAGCGAAGCAACGTACCTCGACCGAGGCACGTACCAGCTACTCATCACGACCCTCGTGCAGGATTTCGGCCAAAGCGGCAAGGCCGTCGTCGTCGGCCGGGCCAGCCAAGTCATCCTCGCCGATTTCCCCAATGCCTGCCACGTCAAAATCATCGCCCCGCTCGAAACGCGGATTGAACGATTGATGCAAAACCGCGACATGGATCGCGAGCAAGCGCAGAAACTCATCGAGCAACACGACCAATGGCGTCAGAGCTACCTGCGCAACTTCCACCGAGCCGACTGGAACGACCCCCTGCTCTACGACCTGACGATCAACACCGGCAAAATAGATCGAGAGGACGCCGTCGATCTGCTCGCCGGGTTCTTAGCCGAGTCTTAACCGCCGTTTTCAGGGCGCGGCACCAACCTCAGCGGAGACGCTATGAACGAACCTATAACCCAAGCACAAGATCACGACCGCCGCCTTGGCCGGTTAGAAGGCATCGCCGAGCAGCTTACCGAGCAGTTGCGCGAACAAAACCGCCAGACCAACGCCCGCTTTGATGCCGTAGAGCGCGCCATCGCCGAGCAAGGCCGCCGCTTTGACGTGTTCATGGACACGCTGCGGCAAGAGCACCGCCGCGACTTCCGCTGGCTAATCGGCATTCAGCTTACCACCCTGATCGCCCTCGGCACGCTGATTTTGTCGCGCTTGCCCAGCTAAGAAAATCAGCCAGCTCCCTCGTATAATCAGCCAGCAAAGGAGAACACCATGAGATTATTTACAGTCCTTCTCCCCGGCCTTCGCTGGGGCCGACTCTGCGGCTTCTTAGGGTCATTCCCGCGCAAGCGGGAATCCAGCCTTGTACGCGATGCGGATCCGGCGCGACATCCTGTAGGGGCGACCGATCGGTCACCCCTACGCGAATCCACGCCGCTGTACCCCCCCCCCACAAAATCAATATAAACAACATCTTAGATTTCTTCGAGCGCGGCGCATAGGCCGCGGTGCGCTCCGTTTAATCGCTGTCTTGTGCCTGTTCGTCTTGGCCACTGGGGAGGCGCAGGCGCTAGTGTTCTGGGATGAGAGCGATCATATAAGAACCGAGGATGAAGGGGCGGTCACGCTGGAAGTCCAGCACACCGAGAGTGGGAATCTGCCCTCGGCCCTAGTCGTCAACTTCACTATGACCGGCACGGCAACCCCGGGGACCGATTACACCATCACCGGGACGACCGGGGTGACGGTGACGACCAACTACAGTGCCGGGACCGGGACGATCACGCTGTCGGCGGGGACGCCGCGGTTTACCTCTGTCAATATAACCTTGACGCTCGTCAACGACTCGGTCGTAGATAACGGCGAGACGATCATCCTGACCATCCCGAACACCGGCGGGAACACCGTCAGAACCCTTACCATCACGTTGTTCGACCCCCAACTCGGCGATCCCACCTTTTCGATCACAGGCATCCCCCGGGTAGGCGAGACCCTAACGGTAACTCAGGACACGCCCGATCCCGACGGCAACGGCTCCGTGAGCAGCTACCAATGGGCTTATCGATCCAACCTCCGAATTATCGTCGGCGCGACCTCGAATAGCGTCACCGTCCGGGCGGAGGATGTGGGCCGGTATTACGTCGCGACTTTGCTTTACACCGACGCCAAGGGCTATACTGCACGGATAAGCTCGTCCCCGATCGGTCCGATCGTGGCGGCTACGACTCCGTTGGTCGGTTTCGCGGCGGGCACCGCCAGCACCGCCGAGGGCGCGGGGACGCACCCAGTGGCGGTCAGCCTCAGCCCGGCCCCGCAGGCGAGTCTCACTATCAACTACACGGTGGGCGGCACCGCCACGGGCGCCGACTACGCGGCGTTGTCCGGTGCGGTAACGGTGGCCGCCAACGCCACCAGCGCCACCATCCCAATAGCCATCACCGACGACAGCACGGCCGAGCCCGACGAGACCATCGTGCTGACGCTCTCCTCCTCGGCGAACTACCTCATCCCCCAGCCGCACTATCAAGTAACCCAGACGAGCACATACCGGCTCACCATCCAGAACGACGACGACGGCGCACCGCCCCCGCCCCCGCCGCCGGAGTCAACGACGACGACATCCGCCGACCCCGATCCAGCACCGCCGACCCCACCGCCGGAGCCGTTCTGGATATCGCTCGACGACGCGGGTGTCGTCGAAGTCAGACTCGACCCTGCCCGTGTCGTCGAAGGCGGCTTGCTCCGCTTTGTCCTACGGCTGAAGGAGCCGCTGGACGAGCCGTTCAGCGCGGAGTGGGCCACCATCCCCTCGGGCACGGCAACCGCCGGCCAAGATTACTACGCCGACCGCAGCACGGTGCAGATCCCGGCCGGAGCCACCACCGACACCATCGTCGTGCGCACCCGGCGAGACCGGATCGTCGAAGACGATGAGGAATTCCGGGTGCGGCTGTTGGACATCGACAAGGACGTCGTAGCCGTCGGCAGAATTCTCGACGACCCGCCCCCACCGGAGCCGGAAACACCCGAATCCGAACCCGAACCCGAACCCGAACCGGTCCTACCCAGCCTGACGCTGACCGACGCCACCAGCACCGAGGGCGACTTTCTCCGCTTTGTCGTGCGAGTGGAGCCGGCCCCGACGGCCCCGTTCACCGTGAAATACGCCACCGCGTCTAGGACGGCCCGAGCCGGCGCAGACTACGAGGCGGCGTCTGGCACGCTGGACTTTGACGCCGGTCAAAGCACGGCCCCGTTCACCGTCTGGATCCACCGCGACGAGCAAGACGAGCCGGATGAGACCTTCGGGGTGAAAATCATTCATCCGGCCACCGGCACCCTCCTCGCCGAGGCAACGGGTACGATCACAGACGACGACGCGACCCCACCAGAGGCCGATTCCGACGATGACGGCGAGACAGCCCTTGCGTTCGCCGAGCCGGTCGAAGACCAAGCGTACACCGCTGGCACGGCGATTACCGCGCGGGTCCTGCCGGAAGCTACCGGCGGTCAAGGCGCGGTAACATACCGCGTCTTCGGCTTGCCGGCGGGCCTATCATTTGACGCGGCCACGCGGACGATTTCGGGCACACCCGAAGCGGCCACCGATGGGGCCGTTGAGGTGGCCTACACGGCGGCGGACAGCACCGGAGCCGCCACCGCGTTGGTCTTCTCCATCACGGTCAACCCGCCGCTGAGCTTCGGCGACTTGTTCGACTCATTTGGTGGCGGATCACAAGGTGGGTGGCGGGGTCGCTGGCCAAGGCTACGGCTACCGGCCCCATCCGCGACGACGACCAACCGTAAGGCGCATCCGTAGGGGCGACCGATCGGTCGCCCCTACAGATCAAACGAACGGGGTACTGCTTTCCCCCCTGCCCCGTGTAAAAACGCGTCGTCTGGCCGCGGCCAGCGCATTGCGTACTGTCGGCTGCGCTGGCGGCGGTAGCCCGCATTGTAGTACGTGCTCGCGGCCAGCCAGCGCAACAGACGAGTTGTAAGCTCGTTTTGCAGTTCCCGATGCTCGGGTCGGCCCCAGAGATTCCACAACTCGTGCGGGTCCTGCTCCAAGTCGTATAGCTCGCCCTGATCTTGGCCGATGTAATAGACCATCTTGTGCCGCTGGCCGCGCATCATCACCTGATAGTTGTCCTCGCAGAACACCCATTCGCGCGGCGCACAATCCGCGGCTCCCTCCAAGTACGGCCGCAGCGAACGCCCCTCCAAGTAACTAGGCACCTCCACACCCGCCGCTTCTAGAATCGTCGGTCCTAAATCCATCAGCGAAACCAAGTCGCCGGTCTCGCGGCCCTGTTGCGTCCGCCGACTGTCGCGCACAATCAGCGGCACGTGTACTATCGGATCGTACATCAGCCACTTGTATGCCAGCCCGTGATCGCCCAACAGCTCGCCGTGATCCGAGCAGAAGAGGAGCAGACTGTTGTCCAAAAAACCCCGCGCCTGCAGCGCGTCGAGGACCTCGCCCAACTTCTCATCGACCGTGGTAATTTTAGCGTAGTAATGCCGCCGCATGTGGGCGATATCCTCTTCGCTGGGCGAGTACATGTCGATGACCGACTCGTGATGGGTCGTCGCATGAACCTTTTTGTGCGCCTCATGCTGGGGCGGTTTGTCCGCTAACTCGCCCTCGCGCAACACACGCGGGGGCATGGGACGCCCTGCGTACTGCTCTAGATGCCTCGGCAGCGGATCCCACGGCTCGTGCGGGCCGGTAAAGCCTACCTGTAAGAAGAACGGAGACCGGCCCTCGTAATCGCGGATCCAAGCGAGGGCCGAGTCGCCGATAAAGACATCCGAGTGAAAGCGCTCCTCCAAGTGCCAAGGGACGCCTTGGTACTTCTGTAGCCAATCGGGGTCGGTCTTGTTGCGGTCGTTGGGCCGCTCCAAGCCGTGGATCCGCAGATAGCGGCCCCAATCGTCGTCGGCCGCACCCCAGTCGCGGTACCTGCTGGTGGGATTCTCTACCACGACCCGCTCGTGAAACCCCCCAGCGACATCGCGTGGGGCAAAGTGCATCTTGCCGATGTTGACGCAGTGATAACCCGCGTCGTTGAGGTCTTGCACCCAATTGCGGTGACTGGCCCAATGGTCAAAGCTGTACACGCCGGTATTGTGTGGGTACATACCCGTGAAGATCGCCGCCCGCGAGGCAATGCAGGTCGCTCCCGGGCAAAAGGCATTGCGGAAGGAAAGTCCCTCCGCAGCCAAGCGGTCCATCGCCGGCGTAATCGCATAGTCGTAACCCCAAGCGCCGATTGTGTCAAAGCGCTGTTGGTCGGTCATAATGAGAATGATATTAGGTCGATCAGACATTCGGTACCTCCTATTCAATTACGAATTACGAATTAGGAATTACGAATTAGGGCTGGGGTCGGAAATTCCTAATTCCTAATTCTCAATTCCTAATTCCGCAAGCGCCCCCAGTAGCGACGGCACGCCAAAGAACACCAAGCTCAACGCGGTCGGGTGCATGGCCACCGCGCCCCGGTAATCCGGGCGGTCGCTCCAGTCCTGTTGGTCAATCAACTCGGCCAGCACTGCGCGTCCCACCTCCAGATAGCTCCGCTCCCCGGTCAACCGCCAAGCGTACGCCAGCGAGCCGCAGAGCACGCCGTGGTAGCTTTGGGCGCGGGCAAAGTCGGCGTCGAAAACGCCCTTGCCGCCGCAAAACCAATCGACGGCCCGCACGAAAACCTCGGCCACATCCGCGCGCCCGGTCATCCTGTGCAGCAGTTCCAGTCCAACCATCAAATAATGAGTCTGATAGCCCTTTTGCTCCTCGTAGGGCAACACCCGCTTTAATGCAGTAAAGCTCCCGCGCAGCGCGAGGAATTCTTCGTCGCTAAACGGGTCCGCCGTCCCCATTTCCACCGCCAGAGTGGTGCCCTCGGTGGCCATGCCGTACGGCCCTTGATCGGGCAGCTTGCTCTCAGTAGATACCTGAAAGCGCTTGTGCCAGCTACCGTCCTCGTTTTGGCCGCGAGCCACCGCGTCGTACACCTCTTCGGCGCGGCGCATAAAGCGATCCTCTCCGGTCAGCTCGTACAGGTAGAGCAAGCCCCGCAGCGCGTTGGCGATGGAGCGCAAGCTGAAGCTGTAGCGCGGGTCTTCGCTCCAGCGGTAGCGCAGAAAAAATTCCCCGGCTTCGTGCAAGACCTCCCGCGCCCGCTCGTCGCCGCTCAAGTAGTAGTAATCCACCCAATTGTCGATGAAGGTGTGCGAAGCGCACGGCTCGTCGCCAAAGTGGTCCATGCTGTGGCGGAAACAACCGCCGACCATGTAGGGCCGCAACGGATGATAGTGGCAGGTATCTACGTCCAGCGAGTGCCGGGTCATGGCCTCGCCGAGCGCGTAGTAGCGCCCCTCGCCCGTGCGCAAGTACTGCAACCACACGGCGTGGCGCGGGTCCCATTCGCTGTTGCACCAACCCCAGCGGCCCTTGAAGCGCCAGCCGCCCGCGCTCTCTTCCCACGTGGCCATCACGTCGCCCCAATCGAAAAACCCCTTCCAGCGATAGCGCTCGATGTGCCCTTCCATCCAAGCGACAAAGCCCGTCAACATGCGGTCGGAGCGCGGGAATTCCGCACCGGTTGCCAAGCCGCCGACCGCCCCGCTCTGCACCACCCAATCCGGCGCGACGCTCACCTGTGGCGGCTGCAAAAGACCCTGCAACCGCTCGCCGCTGGCGGACCCGGCACGAAAAAAATCGACGAAAAACTCGCTGCTCTTGGCCGTGCCCATGCCGTCGGCATAGACCCCTTCGCCCTCGTGCCAAGCCACCTCCTCGGCGTAGCGTTTGCAACTGAGCCGCCGGCCCTCTGGGTCGCGCCAAAAAAAGACGTCAATGCCGTGCGCACCTAGGCCGAGGGCCTTGGGATACTCCTCGGCCATGTAGCGCAGCGCGACGCCAACGCCGACGCGACCGTTCTCAGCGCAAATCCAGCCAGCAGCGCGCTCTCCCTCGGCCCGCGCGGCGCACTCAACGCCCTCGTACTCCTCCCAATAGAAGTGATTGTCCGACCGCTGCGAGAGCAATGCGTAGCGCTCGGGGACCCAAGCCCCTTCCATGACCCGCCCCGCCCCGACGCGCCAAGTCCCGCTGCCTTCGGGCAAGATTGGGACGCGCAAGCCCAACTCCTCCACCTCAGTCTCGCGCGGATTGCAGGTGACGATCACCGTGTGCACCACCCGCACCTGCGCCTTGCCGGCATAGGCATAGATCCGCGTCGCAAAACGCAGCGGGCGATAACCGGCGTAGTGGTGCATGGGCGCGGTTGATTCGTAGGCCCCTCGGCAGCAAATCACCGCCCGCAAGGGACCGGCCTCTTCGATCTCAACGGCGTATTCCTCCACGCCCTCTGACGCCAGACACGTGCCCCCCATTCCGTAGATGCGCCGCTGCGTTCCTCCGACAAACTCCGACTCGGAAATCTTGGCCCAAGCATCGCCGCCGCCCCGAGGTGCAACTTCCACCTCGGAGACAAACGCCCCCTCGGCTCGCTCCCCTAGCTCTACCCCGTCAAAAAGCGAGAATGCCTTTTTGCCAACGCCAAAGCGCAGGGGTCCAGTACACACCTCAAAGCGGTCTTCTCGCTCGACGATTTCTACGCCTTGGACGCCTGCTACGGCTTTTTGGTCCATGTATCTCAAGGTGTACACGGCCTCTTGCCTCGCTTCCACATCGGCCTGAAAATCCACCAAGACCCACTTCGCGCTGCCGTCCGGCCAGCGGCACAACACCCGTAGCTGTCCCGGGATCTCTCGGCCCTGTGCGTCCTGCAGAGACAGGTTTTCCACGCCTACTACGGCACCTTGGGGCAGGGGAACGCCCCTCGTCAGGGGGTAATTCTGACGGGTAATGCCCGCGGTCTCTACTACTTTTAAGGCAATGCCTTCATCGGGTATGCTCACGTGCCTTCTCCTTTGGTCTCGTCTGTAAGGCGAGGAAAATAAGCAAGCGACCAACGCCCCACCAACCCGCATTGACCCACCCCCACGCCCCTCCTATCTTCTCGCTGCCCAAACCAAAGGAACCATCCCGTGAAACCAGACCAAGACCTGAACGCCCAACAGCTCCTGCCGTCAATCCAGCGCTTTTTAGCCCTTACCGACACCAAGATCCTCGATCTCGACAGTACCTGGGACCCGGATCGCGGCACCCCAGTCTTCACCCAGCAGGGCCGCTACACCACCCGAGGCTGGACCGAGTGGACCCAGGGCTTCCAATACGGCTGCGCCATCCTCCAGTACGACATGACCGACGACGCGCGTTTCCTCGCGCTCGGCCGCGACCGCACCATCGCGCACATGGCGCCGCACGTCTCGCACGTCGGCGTCCACGACCACGGCTTCAACAACCTCTCTACCTATGGCAACTTGCGCCGCCTGATGCTCGAAGGCCGCATTCCGCACGATCAGCGCGAGCTGGACTTCTACGAGTTGGCCATCAAGCTGTCGGGTGCCGTGCAAGCGGCTCGCTGGACCGAGACTGCGTACGGCACGGGTTTTATCCACTCCTTCAATGGCCCGCATTCGCTCTTTTCCGACACCATGCGCTCGCTGCGCATCCTGGGGACGGCGCACCAGCTCGGCCACGCGCTGATGGGCGAAGGCGACAAGCGCATCAGCCTGCTCGGCCGCTTAATCGAACACGCCCAGACCAACGCCCGTTTCAACGTGTACTACGGCGAAGGGCGCGACGCGTTTGACACACTCGGCCGCGTAGTCCACGAATCCATCTTCAACACCCGCGACGGCCAGTACCGCTGCCCCAGCACCCAGCAGGGCTACACCCCGTTTTCGACTTGGACTCGCGGTCTGTCGTGGGTGCTTACGGGCTACGCCGAGCAGCTAGAGTATTTCGCCACACTCAGCGAGGCTGACGTCGAGCCTTTTGGCACCAAGGCCGACCTCGTGCAAACCATGGAAAAAGCCGCCCTAGCCACCGCTGAATTCCACATCGCCAACAGCTTTGCCGACGGCGTGCCCTTCTGGGACACCGGCGCACCCGGGGTCGCCTCCTTTGGCGCAATAACCGACCAGCCCTCCGACCCATACAACGACATCGAACCGCTCGACAGTTCGGCCGCGGCTATCTGCGGTCAAGGCTATTTGCGCTTGGGCAACTACTATTTGTCCAAGGGAGACGAAGCGAAAGGGACGCGCTATCGCGCCGCAGCCTTTACCATTGCCCGCGCCCTCTTAGAGGAACCGTATCTCGCCGTCGATCCCCAACACCAAGGCATCACCCTCCACGCGATCTACCATCGCCCCAATGGCTGGGACTACGTGCCCCAAGGCCGCAAAATCCCCTGCGGCGAGGCAGCCATGTGGGGCGACTACCACACAATGGAACTGATAAGCCTGATCAAACGCGAAGCAGAAAACGCCCCTTATCCACTCTTCTTCCCATAGCGAGACCTACCGTGAAAATCACCGCCATCACCCCCATCATCGCCCGCTTCGGCAACCGCCCGCGCATCTTGGTCAAAATCGAGACCGACGAGGGCATCACCGGCTGGGGCGAGACCTACTCCATCGGCCCCGACCTAGCCGTCGGCCCGACCGTCGATTATTGCTTTGAGCTAATCAAGGGCATCGATCCTCGGCGGATCGAGTTCATCATGATGAAGCTGCACCAGCAGTTCCGCTTTCCACCGGGTGGGATCGGTCTGTCGGCCATCTCCGGCATCGACCACGCGCTGTGGGACATCTCCGGCAAGGCCGCGGGCGTCCCGGTCTATCAGCTTTTGGGCGGCCATGCCCGCGACCGGGTGCGCGTGTACCGCGGGATCGGTGGCCGCGACGGCAAAGAAGCCGCCGACCAAGCCCGGCGGCTGCACGAGGAATACGGCTTCACCGCCTTCAAAACCAGCCCCTATCAACTCGACCCAGACGCCAACCGCTGGGGCCGCGTCTGCGCCGAGGCGACCAAGTATTTTGAAGAATTGCGCGTCAACTGCCCGGACGACTGGGAGTTTGCCTTCGATCCGCACGCCAAGATCTTCGAGCCGATTCGCGCCTTGCAGCTAGCCAACGCCCTCGCACCGTACGACCCCTTTTTCTACGAAGAGCCGCTGCGCCCCGAGCACATTCCAGCGTGGACCAGCCTCAAGTCGCAAATGCAGGTGCCGTTGGCTACCGGCGAGAGCCTCTACGCCCGCTTTGAGTTCCTCGATCTAATCGCCAACCAAGGTGCCGACATCATCCAGCCCGACATCTGCGTCTGCGGCGGCTTGCTCGAAATGCGCAAGATCAACGCCATTGCCGAAGCCCACTACATCAGCATCGCCCCGCACAACCCCATGGGGCCGTTGGCGACTGCGGTCAACCTGCACTTCTGCGCCTCGGCACCCAACTTCAAAATTCTCGAATACCTCCTGCCGACCGAATCCGAGTGGAACGATTGGGTTGACGAACCCTATCTGCCCAAAGACGGCTACTTAGAACTGCGACCGGATCGGTCGGGACTAGGCGTCGAGGTCAACGAAGAAGCCATCACCGACAACGAATACATTCATTGGGAACGCTCCAGCCCGACGCGTCCCGATGGCTCGACCGGGTACATCTAATGCTCAGCCGCGACCACACCGCGCTCGTCCTCATCGACATCCAGGGCAAGCTGGCCTCGCTGATGCACGAGCGCGAGGCACTCTACCGCCAACTCCAGATTCTCGTCAAGGGCGCACAGATTCTCGGGTTGCCCATTCTATGGCTGGAGCAATACCCCAAAGGGCTTGGCCCCACTATTCCCGAGGTCGCCAGCCTACTCTCCGACCAAGAGCCACTGGCCAAGACCTGCTTCAGCGCCTACGGCCTCAGCACTTTCCAGACCCAACTGCGCCAAAGCGGCCGCCGCCAGATTCTCCTAGCCGGGATCGAAAGCCACATCTGCGTCTATCAGACTGCCCGCGATTTGCTGGACTCGGGCTACCAAGTCGAAGTCGTCGCCGACGCCGTCTCCTCGCGCACAGCCGAAAACAAGGATCTGGGGCTGCAAAAAATGGCATCCGCTGGCGCGCAAATCACCTCGGTAGAAATGTGTCTATTTGAACTGCTGAAGGAGGCGGGGACGGCGGAGTTCAAGCAAATTGCCGCCTTAGTCAAGTGAGCGGTGCTGTTACCTCTGAGGAACGGCATCGTTTCTACAAGGCAACAACACGACGCATACAGCACATAACCCTACCAGAGAGGAACGGGCATCTGCCAAGCATGGCCTACCTTTTGCTTATAGGGGGGAGTGATTACATTTATCCAAAGAGGACCTCCTCATGGCCGAGCAAGCGCCCAATCCCGCCCAACCCACTGAATCCACCCTCGCTCTGAGCTTCCTGCGCGAGGATATTCAGGACCTGCGTCAAGACGTGCGCCAAATACACGAGCGCATTGATCATACCAACGGACGCATCGACGACCTGCGCACCGAGATAAGCGGGCGCTTCGATCATACCAACGGACGCATCGACGACCTGCGCACCGAGATAAGTGGGCGCTTCGACCAAACCAACGGACGCATCGACGATCTGCGCACCGAGACCAATGAACGCATCGACGACTTAGCCAAACAGCTCGATTCGCGCTACGCGCGGCTAATGGCCATGCTCATCGCCTGCACCAGCATCCTCGTCACCACCATGGGCGCAGCCGTCGCCTTACTCAAGTAAACCTACTAAAGCGACATCGGCGTCTATCTGCTTGCCCGCGACTTGACGGCGGGTTTTAAAATGATCTTAAACTCCCCAAGTATAGGAGCCAAAGATGGCTAAAATTATATCTTCTCAAGAGCAATCATCGTTTGAAGTTATCGTGGAAGCCGAAACCCTGAGCGAGGCGATAAAAGAAGCTGCGTCATTGGCAGATGATGTGAAGACGCATGGATATGTACTTTTCCAAGCAGACGAAAACCTTTTCGGAAACAGCGATGATTCTCGGCAATGGCGTCTCAAGTGGTACGGAAAGGAACGTTAGTGGGAGCCCCAAAAACAAGCCTTATATTTCAAACACTACCCTATTATCTTTCTCGCCCTTAGCCGTCGCCGTGCTTAAGTGACGCCCTAAGCTCGCTCTGGAAACCGCTCCCGGTACTCTCGATCAAATTCTTCGCCGCCGTCGTCGAGCCGCACTTGGAGGTCCATTCCCGGATAAAAGCCGGTGATTTTGCCAGCAGTGAAATCGTTGCGGTAACCGCCATCGGGAGCCCAGAGAACCCGGCCATCGGGCCAGCGCACGGTGTGGATTTGGCGCACTGCCGCTTTCGCAAAGTCTGGCTCGACGCGCAGACGCTCCACAGCATCCCGGTCCAACTCGACCCCCAAGCCCGGAGCCTCCGGTACCCGCAGATGCCCGCCCTCCACGGCAAACTCCTGCACCAAGACGTGCGAATAGATGTTGACGCAGGGAATCGCCGGCCAGCGCGCTTGCGTTAGCACCGCCCCCAAGTGCGCCGCAAAGGTCGCCGTCAGGCCGGTGCCCACCATCTGCAACCAGAACGGCATTTGCGCCCGCGCGGCCAAGTTGCCGTCGCTCAAGACGCGGCTCACCCCGCTGCCAATGACAAACCCGTCGCATACGCCCTCGCGGATCGCCGTCATGGGCGGCGGCTGACCTATGTGCATGGCGATTGGAGATTGGATCTTGCGCCGCAGGAGCTTGTTGCCCTCCACGTCGTCCTGCGGAATCGGCGACTCGACGATGGCGAGGCAGGCGTTGTCCCGCTCTAAGCGCCCAATGAGCGGGGCGGCTTGGTCAACCCCCAACAACATGGTGTTGAAGTCGGCGTCCAGCTTAAAGTGCTGAGATGTAGCCTCAGCCACGGCCTGTAACTGCGCCGCAATATCGTACCAAGGCCGCGCCTTGACTTTCATGGTGGTAAAACCGTGCGCCTCGGCCGCGCGCGCCTCAGCCGCCCATGCTGCGGGTGGCATGCTTTGCGCCCACCAAGAAACCGGGCAGGCGTCGCGGTGCTGCGGCCCCATCAGCCGGTGGCAGGGTACGCCTAAGTGCTTGCCGGCCGCGTCGAAAAGCGCCATCTGCAAGCCAGCTCCCAGCGAGTCGTCCCACAGCACCTCGAACACATTCCGGCCGCGCACGCGAGCAAACTCCGCTTCGCGCGAGTGCCCCCACGTATATCCCTGAATCGTCTCGCCAATGCCGACAACGCCGCCCTCGGTCTCCACTTCGATCAACTCGACGATGGACCAACCCGGCCCATAGACTTCCATGGTATCGGTGCAGCGCTCGTGGAACGGCACGTGTAGCACGGTGCGCACGACGTCTTTAACAACACAAGAACTCATCGCATCCTCTCGCAGGCCCTACTCGGCCATCCGCCTGAGTACTGCGTGTAAGATCCCCCCGTTGCGGTAGTAGTTGATCTCCACGGGGGTGTCTATCCGGCATGTCACCCCAAAGCGCTTCTCACCCGCAGCGCTCTTGGCCACCACCTCCAACACTTGTCCCGGCTGCAGATCGTCGTCGAGACCCTCAATATCGTATGTCTCCTCGCCGGTCAGCCCCAGCGCGTGGCGATCCTCGCCGGAGGAAAATTGCAGCGGCAGAATGCCCATCCCAATCAGATTCGAGCGGTGGATGCGCTCGTAGCTCTCGGCGACTGCGGCCTTGACGCCCTGTAGGAAGGGGCCTTTGGCGGCCCAATCGCGGCTCGAACCCGATCCGTACTCCTTGCCCGCGATAATGATCGAAGGCACGCCTTCTTCTATGTAGCGCATCGCCGCTTCGTACATGGTCATCTGCTCGCCCGAAGGCAGGTGGCGCGTATAGCCTCCCTCGACGCCGGGCACCAGCTCGTTGCGGATGCGGATATTGGCAAATGTGCCCCGCATCATCACCTCGTGGTTGCCGCGCCTAGAGCCATAGCTGTTCCAGTCCTTGCGCTCGACGCCGCGCTCGGCGAGATATTCGCCCCCCGGGCTGCCTGCGGCGATTGAACCAGCCGGCGAGATGTGGTCGGTCGTCACGCTGTCGCCTAACTTGGCCAAGACGCGGGCACCTTGGATCGGCTGGATCGGCTGGACCTGTTTGGTGAGGCCGTCGAAGAAATTCGGCTTGCGAATGTACGTGCTCTCCTCAGCCCAAGCGTAGCGCTTGCCCTCGGGCACGGGAATGGCGTTCCAAGTCTCGTTCTGGCGGAACGCATTGCCGTATTCTTCCTCGAACATCTTCGGCGTCAGCGAGCGGGCAATCGCATCGCGAATCTGGTCCTGCGAAGGCCAGATGTCGCGCAGGAACACCTCGCGGCCCGCTTGGTCGCGGCCCAGTGGCTCGCGCTCAAAGTCAATCGTCGCCCGGCCCGCGAGCGCATAGGCCACGACTAACGGCGGCGAGGCGAGGAAATTGGCCCTCGTCACCGCGTGCACCCGGCCCTCAAAGTTGCGGTTGCCGCTGAGCACGCTACACACCACCAAATCGTTGTCGGCCACGGCCGTGGAGATCTCTTCGGGCAGGGGACCCGAGTTGCCGATGCAGGTCGTGCAACCATAGCCGACCGTGTAGAAGCCGAGAGTCTCTAGGCTCTCGGTGAGGCCGGCCGCGTCGAGGTAGCGCGAGACGACCCGGCTGCCCGGCGCCAAGCTGGTCTTGACGTAGGCCGGAACCGAGAGGCCCCGCTCGGCCGCGTTGCGCGCCAACAGCCCCGCCCCCACCATCGCGCTCGGATTGCTGGTATTCGTGCAAGAGGTAATGGCGGCGATGAGCACTGCACCGTGGTCCAGCTCAACCGCACCCTGCTCGCCCAAATCGGCGGCGACCTTTTTATCGAGGCCCTCCACCTCAAAGCGGTCCGTCAGCGAATCGGCGAAGGCACTCGGCACGTCCTTGAGCGCGACCCGATCCTGCGGCCGCGTCGGACCGGCCAAGCTCGGCTCGACCGTACCCATATCCAACGCCAAGTGCTCACTGAAAATGGGATCAGGGGCGTCCGCGTGGTAGAACATGCCCTGCGCTTCCATGTACGCGCACACCCGCTCAACCACCGCCTTCTTGCGCCCGGTGAGCGCCAAATACGCCAGCGACTCCTCGTCAACTGGAAAAATGCCCATCGTCGCCCCGTATTCCGGGGCCATGTTGGCGAGAGTCGCCCGGTCGGCCAAGCTCAGCTCGCTCAAGCCCGGGCCGTAAAATTCAACGAATTTTCCAACCACGCCGTGCGCGCGGAGCATCTGCACCACTGTCAGCACCAAGTCCGTCGCCGTCGTCCCGGTGGGCAAGGCACCCGTCAGTTTGACGCCGACCACTTCGGGCAAAAGCATGTAGATCGGCTGCCCCAACATCACGGCCTCGGCCTCAATGCCGCCCACGCCCCAGCCGAGGACGCCGAGCCCGTTGATCATCGTCGTGTGGCTATCCGTCCCCACCAAGCTGTCGGGATAGAACTCGCCGTCCTGCTCCTGCACCACCTGCGCCAAATATTCCAAGTTGACCTGATGCACGATGCCAGTGGCCGGCGGCACCACGCGAAAATTGTCGAACGACTCCTGACCCCAGCGCAAAAACTCGTAGCGCTCGCGGTTGCGCTCGAATTCGCGCGCGGCGTTCATGGCCAGTGCCTCGCGGATGCCGTAGTAATCGACCTGCACCGAGTGATCAATGACCAAGTCAACCGGAATCAGGGGATTGACCTTCTCCGGGGCGCCGCCCAAATCGGCCACGGCGTCGCGCATCACAGCCAAATCGACCACGGCTGGCACGCCGGTAAAATCCTGCATCACCACCCGCGCCGGCTTGAAGGGAATCTCTTCCTTGCCCGCGGTCTCAGGACTCCAGCGCGCAATGCGCTCGACGTCCTCGCGGGTAATCTCAAACCCATCGCACTGCCTGAGCGCGGCCTCTAGCAGAATTTTGATCGAATAGGGCAGCCGACTTACTTCGGCCACGCCGTCTTGTTCTAGTTTTTGAATGCGGTACAGGACGCCGCTACCGCCGCTGCTTTCCAGCCGGGTGCGCGCCCCGAACTCGTCGTTTCTCTCTGTCATGGAAAACCTTTCGGAGATGGAGATGTTTTAGCAATTTGACTTTAAGCCTTTTAATATATTCAAGACCAACCCTACCTTCCACCTGCTGCCCTAGGCCGCCATGCACAACCTGCGCCAATTTCTCGACTGCCTGCGCCGCGAAGGCGAGCTCGTCACCGTTGACGCTCCCGTCTCTTCTGAACTCGAAATCGCCGAGATCCATCGCCGCGTCCTCGCTTCCGCTGGTCCGGCCCTGCTCTTCACTCATGTCGAAGGCGCAGACTTCCCCTGCGTCACCAATCTCTTCGGCACGGCCCGGCGCGTCAATCTGGCCTTTGGCCCTAAGCCGGAACAGTTTATCCAGCAGTTAGTGCAACTCGCCCAAGACCTGCCCTCGCTCTCGCCGGGCAAGCTCTGGCCGCACAAAAACCTGATCCCCGCCGCGCTCAAGGTCGGGCTAAAAACCGTCGGCAAAGGCCCCGTCGGCGAGTGCGTGCAGTCGCCGCCCAATCTCGAACGTCTACCCCTGCTCAAAACTTGGCCCGAAGACGGCGGGCACTTCATAACCCTGCCGCTAGTCTATACCGAACACCCCGACACCGGCCACCACAACCTCGGCATGTACCGCATCCAGCGCCACGATTCCCAAACCCTCGGCGTCCACTGGCAAATCCAAAAAGGCGGCGGCTTCCACTACCACGTCGCCGAGCAGCGGGACGCAGACCTGCCGCTGGTCATCTTCGTTGGTGGGCCACCGGCGCTGATCCTCGCGGCCATTGCGCCTTTGCCCGAGGACTTGCCCGAGTTGATTTTGGCCTCCCTATTGCAGGGCGAGCGCCTGCGCCGCGTGCAAGGCGCTACTCTGCCCCTGATCGCCGAAGCCGAATTCGCCATTGAGGGCGTGGTGCCGCCGCACGTGCGCGAGCCAGAAGGGCCTTTCGGCGATCACTACGGCTACTACTCGCTGCAACACGACTACCCAGTGCTCCGTGCCAAGCACCTCTACCACCGCAAAGACGCCATCTTCCCGGCCACTGTAGTAGGCAAGCCGCCGCAGGAAGACATGTTTCTCGGCACTTACATCCAGCAGCTCATGGCACCCTTGAGTAAGCTGGTAATGCCCGCGATCAAGGCCATGTGGAGCTACGGCGAGACCGGCTATCACTCGCTAGCGGCTATCGTCGTCGAGGAGCGCTACCCGCGCGAGGCCATGAAGTTCGCCTTTCGCATCTTGGGCGAGGACGGCGGCCAGCTCAACCTCACCAAGTTCTTGGTCGTAATCGATCGCCCTTTGGACTTGGGCGACTTCCGGCAGGTTTTAGCGTATGCCTTAGCGCGGGCGCAACTCGCAACCGACCTTTTCGTCATCGCCAATCTCGCCATGGATACCCTCGACTACACGGGACCGGCCGTAAACCAAGGCAGCAAAGGAATCCTCATCGGCGTGGGCGATCCAGTCAACGAATTGCCCGCAGAATTCAGCGGCGACCTGCCCGGCGGTGCCCGCGCCGCCGAGGTCTATTGTCCCGGTGCCCTCGCGGTCCAAGGCCCGACGTACGCGGAAGATCCCGGCTACGCCCAACACCTCGCCGAAGACCGAGCCGTCGCAACTTGGCCGCTGATATTTTTAGTTGACGACGCCAGTGCAGCCGCCAAGAACGTCACCTTCCTTTGGAGTACCTTTACCCGCTTTGAACCGGCTGCCGACACGTATGCCGCCGCCGTCCAACTCCGTCGCCATCACCCCTGCTATACGCCGCCAATCGTCTTGGATTGCCGCATGAAACCCGGCTACCCGGACGAGTTGATAACGGACGAAGAAACGGCACAGAAGGTCAGTCGGCGCTGGCAGGAGTATTTTCCCCAAGGCGGCGTCGAAGGCGCGGAAGACCGCCTCGGCTACACCGGATTTTCCCTGTTGGATTAACCCTAAGCAGAGGCCGCTTCATGGATGACACCCTAGCGTTTGCCCCCATCGCCGAACTCGCCACCCTGATCCGCCGCGGCGAACTCTCCCCGCTCGAACTCACCGAACTCTACTTAGAACGCATCGAGCAGTACAATCCAGCGCTCAACGCCTATCTCGCCGTCACAGCCGAGCGGGCGCGCGCCCAAGCCCGCGCTGCCGAAGCGCAAATCGCGTCCGGCACCTACCTCGGCCCCTTGCACGGCATTCCCCTCGCCTTTAAGGATCTCGTAGATGTCGCGGGCCTGCCCACCACCGGCGGCTCAACCCTGCTGCGCGACAACATCGCCGCAGCCGACGCCACAATTGCCCGTCGCCTCTTTGCCGCGGGAGCCGTGCTCTTGGGCAAGACGCACCTCGTGGAATTCGCTTTCGGCGGCACTGGCGTCAACCATCACTACGGCACCCCAGTCAACCCCTGGGATCCCGAGACCCACCGTCTGCCGGGCGGGTCGTCCTCCGGCTCGGGCGTGGCCGTGGCGGCTGGACTAGCACCGGCCGCTCTCGGCTCGGACACCGGCGGCTCGGTGCGCATTCCCGCGTCCTTTTGCGGCCTCACCGGCCTCAAGCCCACCTTTGGCTTGCTTTCCAACACCGGCGTCTTGCCCCTCGACCCCACCCTCGACAGCATCGGTCCTTTGTGCCGCACGGCGCAAGACTGCGCCCTGTTGTGCCAAGCCATGGCGGACCCCCTGCCCGGTGATTCGCTTGTGGATCGCTTGGAAGGCGAGGTCGCCGGCCTCCGGCTGTGCTTCCCGCGCGAGTATTTCTGGGACGAAGTCGATGCGGAGGTCGAAGCAGCGGTGCGCGCGTCGGCGAGCGTGTTCGCCGACCTCGGGGTCTATGTCGATGAAATATCGCTCGAAGTGCTCGACGATCTAGTCGAATGGCGCAACGGGCCTAGCACCACAGCCGTTGAAGCCTACCTCTATCACCGGCGCAACCTCGAAGCGCACCTCGATCAGTTCGATCCCATTGTCTCGGCGCGCATACTCGACGGCCGCGATATCCTCGCCGCGGACTTCCTTCAGCAACTCAGAGTACGCGACGAACTCCGCCGCAAAGCCCGCACGGCCCTCGAAAACGTCGATTTCCTTATCACCTCGACCACCCCTTTTGCCGCCCCGATTCTCGACGAGATCGACCGCGACGACGTCTATTTCCCCATCAACGGCCTCTGCCTGCGCAACACCATTGCCGTCAATCTTCTCGACCTGTGCGCCGTCTCCTTGCCCTGCGGATTCACGCGCGATGGCTTGCCCATCGGTTTGCAGCTCATCGGCCACCCCCGCGACGAGGCGCGACTGCTGCGCCTCGCCCGTGCCTTTGAGCAAGCCACCGACTACAATCTCCTCACGCCCGCACTAGACGCCTTCGCCTAGCAAAATGCGACCGGGTGGCTTGCCAATATACGGGGTCATTTCTATATTTTTTGCTCTGCGTGCTCCCATCGTCTAGCGGTTAGGACCCAGGGTTTTCAACCCTGTAACCGGAGTTCGAGTCTCCGTGGGAGCACCATTTTTATGTACGCTACACTACGCTGAGGAGGAACTCATGTTCGACATCGGCATCTTCGCCCCCTTTGGGGCCGACCACGATCGCAACATCGCCTATTGCCGCGACGCCGGCGCTAGCCACATCGTCTTGAATACGGGCAACATCTCTTCAGACGACGCGCCCGCAGCCGACGCACTCAAGACACTAGCCGACCAATACGCCAGTGCTGAAGTTGTGCTAGCCGGGCTGACCCCGCCGCGTCTCAGCCTCGACGCCTGCGTTGACAGTGCGTCCCGCACGCGAGAAGTGGGGTACATGCGCCGCCTGATCGAAAACATGGGCCACGCGCAGATACCCTTCGTGCATTTCTACCTCAGTGCCGACGCGGCCCCCACCGATCCGGACGAGCGGCAGCAGCACTGGCAGGGTTTGGTGGGAATCTACCAAGAACTCGGCCAAATCGGCGAAGAGGTCGGCGTGCGGATCTCCACCCACACGTTCCACGTGCCCGACCGCCTGATCTGGAACAGAGAGACCTTTGGGAATCTAATGGAAGCAACTGACTCGTCAGCCCACGGCCTGACCTTCTGCCAAGGCAAGTCGCAAATGGCCGGCGACAGCCTGCCCGAGGTCATCCGCCACTTCGGCGACAAGGTCTTTATGGTCCACGTGCGCGACATCGCCACCAAGGCCCAGGGGCCTTCTACCCCGGAAATCGAGCAGCGGCTGGCGGACTTGGGCTATCTCGAAGTGCCCTTCGGCTCGGGGGAAGTCGATATGGTCGGCACCATCCGCGCCCTCAAAGAGATCGACTACCAGGGCCAGATTTATCCCGAGCACTTCCCGTCCATCGCCGGCGACCACGCCGCGGGGCTAGCTTGGACTCTTGGCTACATCCGCGCCTTAGACCAAGCGGTCGTTGTCTAATGGGTAGGGGCGATTCGCGAATCGCCCCTACAAGACATCAGCCACTGCGCTCCCTTCGACAGTAGGGGCGACTACGTCGGCAAATGGACACCCCCTTTTAGCCGATCTATATTTGCCTTTTCAACCTCATTGGAAAGGTACTGCCATGCCCCATCTCACCTCCGCCGACAAGCGTTCCTTTAAGGAAAATGGCTGTCTCATCGTCCGCGGCGCACTCACGTCCGCGCAAATTCAAGCCGCTCAAGACGCCCTCTGGACCGGCATTGACGCCGACCGCGACGATCATGCAACTTGGATCGAAGCTGGACCGCGCACCCCGGTGCCCGCCCATCACCCGGCTATCCACGCCGCCGTCCACGAGTCGCCGCTTTTTGCGATGATGGAGGAGATGGTCGGCGAGGGTCAGCTCAATCTCGGCAGCGCTGGTCCCGCGCTGGTATATCCAGCCAAAGACAAGGCTTGGTCCCTGCCCGAGCGCGGCCATCTCGATGGCTACTACACCCCGACCAACGGCGTGCCCGAAGGCACGGTCGGCTACATGACCATCAACGTCACGATCTACGTCGAGGACATCGACTCGCAGGGCGGCTGCTTCACCTATTGGCCCGGCAGCCACAACGTGGCGTACGAGTATTTCAAGACCCATTCGCTGCTGTCGGTACAGGGCGGCGTTTCCAGCGACGTATTTGCGGAGGGAACCTTCCCTAAAGGAAGTGAATTCGTCGGCCAAGCTGGCGACGCCATCTTCTGGCACGGCCAGCTCTTTCACACGGGTTCCAAGAACGTCAATCGCAACATCCGCATGGCCCTCATCGGCCGCTTCTCGCGCAAAGACACCAACGACATCCGCTTTGAGACCTGCGACGACCAATGGGCGCATTGGGAGGGGATTAGCTGATGCACCTCGTCTTCAGCCCGACCCTCTGCCCAGACCTGCTCTTGCCCGAAGTACTCGACCTCGCCAAAGCGGCTGGCTTCTCCCGCCTCGAACTCTTCCGCGCGTACACCGAGAGCACTCCCGTCCACCGCGACTGGTCCGTGCCCATGGTCCGCACCTCCATTGCGGACGCTGGTCTAGCGCTTTCTGGCTTCAACATCCGCAATCTCACCGGCCGCAAAGCCGACTCCGACGAGCGCAATCTCGCCTACAACCTGCGCCAGCTCGAATGGGACATCCACTTGGGCCGCGCCCTCGGCGTCAAAACCCTAAACACCAAGGGCGGTACCCGCACGGACGAGGCGCTCGCCGACCTCATCGAAGGCGTCAACACGCTCCTCGACAACATCCCCGATATCGCCCTCAACTTGGGCAACCACAAAGGCAACCGCCTCCAGGGATTAGCCGACTACCAAGCGGTGATGCCCGAACTGCCCGAGCGGGCGCGCGTGCTCTTGGACACCGGCCACTTGCTTTCGGTCGGCGAGCCGATCATGCCCTTTGCCGAGGCCCTCGCCGGACGTATCGGTCTCATCCACCTGCGCGACCAGCAGGGCGAAAAGCCCGTGCCCTTCGGAGAAGGCGAACTGCCCTTTGCGGAGTTGTTCAAGCTGTTAGTGGATAGCGGTTACGACGGCCCCCTCGTCGTCGAGCTTGAGGAGGTCGATTGGGACGAGCCGCTGTCGGCGGCTACTGCGGCGCGGGAATGCGTCGAGGGCCTCCTCGCCTGAGTTTGGGCGCAACACCCTGTAGAAGCTGTTTTGGACTTTTGATTAAGCGGCTTTTGGCTTGACGTAAATTTCGACTTGCATCCCCGCCCGCGTCAGCATATTAATCAGTTTATCCACACTAAAACGACTAATCTCCCCCTGCATTAAATTGCTAATGCGCGGTTGGGACTCGCCAAAAAATGCCGCGGCTTGACGTTGGGTCCACCCTCTAGTTTCGATGTACTTTTTCAGGTCGAGCATTAAATTAGCCCGGACTTTTAGGCTCGCCGCTTCTTCCCGCTCGAAACCGATATCCTCGAATATGTTATCGCGGCCTCGGGTCACTTCCATAGCATAGCCTCCTTATCATCCTTGTCTATGTTTTAGCAGCATTCGGTATCGTTGCTGGCCAAGTTGAATATCTTGCCTCGATGTGCGCTGCGTTTTTTTCTGAAAAGCATGCAAGACATAGATACCTTCTTCAAATTTGGCCACGTAGAAGATGCGATAAGCATTGCCAATATTGATGCGAATCTCCATGACGCCTGGGCCAATTGAGGGCATAGGTTTACAATCGGTCGGTGTCTCTCCCCGCTGTAAGGCTTGCAACTCAAGACCCGCTTTGCGGCGAGCCGATGTGGGGAAATTGCGTAGGTCATCTCTTGAAGATGCGACCCAAGAAATTGACTTGTTTAACATACACTTAATATACCTAATTCGGCATAAAAGCACAGGTACGTACCGCTACTGCTGGCCAAGGGCGTCCTGCGGCGTCCCCACCATTCTAGTGCAGCCGGTGGTAGTCCCCCTTGAGATTTAAGCTGTTAGTGGATTGCGGTTGCGATGACTCTCGTCGTCGAGCTTGAGGAGGTCAATTGGGACGAGCCGCTGCCAGCGGCTATTGCCGCACGGGAATACGTCGAGGCTCTTCTTACCTGAGTTTGGCTTGACGCTCCGTAGAAGCTGTCAAGGTCTGAGCATTTTACCTGCCAATTTAACGACCTCCCGCTTGCTTTCTTCCAGCGACCCCGCCACCAACCTTCTCATCCGCCACCAAAGTCGCCGAAACTCAGCGGCGGGTTGACCGTGATGGAGAAGGTCAACGTGGCGGCAACTCCTGCACTGTCCTCCGCCGTGTAGATAACCTCAACGGCTCCATCGGTGGCGGCTTCGGGCGTGCCCGAAATCGTCCGCGTGGCCGCGTCAAACGATAGGCCAGCAGGCAGGGCCGAGATGATGCTGTATGTCACCTCGCCTTCACCGCCCGTAGCTTCCGGCAGTTCCAGCGCGGTAATCGCCGTTTCAGCGGTGTACGCTTGGTCTCCGACCTCCGCGGCGAAAGCAAAGGCTCTCTCGTCGTCGCTGTCGGAATCGGCCTCCGGTGGTGTCGCGTCATCGTCGTCGGTGATCGTACCCGTTGCCTCGGCGAGGAGGGTGCCGGTGGATGGATGTACGATTCTCACCCCGAAGGTCTCATCCGGCTCGTCTTGCTCGTCGCGGCGGATCAGGACGGTGAACGTGGCCGTGCTCTGACCGGCGTCAAAGTCCAGCGTGCCAGACGCCGCCTCGTAGTCCGCGCCGGCTCGGGCCGTCCTAGACGCGGTGGCGTATTTCACGGTGGTCGGGGCCGTAGGGGTCGGCTCCAGCCGCACGGTGAAGGTCATTCGACCGTGCTCGGCCGCGCTGATAACGTCGTCGATTGTCGCGGACAGCGACGCTAGGGGGTCAGATTGTGGGGCTTCTTGGCTATCGCTGGTTTGCTCAGTCGCCGTGGCGGTAGAGGTCCCGGGTTCAAGCTCCTCAACGGCGGTGTTCCCATTCTCAGACGCGGGGACATCAACACCCGGTTCATCAGCCGATAAACCGTCTTCTAATGCACTGTCAACGGTCGCCGTCCCACTCACAGCTAGGCCATTGGCGAGCGTCGCTGTGACCGTGTACGTACCGGAGGCACTGCTGCCAAATACCAGCGTCGTCTGTACCCGGCCGCTGCTACCCGTTGTAGCACTTGCGGGATAAAGCAACGCCGTTCCATCGAACGGACTCACGCTAAACGATACGGTTTGACCGGATGCCGGGCTGCCATCCTCTTGGACCTCAACAGTAAACGGAAACGAACCACCGGGCTTGCCGGGCCAAGGACTGGTTATCATAACCATGGAGAATCCGGCTGATGGTTCGTCTGGTGAATCGTCGTCTGATGAGGTATCAACTGTTACCGTCCAACTCAAAGAAGGGCCGTTGCTAACGGACGCGGAGACTGTGTAGGAGCCAGACGCATCGCTGGGCAGCGTCAGCGTCGTCTGCGCCCGGCCGTTGCTACCCGTTGTGGCGCTTGTGATACTCAGCGCCTTAGCCCCAGCGTCAGGACTGACGTTAAACGACACGGCTTGACCGGATGACGGGCTGCCATCGGCCCGGACTTCAACAACAAACGTCAACGCATCACCGGGCGCACCAGAACTAGGGCTACTTATCGCAGCTATGGATAATTTTGGCGGCGGTGGTGGTGGTGGTGAGGTTTCAACTTCAACAGTCCCACTCGCAGCTAAACCATTGTCGAGCCTTGCTGAGACCGTATATGAGCCGGAGGCACTGCTGCCCAACGTCAGCGTCGTCTGCGCCCGGCCGTTGCTATCCGTCGTCCCGCTTGTAGGGCTCACCGACGCAGTTCCATCGGCCGGCCGGACGCTAAACGACACGGCTTGTCCCTGTGCGGGGCTACCATCCTCTTGGACCGTTACAGTAAACGTCAACGCATCCCCGGGCGCGACGGCCCCCGGGACCTCTGTCATAGCGATGGATAATTTTGGCTCCGGCTTCGGCTTTTTAACGGTCGCTGTCCCGCTGACCGATTCGGTACCGACCGACGCGGTGATCGTGTATGAGCCAGACGCATCGCTGGGCAGCGTCAGCGTCGTCTGCGCCCGGCCGTTGCTACCCGTGGTGGCACTTGTGATACTCAGCGACTTAGACCCAGCGTCAGGACTGACGCTAAACGACACGGCTTGACCGGATGACGGGCTGCCGTTCGCTCGGACTTCAACAACAAACGTCAACGCATCCCCGGGCGCACCAGACCCGGGGCTACTTATCACAACGATGGATAATTCGGGTTCAGGTTCGGGTTCAGGTTCGGGTTCAGGTTCGGGTTCAGGTTCGGGTTCAGGTTCGGGGGTTTCAACGGTCGCCGTCCCGCTGACCGATTCGGCACCGACCGACGCGGTGATCGTATAGGAGCCAGAAGCACTACTCCCAAGCGTCAGCGTCGTCTGCACCCGGCCGCTGCTACCCGTTGTAGCACTTGCGGGATACAGCAACGCCGTTCCATCGAACGGACTCACGCTAAACGACACGGTTTGACCGGACGCAGCACTGCCATCCTCCCGGACTTCAACAACAAACGTCAACGCATCCCCGGGCGCGCCGGAACCGGGGCTACTTATCACAACGATGGATAATTTTGGCGGTGGCGGTGGCGGCGGTGGCGGGTCAGGTGTTTCAACGTCCACAGTGCTGCTGATAGAGAAGTCACCGGCCGACGCGGTGACTGTGTAGGTGCCAGAAGCACTGCTCGTAGTTATCAGCACCGTCTGTGCCTGTCCGTTGCTATCCGTTGTTGCGCTTGTGGGACTCACCGACGCCGTCCCATCGTCAGGACTGACGCTAAACGACACGCTGATACCTGCCGACGGGCTACCATCACGTTCTTTAAATTCAACATCAATCCTGATGCCTCCACCAGGCTTGATGGGCCAAGGGCTATGTGTCATAACCACGGAGAATGGCTCTGCTGTCGCCGCCCATGGCGTCAACACACAAACCAAAACAGCAAGGTGAAACCCAATCAGTTGCTTTTTCATTGGTTTAACTCCGTATATTGGCGGGTTATCGGCGGCCGAGCCGAGCTTATTCTGGCCTCATCCGAGCTCAGAAACCTTGGTAATATACACGGCGACAAAGGGCCATCCAAAAAAATCAATGTAGCCCCCAAGTTTGCCCCACCCTGTATCACCCCCTACATTCCCTCGCCTAGACCCCCACTCAGGAGCCTAACCATGAAAAAAATTACCACCGCCGACTTCCGCGACTATCGCCGCGACCGCTTCATCGACGCCCAAACCACCCCCGCCGCCCGCGTCAACAATTAACCACTGACGTTACGCCGCTTTTGTCCTCAACTTCCCATCCCTGTATCCCTTCCGTTACACTCCAACCCCTCCGATCCCCGCCGCCCCTCTGAGCCGCCGCCGTGGCACGATTCTTGCAATGCAATTGCTTGCCATGGCCGAATTCGACTCTGTTTCTAAACAGCTCATCCACACCTACCCCCACGACTTCGTCCGCTTCGCCCTCCAGCGCGACGATATCGAACGCGTCGAAGTGCTCGATACCGAGCAACCCACCGTCCGCCGCACCGACAGCCTCCTCCACGTACGCCTCGGAGACGGCGAGAAGGTGTTGGTCCATCACGAATTTCAGACCACCGACAGCAAAACGCCCATGCCCCAGCGCATGGCCGCTTATATCGGGTACTACATCGGGCAGTACGGCCTGCCCATCCACTCTACCGTCATCTATCTGCGTCCCGACGCTGGCCGGAACGATCCGGGGTATTATGTCCAAGAGCGGCCCGGCTACCGGGTCTTGGTGCAATACCGAGTGATCCGGCTGATAGAGCTAGACGGCCAAGGCATTCTCGACGCGGGACCTTCGGGTTTGCTGCCGTTTGCGCCGTTGATGCAGCTGCCAGCGGGGGTAGATGCCGAGGGGTGGTTGCGCCAGTGCGTGAACCGGGCGCAAGCCGTGCCCATGGACGAGACCCGCAAGGCGATTTATCTGGCCGATCTTGCGATTTTGAGCGGGTTGGTGTATAACTTAGACATGATTAGGACCATCATCGCGGAGGAGACCATGTACGAATCGTCGGTCGTGCAGCATTTCGCAGAGAAAGCCCTCAAGCAAGGCATTGAACAGGGCATTGAGCAAGGCATTGAGCGAGGGGGCCGAGAACGCGCCATTGAAGATCTGCTCGATGTGCTGGATATCCGCTTTGCGCTCGGCGCGGCGGATCCGTTGGCTGCTCGCATTGGGGCCATCGACGATATGCAGCGTCTCAAGCAGTTGCATCGGGCGTCCATACAGGTGCCCAGCCTCGAAGCCTTTCGGAACCTGCTAGACGCTGACGAGTAGGGGCACGGCGTAACCTTGGCTAAACACCACCCTCAAATACTTTATCTTATCGCGGCCTCGGGGCACTTCCATAGCGAAGCTAAGGGGAGGTTAAAACGGCTTCCACTGGCTTAGGCACCAACCCCTTTGCACGACATTTTCGCTCGATGGACAAATAGGCCGACCTCGCTCCTGCTGTTTGCCCCACCCCATCTCACCTCATACATTCCCCACCTAGCCCCCCCACCCAGGAGCCTACCATGAAACGCATCACTACCGCCGACTTCCGCGACTATCGCCGCGACCGCTTCATCGACGCCCAAACCACCCGCGCCGCTCGCCTCGCCCCCACCTATATGCTCACCAACGAAATGGGCGTTGACGGCGACATCTGCGAGGAACTCACGCCCGCTCTCTGCGCAAAAGTCGAATTCGACATCCCCTCGGCCAAGACCAAAGGAGCCGAACTGCTCTTTTACGTCAACGCCGACAAATCCACGGCCGACAAACCCATGCGGCTCCAAGTCAACGGCCATGTCCTCACCCACCGCCAAGACCGCGAGCGCATGCTCACCGGCGGTTGGGATCGCAAGAAAATCGCCGCCAAATACCTCAAAGAAGGAACCAACGAATTCGTGTTCTCGCACAGCGGCGTGTTGCACATCGACCCCTTCCCCGGCGGTCTAGCTGACGCGCCCCCAAGCCGTTCGAGCCGCAGCTTTGACGGCGGCAAGACTTGGCACCAAGGTACCTTGGGCGAAGCCCGCGCCACTGAAGGCGAATATCTGGTGCGGCTGCGCGTCAAGGGACATCCGCCCCAAGGGACGCTCTGCTCGCCGGTTATCGATCTCGCCGCCGCCGACGGCCGCGGCCGCATCGCTCCGCGAATGGGCATTCGCCGCCTGCACCTAAAAGCGCGGATGCGCCAGCCGCAGGGGACCCAAATACACTTCGAGCTGCGCGCGGGTTCGACGCCTTCCTTTGACCCGCGCACTTGGACGGCTTGGGAGCGGGCCACCGCCTTGCAGTGGCCCGGGCGCTTTGTGCAGTGGCGCGCCATCCTCGAAACCGACGCGGCCAACAAGACTCCGACGCTCCAAGCCGTCACCCTCGAAGCCGATATTGAGGAAGACGCCAAGAGCCTCGCCCCCTTCAAGCAAGCAGAATTTGACCAACCCGAGCTCGTGTATAGCTCGTATCCTTTTGCCTATATGGGGCTGCACCCGCACCAAGAGCGACTGCGCAAGCAGTACCGCCTCGACGAAGTCATCGCCAAAGGCAAAACCGAACTCGAACAACTAGCCCTTTTGCGCGACTGGGTCCACAGCCAGTGGCTGGGCTGGCAATCCGACAAATATCCCCATTGCCCCTCCTGGAACCCCCTCGAAGTCCTCGACACCACCAAGGGCGACTGGGGCTTCGGCATGTGTACCCACTATGGAGCGGTGTTCGCCGGCTGCGCCTCGTCCCTAGGGTGGGTGGCCCGCTCAATTGTCGTCGATCACCACTGCTTGGCCGAGGTCTGGTGCGAGGAGTTGCAAAAGTGGATCCTCGAAGACGCCGGGCCGGCTCGCGAATTTGACGCCACCTACGAAATCGACGGCGTGCCCATCAACGCCCTAGAACTGCACGAGGCTGCGGCGGACGAGCGGCGCGAAACGATCATGGCCAACAAGCTGCCGCAAAAGGTCGTCGAGCCTATGGCTAGCTATATCGATGTCTTCTGCCGCTTCGGCATTCCGCTGCGTAACACGCACCTGATCTTCGCCGAACCAGCCGAACTGCGCCACGGTGCCGGTCAATACCACTGGGATGGCTATCTGTGGTGGTCGGACGACGTCGATCCGCGCTACGCCGAATACTCCTTGCAGACCTCTCGCATCGGGGACTTCTACTGGTCGGTCAACCAGACGCGGCTCTACCTTCAAGTGGCGGAAAAGGCGCGCACGCTGCAAGTCGATCTAGAGCACACCGCGCCCAACTTCTCGCACTTCTTGGTGCGCCAAGACGGCGGCCCGTGGCGCGAGGAGCGCGAATCCCGCTTTGAGTGGACGCTCGCCGAGGGAGAAAACCTGCTCGAAGCGCGGGCGGTCAATATCTTCGGCAAGCAGGGCCGCATCGCCAAAGCGTGCGTCGAAGCGTCGTAAAGCTACCTAGCCTGTGAGCGCCTCGCTCTCCCTGGCCACGCGCGCCCTGCGCGGCTTCCTCTGGAACGGCAGCGCTTCCGTTATCCAGCTCGGCGTCATGCTGGCGCTCTACAGGCTCTTGCCGCTCGAAAAGCTGGGCCATTTTGAGTGGGCACTCGCCCTAGTGATGCTCCTATCGCTGGTCGGCGACTTGGGTCTGGGCGCGGCCTTGGTCCAGCTACCGGACGCGAGTGAAGAGCACTTCGACACGGCCTTCTGGACTTGTCTGAGCTGGGGACTGCTGGTCACCGCCGCAGTCATCGCTGCCGTCTCTTGGCTCGCTCCTTTTTTGGGGGGCGAAGACCCGCACACTTTCGGCCGCGTCCTGCGCACGCTCTGCCTGGCGATTCCCTGCGCCTCACTGGCGGGCCTATTGCGGGCCAGACTTCAGCGCGACCTCGACTTCCGCGCCGTGGCCCTTTCCGAACTCGTTTCAGTCCTGACCTTTGCCCTCACGGTGGCGCTGCTACTTTTCTGGCGACCCGAATTGGGCGTCCTAGTCCCGGTTATCGGATCAGTTGTACGCGAACTAGGGCTCTTCAGCAGCCTCGCTCTCTCGGCTCGCTGGCTGCCGCGTCTGCGCTTCCGGCTCCAAGCGCTGCGCCAGATTCTTCGCTTCGCGCTGAATCTCACGGGTTCGCGCGTAGTGGCCCTGCTCAATACAAAAATTGCTTACTTCTTCATCTTCGTACCGCTGGGGGCCACGGCCCAAGCCTATTACAGCTTGGCCGAGCGATTGACCTTGCAGCCTTTGACCCGGCTGGCCACGACCATCCAGCGCGTCTCCTTCCCTACCTTTTCGACGATCGTAGATGACGACTCGCTCCTGCGCCGAGGCTATTTGTCTTCGGTACAGGGCTTCGTGCTCGCGTTGGGTCCGGTCCTTGCGGGAATATTCGTCTTTGCGCCGGAGATTGCCGCCTTGCTCAACACCGAGCCGATGTGGATGGTGCTGCGCCTGTTGGCCGCGGCCACGCTTTTGAAAGTCGCCAGCACCCTAGTCGGCTCGATTTTTATGGCCAAAGGCAAGACCAACTGGTCTTTCTATTGGTCGCTCTTTAGCATGGGGGTGCTGATCCCGGCCCTGTACTTCTATGGCCTGCCGCGCGGCGTCGAAGGCGTGGCCAGCGTCATCGCCGCCGCCGCCCTGCTGTTCTTGCTGCTTTCGCAGTACCTCGTCAACCGCTTGATCGGCCTGCCTTTTGCAACCTATCTCGCCGCTCTCAGCCGTCCCGGTTTGGTGGTCGCCTTTGTCTTCACCGTTCTCCTGCTGGCCCGCCCCTTGCTGCCTTGGTCCCCGCTCGCCGTTTTCATTGTCGGTGCAGTCCTCGGCGTCGGCGCGACCTTGACCGCCCTCTTCCTCTTCGCCCGCAACCTTTGCCGCACCTATTGGGCGAGCCTGCGCGGGACCTAATTCTGCCCTAGGCGAAAATTGCGTGTGGGGATGTTTTGGAATATGTTTTTAGGCAACTGTTCTAAAGGAGATTGCGCTATGAGCGAGATACAAAATGGCCAGACTGGCACCCTGCGCCTCAAGACCGGCCTCGCCGAAATGCTCAAGGGCGGCGTCATCATGGACGTCGTCACTGCCGACCAAGCCAAGATCGCCGAAGACGCCGGGGCCACCTCGGTCATGGCGCTGGAAAGAGTGCCCGCCGATATCCGCGCCGAAGGCGGGGTGTCGCGCATGTCGAGCATAGAAAAGCTGCGCCAGATCATGGAGGCGACCTCCATTCCGGTGATGGCCAAATGCCGCATTGGCCACTTTGCCGAAGCGCAGATGCTCCAAGCCCTCGGAATCGACTACGTCGACGAAAGCGAAGTTCTGACTCCGGCCGACGAACACTATCACGTCGATAAGTTCGCCTTTGAGGTGCCCTTCGTCTGCGGCTGCCGCAACCTCGGCGAAGCCCTGCGGCGGATTGGCGAGGGCGCGGCCATGATCCGCACCAAGGGCGAGGCTGGCTCGGGCAACATCGTCGAAGCCGTGCGCCACATGCGCTCAGTGACCGACGAAATTCGCCGACTGACCGTGCTGCGTCCCGAACAGCTAATGACCGCGGCCAAAGACCTAGGCGCACCCTATGAACTGGTCCGCTGGGTCGCCGAGCACGGCAAGCTGCCAGTGCCCAATTTTGCCGCCGGCGGCGTCGCCACCCCAGCCGATGCCTCGCTGATGATGCAACTCGGCGCTGAGGCCGTTTTCGTCGGCTCTGGGATCTTTAAGTCCGGCGATCCAGCCATCCGCGCCAAAGCCATCGTCGAAGCCACCACTCACTACGACGACCCAGAGGTCCTGATCCGCGTCTCTGAAAACCTCGGCGAGGCCATGGTCGGCATCAACATCGACACCCTCGAAGAGAAGGACAAACTACAAACTCGCGGCTGGTAGGACGCCGCACAGATGCAAACGGAAAATGCCCCGTCTCTGCTCTGTCAGGGACGGGGTAATTTTATGAAGCGTCATCCCCCTGCCTCTGTGCTCATCTGCGTTCATCTGCGGATACTTCCGCCGGGGGTTGTCAAGGTATAAACAATGATCGGAATTTTGGGATTGCAGGGCGACTACGCGGCCCACGGCAAAATGCTTGACTCATTAGCCGTCGAATCCCGCGTGGTCAAAAAGCCGGAGCAATTGTCCACGATTGACGGCCTAATCTTCCCTGGCGGCGAGAGCACGACGCTAATTAAGCTCATGGACTCTTGGGAGTTCTGGGCACCGCTGCGGGACTTCGCTGCGGCCGGCAACCCCATTTTTGGCACCTGCGCCGGTATGATCCTGTTGGCCAAAGGCGTCTCTAACCCACCGCAGAAGTCCCTCGGCCTGATCGACATCGACGTCGAGCGCAACAGCTATGGCCGCCAAGTCGATAGCTTTGAGGGGAAGGGCGTTTGGGCAGCGGATGGGCAACCGCGATCACTGCCGATGATCTTTATCCGCGCACCCCGCATCGCGCGGTTGGGCGACGGAGTCGCGGCACTGGCGACCTGCGGCGACGACGTGGTCGTGGCGCGTCAAGGCCAAGTGCTCGTCGCCTCATTCCATCCCGAACTGACCAGCGATTTGAGCCTACATCGCTATTTCGTCGATATGGTTGAGCGCTATTCTAAAAAGGACTGGAATGCCTGAAATTTCTCGATTTTTCGGCATCATAATACGAATGTATGCTGAGCCTCATGTACCACATCACCGACCTCATTTTCACGCTTATTACCAAGAGAATGTTGGTGTATATGCCGTTGATACCATTGAACTGATTGCGGGGCAACTTCCTAGGCGACAGCAGCGTCTGGTTGAGGCTTGGATAGAGTTGCACCATGAAGAATTACTGGCAGATTGGGAACGATTACAATCAGGTCGAGCACCTTTCAAAATCGACCCCCTTCAATAAAGGAGATCGACATGCGTCATCCCATATATCGCGTGATATTTTTTCAAATACAAGCACCTTATACACTTCGAGTTTGTTTTGACGATGATACGGAACAGATCATCGATTTTCAGGCCATATTGGAAGGTGAATTATTCGGTCCACTCCGCAATGTATCCTTATTCAACCAAGTTCGGATCGATCCTGAGGTCCATACTCTGGTATGGCCGAATGGGGCTGATTTTGATCCAGCCACTTTACATGATTGGCCTGAGCATTTTCCAGAACTTAAGCGCATGGGTAAGCGTTGGTCTTTCATCGAAACGAAGGACTGACGCGGTTCAGCCAATAACTCAGGGTCAGATAATGATTTTTGAGGTCAGAATATGAGAAGTACGTAGACTAAAACTCTGGGAGGAACCGTCCATGATCGTCGACACCCACGTACACATCTGGGAAGTGTCCGAGAAATATCCCATCGGACCCACCGCCCCGAACTGGACCTCCGAGCCGGACGAACCCGCCACTGCCGACGAGCTAATCGAGGACATGGACCAAAACGGCGTTGACCGCAGCGTCTTGGTGCAGACTAGCTGGTCCACTTGGGACAACGGCTATATCGCCGATTCGCAGGCCCTTTTCCCCGACCGCTTTATCGGTCACGGCATGCTCGACCCGCAAAATCCAGACAATGCCGATCAGGCGCACTATTGGATGGAGGAACGCGGCTTGGTCGGTTTCCGCTTCCACCCTATGTACTACCCGGACGAGAAAGTCCTGACCACGCCCCAGAACCGTCCCATGTGGGAAGTCCTAGCCGCAATGGACGCTGTCGTCCAGTTCCATCTCAACGCCGCTTGCGCCGATCAAATAGTTGAAATCGCCCGCCGCCATCCGCAGATGCCCCTGCTATTGGACCACATGGGCTATCCCAACCTCGACGAGCCTGCCGAAGCTTTTCAACCTATCGTCGAGCTAGCAAACTTCGACAACGTGGCCGTAAAAATCTCGGATGTTCACGGCCGCTCAAAGCAGACTTTTCCCTACGCCGACGTGCACCCCTTCATCCAGCGCCTGCACCACGCCTTTGGAGCCGAGCGCATGTTGTGGGGCACTGGTTATCCGGGGCATCATCGCACCAAGCACAACTGGCCGACCCTAGGCGAGGAGTTGCGCCTAGTGCGCGAGGGTTTCGACTTTCTCAGACCCCGCGAAAAAGACCAGATGCTAGGCGGTACAGCCGCCCGTATCTGGAAACTGACCTGATCTTTACAAGTTCGTCCACACACAATCCACAAGGGAGGCCCGCATGACATTGGACACCAGCGACCAAAACATCTACCAAGCCATCGGCGTCGAACCCATCATCAACTGCCGTGGCACGTTTACCATCATCGGCGGCTCCGTCGAACTTCCCGAGGTTCTGGCAGCCATGGAAGCAGCCTCGGGCTACTTCGTCCAATACGACGAACTGGCCGAAGCCGTCGGCCAAAGACTGGCTGAAATCACTGGAGCCGAATGGGGCTTGATTCCGGCGGGCTGCGCCGCTGGCCTCAAGCACATCACCGCGGCTTGCGTCACCGGCGGCAACCCCGAAAAGCTGATCCGCATCCCGGATTTGACCGGCTTGGACAAAACCCAAGTCATCATCCCCCGGTACTCGCGCAACGCCTACGACCACGCCCTGCGCAGCATCGGCGTCGAAATCGTCATGGTTGAGACCCAAGCCGAATTGGCGCAAGCTATCAATCCCTGCACCGCCATGATCTACATAACCACGGGAGCTGGTTCTGCCACTGACCAGCCGCTTTCCCTAGAGGTCATTGCCGACGTGGCCCGGCCACACGACATTCCCATCCTCGCCGATGCCGCAGCCGAAAACCTCACCATTCCCAATGTCCACTTGCAAAGGGGGGCCACGGTCGTGGCCTACAGCGGCGGCAAAGCCCTGTGCGGACCCCAGTGCGCCGGCTTGGTGCTGGGCGACAAAGCCCTACTCCAGTCGGCTTGGCAATTCAGTTCGCCGCACCACGGGCCGGGCCGCGACAATAAAATCGGCAAGGAAGAGATCATGGGGATGCTGGCGGCGGTGGAAGCGTGGGTGCGCCGCGATCACGACGCCGAATGGCAGACTTGGCTGTCTTATCTCGACCATATCGCCCAGCGAGTGCGCGACATCGACAGCGTATCGACCGAGGTCAACGATCCCACCGGCCTGTCCAACCGCGCTCCAGTCCTCACCATCAGTTGGGACCCGGCCGTCTTGCACATTACCGGCGCAGAAGTCGCCGAGGATTTCGCCCGCAACAAACCCCGCATCGCCGTGGCCAGCGGCGGTGCCAACGGCCGCACTTCCATCGGCATCACGCCCAACCAAATGCAGCCGGGCAACGACCAAGTGGTCGCCGACCGAATCCACCGCATTCTATCCGAACAACGCAATCCCCAATCAACCGAGCTAGCCCCTCCGGCAACCGACGTCAGCGGTTCTTGGGATCTCACCATCAACTATTCGAGCAGCAGCAGCCAGCACCAGCTATTCCTCGAACAAGAGGGGCATTGGATCGGCGGCACCCACATAAGCGATTTTTCCCAGCAGCCCATTGCCGGTGTCATCGAGGGAGATCAGGTAAAGTTGCGCAGCCAAGTGAGTCGCCCAGGCGATACCATCCCCTTCCTGTTTTCCGGCCGCGCTGCGGCAGACCGCATTTCGGGGTTCATTCACCTAGGCGAATACCGCAATGCCGATTTCACCGCCTGCCGCTCCCAGTACGCAAAATCGCCGATCTCTATTGCCATACCCGGCGGAGCGCCGCTGGCTACCTAATTGCAAATCAGTGGCTCACGATGAGTCCGGCGTAACCGTCTTCCAGCGCAAGGTCTGCGCCGCCAACAGCTCGGCATCCGGCGTCGGCAGATCGCCGGTCGAGGGCTTGAAGACGCAGCCCTCGGCCAGCTCCAAGGGCGGTTGCGACAAATCGCGGCGGTAGAAGCGGGAGGAGGGAAACAGGTCGCCCGGATAGGTGAAGTTCTCCAGCGTCGCCAGTTCCACGCAGATTGATCCCCCCAGAGCGCTTTCGAGCATCCCCCCGACCCACACCGGCACGCCGGCATCCCTAGCCATATCGTGCACGGCAAGGGCGTTGGTCAAGCCGCCGATTCTTCCCGGCTTGATGTTGATGTAGCGACAGGCACCGATGCGCAGCGCCTGCTCGGCGGTGCGCGGATCGACGATGCTCTCGTCGAGACAGATGGGCGTACCGATCTGTCTCGCGAGCTCGGCGTGATCGAGCAGGTCGTTGTACGCAAGTGGCTGCTCGATGAAGGCGAGCCCCATGCCGTCGATGGCCTTGAAAAACGGCAGGTCGTCGAGGGTGTACCCGGAATTGCAGTCGATGTGGAAGGTGGTGTCGGGGAAGGTACTGGTCGCGATTTGCAGCATTTCCAGGTCCCAGCCCGGAGCCACCTTCAGCTTGATGCGCGGGAATCCAGCGTCGACGGCCTGCTGGATGTTCCCGAGGAGCATGTCGTAGGAGTCCTGGATGCCGAAGTCAGCGCCGGCCACCACGTCGCGGGTTTGGCCGCCGAGAAGCCGATGCAGGGGGGTCCCGGTGATGCGGCTCTGCAGCGTCCACCAGCCGATCTCCACGGCCGCCTTGGCGAAGCTGTTGCCCTTGAAAATTGCCAGCCGCTGGTTTAGCTCCGCGGCCGTGTCGTACTCGCGCCCCACGACCCAAGGCCCCATCACCTCGGAGACGTGGTAGAACGCGGACCCGGCGCTCTCGTTGAGATAGGTGGGCGCGAAGAAGGGGGTGCTCTCCGACCAGGCTTCGTGCTCGCCGCTGGTCAGCTTGACGAGCACTGAGTGGATGTCGGCGTCTTCCCCATACGCCGTGCGCCAAGGATAAATGAGCGGCATCACCACGTAGTACACGTCGAGTCTGTCGATTCGCATCTATCGCTTCGCCTCTCCGGCCAGCGTCGTCACCGCTTCGACTAGTGTGTCCAGCTCCGCGTCGCTGGTGTAGAAGGCCACCGAGATCCGCACGCCGGTCGGATCGGTCATGTACGTGCCCCGTTGGACGATCTGCCAGCGTTGCCTGAGGGCCGTGGAGACCTCGTCGCCCTCCATCCCTGCGATGGCAAATGTGACGATGCCGCTCCGGGTCTCGGGGCAGCGCGAGCTGACGACCTGCACACCGGGAATGGCGTCGAGACGCGCCCACAACCTCTCCGTCTTGCGGCTCGCCTCCGCGGCGATGGCCCGAGGCCCGCCAATGCGGGTCAGGAAGTCGAGGCTGGCACCGACTCCCGAGTAGAGCACGCTCGCTGGACTTCCCATCTCGTACTGTCGCGCTGAGGCGGAGGGATCGTGCGGACGCCGCAACGGCTTGAGAGCCTGCTGTGCATCTCTGCGGACGTAGAGGAACCCCGTGCCGATCGGTGCCAACAGCCACTTGTAGCAGTTGGTAGCGTAGAAGTCGCAGCCCATACCATGGAGATCCACCGGTAGCTGACCTACCGCCTGACAGCCGTCCCACAGCGTGAGGATTCCGCGGGCCCGAGCTAGGGCGCAGATCTCCTCAGCCGGCAGCACGGTGCCCGAATCGGTGGTGACGTGACTGAAGCAGATCAGCCGGGTGCGTGGCGTGATGGCCCGTTCCACCCGTTCTAGGATCACGTCCTTGTCGTGATCCAACTCGACCTCCTTGATGACGGCCCCCTCCCGGTCGGCCAGCCCTTGAACGGCCTGAAGCGGCACTGGATGCTCCTCGCTGGTGATCAACACCTCGTCACCCGGTTCCCAGCGCAGCCCCCCCAACACCATGACAAAGCCGTCGCCGGTGCTCATGGTCAAGGCGATCTCCGTCGAGTCGGCCCCAAAGAAGTCGGCGATCTGCGCAGGAATCTCAGAGGCGGCCTTGCTCATCGCTTCATACCAGTCGATGGGACTCAGACCGCCATCGGGCATCTGCCGATAGCCAGCGGTGATCGCCTGACTCACGCTGGCGGGTGCCTGGCCGACCCCGCCGGTATTGAGATAGACGCCGAACCGCAGACCCGGGATCTGATCTCGAATCTCAGCGACATCCATTCGCCTGTTCCTCCCTATTGAACGCGCACCCCGGCTTGGAAAACCGCCCTGACGTCGCTGAAGGCGGCCACGTCTGCCGTCGGATCGCCCCCGAAGGCGGCAAGGTCCGCAGCTTTGCCGACCTCGATGGTCCCCACCTCATCGGCAATGCCAGCCGCTTCGGCCGAGACCCGGGTCGCCGCGACGAGGGCTTCGGCCGGGGTGAAGCCGCATTCGATCAGTAGCTGCAGATCGTAGTCTAAGTGGCCGAATTCGAGGCTACCCACTCCTGAGTCCGTGCCGGGCACCACGCGTTCCTTCAGGCAGTAGTCGAGCATCTGCCGCATCACGTCCAGCCGTTTCTCCGCTCGTTGTTCGAGATGGGTGAGCGCTGCCTCCTCTTTGGCACCCATAGCTCCCTCGTCGCGCAGCTTGCGCAGGCGCACCATATCCGGGTAGTTGGTCCACGCCTGCAATGTGGGGCTCAGCCAGATGCCGGATTCAGCCAACATCTCGGCTACTTTCGGGTCGAAGCGCATCACGTGGTCCGGTTCAAGGAACTCGACGTGTTCGATCAGGTCGATGCCAGCCTCAACGGCCCGCACCATCGACTGTGTGGCGCGGCAATGGGCGACAGTAAGGCGGTGAAACTGACGCGCCTCGCCCACTAGGGCCTGCAACTCTTCCGTCGAATAGGAGGCCAACCCCGGAATCGTGCCGGTCGTCCCGCCGCCGGAGGCCATTACCTTGATGTAGTCGGCCCCCTCGTGCACGAGCCCGCGCACGGACCGACGAATCTCTTCCACTCCGTCGGCGATCTCGTTGCACATGTGGAAGTGGCCCCCCGTGCAAGTGATCGGGCGACCGCTGACGAGCAGCCGCGGCCCGGGGATGTATCCCCGTTTCAGACCTTCCTTGAGGATGAATCCGACCTTGTTGCGGGCACCGTGCTCGCACAGGGTGGTGATGCCGGCGCGCAGATGCTTGCGCATGTTCATGGCCCCGATGAGCACCATCGTCTCGTCGCTTTCGAGGAAGGTCAGGTCGTAGCGGCGGCCGTCTCCCGGCAGGCTGAGGTGGGTGTGACCGTCGATGAGACCGGGAGTGAGGCAGCAGCCGTCGAGATCGACGGTCGGGGTATCGGGAGGCGTCTGCTGCTCCACCTGTGCCAATGGTCCGACTGCGGCGATGGTGCCATCTCGTACGAATACCGCCTGCCCGGCCTTGGCGCTGCCGCCGAGGCCGTCGGCGAGCAGTCCCGGGCGAATCAGTGCCGTCTGTGAATTCGATGCGAGCATAGCTGGAGTTCCCTCGATTTGTGGAGAGTTATGAGCCTTCGGCCGCCAGGTCTCTTCGACAGCCGAAGGAGCGAACGGAGGGCCTCCAGAAAGTAATACAAAACCTCGCGGACGACGAGAAACTCGCAGGAGGCCAAGAGCGGAATCTATGAGCATTGACCGGACGTGGGATCCGTTGTTACGTTTTTATTCTATTTCCAGGTAACAAGTTGAGGAGATAGCAATGCCTACAATCAGAGTGTCGGCGGAGACAATGCAACGCCTTGAGAGGTGGGCAGACCCCCTAGAGAACACGGCGGAATCAGCAATCTCCAAGGCGTTGGATGCGGCTGAAAAGATGCGGGAAGACGAGGACCGGGTTCGTGTGGCTGAAAAGGTTGCCAAAGAGCCGCATACCACTCCGCAGCGCGACAGATCCCAAGACAAGTGCGAGTCATTCATCGACCATCTGCTCGCCATTCCCAACGTCGGCAACGATGCTGATTTCGAGCGCGACCGCTCGGGGCCGCGCCCACTCGATATATGAGCTACCTCGTCGATACGGATGTTCTATCCGAAATTCGCAAACGCAATCGCGCTAATCCGCAAGTCGTCGCTTGGTTTCGCCAACGCCAGCCGAGGGAGCTTTACCTGAGTGTCCTGACTCTGGGCGAACTGCGACGAGGAGTTGAACGGATCCGCAGGCGAGACCCGACCTCGGCCACTGTACTCAACGCGTGGTTGGAGCGGACGTTGCGGGATTTTCGGGATCGCATCATTGTCGTGGATCAAGCCATCGCCGATCGATGGGGACGCCTCGGCACCCCCGATCCGATTCCGGTCATCGACGGATTGATCGCCGCCACGGCACTTGAACGAGGCCTCATCGTTGCGACCCGGAACGTGAAACATGTCGCGCCCACCGGTGCACAGTGCATCGACCCGTTTGAGGAATCCGAAGATCGAGCGCAGCCAACAACGGAGTAGCCATGCCATTTACCGACGCCCAGATCGGACACTACAAAACGGAGGGCTACCTATCCGGCCCGCGCGTCTTATCCGACGAGCAGATCAGCGCGCTCAAGGAACGCATCGACGACATTCTCCACGGCCGCATCCCCTTCCCCAAACACCTGATGGGAGAAACCGTCGAACAGTCCCGCGCCAAGGGCCAACTACCTTCGGTTAAAGTGGTCAACATCTTTCGCCGCGAGCCGATCTTTGCCGCCCTCATCGACAACTCGGCCATCAGCGCCCTGGCACACCAACTCATGTCCGGCCCGGTGCGCATGTGGGAAGACCAAATGATCTACAAGCCAGCCTATGACGCGGAAACCGCCCTGGCTTGGCACCAGGACTACACCTTTTGGAATCACGTCGGCCCAGCCGACATGGGCACCTGCTGGATCGCCCTCGACGACGCCACGGTCGATAACGGCTGTATGCACGTCATCCCAAGTAGCCACCGATGGCCGATGCGCTATAACCGCGAGGACGCCGTGGTTGACGACCCGCACTGGCTGTTGCAACAGGAGGGGATCCCCGACGGGGCCGACCTCACTCCGGTACCCTGCGAGGTCAAAGCCGGACACTGCCACTTCCACCACTGCCGCACCTTCCACGGCTCGTACGGCAACAAAACTGACAACCCACGGCGCAGCTATATCATGCACCTCATGCCCGGCTACACCCGTCGCCTAGGCGACAATTGGAACGAGCGCATGGGCAACGTCGAAACTGTGGGTGTGGGCGAAGTTCTCCAAGGGGCGGACTACCCAGAGCTGGTAGCCGTGTGAAAAGCTGTCCCTAGGCAAAGGGAAAGGTGCCGTCGTACCCCCTAGGCCGCGACACGTGCCAGATGCCCTCGTACATCGGCGTCATCTGATAGTGGCACACCACATTGCTGCGTTCCATATCGTCGCGCTCTTTGGCTCCTTGGTGCGGTATGTGGCTCAAAAAGACGACGCAGTCGCCCGCCTTGGGGTAGAGGACGATGTGCTGCTGGGCGTCACACCAAGCCGCGAATTTGGGGCGGTCCTTGGGGTAGAGATGGGGAGGCTCCTGCAAATGGCCGTTTTTGACGTATTTGAGGTGGCCGTCGCCCGGCCCGTTGTCCTGCAAGTAATAGGTCGTATTGACTCCTACGGGCTGGGCCGCCAAGCGGTATTGCTCGACTTGCCGCTTTTCCTCCCAATAGCCGTAGAAATCCATGTGCCACTCCTGCAGGTACGGCCCCGGATTGATGTGCGCCCGCAGGCTGCGTAGCTGGCACTGCTTGCCCATCATGCCCTCCAGATAAGGGCGCACGCTCGGATGGCCCACCAACGGGGCGAAGGTCTCAGGCTCGCGGTCCAAGAGCGAATCGAACCACATATTGCCCACGGCGTTCAAGCCCTCCTCCCAACCCATTTCGCGCGCGTAGTCCACCCGCTGGCGCACCAATTCCGTCTCTTGGGGACTCAAGGCCCCTTCGATCAAGACGTAGCCGTCTCGTTCCAATTGGTCCAGTTTATTCGCTACATCCTGCATTATTTTCAGTCTCCTTTTCCTGTGGGTCGGCACTATCCTCGCCCGCTTCGACGGTGGATTTGTTGGGGGTGGTCAAGGCGTCTTCCCAAGGGTTGGTGACGGCGACGAGAAACCCGCTCGCCCTGTGTCTCCAGACGCGAATGGGATTTCCCGCTGGGACTCTCTATTTCTGATGGTCTCGAGATTCGCGCCACGGGGCATGTTGGCTACTAGCCACTGGCCCATGGGTTGGCGCTGCGATTCTTTCTCGGCCCATACGTGGGCGGGAACTACGACGAAGGACTTCCGCGTACCGATGTGTTGAGGCCCTTCCTCTTCGGCGCGACGCAGGACTTCAGACAAACGCGCTTTGGCCTCGGCGACGGTCCAAACGCGATGGGGTGCTGAGTGTCGGGTGGTCATAGGTCCTCTTTTTTCCTCTGCTGCGATCTGGGTGCTCAAGGAACGGCGGGCAGTTCGAAGTACCCGAGTTCGGCCATGCGCCGCAGCCAGCGTCCTCGCTTGGGGCTACCGGAAGGGTTCCGCAGCCATTCGAGTGGGTACATAGACTGTTCCGATCTCCCGAAGTGCGCGGGCGTCTTCTTTGAGTTGACGGCGCGTTCCCGAGTAGCGGCCTCTTCGACTTCGCCCTTGGGATTGTTGTAGTACACACAGGTACACATGCGGCGGCCCGCAGCGCCGCCACTGCTGGCGTGCCAGCAGCGCATGTCGAAAGCCACCACGTCGCCCGGCTCCGACCGGCAGACGTAGGCAGGGACGTCGGCCACGTCAATCTCTAGGGAGCTCAGGCTGTCGTGCAACTGATCGTGGAACTCGCGCCGGTGCGAACCGGGGATGAGCCGCAGGGCACCGCTCTCGGCATCGACCGGGTCGAGGTAGAAGGCGAACTTGACGCCAAAGCAATCCGCGGATGGATCGGCCCTGTGGTCGGGATGCCATCTCGTATCGCCGACATAGCGGTTGGCATCGGTGCCGATGCCGATGACGTCGTCGCCGTAGAGTTGCTCGGCCACGCCGCAGAAGCGTTCGTCTTCGAGCAGGCTGGCGTACAGGGGGGTGCGCGGGTGCAGCATCATCGTCCAGTAGCGCGTCTCTCCCGTGAAGGGATGATCGGCGTACACGTGATCGAGCTCGGACTCGTACTCCTCGCGCAGAATCTCGACCTCTTCCGGGGTGAACAGTTTGTGCAGGGTGACGAAGCCGAAGGTCCGGAAGTGTTGCAACTGATGGTCGGTCAACATGGGATTCCTCCGATGCGGCTGATGCGGCCATTGGAAAGGGTTGTCGTATGCTTGGGCCAAATTAGAACGCGTCGCCCGATTGGGCAAGCTCAGTCCTTGACCCAACTACCTTCTTAGCAGATGGCAGCCGTTTGCATGGCCGCGAGCAAGTCGGTCGGGCTCATCAGAACACCCAGAATAGAGTGCTCGCTACCCCGTGGTATTTCTATCCCCGTGGCGGTAGCCGTTATGCCGTCAAAGTCGCGCGTGGGGTGTACGGGGATCTTGCGGTTGGGTCGGTCGATGCTGAGATGGGCGTGCAGGGTGATCCCCAAGGGGCTTTCCAACATCACTTTACTAGGATCCAGATCGAGCCTAATCTTGCCCGTGGCTCCTGCCTCACTCGTCCTGAACCCGTCGAGGAAGAGGCCGATCGGATAGCCCAGCGGGCCGTCGAAGAGGTAGCCTCGCGTGGTGCCGTCCGGGAGCAGAAAATGGGTCACCAACTCCGCTTTGCAAAGGAGGCGTTGGTCTGGCACCGTCATGTCAAAGTTGTCAAACGCCGGTGTCTTGAGACCGAGCTGTCGGCCGAGTGCAGTGCCGTAACTATAGACACATCCAGTAAACGACTCGCCCCACAATTCCAGCTCAGTAGTCCCGCAATCGAGCTGGTGCCCCTTGTCAGCTAGCTGCGACGAGAACGAGTCGGTCAGGTCCTGCCTGTACTGCTCGGGGTCGATCCCGTCATACCACTCGGCGCGGGGCTCGACAACGCGGTCGTCACCAAGTTGTTGCTTGGCGTAGGCGAGGATTTCCCGACCCCCATCGAGTTGAGCGTAAATCGCATCCGGCTCCAGTTGACGGATCGCCGCGCGCCAACGTCGTTCGCACAGCAACTCGCGCTCGAGATAGATCCCGGCGTTTGTATTGCGCAGGGTTTTCGGATCAGTGGCAGCCAAGTCACTGTAGAGCATTGAGTGAATCAGATAGACGATCTTTCTCACCTTCATTGGCGCAACCTCACTTTCTTGACTCAATTATCGTTGACTACTTCTACCATGGTTGACTCACGAGTATACCTCTCCCAATATCCTCTCCCAAACTCGCCAGACAAAGCGCCTTGATCATTTCCTACTTCAGCTAATTGTTTTTTCAACAAGAAGACCGGCTCCACCTCTCGAACTCGCCGGACAAAGCGCCTTGATCATCCCCGTCAGAAGTAGTCCGTAATTCTCTTCCAACCGATAGCCCTCCTTATCTTGCACCAACAGCCCCGCTTCAATCAGTTTGTCAAGTACATCCACCAGTGCCTGCGAAGACTCGGCCAGTTCTGCTGCCAACAGTGCGGCGAACTTTTTCGAACCTCTCAGCAGGAAGCAAGCGACGGGCCAGCACTCGGGCGCGAGGAGGATGCGAAGAGTATCTATCATATTGGACGATGGGGTGTCTTCTTCTAAGGCTTCGCCTCCGGCAAAGCATACCAAGCCGCTACTGCTCCAAAAGCTGAATCCCACAAGTCCCTTATCCGAATCCGACAGTTGATAGGAGATATTCTTATCCCCGTTCCTCATATCATAGGGGGGAATTAGAAATCCTAGTGCCGTCATCAGAGCGGCATGTCGTTCCTCCTTGTCTCTGAGTCCGCCAATGCGCTGACCCAATTTGGCACCGAGTGTTTCAATCCCGAGTTCACTGTCAATTCCCAACAGCGCATCAGCCGAAGTGCCCAGCGTTTTGCACAAGGCTGGCAACGTCCCAATATCGGGCAGTGACTCGCCGTTTTCCCACTTGGAAACGGCTTGCGGACTAACGAATAGGTCGCTCCCCAGTTGTTCCTGTGTGAGTCCCTGCTGCTTCCGTCGCTCCTGTATCCTTTGTCCAAGCTCTGCTGGATCAATCATTGCGCTATCTCCTCTGTTTTGGGTATGTACAGCACCCTGATCAAACGATGGTTGTTGTTACCTGCACAACCAAAATAGCGCATTTACCCAGTTGTCGGCATTGAGGAACGCGCAATCCGGTCAACTGCTGGTTGAGCTTTTCCCTTACGTCAGAGAAGCGGGCGTTCGTGGCTCCAAGGGGCGAGTTGCTCAAAGGCGCGAGCGGCGCGCAACACGGTGAGGTCCTGCCGCCAGCCGCCGATGATTTGCAAACCCACGGGCAGGCCATCGACGAAGCCGCAGGGCACGCTGGCCGCGGGCAGGCCGGTGAGGTTCACTGGGTAGGTGAAGGCCGTCCAGCTTAGGTAGGTAGTGGTGCGGCCGGCGATCAAACCGGGGTGGTCGTCGCCAGCGGCAAAGGCGGTGACCGGCAGCGTCGGCGTCAGCAGCAGGTCGTAGTTCTCGTAAAACTCCCGCCATTGGTGGTAGTACGCGTTGCGTTCTATGTAAGCGCTGGCCACGTCTGTGCCGCGAAACTCAAACCCCTCTTCGACAACGGCGCGCAAGCCGGGATCGAGGCGATCGGCGATCTGGTCGAACTGATCGCGGAAGGTGGCGGCAAAAGCCGTTGACCACAGGACGTGAACGAGACGCCACGGATCTTCGCCGGTCGGGTGCGCCTCCTCGATGGAGCAACCGAGATCCGCGAAGCGATGGGCTGCCGCTTGTGCGGTCTCGGCGACTTGGGCATCGACGGCTGCGTACCCTAGGTCGGGCGACCAAGCCACGCGCAGTCCGTCCACACCAGTTTCGATCTCATCAAGCGCCAACGGTTCGTCCGGCATGGAGGTGCGATCCCGTGCATCGGGACCGAGCATGACTTCAAGCATCTGTACGGCGTCGCCAACGGTGCGGGTAATCGGCCCGGCGTGGGACAGGGTCTCCACCACGCTGGCCGGGTGTTGGGGTATCCGTCCCCAGGAGGGTTTGAAGCCAAAGGCACCCGAGAAGCCGGCCGGGATGCGGATCGAGCCAGCGCCGTCCGTGCCCTGGGCCAGCACGCCCATGCCAGCGACCACGGCCGCCGCGGCTCCGCCGCTAGAACCGCCCGGCGTGTGGCCATGACGCCAGGGGTTGTGGGTTGGCCCAACGACGCGGTTGCCCGAATCGCCCTTCCAGCCCAGCTCCGGCGTATTCGTCTTGCCGAGCAGCACCATGCCAGCGTCGCGCAGGCGTTCGGCAAGGGGCGCGTCAAAGTCCGGGATCCAGTCGGCGGTCAGCAGCGACCCCCGGCTGGTGCGGATTCCGCGCGTCGCCGTCAGATCCTTCAGTGAGCCGGGTATGCCAGCTAAGGGGAGCGGCTCCTCGTCCCCGGCAAAAGCAGCTTCGGCGGCGCGTGCCTCGGCCAAGGCCCGTTCCGGCGTGACCGTGACGAAGGCGTTGATCCTTGGGTCGAGCGCTTCGATCCGGCTCAGCACTGCCTCGGTGACCTCCACCGGAGACAGCTCGCGGCGCTCGTACAGGCGGCGCAGTTCGACGCCGGAGAGATAACACAGATCGGTATCGTTCATGCTTCGAGCACCACTTCTCTGCCGAGGCGGGACGACTCCATACACGCCGTCAGTACCGCCACCAGATGGCGGGCGTACTCGGCCGTCACCGGCGGCTCCGTCCCCGCGTCAATCGCCGCGACGAACTCGCTCAACTGCCGCGTCGTAGTGTGGTGGTCCTCGGTCACCTCGACCTGTTCCCAGTCCCCGTCCCGGCCGATGAACAGATCGTTCCTTCCCGATTCGATCCCCTTGCGCAGTTGGAGCATGCCGTCCGTGCAGACGAACTCCGTGCTGAAGCGCTTCCCCCCCGTCCTCCACCACACGTGAATCAGCGTCGAGTACACGCCGTTTTCAAACTGCAAAAGCGCCATGGCCACATCGTCCGCTGAGAACTCGAAGAACCGGCTGTCGATCAGGGCCTTGACGGCGACGACGCGACTGCCCACCCACCAGCAGGAGCGGTCGATCAGGTGGATGCCGTTCTGATACCACAAGCCCCCGTGCGTCGCCTTGTCGAGATACCAAGCCGACCTGTTCGGATTGAAGGGGCGGTAGGCCTCGTCGCAGAGACAGACCAGATCGCCCACAGCCTGCTCGCGCAGCAGCTTCTGCACGGCTCGGTTCGCCGACGAGAAGCGGTGCATGTGGCCAACGGAAAGCTGGTTGCCGGTCCGTTGCGCAGACGCGATCATGGCGTCGCACTGCTCCACATCGACGGCCATTGGTTTTTCCACCAGCACGTGCTTGCCAGCCTCCAACGCGGCTACAGTTACTTCGCAGTGCAGGCCGTGGGGCAGGCAGACGATGACGAGGTCAATCTGATCGTCCGCGAGCAGATCCTCATAGGAGGCGTAGCCCTCGCAGCCGCACTCCGCACAGACGCGGGCTAGGCGTTCCGCGTCCGTATCGGCGACCGCCTGCAAGTGAGTAGATTCAAGGGCCGCCACCGCTCGCAGATGTGCTGTGGATACGCTGCCTATACCTATGATTCCGACTCCGTGCATCTCAACCTCGATTCAGAAGGATAGAAGTATAAATAGGCGTTTGAACCTTGGTCAACGTGCGTGGCGCACTTCGGCTTGACGACCAGCTTGCACGGAGCCGCGTCCATTCTCTTTTTCCTCACTACAAAGTTATCCATTACTTCTAAGAAGTACTGAGGAGACGAACGATGAATACGCACCCTACAACCCCACAAATCCTCTCGGTCGAGAAAATCTGGGACCACGGCCCCCACAACGCCTTCACCGACCTAGTGCGCTTCGCCGATCAGTGGTGGTGTACCTTCCGCGAGGCCCAAGATCACGGGCCGAGCATCGGCACCGTGCGCGTCATTTGCTCAGACGATGGCCGCGCTTGGGAGTCCGCAGCAGTCCTAGCAGAGCAGGAGATAGACCTGCGCGATCCCAAGCTGTCGATCGCCAACGACGGACGCCTGATGCTGGTCGCCGGCGGCAGCCTGTACGCGGGCACCGAGTACGGCACCCGTGCGCCGCGCATTGCCTTTTCAGCCGACGGCTACACCTGGACTACGCCGCAGAAAGTGCTGGCGGAAGACCACTGGCTTTGGCGCGTCACTTGGCACGAGGGAATCGCCTACAGCGTATCGAAGCTGGGCGAGGGCTCCCATCCGCGTCGGGGGTTTCTCTACTCCAGCACCGACGGCCTCGACTGGCAGTGGATCACCGAGTTCTTCCTGCCCAACGACACTTGGACAGCCAGCGAGACCACGCTGCGCTTCATGCCCGACGGCACCATGATTGCCCTAGTGCGACCCGACTGGATCGGCACCAGCCAAGCTCCGTACACAGACTGGCAGTGGACCCAAATCGACTACCCAATGGGAGGGCCTAATTTTATCCGCTGGTCGGATGGCGCGCTGTGGGCCAGTGCCCGCGGGCGGCATCCCGACGGCGGCGCGGCCACGATCCTAGCGCGGATGACGCCGACCAGTTACGAGCCAGCGCTATGGCTGCCCAGCGGCGGCGACTGTAGCTACCCCGGCATGGTCGAACACGAGGGCCTGCTGTGGATGAGTTACTACTCGTCGCACGAAGGGAAAACCAGCATTTATCTGGCGCAGATCGCCGTCTAGGCAGAAGCTAATGTACGCGGAATAGTACTAGTCAATGAACAGCGACATTTAGAACGAAGAGAAACCGACTATTCGCTATTATTTGTCGCAATTTACCGCGGCGAGTTGTAAAAACTCGTACTCTGGAGCGCTAACAAAAAAACTCTCTTCGGTGTTTTCAAGTTTTTTTGTAGTTGCTCTGATAGCGTGTTCTGATAGATCAATGCCGATCCAGTTTCTGTTGAGTTGCTGGGCGGATTTTAGCGTCGTTCCCGAGCCACAGAAACAGTCCAGCACAATGCTCCCCGGATTAGAAGAGGTGCGAATAATCAGATCTAGCAATTTATTATTTTTTTCCGTTGGATACATGGGATATTGAGGATCCTTATATTCCCAAATATCTTGTACTCTCTTACCCTCTCTTTCATCTGCAAATACTACTTTTCGCGGGTTGCCCGTTGCCGACCACTCTATCAGACCGTCTCTATCCCATTGCTCCAGCGTCTCTACATCGGTTCTCCAATGTCGTCCCTTCGGGGGCATCATACCTCTAAACGGTCGATTGGATTTTCCTCGCTCTGTTTCTCCCGGGGCGTGAATAGGCACAGTAGTATAGCGTCTTCCCTGTCGGTCTGTTTTTGGAAATAACTTTTCGATGTCTTTAGCCGAGTACTTTTCTCTTGGTTCATTCCATATAGGATGCGACGTTTTGCTGTAAAAGAGGATCAAGTCTTTTATGTTTCCGTATCCAATTCTATTAAAGTTCTTAGGATTGCATTTTATTCTCGTTATGTCGTTACGAAAGTTTTCCATGCCAAACACCTCATCCATCATAACTTTGACGTAGTGTCCTATTTTATAGTCAATATGCAGATAAATAGATCCCTGTGCGGATAAAAGTTCTCTCAGCAAAATCAGTCTTTCTCGCAAAAACTCGATAAACTCAGCTCCAACCAATCGATCAGAGTAAGCGATAGAACCACTACGCGAATGGCTCACGGTCGCAGCACGCTCTTTGGTGATAGTAAAATCGCTGCCAGTAGCAAAGGGAGGATCAATGTACACTAAGTCTATTTTTTCTTGGAGATCTCTTGTGTGCAAAAGATAATTCAAACCTTTGATATTGTCGCCTTCAATCGGCTTTGGTGCATGAATCGGTGTTTTTTTGGGTAGCTCGGTTGAATAAAAACAGGCTCCTCAGTAGATTGAGCACGACTTTCGCCAAAAAAACCCATGCTTTCTCGTCCAAGGAACCTGTCATGGCCAACCTATCGTCTT
>JAJDUT010000068.1 GCA_022826515.1 Candidatus Latescibacterota bacterium
CCACCAGCCATTGCTGAAGCGACGGCAGCCAAGGAGAAAACAACTCGATCAGCGGGGTGATCACACTGCCGCCCAAGACCACCGTCAACACCCCAGCCACGGCGATTATCGGCGCAAACGGTATGGCCAGTTCCACTTCCAACTCATTGCCAAATGGCGCGAAAGAGCCCCGCGCTGATTCTTCGTGTAGCGTCCGCACTTGCCCCTTGGTCAACGGCCGACCAGCATAACACAGCACGTCTGGCCCCGGCCCGACCTCGGTGCCACAACGGTATGCACCATGCGCAGCGTAGATCGCCACACGCGGCACCATGCCCTCGCGCAACGCCGGAATGGGCAGGGCCTGTACGATGAACCGAGGGGCTACGCCCCGGATGAGCTGGTAGAGGAAGAACACCGCCCAACAGACGACCCACAGCGTCAGATAGATCGGCCATTCGCCGGATGCCAAGGCCGTATAGCCGCCCAAGATGAGACCGGGCAGGGCCAACGTCAGCCGATAACGCCGGGAGACGAAGCGGTCAACCAGCAGATAGAGCACCAAGACGGCGACCACTACCTCGACAAAGGTCAGGGCCGCTCCCAGCAGGAAACTGCCCAAACCCAGCACCAGCCCCACCAGACCAGCCAACTCCAAGCCCAAGTGCAGCCAGTGCGATGCGTCCAAACCCACCATGGCTTCCACCGACCGCCCCGAACGCAACACCGCCCACAACACCAGCAAGACCAAACAGGTCAGCACTAAGGCGTTGAGCAGCAGGGCCCAAATCGGCGCGTTAAAGGAGGAAAGAGACGTGGAAGGGAACAACGTCGGCGGCAGCACCAAGACAAACGCCCAAAACAATTTGGCGTCGCCCGCAGCCCAGAAGCCATAGATGTAGAGCACGTAACTAACGACAAAACCAACCAACAAGACGAGGCCGACCTGCTCCAGTTCAACCTGTCCCCAAAGATAGAATAAACCCTGACTTATTATCCCTACGGCCACTAGGCCCCAACTAGCCCCGTTGGGAATATGGCGGAAGTGAATATCGGTATAGGTCGTATAGCAACCGCAGATGGTAATAGCACAGGCCATCGTCAGCTCCAACAAAAATACGCGACTGACATCATTGAGTAGTGCTTCCATTTCCGTTGGCCCTATTGTCGTGTACAGCCACCCTTACCTTTATACATGCAATTATCGTGCCAACAGTAGCTTATTTCTGTAATTCCTTTATAAACAATGAATTACAATCATATCCTATCTTCTATTAAATTGCCAAAATCACGCCATTTCGTGTTTTTTGCTTGCATACGGACTTTAATCGCCTTAAATTCATAAAAAACAACGATATGGATACAAATTACCATATATCGTGATAACACCATATATCGTGACTTAGGAAGGGTATCGTTTATGCGTGATAAAACGGCTGGAGTCTGGTCGCGCTTTGCGGTCGAAGATGGATTGCCCGACGCCCACATTGAGTGCCTCTATCAAGACCGCCACGACCGAATTTGGCTTGGTACGAGCGACCGAGGGATCGCCTGCTTCGACCATAAGACGGTTGCGACCTTTACACACCAAGACGGCCTTTCCGGCAACCGAGTGCATGGCTTCGTCGAGGATGCGGCCGGTAGGATATGGTTGGGCACCAACCGCGGCCTTACTTGGTACGATGACGAGAGGTTTCACCCGTTGGCTTCCAGTTTGTCCCACAGTTTTCTTGGCGGTGGCTGTGCCGATGCCGAGGGTGGGGTTTGGTTTGGGCTGGAGCAGCACCCCCATGCGCCTCCTAGACTAGCGCATTGGGACGGGCAGCAGTTCAGGCTCATATCTCTGACCGATCGCGCCCCCATCCACGGCGAAAGCATCCACGCCTTAGCTATCGACACGCAGGGGATTATCTGGTGCGGTGGCCGCAGTCTGTACTCCTACGACCGCACAAGCGACATATCCCATAGACACGAAGGGGGCCCCAACGCAGAAGTGACGAGCTTGTTGCCTCGGTCAGACGGCACCCTGTGGCTGGTCACCCGTGTCGGCGTCTTTGTATTCGATGGCCAAGATTTCCGCCTGCTAGAACCCAGTCGTCAGCATCCCTTTCTCGCCATTGTGGAGGATCCGCGTTCAGAGACCATTTATCTAACCTCCTCCGAGGGCATATTGGCCTGTTGCGATGGCGAGCGCATGGATTTCGCATACCGCGGCGACCTCTCTTTCTCGCCGGGTTTGTGCGTGGACCACCTCGGGCGGCTGTGGGTGGGCACCCACGATAGGGGTCTATACTGCTACAACAGCCAACGTCTGCAAGTCTTCGGCCCGGACCAAGGGCTGCCGGCGACCCGTCTTACCTGCATCGCCCAGCGCGACACCGGCCCTTTGTGGACCAGTACCCAAGGGGACCTCGTCCGTTTCCCCCAGCAAAGCAGTGCCGAGACTATAGCCGTCCCCGAATGCGAAAAGATCGCGGCTCTATGCCTAGATCGCGACGCCCGCGTGTGGTTTGGGGGCACCGGCACGGGCCTATATCGTTATGATTACGACGGCCGACGACTGGAATTGATGCACCAACCGGAGCATTCGGCTATGGGCATTTCGGCTATTGCCATAGATGAATACGACCGGGTTTGGTTTGCCTACCAGCGCGGGGCCGGGCTCGGCTATGTCGAGGACGGGCAGGTTCACTGGTTCGAGCTGGCGACTCCCACCCAGATTGACGTGCTCGCTTGGAGCCGCCAAGGGCATCTATGGTTGGGGTCCAACTCGGCGGACGAAAAACACGGGCTGTACCGCTTTGGCGGCACCACATGTACAAAAGTAGATGCCGGGCCTACCTGCTTGATCTTTGCCCTGTGTGAGGGAGCCGACGGGCGGCTGTGGATCGGGACCAACCAAGGATTGTGGTGTCTAAACGAGGAGCGAATCCAGCACTTCACCCGGTCCGACGGGCTGCCGTGCGATACCATCACCAGCATCATCCAAGCCCGCGACGGGCGGCTGTGGATGGGCACTGAAGGCCACGGGCTGTGTGGCTATGACTACCAAGTCTTCCAAAAAGTCGAGGTGCCTGAACTCTCCTTATGCAACACTGTCCACGATCTCGTCGAAGGCCGAGATGGGGCGCTCTATCTGGCGACCAAAGGGAACTTAGTGCGATACGCACCCCAACGCATCCCCCCGCAGGTGGCCATCGTCACCCTAGAGGCCGATGCCTCTTATGAGACCGTCATCGACCAAACGATCCACTTGTCTGAGATGGCCGATAGCGTCCGCATCCGCTTTGAGGGTACCAGTCCACTTGATTCCCCCTCCCACCTGATCTATCGCTATCGCCTCGACGGCCTAGAGTCGGAATGGCGTCAGACGGCCGAGACTCAAGTGGAATACCCGCCGCTTCAGCCGGGGGCTTATGCGTTCTGCCTCCAAGCCGTAGATCGGGATCTGACCTATTCTGAGCAAGTTAGGGTCCAGTTTGAGATCACCGCAGACGCCCGCATGGACGTACTGCAACGCTGGTTTATAGGACAGAGCCCGGTGATACGCCAAGTGGAGGCCGATTTCCTCAAAGCGGCCGAGACGGACCTGACGGTGCTATTACTCGGCGCAACCGGCACCGGCAAGAGCCTCGCCGCCCAAGCGATTCACGAATTGAGCGTACGCCGAGAGGCACCCTTTGTTGCCGTCAACTGCGGCCTACTGGGGCGCGAACTAATTAATAATGAGTTGTTCGGCCACGAAAAAGGAGCCTTTACCGGAGCGGATAACCGCTACCTAGGAAAATTTGAACAGGCCAATCAAGGGACCTTGTTCCTCGATGAAATTGGCGACCTCACCCTCGACGTGCAGGCGAACTTGCTGGAAGTACTACAGGAGCAGCAGATCTACCGAGTCGGTGGCAACCAAGTCATCCCCGTTGATGTTCGCATCATCGCCGCAACCCACGAAAACCTAGAGCAGGCCGTCGCTAGGGGGACCTTTCGCGCCGATCTGTTCTACCGGCTCGAAGGGTTGCCGATCCGTATTCCTAATCTAAAAGAACGGCCGGAAGATATTCCGCTGCTTGCCGAGTATTTTGCCACCCGGTTTGCGTCCCAACTCAAGCAGCCGGTCGCGCCCATCCGCCCCGCGGCGCTGGAAGCCCTACAAGCCTACGACTGGCCGGGCAATGTGCGTCAGTTGGAACACGCGGTTGAGCGGGCGGTCTTAGCGGCGCGGGGCGGCCCGCTTGAGCCGGATCACTTCAGCCAAAGCATGGCCAGCCCCTACCAGCGCGAAGGGGCCATTGTGCCGCTTGAAGATCACCTGCGCCAATACCTAACCCGCGTGCTGGACCACACCAATGGGGTCATTTACGGCCAACGAGGAGCCGCCCGCTTGCTCGGCGTCCATCCCAACACGCTGCGCAGCCGCTTGCGGAAATTAGGCATTCCATTCCGCAAAAAGGAGCGAAAAGACGGCCCATAGATCACCCAAACGTATCGAAACGCGCACTGCCGAACCGGCTCACGCCGCTGTCGGCCAAACTATTCACCTTTATCAGCGTCTTCGCCGGGCTGGGCAAGGACCTGTAAGCTAACTTCGGCGAGCGCTTCCGTATTTATTTCGACATCTTCGCTGTATTGCTCGCGCAGCCGCGCGATAAAGGCGTCCATGGCCTTAGTTGCCGCCTGCTGCCTCAACAGGGTTTTGACGCTGTTATAGACCAAGGCTAGATCCGCAACTTTGCCATCAGTGCGGGTAAACATCTCGACGTTGGCATCGTAGTACGCGCGAATGTCCTCTTCGGTGATGGGCTGCTGGCGCGCCACTTCCCTGCCCTCGGTGCGATAGAGCCACTCGACGATGAGCGCCTCGCGCTTTTGCTCCACCGGCTCGCGCACCTCGGGGTCGCGGTCGTATTGCAGCTTGCGGCCCTCCGCCATCATAATCTGCACCCCCGCCAAATTCTCGGCCGCCTTGTAGCGGGCGGCACTGTCGAGCCGAGTGTGACTCGCTGCTAGGTTGGCCCAGTACGCGGCCGTGGTCAGTTGGCCACCGCGCCAGCTAAAGAGCACTTGCTCTTCGCCATCGGGCGCGGTCAAGGCTTTTAAACCCTCGTCGTGGGCCTCTAGCTCGTATTCGCGGCGCAGGCGATGGACGTATTGTTCCATATCGTCGGCCCGCTTTTGCACGTGCGCTTTTTCTTGCAACCACTCGCGCTGGGCCGCAAAATCCACGTGCCGCCTTTTGTCGAGTCGGAAGACGTGATAGCCTATCTGGGTCTTCACCGGATGCGGATAAAGTTGGCCCTCGTCCATCGTCCGCAGCGGTTCCATCAACTCGGGTAGCATGTGGCCCATTTTGAACCACCCCAACTGGCCAGCCGGGCCAAAGCGCCGCTGGATGGTCTCCGTCGAATAGATGGGCACCAGCGACTCAAACGGAGTGTCCTCTTGCAGAGCCATTAGTACTTCCAGCGCCTCTTCCTCGGTGGCGCAGACGATCTGCTGGCTCAAGACCTCAACATCGTATTCGCGCTCTTTGGCAAAAGCCCGCAACTCCTCTTCAGTTGACGTGTAATCGCCGTGCAGGGCCTCTTCCTCGTACAGTTTGTTCATTACGGCCCTTTGCTCGGTGCGCTCAACTTCGCGGGCAATGCTCGGCTCGCGGTCGAGGCCGCGGCGCAGGCCTTCGCGCACCAACAACTCGCGGGCGATCACGCCGTTGAGCAGTGACAACTTGGCGTCCGCATTCATCTCCTCAAAGTGCTTGTAGCCCGTTTCCATCAACTTTTGCGCCCGCTCCCTAAAGTCTTCCTTTGATAGGGTGGTTTCGCCGATGCGGGCGACGTAAGTAGGCTCAGGTTCTGTCCCACAAGCCACGAGTGCGATCAGGACGATTGCTCTCAACTTCATACGACAAATTTCTCCGTTATTTTTTTGTAGTTTCCTCAATGACAATGTGTTGATTAGCCGCCACGTTTAAAAGGGTCTGTACCACACCGCTGGGCCAAAAAACTTGCAGTGAATCTACTTGGGTATGGCGGCCCAAGCCCAGCGTTAAGCGTACGTCGCTGCTGCCCATGTATCCGTAGCTGCGGCGAATTTCGCGCTTTTGCACGAGGTCGCCCGCCACAGCCCGAATTTTGGTGCCGAGCCCGTCGCGATTGCTTTGGGTGCCTACAGCTTCGACCGTCAGGTAATTATGACCGCTGTGATCGTTGCGCAACAAGGTGCAGTGGGGCGCGTCCGAATCCGACACGAAGATATCGACATCGCCGTCGTTGTCGTAATCGCCCAACGCGGCACCGTGGCTGACGCGCGCGACGAGCATCCCCGGGCCGCTAGTGTTGCTTACGTCGGCAAAGGTGCCATCGCCCTGATTGCGGAATAACTGGTTTTGCTGCGGATAGGTCGTATCCGGGTCGAACTCGCGCACGTTTTCATCGAGATGGCCGTTGGTGACGAAGACGTCGAGGAAGCCGTCGTTGTCGCTGTCGAAAAAGACCGCGGCCATGCCCAAGTAGGGCACGCTCGGCGCGCCGAGATGGGCGGCAAACGTCAGGTCGCTGAAAAAGCCGCCGCCGTCGTTGTGGTAGAGCGTATTGGGCAACCACTGGAAGGTAGCGAGGATGATGTCGAGCCGGCCGTCGTTGTCGTAGTCGCCGAAGTCCGCGCCCATCGCGGACTCAGCGTACCCCTCCTCGTTGTACGCCACCCCGGCGATGATGCCGTGCTCTGCAAAGGTGCCGTCGCCGTTGTTGAGGAAGAGGAAATTGGGCTGCCGGTCGTTGGCAATAAATAGGTCCGGGTCGCCATCGTCGTCGCAGTCGCCAAACACCGCGGCCAGTTGTCGCCCCTCATTGCTGAACAAGCCCGCCGCGCGCGTCGCATTGGCAAACGCGAGGTCGCCGTCGTTGCGGTAGAGCACTCCAGACTGGCCGGGGTATGCGAGGGGGCCACAGATGGAACGCGCCGCGCCTGTAAAGCACTCCTTGTTCGCGTCCAAATCGAACTCCATGTAATTGGCCACGTAGAGGTCCAAGTCGCCATCGCGGTCGTAGTCGGCAAAGGCCGCATGCGATCCCCAACCCGGATCGCCGAGGCCGGTGCGGTCCGTCATATCGGCAAAGGTACCGCCATGACCCTCGTTGTGATAGAAGACGTTGGGTCCGTAGTTGGTCACGTACAGATCGGGATTGCCGTCGCTATCCACGTCGCCGACCGCGGCCCCCATGCCGTACCCTGAATCGCCAGTCTGCATCGCCCCCGTAACATCCGCGAAGGTGCCGTCGCCCTCATTCCGGTAGTGGGCATTGCTACCGGGCGGACCGTCATAGCCCGGCAGGGCCGTGCCGTTGACGATGTACAGGTCGAGGAAGCCGTCGCCATCGGCGTCGAAGAACGCCGCGCCCGAGCCGATAGCTTCAGGCATATACTTCCGGCCGCTCGCACCGTTTACATAGCGGAAGTCAATGCCGGCGGCGCGGGTCACCTCGACGAAGTGGGGGGCGGACTGGGCGCTGACGCTAACTGCCACTAATGCGAGGAGTAGCAAGACCACGGTTAGTCCTGCGTTTGGTTTGCAGCGTTGAACTTGCGGGCGAGAGCTGCGCCGCGCCGTAAGCGGGCGTTGTCCGGCTCAAAGCGCAAGCCCCGCTCATAGCTCGCCAACGCTTGGGCAAATGCTTCTTGCATCATCAGCGCATTGCCGAGCGCGAGATGCGCGAGCACATACGTGGAGTCAGCGCGCAGGGCTTGGCGGAACAGGGACATAGCCTCGGCCACTTGGCGACGGCGCAAATACAGGTTGCCCAAGTTGTGGTACGAGGGTGCGAAATTGGGGTTGCGGTCCAGGGCCTGCAAATAGTACAGGCGCGCTTCTTCGTACTGTCCGCGCTGTCCGTATAGCGCACCTATCTTATGGTACAGCTCGGCCTTATCGGGCGTCCGAGCCAAAGTAGTGCGCAGGCCGACGAGGAGCTTTTCCTGCTTTTCCAGTTCGTTGTACAGAGCCAATTGGCGTCGTCCTTCTTCCTGCTGCCCACTGCGCAACAGGGCATTGCCGAGATTGAAGCGAGCCCGCGCAAAGAGCGAATCAAGCGCCACGGCGCGCTGCAATTCAACGATGGCCGCGGCGTATTCGCGGCGCTTGTACAAGGCCGTGCCGAGGCCATGATGGTACTTGGCCACGGTCGAATCGGCGGCTATGGCTCGGGCATACGCCGCTTCGGCCGCAGTGTAGTCGTTGAGCTTAAGATGGGCCTCGCCGAGATTGTACCATGCCTCGCTGTAGTCGTCTTGCAGGGCGACGGCGCGGCCATACGCGGCAATGGCCTGCTCGTACTGAGCTTGGCGAAAGTACAGCAGCCCGAGCGCCATCTGCGCCCAAGCGTAATCCGGGGTCGCGCGCGTGACTTCCTCTAACAGGGCGAGGGCCTCGGCATGGCGATTGAGGCGAGTCAGCACGATGGCCTGTTCGGTTTGCGCCTTGGCGTAGTCAGGTTGCAGCGCGATGGCCTGTTCATAGGCTGCTAGAGCCTCGGTCAGCTTGTTGTCGCGTGCATAGGCGTCGGCCAGATTGCGATGGGCTACCGCAGAGTTGGGATCGCGTTCTACGGCGCGCTTCGCGGCTTCTATGGCGGCCGCATAGGGGCCTTGGTGCAGGCGACTTGCGGGTGCCGCATCGGTTGGGCGCGGTTGGCGGTCGTTGGGAGGTTCCTGACAGGCGACGAGTGCTAGGATCGACAGGTAGCAGAGTAGGGGCATATTGAGGGTGGAGTATTCAATTTCAGGTCTCAACTGCGTTTAAGTATGCCTCTTCGTCGTATCCGTGTCCACTTCGGCACCCAATCTGCCGACGCCGTATGGCCGATTTCAAATGAATTGAATGTGCATCAGAAACCATCATGGCTATCCTCATCATCCATCCTGCGCTATTTCACGGAAAAGGGCATTGAGCAATAGAGCCGACAAGCAGCCAAGGCGCGTAAACAACCCATCGGTGTGTGCTTGCTGACACAAGGTGCGCCGCCCAAGCCTCTCTATCAGACCTGCGACGCTGGCTGGCATAGATATTGTTCTACACGTGATGAAGCCGTCCGCTTTTTTCGTCTTTTTCGGACGTTGCGCGGTCGGCTCCCATGCAGCCGACCATCCCCGCAACCGTGCAACGATCTATTCCACCGTCATCTATCTGCGCCCCGATCGGAGGGATTATGGCTGCGTGTTGGTGCAATACAAGGTGATTCGGCTTTCCTTTTGCTGTGCGGGTATAGCCCTCGGCGGCCTCCCTGCCCGTTGACAAGCCACCCTTAGTCTGCACATTACCTACGTAAGCACCATAGGGCGCGTCATAGCCCACCCCAAGGCAGTTGCCGATGGCTGACGTTGATACCATTTCCAAATATCTGATTCAACGCTATCCCGACGATTTCGTCCGCTTTAGCCTCAGCCGCGACGACATCAAAGTCTTGGCCGTGCTGGATACCGAGCAACCCACCGTTAAGGCCCGTCGCACCGATAGCCTGCTGCGCGTCCGAATCGGCGATACGAAGTGCCTAGTCCATACCGAGTTTCAAACCGCCGATCACACCAACCCGCCTATGCCGCGACGGATGGCCGGCTACATTGGGCGACTGGTCGAGCAGTACGGTCTGCCGGTGTATGCCATCGTGATCTACCTGCGGCCGGACGCCGGCCGGCGCGATCCAGGGCACTATTTCCAAGAGTCGCCCGGCCACCGTATCTTGATCGAGTACCAAGTGATCCGGCTGAGCGAACAGGCTGGCCAATCTATCTTGGCGTCAGGGGCTGTGGGGCTGTTGCCATTTGCGCCGTTGATGCAGCCGGCGGGACAAGTGTCGGCGGCTTGGCTTGAGACGTGTGTGCGTGCGGTCCAAGCGCAGCCGCTGGACCTGTCCGTCAAGGCCGATTGCTTGGCCGGGATGTCGTTGCTGAGTGGGTTGGTGTACGCGCCGGAGACCGTTTCCACCATTTTCTTCAAGGAGGGCCTGATGGATCTTATCCGCGAATCCCCTGTTGCCCAATATCTGACTCAACAAGCCCGTGAGGAAGGCATTGAGCAAGGCCGACAAGAAGGCCGACAAGAAGGCCGCGAGCATGGGAGCCGAGAACGCGCCATGGAAGCACTGCTCGACGTGCTGGAAATTCGCTTTGCGGTGGACACGACCGACCCATTAGCCGCCCGCATTGCAACCATCAACGATGTGCAGCGCCTCAAGCAGTTGCATCGAGCGGCCATACAGGTGCCTAGCCTCAAAGCCTTTAGGCACCTGTTAGACGCCGACGAGTAGGGCACTGCGTAACGTCAGTATATATAATCGAATAGACCGAGCAGCGGGTGCTGACACGCAGGGCACTCTTGCTAGGTTCCTTCCCCTATCTGCCCTTGTGGAGATTCCCATGACGACCACCGATTACAACACCCCCCGATGCCCCCTGCGAACGGCCTCGCACAAGCGCATGGTGTGCACGGCGTCGTCCAAGTGTGACCACGGCGTGCGATCCTCTAAAATGCAATCGACAAAGTGGACGACCTCGTTGAAGCCAGTCCCGCCCATTGCTTCGATCTCCTCGTTCTCCACAGTAAAAGACTCCCCCTTATCATAGCCCTCCACTCGCGGCCCTCGGGTCATATCCAGATAGACCGACAAATCCTCGCCGTGTACTTCGGCCCGCTGAATGCGGTAGCCCACGCCGTAGTGACTCATCATAGTGCCGAAGGTGCCCGTATCGAAACGCACCACGGCATTGTGCCGGTGACACCCAGGCCGCTCGCCGTCTTGCACCATCCCCTGCACCTCCACCGGAATGGCCGCTTCTTCGGCGCTGCGGCCAGCCAGCCAGCGCAGCAGATCGACGTGGTGAATGGCGTCGCATATCACCGGATCGGGGGCCGCCGGTCCTAACAGGGTCACCGGCTTATTGTACGTGGCAGCGCAATGCACTGCGCCGCCAGCCGCCTGAATGCGTTGCCGCGCGGCTAGCACTTGGGGAAAGTAACGCCGGTTAAAAGACACCAGCGCCTTGCCTCGGCTCTGCTGGGCCGCTTGCGCCATTTGCGCGGTTTCGGCCGCAGTCATGCCCGGCGCTTTCTCCACCGAGGTGTGCAGCCCGCGCTCCAAGCAATCGAGCACAATGGGCAGCAAGTGGCCGGGCATGGTAACCACGTGTACTACGTCCGGCCGACAGACATCGACCATCTCTCGATAGTCGGCAAAGGCGCGTTCCGGCCCCCATTCGGCCTGATTTTTTTGCAACCGCTCTTCGTCCAGCTCGGCAATGCCCACCAAGCGCAGGCGCGGCTCGTCGGCAATCATGCGGAAGTGCGACTGGGCGTGGCCACCGCAGCCGATGACCGCTACTTTCAAATCTGCCATGGGATTTCCTTTCCAAAGAGTTGAGTACCAAAGCTAAAAAATAATCGTCAATATACAGTGCTGCGTCCTCCTACGCTCATTCTTCGTCGACAAATTTGACAGGGAATTGTGAGGCCAGTATAGTGTTGCATCTCGGTTCACGACATTCCAAAGGATATGCTCATGCGCGTCATTGCCGTCGGTTGCGAATACTCAGGCGTCAGCACCCTCGTCGATCAGTTACATCAATGGGGGCTGAGTCGCGGAATTAGCCACCATCTCGACGACCATTTTACCATCCCCGACGCCTATCACCTCAGCGACGAGGAGCAGCTAGCCATGCTGGCCATGCTGCCGGCCATCAAGGAGCGCTTCCAGCGCTTCCAAATCGTCTATCACGTGCGCTTGCTGCACCGCTACCGAGACATCTTGTTGGGCGGCTTCCACATTGAGGAAAAAGTGTACGGCCCCAAATACTACTACCCCGACATCGACATCGACATCCGCGAATACGAGCCGGACATGCCCGACGACACCCTGCTCGTCCACCTGCACGCCGCGCCCGAAACAATCCGCGCCCGCATGACCGCAGCCCCACATCCGCACTCATTGGTCCCCGCCGAAGACGTGCCAGAAATACTAGATCGCTTCGAGCAAGAAGTGCGGGCCTCTTGGATCCACCGCAAGTTCGCCATCGACACCACCGACCTAACACCAACCCAACTCCTCGAAACCTTCCTCAACCGCTCCATCCCCCACCTCAGCCCTGAAGACGCCGCCACGCGGCTTTTGGCCCCCTAGCTTCTACCAATGACTAATCACAACACGCGGAGCACGGAAATGGCAGATTCGAGAAGGGACTTTTTCAAGAAGGCCGGCAACCTCACGCTCGGCGCGGCGGCTGCGTCCATATGGGCCTCCGACAGCCTGCAAAAGGTCCACGCGGCCACTGAACGCCTCGGCCCAGCCTCTCCAGAGGCCAGTGCATTAGACGAACAATTCTGGTACAGCGTGCGCGGGGCGTTCAATTTGTCGCCCCAGTTTATCAACTTCGAGAACGGATACTTCAGTCCGCAGCCAGAAGCCGGGGTCGATGAGGTGTGCAAAAACGCCCGCGTCATCAACGAAATCCCCTCGTTTTACATGCGGAGACAACTGGTGGACGACACCCGCGAGATGCATCAATTGCTAGCGCGCTTTGCCGGTTGCTCGGACGAAGAAATCCTCCTGACGCGCAATACGACCGAATCGCTCAACATCGTCATCATGGGGCTGAAGCTGCAACCCGGGGACGAGGCCCTGTGGGGAACCTATGAATACGGCAGCATGAAGGTCGCGTTTGAGCAGCGCGCCGCCCGCGAAGGCATAGTCAACAAAGTGCTCGATCTACCCATCACCTCCATGGACAATGACGAGATCGTCGCGGCCTACAAAAAAGCCATTACGCCGCGCACCAAAGTGATCCTCGTCTCCCACATCGTCTATTTGACCGGCCAAGTGCTGCCCGTACGCGCAATCTGCGACATGGCCCACGAGCAGGGAGTGGAAGTCATCGTCGATGGCGCCCATGCCTTTGCCCATCTAGCCGACAAAATCCCCGACCTACACTGCGATTACTACGGAGCGAGTTTGCACAAGTGGATGCTGGCACCGCTGGGCACGGGCATCCTGTACATCAAAAAAGAGAACATCGACAAGGTGTGGCCATTGTTCGGCGACGCTGGGTACGCCTCGGACTCGATTCACAAGTTCGCCCACATCGGCACGTATCCGGCCTACTTGCAACTGGCCTTGGCCGAGGCCATCCGCTTTAACCAAATTATCGGCTTGGAGCGCAAAGAAACGCGCTTGCGCTACATCAAAAACTACTGGGTCGATCGCCTGATTGACGTGCCCAACATCGTCGTCCACACGCCCCGCGAGCCCCATCGCTCGTGTGCCATTTCCACCGTTGGCATCAATGGACAAGATCCCGCGGACGTCACCAACGCTCTGTACGACAAATACAAGATATTCACCGTGCCGCCGGGTTATCCTGGGGCGGTTCGCATTTGTCCGAACATATACACAATACCCTATGAACTGGATATGTTCGTCGCAGCAATGAAAGAACTAGCCGTCGCCTAATCCCACTACCTCGCGCTACGGCCCACGCGCATCGTCCGCCTCCAACCCCCGAGCGATCTCCAAATTTTCCCTAAATCCCTGATCATCCGGTGCCAAGCGCACCGCGCTGGCAAACGCCGCTGCTGCAGCCGCAAAGTTCCTATGCATCAAGTGCAGGTTGCCGAGGCTGTTGTACGCGTTGGCATGGGTCGAATCCGCAGCGAGCGCTTGGGCAAAAAGCTGCTGGGCTACGTCGAATTGTTCCCCGCGCAAATAGATGTTGCCCAAGTTCACATAGGCCGCGGCAAAGGTCGAGTCGAGTTCAATAGCGCGATGGTATCGCGCCGCGGCCTTGGCGAATTGGCGACGCTGACCGTAGAGCACTCCCAAGTCGTAGTGTCGGCGCGCGTCCTCGGCCTCACTCAAGAGCGTAAACTCCAAACTCTTGATCATCTTTTCCTCTTCTTCAAGGCGCGCAAATCGCTCCAACACCTCGCGGCCCTTTTCCCGCTCACCCAAGCGCATATAGACCTGTCCTAAATCATAGTGCGGACGCGCCCAAAACGGGCGTAGCGCAACGGCCCGCAGCAAAAGATTTTCAGCCTCTTCGTAGCGCCGCTCCTCCACATACAAAGCACCCAAGCCCGCGTACGCGCCCGCTTGGGTCGTGTCCGTGCTAATCGCCTCGGCAAACGCCGTTTTCGCTGCCTCGCGCTCGCCGCGCTTGACGTGGACTCGGCCGAGATGGTACCAGAGTTCGTAGTGCGTCGAATCCACTTGCAGGGCGCGCTCGTACAGGTCAGCGGCCTCTTGATACGCGCCCTGCCGGATGTGCAGCAGGCCCAAAGCATTGTACGCGGAAATGTACCCGGGGTCGCTTTCCAATGCTTTGTGAAGTGGTGCATAGGCCGCCTCGTACTTTTTTTGCCGAATGTACACGGCCCCAAGTTGATAGTACGCGTCCGCGTAATCGGGCTTGAGTGCTATGGCTTTTTGGTACGCAACCTCGGCTTGGTCGAGGGCATCGGTCAAAAAATAGGCATTGGCCAGATTGTAGTGGACTTGGGGCGCGTCGGGCATTTGCGCGGCTGCTTGCTTGTACGCGGCAATGGCTGCGTGGAAACGCCCGTGTTGGGCGTGTTCAAGTCCCTGCTGGAAGTACGCGCGTCCGGTAGCCGAAGGCGGCTCCGGCTCTTGGCAGCCGATGAGCAGCAGCGCCAAGCAGAAAACCCTAATCATCGCGGCTCTTCCGCAGTCAACACTTGTCCAGCTAGCACCCCCTCAAACCGTTGCATCTTACCGCTAGGCCAACGGACCTCCACTTCGTCGGCCTGCGCGCTGGTGCCGAGACCAAAAAAGACGCGCGGGTCGTGGCTCGACAGATAGCTGCCGCCGCGACGCACCTCCCGCACTTGCACCCGAGGCCCAGTGCGGACGCGGATGTGAGCGCCGACGCCGTCGCGGTTGCTCTCCACGCCTACCGTGCGGACGGCCAAAAAGTTGCGCTCGCCACCCATGTCGTTGCGCAAAAGCGAGGGACGCGCATTGATGTGGGACACCGCAATATCGAGATCGCCGTCGTTGTCGCAATCGCCCAAGGCCATCCCTCGGCTCGACTGCACAGCACCAAGCCCGGCCGCAGCACTGACCTCAGCAAACCCAGCAGCACCGTCGTTTCTGAACAATTGATTGGGCTGTGCGTATGTGGTCTCGGCGAAAAGTTCCACATTGTCGTCAATGTGACCATTGGCCACGAAGAGATCCTCGTCGCCGTCCAGATCCCAGTCGAAGAAAGCCGTGCCCCAGGCTAGGTACGCCAGCGAGGGCTTGCCCAGTTTGGCGTCCGTCGTCTGGTCGCGGAAAAATCCCTCGCCCTCGTTGTGGTACAAAGTATTGGTCTCCAAGTAGAAATTCGTCACAAAAAAATCAAAAGCCCCGTCGTTGTCATAATCACCCGCGGCCACACCCATACCAGCTTCGGATTGGCCTTGGCTATTGTAGGAAACCCCGGCGATCAAACCCGCTTCCTCGAAGTGGCCACCTTCATTCTGGTAGAGCAAATTGGGCGTCCCATCACCCGCGGCGAACAGGTCCAAATCGCCGTCGAGATCCCAATCGGAAAAAACCGCGCCCAACTCTCGCGCCCGGCCCGCAGCAAAGCCCATTTTCGCGCCGACCTCGGCGAAGCGGCCGCCGTCGTTGCGGTAGAAAGCATCCCCTTCGGGCGCATAGGTCCACGGCGCGCAATAGACCCGGACGCTATCCTGGCGAAAACAGGCGCGATCCGGGTCGGCGCGGAAGTCCAGATAATTGGCCACGTACAGATCCAAGTCGCCATCCAGATCCCAGTCGCCGAAAGCCGCGCCCGTGCCAAAGCCCTCGTCGCCCACACCGGCGGTGGCCGTGGCATCGGCAAAGCGACCGTCGCCTCCATTGCGATAGAGAATATTCGCGCCGTAACAGGTGATGTACAAGTCTGCATCGCCATCGTTGTCGTAGTCCGCGGCCACCACCCCCATGCCGCACCCAGAATTCCCCACGCCAGCCGCTTGCGTCCGCTCGGCAAAACGGCCGTTGCCCTCGTTGCGGTAGAGCGCGGCCGGACCCGCGACATTGACCCAATACAGGTCGAGCCAGCCGTCGTCGTCATAGTCAAAAAAGGCCACGCCCGACCCCATCGTCTCGGGCAATTGCTTCTGCCCCTCAGCCCCGTTGCGGTGTTCGAATGCAATGCCAGCCGCCGCGGCCACATCCACGTACCGAGGCTGGGCGACGGCGTCCCCTGTCCCTAGACCAATCAGCAACGCAAAAACCCAGCTCATCTGTCCATCCCGCTCCAACGCATCCCCCTATATCATCATTCCTTTAATCCTGCCCATCTTGTCCTAATCCTGTCCATCCTGGTCCCCATCCTGTCCATCATATCGGTCCATGTATTATTTTTTTGTAATCCAAGATACCGGCTCGGCAAGCGACCTACAAGGCGGCAGAAAAATCATTCATGCGTCCAACAAGTCCCTATCTGTGGCTCGGCCTGTTGTGGCTAGCCGCCCTAATCGGAGTGGGGGCCTTTACCTTCCACTACGGAGAGGGCCTGTCCTATTTCAGCACGAATCCGGACGCGTGTGCCAACTGCCACGTCATGCGGCCCCAGCTAGATTCCTATCGCAAATCCAGCCACCACACCGTGGCCACTTGCGTCGATTGCCATCTGCCGCGCAGTTTCTTGAGTAAGTATCTGGCCAAGGCCGAAAACGGCTGGAATCACTCTACAGCCTTTACATTTCAAAATTTCCCTGAGCCGATCCTTATTAACGAAAAAAACAGCCGCATCTTACAGCAAAACTGCCTCGCGTGTCACAGCACCTTCGTCCACCAAATCGTCGCTACCGAAGCCGTGCGCTGCATCCACTGCCACCGCACGGCTGGTCACGGAGAGTGGGTGGGCTTGGGCGGCCCAGAGACCGCGACTAACGACGAGTAGCTTATGTCTCGCAAAATACCTTATAAAGCCATCGTCCTTTTGGCCTTAGTGGCCCTGGCCAGCGCACTCGTCACCGGGCTGTTGGTCAACATATACGAACGCAAGGCCGAAGCGCGGCGCGGCCCAGTGCGCCTCGTCGAAGTCGGAGAGGACGACACTGACCCAGCCCATTGGGGCATCAACTGGCCGCGGCAATACGACAGCTATAAGCGCACGGCCGAGGCGACCCGCACCCGCTTCGGCGGACACGGCGGCAGCGAGGCCCTGCCCGCGCAGAAGATCGAACGCGACCCCTGGCTGCGGCGGATGTTCCTCGGCTACGCGTTCTCACTCGACTACCGCGACCGGCGCGGTCACGCCTACATGCTCTACGACCAAGAGCAAACCGAGCGGCAATCCAAGCCCCAGTCCGGCTCCTGCCTGCACTGCCACGCCTCCATCATGCCCCTCTACCGACAGCTTGGCGACGGCGACGCCACCGCGGGCTTTGAGCAATCCTACGCCTATTCCTATGGCGAGCTAAACCAGATGCTACACGACACCGGACACGCCCATCCAGTATCGTGCGTCGATTGCCACGACCCGACGACCATGCAACTGCGCATCACCCGGCCCGGATTTATCCAAGGCATCCAAATGCTGGCCGAGTCCGACGCCCCGGTCCCGCATCTGCCGTCGCTCGAACGCTGGCGGCGCGGAAGCCGCGAGCTCCCCTACGACCCCAACGCGAGCGCGAGCCGCAACGAAATGCGCTCGTTCACCTGCGGCCAGTGCCACGTCGAATATTACTGCGGCAGCGGGGCGAAACTGACTTTCCCCTGGGGCAACGGGCTTAAGGTAGAGGAAATGGAAGCGTTTTGGGACGCCATGACCCTAGACGATGGGAGCGAGTTTTACGACTACGTCCACAAAGAGACGGGCGCGAAAGTCCTCAAGGCGCAACACCCGGAATTTGAACTATGGAGCCAGGGCATCCACGCGCGCAGCGGCGTCTCCTGCGCCGACTGCCACATGCCCTATATGCGCGACGGAGCCGCTAAAATCTCCGATCACTGGGTGCGTAGCCCGCTGCTGAACATCAACCGCGCCTGTCAGGTCTGCCACTCTTTCTCCGAGGCCGAACTCACCGCCCGCGCCGACGCGATCCAGCAGCGCAACTTCGACCTCCTGCAACGAGCCGGTACCGCCCTCATGGACCAACTCGACGCCATAGCAGCGGCCCGCGCGGCCGGTGCCGCAGACGACGACTTAGCAGCGGCCCTAGCCTTGCAGCGCAAGGCACAATGGCGGCTCGATTTCGTGGCCGCGGAAAATTCCATGGGCTTTCACGCCCCGCAGGAGGCCGCCCGCATTCTCGGCGAAGCGTCCGATTACGCCCGCCAAGGACAAATCGCTGCTATCGAGTGGTTGGTCAAGGCGCAGAAACCTATGCTAAAGGACAAACCCTAGCTGCAACGGCAACCATACTACCTGTTTCGACTATGCGCACGACGAGGATTGAGGCGCTACTGAAGGGGCTACTTAGGAGACTATTCCCCTGTCGCCCGAACTTCTGGGTCCGGTCTAGGCGTGTCTTGTACCAATGGTTGGCTTGTGCTTCGGCTTACGGGCCGGGAAGGTCACTAATTTCTTACCCCTTCGGCTCTGGCACTTGAGGATGTCGTCGAATATGGCCTTCGGATCATGGTTAAATTGCGCTGCGTACTCCTCGCGCAGCTTCCTTGTCTCCTCGACGATTGGGTCGCGCATCTCAGGCCTCCATAAGTTCCTGTGGGGTACAGATTGTCGGTGGTTCATACCCGTGGTTCCGGCACACCGTTTCGATGTCGGACCGCATCGCCGCGTTGGCAATGTGAGTGCAATTCCACGTTAATAGGTACTCTATACCGTTTACTGCTGCAATTGCAATGTGGTAGGCATCAATTTCCGCTGAATCCGGAATCGGGCCTTCGGTCATGAGGGCATCGCCAAGCCTTCGAGCTTCCTCTGTTACTTCGAGCTGCGATATGCCCTTCAGCACCTCAAGGCGTAGGCGGGATGCCGAGGGATCTCCAAGAGCGGCTTCGGCAAGCACGAACTCAGAGACAAATAGATCAAAGGTCGGTCGCCGCTCATCCCACCACTCAATCGTTATCACCTGATTTGCGGCGATACGCACATCGCTACTCGGCCTTGAGACGAGGTAGCTCACGACCGATGTCTCGATATATATCCTTGGCTTCACTGTCTTTTTTCTCTAATTTGCCGAGAGGTATAGATTTGCGACTCGCTCTGCTTTCTCCTCAATCGCTTCCAAGGCGTTCTGTCTTGCAACTTTACTCCCAGCATACCCATAGCTCAGATTCTCCCACAGACTGACGACGCGCCTGTATGGTGTATTATTTCGGTAAAATATAAGAGGTTGTCTAAGACTTAATTCGAAGATGTATGCTGCAAGCGTCTTGTCCTCGTTCCATAATGCCTCGAAACTAAATAAGAGGTAGGGGTTAGACGAATCCGATAATGGCACACCGTGTCGTCTCAGCGTCAGCTCGAACTTATCCTTAGTGCGCTGTTCAGAAAGTATATCCTTAGCATCCTCATTCATTACAACAACGACTTTTACACTGTCCAAGCCCGCGAAGCACGTTTTATCGTCAGCTAAATTTGCACTCAATTCAGCAACCTGCCTGTTCCACGCTGCCTCGTAGTACGCGGGGATCTCAGCAGGCACTTCAATTTTCTTGACGACCTCTTTCTCCACGAACACAGTGTCCACCACTACAACAGTGTCTCGTACGGTGAC
>JAJDUT010000034.1 GCA_022826515.1 Candidatus Latescibacterota bacterium
ACAACTAAGCGTGAGGGGTGTCTTACTCCCGCACGGTGCAGCGGGCACGAGGGGCCTGCTCACCCAATGACGGACGACGCGCCCCGCACGCATACCGTTCAGATTGGCCCTTCTGAACGGATTTGGCAACATACAAATGTCAAAGAAGCCGTCGAGTGCTACTTTGACGCAGCAATGAAGCGTCCGGGATTGATTCGCCTTCACTTCGTCCGTGACGAAGTCCTTGTGCTGTGAAACTGCTGCGTTCTCTATGACACCCAACCTCAAACCTTTCCCTGCATACAAACCTTCCGGAGTTGAATGGTTAGGGGATGTGCCGGCGCATTGGGAGGTAGTTCGGAACGGCCAACTCTTTGCCCAGCGCAATGAGACGGGTTTTCCGGAACTCCCGCTCCTTGAAGTCTCCTTAAAAACCGGCGTTAGCATCCGTGACCTTGAAAACTCAGCTCGCAAACAGATGATGACTGTCCGCAGTGATTATAAGCGAGCAGTCAAGGGGGACATTGCCTACAACATGATGCGAATGTGGCAAGGCGCAGTCGGAATAGCTCCCGTCGACGGCTTAGTCAGTCCAGCCTATATCATTGCCAGACCGCTACACGGTACAGAGTCGCGCTATTTCAGTACTCTTTTTCGTACGAGTGCGTATATGGCTGAGGTTGACAAGTACTCGCGTGGAATAGTCAAGGACCGTAACCGGTTATACTGGGAAGATTTCAAGCAAATGCCATCCCTTCGTCCACCGCCTTATGAACAATATGAGGGCGCGTATTGGATGCGTAGTGGAGAGGCCCTTGTTCCCATGACGCCGGATCAACTCCAGCGCATTTTTGCCGAGGCCAGTCCTGATTTCTCGTCTGAGATTTGTACGTCTGCCCAACTGGACGATCTCGATCCAATCGCCGTGGATGTGCTGCGTCAACTTTGGCAGCGGAAGTCACCAGACCAAGACATCTCAACCCGTCCGGTAGAGCAACTCTTGGCAGATGCGGAATTACTCGTCGATGGTGAGGTGACGTACGCGGCGCTGATCCTGCTAGGCACGCGCAAAGCCTTGGGCAAATATCTCGCCCAAGCAGAGCTTATCTTCGAATACCGTTCCAATGAAGTGCCGGGACCGGCAGCGGAACGACACGAGTTCAGACAGGGCTTTCTCCCAGTACTCGACGAGATCTGGCGACTTATCAACCAGCGCAATGACCTGCAACACTTTCAGCAGGGCCTCTTTATTTGGGATGTGCCCACGTTCAACGAGCGCGTGGTTCGCGAGGCCGTTTTGAACGCAGTGAGTCACCGCGATTATCGCCACGGAGGCTCCATCTTCGTGCGCCAGTATCCTCGACGCATCGAGATCGTCAGCCCCGGCGGTTTTCCAGTTGGCATCACTCCTGAGAACATCCTTCGGCAACAAAATCCGCGCAATCGCCGTATCGCCGAAGTCCTCGGCAAATGCGGCTTGGTCGAACGGGCCGGGCAGGGATTTGATCGCATCTTCCGCGAGTGCATTCAGCAGAGTAAGCCGTTGCCCGACTTTGCCCATACGGATGCCCACTCCGTATGGCTCACGCTACACGGCGATATTCAAGACCCGGAATTCTTGCGTTTTCTGGAGGAGATTGGTCGGGAACAAGTGGCCGCATTCGGCCTTGACGATTTACTGGTGGTTGATCTCATCCACCGCGAGCAGCCTATTTCCGACGACCTTGAACCGAGAATTGAGCATTTGCTGGAACAGGGGATCATCGAGCGCGTGGGACGCGGGCGGGGCGTGCGGTTGATGCTATCCCGGCAGTTCTACCGGCACATCGGTAAGGCAGGAGTCTATACGCGCAAGCGCGGATTGGACCGCGAGACGAACAAGGAGTTGCTGCTGAAGCACATTCAAGATAACCGGAAAGAGGGGAGTCCGTTGCGGGAACTCGTTCAGGTGTTGCCAGCGCTTTCGCGGGATCAAGTGCAGAATTTGCTTCGGGGTTTGAAGAGCGAGGGACGCATATATAAAATTGGAGCTACTAAGGCCGCTCGCTGGTATCCGGGGAGACCGCCATCTGGAATTGCGTCAAAAGGGAAAAAATAAGCCAAAAACGCAATTAATTACGCAATTAGACGCAATTGATTTTACAAGTATCTGTTTTTCATATCTTTATGTTTATACGTTTGTGCCAACATTTATTGCTCATATCACAATACAGCACAATATTTTGATGTTTTTTTGAGACATTTAAGACCTTAATGAACAAGGGGATAGCTTGCCCACCGACACCACTGAACGCGGCCTTGAAGCCCTCATCTGCACTACCCTAACCGGTTCGTCCTGCGATCCCGGCACTGCGCCAGCCGGCGAGACCTACGAGCGCCCGGCCGCCTACGGCACCGGCTGGGTCTGCGGCGACCCGGCCGCTTACGACCGCGAATACTGCGTAGATTTGGCGCAGCTCGCGACGTTTCTGTGGGCCACTCAGCCCGATGTGGCCGAGACACTCGACTTGACCACGAGTAGCGGCGCACCCATCCGCCATTAAAGACGATTCCTCCCCGGCCATTGGCATTTTTGCCGGGACTTTTAGATTGTATAGGCAGAGGACAAACGGGTGATACAGCGCACATACATACATCTCATCTGGATCGGCTTGCTGTTGGCGAGTGGGGCCGAGGCCGTGCGCATCCAAGACGCCGTGCCCGAAGAGGTGCCCAAGCGGCAGCGCGACGGGTACTATGCTGCGGTAGGCTTGGGTTTTATCAACTTGGATCATCGCGGCGCGGGCGTGCGCGTTCCGTTGGGGTTTAGGGCCGTTTTCAACCGCTTGCGCCTCATCGGCTCGGTCAATGCGCTCGATGTGAGCTTTCATGAAGGCGACGATTACGACCCGCGTTACTTCCGGCCCTATCCCAACCGTACCTACTGCTTTGATACGCGGACTGGATACCGCGTGGCGGATTATCGCTGCTCGGGCGGCACGGATTGGCTGCGCTCGCTCAGTGGGGATCTGGCCTATATTGTCCTCGACGAGGTGTGGATCACCGGCCGACCGGGCAAACTATTCGCCGGGTTGGGCTATCGCCACTTAGATCCAGCAACGGCGTATGGCACCTTGGGGATGTTTTTCGATGCGCCAGGCCGCACCGTCGGCAGCTTCAAGATTCTAGTCGGCAAGGGCTACGTCACCTTGGGGCTGCTGTGGGGCTTTGATTTGCGCCGCGTCTTTTAGAGGGCGTAAATGATCCGCAGATGGACGCAGATGGACGCAGAATAGCAGAAACAAGATTATCCGTTTCTCGAATCGTTCAAGTCATTCAGGATTGCCGTATGATCGCCTGGGTCCTTTGCGCTGCCTTGGCTCTCGCACCTGTGGGCGCTGCCGCGCAGACGCTGTCCGCCGAAGTGCATCCGGGCCTGCTTTTTTCTAGCAAAGATATTCCCCTACTCAAAGAGCGCATCCAGCGCGAACCGTATGCCACGTGGTGGCGGACCGTGTTGCAGCGGGCGCGAAACGTTCCGGCGACCTTTGTTGACGAGCGCGCTGAGGTCCGCTACGCCAAGTCCCTCGCCTTTGCTTGGCTGATGACCGACAATGCCGCGTTTGCCGAGCGGGCGTTGGCAGTGATGCAGGGGGTGGCGTTCCCGCCGCGAGGAGGCGATTTGGGCGAGCCGCACAACGAAGGCGAGGTCGTAGCTCAGTACGCGGTGGCGTACGACATCCTGCACTCCTATGCTACGGCCCACGACACCCAGGCTCTGCAGGAGATGCGGTCGATCCTCGGCGAGGAAGCCGACCGCCTGTGGAAGGGCATTGTGATTGGCGAGGTGGGGTTTGGGCTGTTCCCGGTCAAAATTCGCTTGCACGAGACTCCGCATCTCGACAACTGGCACATCCGCGCGTACGGCGGCCTCGGGTTGGCAGCCATGGCCTTGAGCGAGTACACCAGCGGCGAGGGCACGCCGCAGGAATGGGCTGATCGCGCCTTGGAGATGGTCACCAGCAGCCTCGACTTCCAGATTGAAGGGAGGGACGGGGGATATGCGGAGGGGCCGTTTTACAGCCGCTATGCCGCGGATGTCTATTTGCCCTACTTGTTTGCGCTCAAGAACCGCACCGGCTTGGACTTGTTTGCCGATCCCAAGATTGAGAAGATGCACGAGTGGTCCCTGAACCTGCGGCTACCCAATGGTCGGCGGCCCAACATTGACGACGGCCACTTAGACGATTTCTACGGGCATTACCTAGCGGCTGTGCAAGCTAACGGCGGGGTGCATCGCTGGGACTGGGAAAACAACGAGCGCGGCCTGTACGTGCGCCAGTTTTCCGAGATGGACGCCATCGCTCTGTACGACGACAGCGTGCCCGCGCAAGAGCCGACGCACGGCCCGTCGGTTTTTATGCCGGGGGCTGGCGACGCCGTCTTCCGCAGCGATTGGTCGGCCGCAGCCACGTACATGCTCTTGCGCGGCGAAAACGGCATCGCACGCGAACATGGGTTCGTGCACGAGCACCCCGATGGGACTAGCTTTGTGATTTACTCTGGTGGCGAGATGCTGGCTGTGGATGCGGGGTACATCAATTTTGACAACCACGAAAAGGTCAACAAAGGCCGCGATCACAACGTGGTGCTGGTCAATGGCAAGGGGCCGCCGCGCCGAATGTTGCCCGTGGTGGGGACCATCGGCGACCGCAACGATGCTTTTATCGAGGCATTCTTCACGAGTGCCGCTGGCGACTACGCGGAAGTCCGCGCGGCCTACCGGGGTGTTGAATTGAGGCGGCGGGTCTTTTTTGCGGATCACAGGTACTTCATCGTGGCCGACGAAATTGACGATCCGGGCCGTCGTCATGCCTACGAGTGGCGGCTGCACGGCAATGGCGGGGGCACCAGCGGGGGAACGTATGCCCGTGCTGGCAACTTGGCGCGTTGGACGCGGGATAAGGCCGAGTTGCTGGCGTTTTTGCCCGATCAGCCCGGCCGGGTTGCGCTTGAGAGCGAGGCGATTCACTCTTTTGACTATCGCCAAGAACAGACTCACGCGGTGTTGCGGGTGCAGCAAGAGGGCGTCGATGGGAGGTACCTAGCGGTGTTGTACCCGCGGACGCGCAGGGAGGCCAAGCCGGTGTTTGAGACTGTATCCGCACAAGGAGCCGAGGCGGCTTTGGTGGCGTTGGCTGGGGTGCGGGATGTGGCTTGGCTGCGCAACGGCGATGCGTCTGAGGTCGCTGTATCTGGGCCGGACGCGCGCTTGGTCAGCGACGCCCGCTTCGGCTATGTCCGCTATGTCGATGGGAAGCTTACCCGCTTTGTAGCGCAAGACGCGACCTACCTTTTGGCCGACGGAGAGACGGTTTTCCGTGCCAGTGAAATGATAGACGTGAGCATGGGGCGAGACGACTATGGGGGTTTTGTGCGCGGCCCCGACGCGGGCTATCAGTTAAAAATGCCCCATTTGGGGAACAAGTGGACTGCGGCTCGCTTTCTCGGCGGCGCATGGCGGGGCACGGTCGTAGAAGGCGACCTGATCGTACTGGAGCTAGCGGGAGAAGGGACGCTAGAACTGAGCGCTGACCAGCACGTCGAAGCGCAAAAGGGGATGCAGCCGCGTCCCAAGCACTACGCCTTGCACCCAAACGCGCCCAATCCGTTCAACCCGACGACCAAAATCCGCTTTGATTTGCCCACTTCCGGCTTGGTGCGACTGACGGTGTACAACGTCTTGGGGCAGGAGGTCGCGCGGCTAGTGGAGCGGCAGATGCTGCCGGGACGGCATGAGGTGGAGTGGGACGCGGCTGGCTACCGGAGCGGCCTCTATTTCTACGCGCTCAAAGCTGGTTCATACCGCGCGCAGCGCAAGATGATTTTGCTGCGCTGACTAGAAACCATCTCATACATGCCATCGGCTCCATAGGATCAGCCCTTGCGTCTGTCAAATAAGGGCGACCACAAGGGTCGCCCCTACATTCTACTTTTCGATGACGTAGCGCAGTATGTCCGCGACCTGCTCGGGCTCACTGGCCACGGCGAGCGCGGCCGCATCCACTTCCTTGAGCGCGTGTTGCAACTCGGGCGGGTGGAGGACGATCAGCGGCTTGTTGCAGGCGGCGGCAAACCCCGCGTCAAAAGCCGCGTTCCACTGGCGGTACTGATCGCCGAAGCGAACCACCACCAAGTCGGCGTCGCGGATTAGGGTGCGGGTGCGGATGGCGTTGAGCTGCGCGCCTTTGTGATCCTTCCAAAAGCTGCTTTCCTCCGGCCCGAGAATGTCGATTCCACAGTTGTCGCTAGCTGCGTGATCGGTGACCGGAGCGGAGAATTCGACTGGCAAGTCGCTGGCCGCTTGGACGATGCGCTCGCGCCAGTCGCTGTGAATCTCGCCGGATAGATAGACCTTCCACTGTTTGGACATGGGGTTCCTTTTGGTGTGGTGAGTGGGATAGTAGAAGGCGGATGCCGCAATTTGTCGCGATTGCGGCCAGCCGCTATCTTTTTTGCGATGTTAAGGCCGTAGTCAGGCGATGTCAACCTAGGAGAGTTTGCCATGAAATCGGCACTGGAACTGGCCATGGAAAAGGCCGACGAGGCAGTTGGAGGCGCAGAGGGGATCAGGCTGACAGACGAGCAGAAAGAGGCCATAGACCAAGTGCGCAAGCAGTATGAGGCCAAGTGGGCCGAGCAAGAGATCGCGTTTACGGGCCAGCTAGAGCAGGTTACGGGTGCAGATCCGCAGGCTCTCGCCGAAGCGCGCCGCCAAGTGCAGGAGCAAATGAGCAAAGTCCGCAACGAGCTTTTTGCCGAGCGCGACGCCAAAATCGAGGCGATTCGCAACCAGTAGGGCGCGGCTACTCCTCAACCCACCGGGGTTAACTATGCAGCCAAATTACGCAGTCGATATGAGGTTGAACATCCGCACGCCTATGCGGGACGGCGTCGATCTTTCTTCCGACATCTATCTGCCGAAGGCATCGGGTAAGTTTCCGACCGTGTTGATGCGCACGCCGTACGACAACAACACGTCGCTCCTGATCGAGAAGGCTATGCGGCTGGCCAATACCGGCTATGCCTGCGTTATCCAAGACGTGCGGGGGCGCTGGGACTCCGACGGCGTTCACTACGCGCTGTTCGGCCACGGCCCAGACGGTTTTGATACGCAGGAATGGATTGGCCAGCAGGAGTGGAGCGACGGCAAGATCGGCATGGCCGGAGGCTCGTACCTCGGATGGGTGCAGTGGCAGAGCGCGCCGCACCGCAGCCAGTACCTGACGTGCATGGCACCAAGGGTGATGTGCGGCGATCTGTACTCGGGCCTGATTCACCCCGGCGGGGCGTTCCAACTCAACGTCGCTCTCACGTGGGGGATGCGGACCAATGGCCGCACCGCTCAGAGCATCGATTACCACAGCTGGACGGAGGCCTTTCGCTCGATTCCCCTCATCGACATGGATCAACAGGCGGGCCGAACCCTACAGTTTTGGCGGGATTGGGTGACGCACACCGAATACGATTCCTACTGGGACTCGGTCAACGTCGAAAACAAGTGGGGCGAAATCGCGGCTCCCGCGCTGATAATGGGAGGCTGGTACGACCTGTACTCTCACAACACCTTTATCAACTTCAACGGTCTAAGGCTGCACGGGCGGACGCCTGAAGCGAGGCAAAGTCAGCTCATCGTCGGCCCTTGGCCGCACGCGCTCAGCGCTTCTACCAAGACGGGTGACATCGACTTCGGCGCGAACTCGCTGTACGACTTGGAGGATTTGGAGTTGCGTTGGTTTGATTATTGGCTGAAGGGCATTGACAACGGCATCGTCGGCGAGGCCCCGCTGCGGCTTTTCATAATGGGCGTCAATGAATGGAGAGACGAGCGCGAATGGCCGCTGGCTAGGACCGACTGGCAAAAGTGGTATCTGCACTCTGCTGGCAACGCCAACTCGCTATTGGGCGACGGCCGTCTGTCACCGGTTGAGCCGGGCGACGAGCCGGCAGATCACTTTGTGTACGATCCCGATTTTCCCGTGCAGACCGCAGGCGGCAACAACTGTTGCTCGCCCCACATTGTGCCTTGGGGGCCGTACGACCAGCGCGATGTGGAAATGAGGTCCGACGTGCTCTGTTACACTAGCGAGCCTTTGGAAGCTGACCTCGAAGTGACAGGGCCGATCAAGGTCGTTCTATATGCGGCTACAGACGGGCTAGATACCGACTGGACGGCCAAGCTGGTGGACGTGTCAACTAGCGGGTACGCCAAGAATTTGTGCGATGGCATTGTCCGGGCGCGCTACCGCGAGGGCTTTGCCGCGCCCAAGTTGCTCCAGCCGGGGCAAACGTACCAGTACGAGATCGATCTCGCCGTCACTGGCAATGTCTTCAAGAAGGGGCACAGGATCAGGATCGAAGTGTCCTCGTCCAATTTCCCGCGCTTCGACAGAAACCACAACACCGGCAACGACCTCGGCACGGATACTGAAATGCGCCGTGCGCAACAGACGGTGCAACACACCAGAGCGCAGCCGTCTCACATACTTTTGCCGGTGATTCCGCGCCAGTAGCCAGCAGTTGGTCGCCGTTCAATTTTCACGGGTATCAAGCACCTGCCAGCAAGTATCGGCGACAATTGACAGTGCAAATTTTAGGGCCTACTATCTGAATAAAAACAGCATATCTATCTCGCTTGGGGCGCGACTCTGCGCCTTCGGCGACCGAGTTACATTAATTAAGGAGAACAAGACATGGCGGAAACTGCCCGCTTGCAGGCCGACGATCAGATCGTCGAGTTGCCCGTCGTCGTCGGCAGCGAGGGCGAAAAGGCGCTCGATATTGCCAAATTGCGCGCTGAGACTGGGTATATCGCCCTAGATCCTGGTTACGGCAATACGGGCTCTTGCCAGAGTGATATCACCTTTATCGACGGCGATGCAGGCATCCTGCGCTATCGGGGCTACGCGATCGAGGATTTAGCCGAGTACAGCCGCTTCATCGAGGTCGCCCATTTGCTGATCTGGGGCGAGTTGCCCAACGCCGCGCAACTAGACGAGTTCAGTGCGCTGCTGACCAAGCACCAGATGTTGCGCGAGGAAGTAAAGCAACACTTCAGCCTCTTTCCACCCAACTCGCCGCCGATGGCCGTGTTGTCCTCGGTGCTCAACGCCTTGAGCTGCTACTATCCCGAGTTGTTGGAGATTCAGGACGAGGAGACTTTCATCGAAGCGGCCGCGCGCATCATGTCCAAGGTCCGCACCATTGCTGCCTATTCCTACCGCCAGCAGTTGGGCCACCACATCGAGTACCCGCACCCGAGGAAGCGGTACGCGGAGAATTTTCTGCACATGATGTTCAGCCAGCCTCACAACGAGTTTGATGCGGACCCGGCGCTGATCGACGCGCTGGATTTGATCTTCCTCCTCCACGCCGACCACGAGCAGAATTGCAGCACCTCTACGGTGCGGATGGTCGGCAGCAGCGAGGCCAATCTCTTCGCCTCAGTGGCGGCGGGCGTCTCCGCCCTGTGGGGGCCGCTGCACGGTGGGGCAAATGTGGCGGTGGTGAACATGCTAGAGACAATCCACGCCGAAAACACCTCGGTCGGCGACTACGTCGCGCAGGTCAAGGACAAAAAAGCCGGGATCCGTCTGATGGGGTTCGGGCATCGAGTGTACAAGAACTTTGACCCGCGCGCCAAGATCATCAAAAAGAGCTGTGAGAAAGTCTTGGCCAAGCTCCACATCAACGACCCTCTGCTCGATATAGCTAAAGAACTGGAGGCCGTGGCGCTGGAGGACGAGTATTTCATTCAACGCAAGCTCTATCCCAACGTGGATTTTTACAGCGGCGTCATTCTCCGTGCGCTCGGCATTCCCAAAGAGATGTTCACCGTGATCTTCGCCATCGGCCGCATGCCGGGCTGGATCGCGCATTGGTACGAGGAGAGCAAGGCCACCAAAATCAGCCGCCCACGCCAGATTTACACCGGCTCGGTGCAGCGGACCTATCAGCCGCTCGCCGAGCGGCCCTAAGCGCGGGCCAGCGATTAAATTTTGTCAACAGAAAGGATTAAGAGATGCAACCCAGAATCAGTATGCGCCACGGCAAAATCTCAGCAGAAACCAAAGCCCACATTGCCGATTCTTGTACTAAACTCGAACACTACTTCGACCGCATCGTGGATTGCGAAGTCATCCTCGACAAGGAAAAGCGCGGCGACAAAGTGGAAATTATCGTCAAGGTGCCGCAGCGCACGTTTGCGGCCACAGGGGCGGCGGACAATCTTTACAAGGCCCTCGCCGAAGCCGAGTCCAAGATCGAGAGTCAACTCAAAAAACACCACGATAAGCTGGTGTCCCACCACTGATAAATGATCGTTGGTATCGCACGAGAGACCTTCGCTGGTGAGCATCGGGTTGCCTTGGTCCCGGAGGCTGTGTCCGGGTTGTCGGCCTGCAATGCGGACATCCTAATAGAGCCGGGCGCAGGTGCCGCAGCCGGCTATGCCGATGCGGCCTATGCCGAGCGCGGTGCAGAAATCGCCGCCGACCGCGACGAGGTGTTTGCCCGTGCCGAGGTGATGCTTCAGGTGCGCACGCTCGGCGCGAACCCGGAGGCTGGCCGCGACGACTTGACCCGGACCCGCTCCGGTCAAGTCCTCGTCGGGGCCTCGGACCCACTGACCGCTGGTCCAGAGCTAGTTGCGCTGGCCGATGTCGGCGCGACTTTGTTTGCCATGGAACTGATGCCGCGTATTACCCGCGCCCAGAGCATGGATGTGCTCTCGTCCATGGCCACGATCGCCGGCTACAAAGCGGTGCTCTTGGCCGCTGCGGCTCTGCCGCGCATGTTCCCGCTTTTGATGACAGCCGCTGGCACATTGACGCCGTCCCGGGTGCTGGTCATCGGCGCTGGGGTCGCCGGTCTCCAGGCCATTGCCACGGCCCGTCGCCTAGGAGCGGTCATCCAGGCGTACGACGTGCGGCCAGCGGTCAAAGAACAGGTCGAAAGCCTTGGGGCCGAGTTCGTGGAATTGGACATTGACGCGGGCGACTCCGAGGACGCCGACGGGTACGCGCGGGCGCAAGACGAGGTATTCTATCGCCGCCAGCGCGAGGAGCTGGCCAAGGTCGCTGGCCAGAGCGACGTGATTATCACCACGGCCGCCATACCGGGGCAACCAGCTCCTTTGTTGATTACGGCTGAGGCCGTGCAGAGCATGGGGCCGGGGTCGGTCATCGTCGATTTGGCCTCTGAGCGCGGCGGCAACTGCGAGTTGACGCGCCCTGGGGAGACGATCGTGGAGGATGGAGTGCAGATCATGGGGCCGCTCAATCTGCCAGCGACTGTGCCGCACCACGCCAGCCAAATGTACTCGCACAATATCGCGACCTTCTTCCGCCACTTGGCGGGCGAGGGAGCGTTGCAATTCGACATGGAGGACGAAATCACGCGCGAAACCTTGGTGTTGCGCGACGGTGAAATCGTCCATCCGCGCATTCGCAAAGGAATTTCATAGTGGATGTCCTAGTAGCCGCGCTGACGGTGTTTGCACTAGCCGTCTTCGTCGGCTTTGAAATCATCACCAAGATTCCGCCGACCCTGCACACGCCGCTGATGTCCGGGTCCAACGCCATCTCCGGCATCACCCTGATCGGCGCGTTGCTCTCGGCGGGTTCTGAGCACTCGGCCTTGGCGACCTATTTGGGATTGGCGGCCGTTATCTTTGCCACCATCAACGTGGTGGGTGGGTTCATGGTGACGCACCGCATGTTGGGGATGTTTAGGAGGCGGGACTAGCGCATGAGCGCGACCCTGATCAACTTCGCCTACCTGGTCGCCTCGGTCCTCTTCATTCTCGGCCTCAAGGGACTGACGCATCCACGCACGGCTGTGCGCGGCAACTTGCTGGGGGCCTTGGGGATGCTGCTGGCCGTCGTCGTCACCCTGCTGGATCAGCGGATTCTGTCCGGCGAATACATTTTGCTGGGTGCCGTAGTAGGCGCGCTGATTGGTATGATCCTCGCGGTAAAAATTCCCCTGACCTCCATGCCCGAGCTGGTGGCGGTCTTTAACGGCTTGGGCGGCGGTGCCTCTGCGTTGGTGGCCGGTGCGGCGCTGATTGAGGCGCAGGCTCCTTCCTACCAATTCACGGCTGCCACGGCCGCCTCTGGGATCATCGGCGCGGTGACTTTCTGGGGTAGTATCGTGGCCTTTCTCAAGCTGATGGAAGTGCTCAAGGGCTTGGTCCGGTTTCCCGGCCAGCAGTTTTTCAACGGGGTGTTGGTCCTCGTCAGCGCGGGCTTGGGTGCTTGGTTGGTGCTGGGTGAGCCGGACGCCTTCTGGGCCATGGTCGGCGTGGCCTCGCTGTTGGGCCTGTTGCTCGTATTGCCCATAGGCGGAGCCGATATGCCGGTGGTGATTGCCTTGCTCAATTCGTGCTCGGGGCTGGCGGCAGCGGCTACCGGCTTTGTGCTCGACAACAATGTGCTGATTATCGCCGGGTCGCTGGTGGGAGCCTCGGGGCTGATTTTGACGCAAATCATGTGCCGGGCCATGAACCGCTCGCTGGGCAATGTGTTCTTCGGCGGTGTCGGTGCCGAGGTTGCAAGCGGAACCAGTGACGACGAGGTCTATGCCGGCAAGATCAAGTCAACCTCGGCCGAGGAAGTCGCGCTGCTGTTTGACACGGCCCGGCGCGTGGTGGTAGTCCCCGGCTACGGCATGGCCGTGGCTCAAGCGCAACACGCCGTGCGGGATTTGGCCAATTTGCTCGAAGAGCGCGGCGTCGCGGTCGAATACGCCATCCATCCGGTGGCAGGCCGGATGCCGGGCCACATGAACGTGTTGTTGGCCGAGGCCGAGGTGCCCTACGACAAGTTAGTGGAGATGGATCGGATCAATCCGACCTTCCAGCAGACCGATGTGGCGTTGATTATCGGTGCCAACGACGTGGTCAACCCCCTTGCCCGCGACGCAGATTCTGGGCCGATTGCCGGGATGCCGATTCTCGATGTGGATCATGCGCGCACGGTGGTGGTGATTAAGCGGAGCCTGAGCCCGGGGTTTGCCGGGCTGCCCAATCCGCTTTTTGCCGCGGAAAATGCACTGATGTTTTTCGGCAGCGCCAAAGAGGCGGTGTTGGATTTGGTAGCCGCGGTAAAAGAGAGTGGATAGGGCCTTTACTCGACGAAAACGGCGTCGTCGGGCCAAGATTCCACGATGAAACCCGCCTGCGTATTTACCATGGGCAAATAGTTGTGCAGCCGCCTGATGGGGTCCAACAGGCGGATGGTTTGCATCTCTTGGATCGAGTCCTCGCCGTGATTTTTCTGCAGCGAGGGGATGATCTTGCCTTGGACACTTTCGGCCACATCGCTGTCGGACTCGCCTTCGACGATCATCACCAGCGCGGTGTGGCCATCTACTTCGGCGATATAGCTGTCGCGGATTAGCTCGCTGAATACGTTGGCGACATTGGGTTCGGAGCGGATTTCCTGCACGACTTGACTACGGGTGATGCCCAATTTGAACTTGATGGTGAGCATGTGCTGGGTCGAGAAGCGGCCCGTGCCTTGAGCCTGCATATCGACCGCGGCGTAGTAGGAGAGGATGCCTTCCTGTTCGAGGCGGACGCGCTTGCGGCTGACGGTGCGCACCGGCACGCCGGTCAAGGTGCTGATGCGGTTGTCCGAGCAGCGGGGGTTGCGGATGAGGGTGCGGACTATTTGCCGCTCTTGTTCGTCAAAACGTCTCATGGCCTGAATTGTCCATTAAAAAGTGAAAGTTGGCGCAATTTAGGCCATACACGGTAGTGCTGTCAAGGGATGTTTCAAGAAAGTTGTGTAAATTGGCGTAAGGGCGTTTGACAACATAGCCGTAGTTCATATATTAAGCCTTCTTTTTTAGAAGATCGAGCAAGGGAAAATTAAAATGACCCGGATTCCCGGATACCCGCAAAAGCAGGGCCTGTACGACCCCGCTCGCGAAAGCGACGCCTGCGGGATTGGCTTTGTCGTAAACATCAAGGGCCACAAGTCGCACAAGGTGGTGCGCCAAGCCTTAGAGGTCTTGGAGCATCTCAAGCACCGAGGTGCCTGCGGTTGCGAGGCCAACACGGGCGATGGTGCCGGTATGTTGGTGCAGTTGCCCCACAAGTTCTTTAGCGCCATCTGCGACTTTGAGTTGCCCGCGCCGGGCGAGTACGGAGTGGGCATGTTGTTTTTGCCGCCCGATCCCGCTCAGCGCCAAGTCTGCGAGGAGCACTTTGCCCGCATCGTCGAGGAAGAGGGCCAGCGCCTGCTTGGCTGGCGGGATGTGCCTACTTGCAACGCGGCCTTGGGCCACACAGCCAAGCTGCGCGAGCCGTTTCAGCGTCAGGTCTTCATCGGCCGCGGCGAGGTGCAAGGCGACGATGCGCTGGCCTTTGAGCGCAAGCTCTACGTCATCTGCAAGCGCGCTGAAAACGAGATTCGCTACAGCGGCGAAGTCGCCGATGGGGACTTTTTCTATCCGGCCAGCCTCTCCTCCCGCACAATCGTCTATAAGGGCATGCTGATCTCCGACCAAGTCGTGGATTACTTTTCCGACTTGAGCGACGAGCGCTTTGAGGCGGCCATCGCATTGGTGCATTCGCGCTTTAGCACCAACACCTTCCCGAGCTGGGAGCGGGCGCATCCCTACCGCTACATCATCCACAACGGCGAGATAAACACTGTGCGCGGCAACGGCAACTGGATGCGCGCGCGCGAGGGCATGCTGGCGTCCGAGTACTTTGGCGATGACATCGACAAGCTCTTCCCGATCATCCACGAAGACGGCTCTGATTCGGCCAAATTCGACAATGCGCTCGAACTGCTGACCTTGGGGGGGCGCTCGTTGGCGCATGGGGTGATGATGATGATTCCCGAGCCGTGGGAAAACCACGAAACCATGAGCGCGGAGAAGCGAGCCTTTTACGAGTACCATAGCTGTCTGATGGAGCCATGGGATGGGCCGGCTTCGGTGGCTTTTACCGACGGTGTCGTCGTCGGCGGCATGCTCGACCGCAACGGCTTTCGGCCCTCGCGCTACTACATTGCCAAAGACGATACCTTGGTGCTCTCCTCGGAAACGGGCGTGCTGGGTATTCCGCCGGAAGACGTGGTCTTCAAAGGCCGGCTGCAGCCGGGCCGAATGCTCTTGATCGATACGGAGGAGGGCCGGATCATCAGCGACGAGGAGATCAAGCACCAGATCGCCACGGAGCATCCCTATCGGGCGTGGCTCAACGAGAACCTAGTTGCGCTCGAAGACCTGCCCGAGGTTGAGGGCGCGCCCCTGTTGGACAGCCACGAGGAAGTGCTCCACTGGCAGCAGGCTTTTGGCTATACGTTTGAGGACCTGCGCGTCTTCCTCAAACCGATGGTCCAGGTGCTCAAGGACCCGGTCGGCTCTATGGGCAATGACGCGGCGTTGGCGGCGCTGTCGGAGCGGCCGCAGCTTCTCTACAACTACTTCAAGCAGCACTTCGCCCAGGTTACCAATCCCCCGCTCGATCCGTTGCGCGAGGAATTGATTACCTCGGCCGAGACCAAGATCGGCCCCGAGCGCAATTTGCTGGAGCCCGAGCCGGCGAGCTGTCGCCAGATCACCTTGCAGCGGCCCATTCTCAAAAACGACGAGCTGGAAAAGCTGCGGCAGGTCGACCTTTTTGGCCACAGAGCGGAGACGATTCCGATCCTGTTCAAGCGCGCGGATGGCGAGGCCGGACTTGCCAAGGCCATGGACGCGCTGTGTGCTAGAGTTGATGCGGCCATCGCCGAAGGGTGCAACCTGATTATCCTCTCGGACCGGGAAGCAGATGCCGACAACGTGCCGATCCCGGCGCTGTTGGCCGTGTCCGGGGTGCATCACCACTTGGTGCGGCTGGAGACCCGCACTCGCGTCGGCTTGGCGCTCGAGTCGGGCGAGCCGCGCGAGGTGCATCACTTCTGCCTGCTGTTGGGCTACGGCGCTCAGGCGATCAACCCCTACATGGCGTTTGAGAGCCTCAACGACATGATCCGCGAAAACATGCTCGAAGGCTATACCTACGCGGAGGCCGAGGAGCGCTACATCTACGCGGCGATCAAGGGGACGGTCAAGGTGATGGCCAAGATGGGCATTTCGACGATCAAGTCGTATCGGGGCGCGCAGATTTTCGAGACCGTGGGGCTGAACCAAGAGGTGGTAGATCAGTACTTCACTTGGACCACGACCCAAGTGAAGGGCATGGGCATTGAGGACATTGCCCGCGAGGCGCTAGTGCGCCACGAGGCGGCCTTCCCCCAGATCCCGACCAACGGACGCACCCTCGACGTGGGTGGGCACTACCAATGGCGCAAGGGCGGCGAGCATCACCTGTTCAACCCCAAGACGATCCACCTGCTGCAGCGGGCGTCGCGCGCCAACGATTACGAAGTGTACAAGCAGTACGCCGAGTTGATCAACGACCAGTCCGAGCGCTTGGCGACTTTGCGGAGCTTGTTGGAATTCAAGGGTGGCGTAGAGCCAGTGCCCATTGAGGAGGTCGAGCCGGTCGAGGAGATCACCCGGCGCTTCAAGAGCGGGGCGATGTCCTACGGCTCGATCAGCAAGGAGGCGCACGAGGATTTGGCCATCGCCATGAATCGCCTCGGCGGCAAGAGCAATACTGGCGAAGGCGGCGAAGACCCGGCCCGCTACGTGGTTGAGCCCAACGGCGATTCCAAAAACAGCGCCATCAAGCAGGTGGCCTCCGGGCGCTTTGGCGTGACGAGTCACTACCTGACTCAGGCCAAAGAGCTGCAAATCAAGATGGCCCAAGGTGCCAAGCCGGGCGAGGGCGGCGAGTTGCCCGGCCCCAAGGTCTATCCCTGGATCGCCAAGGTGCGCCACTCGACCCCAGGCGTCGAACTGATCTCGCCGCCGCCGCACCACGACATCTACTCGATTGAGGACTTGGCGCAGCTAATCCACGATCTCAAAAATTCAAATATCGATGCGCGGATCAACGTCAAGCTGGTCTCCGAGTTCGGGGTCGGCACTGTCGCCGCGGGGGTGGCCAAGGGCCACGCGGATGTGGTGCTGATTTCGGGCCACGACGGCGGCACCGGCGCTTCGCCGCAGACCTCGATTAAGCATGCTGGCCTGCCCTGGGAATTAGGGCTGGCCGAGACGCATCAGACGCTGGTGCTCAACGACCTGCGCAGCCGCATTGTCGTCGAGACCGACGGCCAGCTCAAGACCGGGCGCGACGTGGTCGTCGCCGCGTTGCTGGGTGCCGAGGAATTCGGTTTCGCGACCACGGCGCTGGTGGCGATGGGCTGCATTATGATGCGGGTCTGTCATCTCGACACCTGTCCGGTGGGCGTGGCGACCCAAAACCCGGAACTGCGCGACAAATTCACCGGCAGCCCCGATCACGTGGTCAACTTTCTGCGCTTTGTCGCCGAAGACATGCGCGAGATCATGGCTGCGCTCGGTTTCCGCACGGTCAATGAGATGATCGGCCGCACCGATCGGCTCGAGCCCAAGAAGGCCATTGCGTTGTGGAAGACGGTCGGCATTGATCTGACGCCGATCTTGCACCAGCCCGAGGTCGCCCCCGAAGTTGGGCGCTACTGCCAGATCCCGCAGGATCACGGGCTAGACGAGGCGCTCGACAACACCACCTTGCTGGAGCTGTGCAAACCGGCCCTTGAAAGCGGAGAGCCGGTCGAGGAGGCGTTGCCAATCGAGAATACCAACCGAGTCGTAGGCACGATCCTCGGCAGCGAAGTGACGCGGCGCTACGGCCCCGAGGGCCTGCCCGAGGACACTATTCGCCTCAAATTTACAGGTGCCGCTGGCCAGAGCTTTGCCGCCTTTACTCCTAAGGGCCTGACCATGGAAGTCGAAGGCGACGCCAACGACTACTTCGGCAAAGGGCTTTCGGGTGCCAAGCTGGCGCTCTATCCGCCCAAAGGCTCTACCTTCGTGCCGTGGGAGAACATCATTTGCGGCAACGTCGCCTTCTATGGCGCTACCTCCGGCGAAGCCTATATCCACGGTATTGCTGGCGAGCGCTTCTGCGTGCGCAACAGCGGGGTCCACGCCGTAGTAGAGGGCGTCGGCGACCACGGCTGCGAGTACATGACCGGCGGGCGGGTCGTGGTGCTGGGCCGCACAGGCCGCAATTTCGGCGCTGGGATGTCGGGCGGCATTGCCTACGTGCTCGACGAAGAGGACGACTTTGCGATCCGCTTCAACGACGAGATGGCCGATATGGGGCCGGTAGAGGACGCCGAGGACATCGCCGAACTGAGGACCATGGTCGAGCGCCACGTGCAGCATACCAACAGCGCACTTGGCCAGCGGGTCTTGGACCAATGGGACGCGGTGCTGCCCCGGTTCGTCAAGGTCATGCCGCGCGATTACCGCAAAATGCTCAACGCCTTCAAGCGCGTTGAGGAACGCGGCCTGACCGGCGACGAGGCCGCGCTGGTCGCCTTCCGCGAGGCCATGGCCGAAGCGTCCTAAATAGGAAAAAATCAATGGGTAAACCCACTGGATTCATCGAATTTACACGCGAGTTGCCGCAAGACCGCGACCCGTTAGAGCGCGTCGCGGACTGGGACGAGTTCCACGAGCACTTTCCCGACGGGCGCCTGCAGGATCAGGGTGCGCGCTGCATGGACTGCGGCATCCCCTTTTGCCACTTGGGCGACATCGTCAGTCAGGGCGACAAAGGCTCTGGCTGCCCGATCAACAACCTAATCCCCGAATGGAACGACTTGGTCTATCGCGGATTGTGGCAGGAGGCGCTAGAGCGGCTGCACAAGACTAACAACTTCCCGGAGTTTACTGGCCGGGTCTGCCCGGCACCCTGCGAGGGGGCCTGCGTGGTGGGGATCAACGCGCCGCCGGTGACGATCAAGAGCGTCGAGTGCGCCATTGTCGATAAGGGCTTTGAGATGGGCTGGGTTGTGCCCGAGCCGCCCGACAAGCGCACCGGCAAGAAGGTCGCCGTCGTCGGCTCAGGCCCCGCGGGCTTGGCCTGTGCCGCCCAGCTCAATCGCGCCGGCCACTGGGTGACCGTGTACGAGCGGGCCGATCGCATCGGCGGCTTGCTGATGTACGGAATACCCAACATGAAGCTCGACAAGAAAAAGGTGGTGCAGCGCCGGATCGACCTCATGGAGGCCGAGGGCGTCAAGTTCGTCACCCGCACCGAGATCGGCGCGGATCTCCCGGCGACCCAGTTAGTGGAAGAAAACGACGCGCTGGTGCTCTGCGGTGGGGCCACCAAGCCCAACGATCTGCCGATTGAGGGGCGAGATCTGCAAGGCATTTACTTTGCGATGAACTTTTTGCACGCCAATACCAAGAGCCTGCTCGACTCCAATCACGCGGACGGCAACTACATCTCGGCCCAGGACAAGCACGTGATCGTCATCGGCGGCGGCGACACCGGCACTGACTGCGTCGGCACGTCAATGCGCCACGGATGCAAGACGCTTTCGCAATTCGAGATCATGCCGCGACCGCCGGACGAGCGCGCGCCCGACAACCCTTGGCCGCAGTGGCCCAACGTCTATAAGCTCGACTACGGCCAGGAGGAGGCCAAAGCCCGCTTCGGCGACGACCCGCGCACGTATCTGATTATGACCCAGCGGTTCGTCGGCGACGACGAGGGCCACGTCAAGGAGCTGCACACGGTCAATATCGAGTGGGACAAGGACGAAAATGGCCGCTTCAAGCCCGTGCCGATCGAGGGCACCGAGAAGGTCTGGCCGGCCGATTTGGTGCTGTTGGCGATGGGGTTTCGCGGGCCAGAGGACGCAATGATCGAACAGCTAGGCGTCGAGCGCGATGAGCGCTCCAACGCCCGCGCTGAGCACGAGAAATACGCCACCAGCGTCGAAGGCGTTTTTGCGGCTGGCGACATGCGGCGCGGCCAGAGTTTGGTCGTGTGGGCGATCAACGAAGGGCGGGGTGCGGCCCGCGAGGTGGATCGCTACCTGATGGGCAGCACGCAGTTACCCTGAGCGGCGGCAGGTTGGACGAAAAAGGGGGAACCTCTAAAGGAGGTTCCCCTTTTTTTGTGTGAGGGACTGGGATCCGCGCCAAGTGCAATGGGTGCTTTCCCTACATAATTCCCGAGTGCATTAGCGTTTTGAAAGTTATGGCGCAGCCGACGACGATGATGACCACTGCACTCGCAATGGGCAGCCGTTGAATCCAGCGGCTGTCGCCCGAGAAGCGCTCCACGAGTGGTCGCGCCTTGACGATGAGCACGCCGACGGCGATGAGAATTGAGGCCAGCCCAACACTGAAGGCCACCAAAAGCAGCAGACCAAAGGCGACGCGATGCAAGGCCACCGCTAGCAACAGGATCACCAAGGCCCCCGTACAAGGCACGATCCCGCCGGAAATCCCCAGCGTTAGCAAACTGCCGAGGGTTACTTTGTCCGGTATTTCATGGCTGTGGCCGTGGTGATGTTCCCCATGAGAGTGATCGTGGTGGCCGTGGTGCTCTTCTTTATGGCTATAGCCATGTCCGTGGTGATGTTCCTCTTCGCGGTTATGGGTGTGTCCGTGATGATGCTCTCCATGGGCGTGGCTGTGGACGTGCTCGTGGAGATGTTCTTCTTCATGGGTGTGCTCGTGGAGATGCTCTCCATGGGCGTAGCTGTGGACGTGCTCGTGGAGATATTCTTCTTCATGGGTGTGTCCGTGGAGATACGCTCCATGGGCGTGGCTGTGGCTGTGCTCGTGGAGATGCTCTTCTTCATGGGAATGTTCGTGATGATGCTCTCCATGGGCGTGGCTGGGAACAAGGCCGCGGCCTCTGAGATGATTGACCAAAAGCCATGTGCCTAGCCCCATGATCAGGAGACCGGACGCCGTGCCGAGCCAGGGAAAAATTTGTTCCGGCAGGATGTACTGGGAGGCAAAAAGCGCTACTAGGCCCAACAAAATGACGCTGGAGGTATGCGTGAGGGCGACTACCCCGCCGAGGAAAAGGGCATTGCCCACGGTGCCGCGCGCGCCGACGAGATAGGCGGCGACGATGGTCTTGCCGTGTCCTGGCTCTAGCCCGTGGGCTGCGCCGAGGAAAAGGGCCAGCGCCAACGCCCCCACGATCAGGCCTAAGCTCAGCTCTTCAGAGCGCAACATATCGCTGAGGGCGTCCGTTTCTCCCTCCTCAGCAGTTACTGTTCCGACGGGTAACCGTCCCGCTTCGCCAATCTCATCTCCCCAAGCCGAGGCTGCAATCGCCATCGCTACTAGTGCTAATAGTATTCGCTGTATCGCTCGTTCTATGGACATGGGTTTTCTCCACGGTAGGCGCTCCTTCGGCACTCTGGAGTGTCTTAGGATGATGGGAGCCGTAGTTGCGCAAGGTTGGAGGCAACAGTGGATAGGACCGAATAAACAGCGTTTCTGATGGTGGGTCAAGCTGCGCTCGCTCCTTCAGATGATCCCTTTCGTTGACATCATTTTCTAAGAGATATACTCTTCCTCCTACCTTCTAGTCGCTGCTGCCGAGGTGCTGCCCATGATTATCGACTCCCATGCCTACTGCTTCCCCCCGGCCGACTCTCCCGCCGGACATCCCACTGCCGCTGACCACTTGCGCTGGGTCCAGGGCGGTCAGGCCTCTCACCACCAGCCCGCTTGGCGCATCCGCGACCGCGCACCGGCTTCTTCCGATGTGCTGGCAGCTCCCGGTGGGGCCATGGACTTCGACAACCTGCCCGATGTCAACTTCCGCGTCGATCACGACAAGGGCCGGGTGGTGTGGACGATTGACGGCGAGGATTTCACCAAGCAGTTCTATCCGCCCGATTTGCCCCACTTGGAGTACACGCCTCACAATCTGCTGGCCGAGATGGACTACGCTGGTGTCGATAAAGTCCTGTTGCACGTCGATGCCATGTTGGGCCGCGATCCCGCGTTCCAGGCGGAGTCGGTCGCCGTCGATCCAGAGCGCATTTATTCGATGGCCCCCGTTGATGAGTGGCGCTTGGCTGGCGAACTCGATGCCGTCATCGCCGAAACCGTCGCGGCCGTTGAGCAGCACGGCCTGCACGCGATCAAATTCAACCCGCCTCATGCCTATTACTATCGTTCCGACCCGTGGGATGGGGAGCACTTGCGTCCGTTTTGGGAGGTGGTGGCCGCGCTCGGCGTGCCTGTGTTCTTTACGCTCGGCACCGGGCCGGGCGAAGCGTCGGTGTTGCAGACCGTGGAGAGCCAGCGGCGCGGCTACCTAGCCGAGCTCGACATCTTGGTGCGCTGGATGGAGCGCTACCCGGACGTGCTGTGCAGCCTCACGCATGGCTTTCCGTGGCGTCTTTTCCTCGACGACGATCCCGCCGGTTCTCCGAGTCGGATTGATCTGCCCGACGAGATATGGGCTCCCTTTGCCAATCCGAATTTGAGCATAGAGGTCTGCTTCCCGGTGCGCCTCGGCGACTTGTTCGACTATCCGTACCGCGAACTGTGGCCGACGCTTGAGCAGATGGTCGAGCGCATTGGTGCCGAGCGGCTGCTGTGGGGTACGGACATGCCCTTCCAGAACCGGTTTTGCACCTATCGCCAGTCGCGCCGCTGGATTGAGGATTACTGCGAGTTCCTCTCCGCCGAGAATCTGGCTGCGATCATGGGAGGTACCTGTGCGCGCGTGCTCGGCTTGAGAATTAGGAATTAGGAATTCCCGGTACTTGCGTATGTGTACTCGGCCTCGGGGCCTGATGATTTGGAGCAACCTAAGGAGGAATTACCATGGCAGGAGAAACGAGATACCGGGCAGCGATCGTGGGATTGGGCTTTATTGGAGGTGCGGATCAGGTGTCGGGCGATGCCCTCGGCCAGCTCGTCGAGGACCTCGACGGCACGCATGTCGGAGCACTGCGCAATCACGATCGGGTCGATCTAGTCGCTGGTAGCAGCCGCGACGACGGGCGGCGCGAGCGCTTCCACGCGCGCTATGGCGTGCCCGCGTTCGCCGACTGGCGCGAGATGTTCCGTGCAGCCGCGCCCCTCGACATCGTCTCGATCGCCACGTACACCCCCGTTCACGCTGAGATCACCCAAGCGGCCATAGAAGCCGGTGCCCGCGCCATCTACTGCGAAAAGCCCATTGCGGCGACGGTCGCCGAGGCCGAGGGTATGCTATCCGTCTGCAACGAGGCCGATGCCCTGCTCGTCATCAACCACAACCTGCGCTTCCACCCCGGCTATCGGGGGCTGCGCGACCGCATCGCCGCTGGTGCGCTCGGCACGTTGACCTCGGCCTCGCTCCAGTGGACCTCTGGCCGCCTCGGCAACGTTGGCACGCACATGATCGACGCCGTGCAGATGGTCACTGGCCTGCCGGTGACTGCTGTCTCCGGCACTCTCGATCTGTCTAGAAAACCCGACTGTCGCGGCGACGACTTTACCGATCCGGGCGGCTGGGGCTTGTTGCGACTCGGACGCGATTTGCCTGTGGTCGCTGGTGCGCCGCAGGGCGACTTGATTTGTACGGTTGACGCGGCTGACTACGGCACTGCGCCGCCGCGCCACCGCTTCCACGGCACAGAGGGCTACGCCATCTGCCGCAACCGCGACATTGAGATCGTGCGCGGCGACGACCGCGAATTCCTGCCCGACGACTCTCCGGACAGCGGCATGGACCGGGCCGTGGCCGAGATTGTCCGTTGGCTCGACGGGGAGGGGGCCTTCTCCTACGATGCGGGGGAAGCCGTGCGCACGCTAGAGGCGATCATTGCCTTTCACGCCTCCCACCGCGCTGGCGGCGCTTGGGTCGAGTTGCCGCTGCGCGGCGACGACCGCGATATAGTTCTGCACAGCGGCTGAGGCCGCTCACCCCTTCGGCACCACGAGGGCGCGGTCGCCGTAGGGGATTGAATCCATTTCAGTGTCGTAGATCCGCTCCAGAAAGTCGCGGTCCCACGGCCGCTCGGCCGCTGGCAGCCGCTCCACCGTACCATCCTTGAGAAAAATGAAGTGGTCTCCGTAGAGGAAGGCGCTGTTGGGGTCGTGCAGGACGGCGAGGACGGTGAGGTCGGCATCGACCAACTCGCGGATTAGGCGCAGTAGGTGCGCTTGGTTGAGGAAGTCGAGGTGCGAACTCGGCTCGTCGAGGAGGATGAGACGGGGCTGTTGGGCTAGGACTCGGGCGATGCGGACGAGTTGTTGTTCCCCCCCTGATAGTTCGGTATAGGGGCGGTCCTTCAGGTGGATAACGCCGACCCGCTCTAGCGCGGCGATGCCGATTTCCACGTCTTCCTTCTTGGGAACGTAAGAGACGTAGCTGGCGCGGCCAGTCAGGACTACGTCCTGCACGGAAAAGGGGAAAACCGGCCGGTGGTGCTGGGGCAGAAAGCCGAGGACGCGGGCCCGCCGCCGGGACGAGAAGGAGCGGAGCTCCTCCCCCATGATATGCACGTTGCCGCGCTCGAAGTCGAGGAAACCGCCTAAAATGCGCATGAGCGTTGACTTGCCGCTGCCGTTCTTGCCGAGTAGGACGGTGAACTGCCCTGTCGGGATCTCCAGCGAGATCTCGTTGAGAATCGGCCTCTCTTCGTAGGCAAAGGAGAGATTCTCTACTTGGATGGCCGGTGCTAAGTCTCCCATCCAATCTGCGCCTTTTTGAGGAGGAAGATGAAGAACGGCCCGCCGAGCAGGGTAGTGAAGACCCCGACCGGGATTTCAAAGGAAGCCAACGTGCGCGAGCAGGTATCGACCAGCAGCAAAAAGGCCCCGCCAAAGGCAAAGGAGGCCGGCAGGGTGTGGCGGTTGTCCGGCCCCAGCATCATGCGCACCATGTGCGGCACGGCGAGGCCAATCATGCCGATGACGCCGGCCACGGCAATCGCCGCGGAGGCGGCCAAGGTGGCTGGAATGAGGATTAACACCCGCTCCCGCTCTGGGTTTAGGCCGACCGCGCGCGCTTCTTCGTCGCCTTGAGCTAGCACGTTCATGCGCCAGCGAAAGAGGAAGAGCCAGATTACGCCAATGCCTATCCCCGGGGCGGCGGAGTACAGCTTGGCCCAGCTCGAATTGTGCAGGTTGCCCATAGTCCAGTGGACGATGGTTTGCAGCTTGTACGGGTCGGTGAGGAACTGGACGATGGTCAGCAGGGCCGTGAAGATTCCGGTGACGATCACTCCCGAGAGAATGAGGGAGACGACCGACACGGTCTTGCGAGTGCGGGCCAAGAAGTAAGCCAAGCCCACGGCGAGCAGGCCAAAGCCGAAGGCCGTAGGCTGGAGTGGTAGGAACGGCAGGACTAGGGCTATGGCTGCGCCAAAGGCGGCACCAGAGGAAAGCCCGAGGATGTAGGGAGCCACGAGGGGATTGCGAAACAGCGCCTGCAAGGCGTTGCCTGCTGCGGCCAAGGCACCCCCCACCAGAAAGGTGAGGAGAATGCGCGGCAAGCGCACCTCCCACACGATCGTCCCCACCAGCGACTCTTCGGTTCCGGCGGCGGGTCCGCGAAAGATCAGGCCGTAGAGCCAGACGAGAATCTCCCACGCCCCGGCGCTGGCCGAAGGACCGAGCAGCAGGGAGCCGAAGAGGATCGGCAGCGGCAGGGCGTAAATAAGACGGCGGCGCAACGCGCTATTCACGGGCCGTCTCCTGTCCCGTATGAGAGAGACGGCAACTCTCCGAGCCGTCCCCCGTATAGCTTGTTTAGTAGGTCGGCCCTCAGCTCTTCTAGGTCTTTTGCGGAAAAGCGGTCTGGATGGCACCAGCGGGCGACGAGATCGACGGTGAAGATGTACTTGAGGGTCCAGAAGTCGCACGAGAAGGGATCGGGCAGTTCGCGCACCCGCCCGTTGCGCACGGCCGCAAGCGAGCGCCAGCCGGACAGTTCGCCTATGTCTTCGACATTGAGCCGGTCGTTGCACCACATGACGATTAGCTCTGGATTCCAGACGAGGACGTTTTCGAGATTGACGATGAGGTGCTCTAGCTCGCTGTCGGCCGCCACGTTGGTTCCCCCGGCTAGGTCAATCAGTTCCTGCACGGTGCTGTTGCGGCCGGCCGTCTCCAGCGGTCCTTGGTCCCACATGAAGTACACGCGCGGCTTGGCTTCTCCTTCGCCGAGGGCGGTTTTGCGCTGCACTGCTTCCAACTCATCTTGGGCAATGGCGAGGAGCTCGGCCGCTCGCTCTTGGGTGCCGGTCAGTTCGCCGAGGGCAGTGATCTCGCGGTGAATGTCCGCAAAGCGCTCGATATAGACGCCGAAGACCGGGATGCCTTTTTCTTCGAGGGCGGCGATGGACTCCTCCTGACCGGCCCAGAGGATGACTAGGTCTGGCTGTAGCGCCACCATGCTCTCAATGTTGACGAAGTCCCAGTTCCCCGGCGTCGGTAGGGTGCGCTCGCAGATGCGTTTGTCCATAGCCGCGTAGTACGGGAAGACGCTCTCTTGGTAGATATTGGTCGAAATGCCGACGAGACGCGCTTCGGCTCCGAGCATGTACAGGCCGGTGAGGGCGCTTTCGAGCAGGCAGACGATGCGCTCGGCCGGCTTGTCTAGCTCGATGCGGCGACCGCGGAAGTCGGTGGCCGCCACGCCTTCGGCGAGAGCCGGGGCACCGGCGAGCAGGAGAAAAAATATTATAGCCATCAGTTGGGACCGCACCCCATCGGTGTAGGGGCGGTTCGCGAACCGCCCCTACGATGGCGCTAGAAGGAGACCATTAGGCCGCCGTTGACCGAGAAGCCGGGATCCGCGAACTGCCACGGCATCTCAAAGGCTTGGTTGGTGATGTTGTACGGTTCGAGATAGAGGCTCAGGTCGTACCCGTCTTGGGTGCGGACGCGCTGCTCAAGGCGAGCGTTCACCAGTATGTACCCATCTAGAGGTTCGGCGTCCTTGTTGATGTCTTGGTAAATGCCGCTGTAGGACTGCACGGTGACTGTCGCCCGCAAGCCCTGCGAGAAGGTGAGGTGAACCCCGGCACCAATCGCGCTTTCCGGTACGAAGTTGATCTTGGCACCGACTTGGTTCTCGTCAAGGTGCTCCTTCACTTCGGCGTTGGTGTAGGTGTAGTTGGCGAACCACTCCACTGTCTCGTCGAGGCGGTGGGAGACCTCTAGCTCTAGGCCGGTGGTCGCGGTGTTGCCGGCGTTGATGTCCTGCGACTGCGCAGGATCGTCCTCTGCCACGGGCACCACCCGCTGTACGATCTGGTCGTCGATCACGATGTTGAAGCCGCGCAGGCCGACCTGTACTCCTTCGGTCGGACGGAAGTTCGCCCCCGCGTCGATGCTGGTTCCCGACTCCGGTTTGATGTCTGGATTCGGGAGATGGCCGCCCTTGCCGTCTGGGGGAACGGTGCCGCCTACCGATTTGAGGGAGGGTGCCTTGAAGCTGGTGCCGATGTTGGCGAACACTGAGAGCTCGTCGCTTTGGTTGTAGCGCGCCCCAGCGCTGTACAGGACCTTGTTCCAGGAGTTGCTAGTCTCGTTTGGGGGAGCGCCTTGCAACAGGTCGATGTCGTGCGATATGATGTTGTAGCGCGCCCCGGCCCGCAGGATGAGGGCATCCAAGCGCAACTCCTCTTGGGCATAGAATCCGAAGGCGGTGGCGGTGGCGTCGTTGCCGGGACTTATCTCGCCGGTTTCGCGCGAGGTTGCGTACGAGGCGAGCTGATAGTCGGCACCCACGGTGAGCACATCCGACTCCCGGGTGATAATGGAGAGGGAGATATCGGCTGGCATGACGGACTGGTCAACCCCGTCCTCCGAGCGCAGTTCGCGGCTGGGGGGATCTTCCCAGATGCCATCCTCCTCCCAGCGGCGCACGTAGTCGCGGTAGCCGATCTTGGCTTGGAGGGTGGCCTTGTCGGCGAACGGGTTGGTGTACCCGGCGTTCAGGGTGGTGTAGGTGTGGCCGAAGTCCCGGTTGATGCGACCGGCGTCGCCGGTGTGCCAAGTGCGGTGGGCGTAGATGGAGGCCCGCTGGCCGTGGTCGTCGAGGAAGTAAGTGCCCCGCATGTACATCTTGGTTTTCTCGTACTCGGGGTCGTCATCCATCTGTAGCCACGAGCCTTCGGTGCCGTAGTCGGTGTAGTCCGAGTCCTCGTGGTGCCCCCCGAAGAAGAGGTGCAGGTTGCCGGCGGCGCGCTGGTGGAAGAAGCGCCCGCCGAGGGTGTTGTAGGAGCCGTAATACGCCGAGGCACTGGTGCGGGTGCTCGCGACGCGCTCCTTGAGGATAAAGTTGGCCGTCCCGGCCAATGGCGACTGATTGCCGGCGAAGTCCATGGCCAAATAGGTCGGATAGAGCACCGAGGCTGAGCCGCGCTGGTCTTCGACCCGTTGGAAGGCCCACGGATCGAGGCTCTGGAGATCGACGAAGGCGTCAATCGGCAGGCCGTCGAGCATGTACCCCTTGTAGGTGTGCGCCAAGCCGCCAGACGACCCCCAGTTGGCGTCGTTGCGGGAGAGGACGTTGGCGAAGTTGCCCAGGGTGTAGGAGAGCATCTCCGCCAGATTGCCGTTGCCAAGGACTAAGGAGCCCATCTCATCGGCGGTGATAATGGAGATTTTCTGGGTCACATTCCCCGGCGTCTGCGGCAGCTTGGAGCCGGTGATGATCACTTCTCCCATTTCATAGACATCCGCTTCATCCGCTTCGTCATCAGCCACCACCGGTGCGCTGACGAGGACGAGGGACAACGCACTAACAAGTAAGCGCTTCATAGGGTGACTCCTTTGGGGAAGAGGTGGGGTGTGTGGGAAGATAAAAGTAGGATGTAAGAGAAAAGGCGGTCTGACGCAAATTTTTCTTAAAGCTCTAAAATGTCGAGGCTGTACTGCCAAGCGTGGCTGTGGACGTCGATGGTCATGTGGCTGCCAGATTGCGAAACTGCGAAGCAATTATTATTTTGCAAAAAAAGAATTTTGCAAAAAAGAGCTTATTACTATATCTTTGTGCTAATTCAGAAACAGAAGGACATCCTGCGGCAGTCGTCAGGAGCCAGTCGCTTACTGGTGTTCTTTGGCGAGAAAGTCCGCTAAATCACCTTGAAAGGAGATAATCATGCAGCGAATGTTGTTGACAGTTGCCCTGCTAGCCCTTTTGGGAGCAAGCGGTCTCTTTGTCGGCGTACAGACTGCCTTGGCTGATGAGCACGAGATCGCCGCGACGTATCAGGCTGGCACGGCGATTGCGCCACTGGTGTTGCCGGCGGTTCCGGAAGGTATGGGCACTCCGCCGTACACCTATTCTCTCACGCCGGATTTGCCTGCTGGCTTGACGCTTGACTCGGCTACGCGGACGATTTCGGGTACGCCGACAGCGGCTTCCGAGGCCACACCGTACACAATCACAATCACAGACGCAGCCGGTGCTAGTGCGCCGTGGCCGCAGCCGGTCGTCATCGAAGTGCAGGCAGCGCCGGCTATCGAACTGTCCGAAGCTTACACGTATGACATTGGCGAGGAGATTGCGCCACTGGTGTTGCCGACGGTTCCGGCAGGCCGTGGCACGGGTGCGTTGACCTATACTCTCACGCCGGATCCGCCTGCTGGTTTGACGTATGATGAGGCTACGCGGACGATTTCGGGCACGCCGACGGCGGTGGCTGCTCCCACAGTGTACACCTTCGCCGTGGCAGATGAGGCTGGTGGCAAGGATTCGATTTCGTTCTCCATTGAAGTGCTGCTGCCTGATTTGGACGCGCCGGACGCGCTAGAGGCTCAAGACTATATGGGTGCTGACGGCGCTGGCGATCAAGGTGGCTTCGTACTGCTGACTTGGGATCTGTCGGAAGACCACGCCTCGCTGGACGGCTATCGCATCTGGCGCGAAATTCCCGCACTGGATGGCGAGATGATTCCTTGGGCCATGGTCGATGCCGTGCCGGGCGTCGAGATTGGTCGCGCTATCGTCGCCACGCTCGATAATACCGCCACCAGATGGGGTATTTCCGCCGAGGCCGACGGTCGAAGCAGCGCCGTTACCGCTAAGGCCGTGTTCGCCCAAGCCGGAGACCTGAACCAGCCCTACGCGCTGATGGCAGAGACGCTGATGGCCAGCAGGGAAGCGGCACAAGCCGGTGACGCACCGGTATTTGCCTCGCTGCTGCCGGAAGCGCTCGCTTACGCCCAAGGCGTGGCCCCGAGGCTGAATGTCGTCGAAGGGGTCTTGGCTCGTTCGGCGATCACCATTACCGAAGAGCCGGTTCGCGCGATCGACGATATTGCGCCGTTGGCCGTGCCGTCCCTGAGCGTCTTGGACGTGCCCAACGACGAGGGCAGCCGCATCGCGCTGACGTGGACGCTCTCGCCGTCTGATCGGCTCTTGCAGGGCATCGTTGCCGGGGCTATCGGTCCGACCGCGGCTGAAGCCGTTGTTGGCGTCCATGGCTACAGCATCTATCGCAAGACGGGTGCTGAAGAGTTCGTCTTGGTGGCCCAAGTAGAAGCTGGCGTTACGTCTTTTATCGATGAGACGGCGCTCAACGGCATGCGCCATACCTATCAGGTGCGGCCTTTCGACTTGGACAACGAAACGGCTTCCATTGAGCAGACGGCAATGGCCGTACGCAACATCGTGGTCGATAGCGATGGTCGCGCAATCGCAGGTTTGTTCGGCGCTGACAATCGCGTTGGCTTCGACGACTTCTTCATTCTAGCTGATCTCTTTGGTTTGACGGCGGAAGACGCTGGGTTTGATCCGGCGTTTGACCTCGCGCCGAGCGAGATGATCGACTTCGACGACTTCTTCGTCTTTGCCGACAACTTCGGCCGCAGCGCGGCTGGTGCGGGTAAGCGCGTGCCTATGCTCGCTGGCCTCAACGCCGATGCGCGGATGTATCTGGATGCGCGGACGGGGATGCCCAGCGTGGATGAGGAGTTCGTCCTCGACGTGCGCGTGGCGGACTTTGTCGCGGTCAAGGGCTACGGCTTGCAGGTGCAGTATGACGCCAGCCAGCTAGAGTTTGTCCGGGCGCTAACCGATCAGCCGCTGGGTGGTAGCGAGTTTGCCGCCCCGCAGGTGCTGTCTGACGAAGGTGGCATCTTGGCGCTGGCTGCCCACGGGGACGTGGTTGCCGACGGCGAGGTGGCGCTGAGCTTGGTCTTCCGCGCGAAGACAGAGATCGAGGACACGGTCATTGAGATCATCGACAACCAGACGTACGACAGCGAGTTTGGCTTCAACCGTCTGGCGTTGCCGGCTCCGGTGCAGTTGCAGACGCGGCCTGAGACGTTCGCGTTGGTCAACAACTATCCGAACCCGTTCAACCCAGCGACGACGATCCAGTATGCGTTGCCGCAGGCGGCGGACGTGGAGCTGACCATATATAATGTAGTAGGTCAGGCGGTGCGGACGCTGGTTGCCGAGCATCAAAATGCCGGTCGCTACGTCGTGGAGTGGGATGCGACGAACGACCATGGTCACAGCTTGTCTTCGGGGATGTATTTCTACCGCTTGCAGGCGGGCGGTGAGTTCCTCGAAACCAAGAAGATGCTGCTGCTCAAGTAGTACTTGAGTAGCATCTACTCATAGCGCGTTTATCAAATAGGGCCTCAGATTTCATCTGAGGCCCTATTTGCTATTTTTGCAGTAATGCGCATTTATGCGCATCGATGGCGAATGGTACGCGTGTGACGACGGCATGGTACGTCCTGTAACCTTTCCGCTACACTCCAGCACCTCCCATCCTCCCCCTCTCCTCTGAGCCGCCGCCGTGGCACGATTCTTGCCTTGTTGTGGATACCAACTCATCCGCAACCCAAGGCAGAGAATCATGGCTGAATTTGATACGGTCGCCAAACATCTCATCCAAACCCACCCGGCTGACTTCGCCCGCTTTGTCCTCCAACGCGACGACATCGAAGACGTCAAAGTGCTCGACACCGAACAACCCTCCGTCCGCCGCCCGGACAGCCTCCTCCGCGTGTGCATCGGCGGCGACGAGGTGTTGGTCCACCACGAGTTTCAAACCACTGATAGCACCGATACCCCCATGCCCCTCCGCATGGCCGGCTACATCGGCCGCCTGATCGAACGCTACGGCCTGCCGGTGTATGCTCACGTCCTCTACTTGCGACCCGACGCCGGACGACGCGATCCGGGCTACTATGTTCAAGAGCATCCCGACTATCCGGTCGTGATCCGCTACAAAGTGCTCCGGTTAAGCCAACTGCCCGGTCAAGCTGTGCTCGACAGTGGGTCGGTGGGCTTGCTGCCGTTTGCGCCCCTGATGCAGCCGCCAGCCGGACAGGCTGAGGCGGCGTGGCTGGAGCAATGTGTGGCCAAGGCGTGGGACATGCCGCTGGCGCGGTCGGTCAAAGCCGATGTTCTCACCGGGTTGACGCTGTTGAGCAACTTAGTGTATAATCCTCAGACGATCACGGCCATAGTTTCCAAGGAGTATCTCATGGACCTCATGCGCGAATCCCCGTTTTTCCAATACCTAACCCAACAAGCCCGCGAGCAAGGCATTGAGCAAGGCATTGAGCAAGGCATTGAGCAAGGCGAAAGAAAGCACGCCATTGAAGCACTCCTCGAGGTGGTGGAGCTTCGCTTTGGTGCTGACGCCGCCGAATCGTTGGTCGCCCCCATTCGAGCCATCGACGAGGTGCCACGGCTCAATCAGTTGCATCGCACGGCCATACAGGCGTCGAGTTTTGAGGAATTCAGAACGGTTTTTTTCGGGTGAGGGCCGAAACCGACTCTAAGGGCGTCAATCGGGGAGGCAACGTCAGTGAGGCATTGTGATCCTCGTCGGCTAGCACTCGCGGTACAACGCGTTTATAAAAAATAGGGTCTCAGATTGAAATTTGAGGCCCTATGTGCTATATTTGAATTAACCTATAGAATTACTCTTAACTTGGGGAGGTAGAGTAATGCTACACAGAAAGTTATCGCTTCGGCGGACGTGAAATTGACCGTCTATAATGGCGTCGGTCAGTACGCGGCCAACGCAGTGAACATGTATTTCTACCGCTTGGCGGCGGGCGGTAAGTCTTTGGCGTGCTCAGTCGAGTCGTTCCTCCTAACCAAGAAGATGCTGCTCAAGTAAGCACGCAGCGAGTTCGTGAGCTAGGGGCTCCAACTCAACGCGAGGCCCTAGCTCCTACATTCTAAATCATTATGTAATTACTCATAACCTGGGGAGGTAGAGTAATGACACACACGAAGTTTTTAATGAGGCGGTTGGCCTACGTGCCTTGGCTGCTAGCGGTTGGTTTGGTGTTGGGGTGGAGCGGGGAGGCTGTGGCGGATGGTCCAGAGACGGACGGTAGTGAGCCCAATCACAGTGGGGTGATGGGGCATTCGCATGCCACCGATCCCTATCTGCGCGTATCTGTTACCGAGGCAGCCGATTCGGTTTTTGTGAATTGGAGTACGTCTTATGGCAAGAATTTCCACACGGCCGCGAGAAATGGGCTAGCAGCTACAAGCTACACGGCGGCTATTTTCCCGGGGGAGGTTCCTGATGATCCTACTGCTGGTAGTCTTACGCCAGTTTCCGGGACAGCTGGAACAGCGCGTACAGCCGAGACCGTTATGGTCCATAGCGACACCCTTACACCCGGCGATCCCCTCATGGGCGGATTCTATTGGGTGAGAATGACGGTGCTGACCACCGATGAGGATGGCAGTGGAACTGTGGCGTCGACTTTCACTAAGCAGATAGCGGTGAATTCGGACTATATGCTGTCGGTGAGTCCTACTAGCGTGCGCGAGGACGCCGATCCGACCAATATCGTGGTGAAAGCCACGGTTGACGAAGCGGTAAAAGCAGATACGTTTGTCCCCTTGCGGTTTGGCTCCAATCAGGAGGGGGTCAATAGTCGCTTCCGCATGACCCTCCCCACGCTCACGATTTCGCAGGGTAGTAAAGAGGCGACGGGAACGATCCGATTCATCCCGGTCGAGAGTACCACAACCCCGGATGACGATATTCTCGTCAGGCTCGTGACGCAAGTTGGTGGCGGCAAAGTTGAGGGGACCACAGATATTCGGCTGGTTGACGCCGACAAGGGCAGCAACTTCATCAATCTCTCGTTCTCTGATGCCTCGCTGAACAAACGGGATGCTGCCACCGATATCGTAGTGACGGCCACCCTCGATGGAAAGCCGCTAGACGAAGACGTTCGTTTTATCTTGACCATTGATAAGGATTATGAAAGGGATAATCCAGATAGAGCGGCGGTGCGCGATGACCATTATATTGCGAGGATGTCCCCGATAACTATTCGTCGGGGCCGGGTGTCAGGCAGGGCGACGATTTCCATCAGCCCGAGGAACGTAGATACAATAACGGACACTCGCTCTTTTAGGGTGATTGCCTCTAATCCCGATGGTCGAGTGATGGTTGGTACAGGGGCTAATGCACCTACGGTAATGGTTAATGGTGCGTTAATCGACATAACGGGCGATCCGACTGGGTCGATTACGGGGCTGTCAGCGACGCCTTTCTCGATCCGCGAAGATGCTGGCTCGAAGGAGGTCACGCTGGAAGTTACCTTGCAGAACGCCTCACCGACTGACGAGACGGTGCGGTTCAATTTTGAGGACGGTGCCGACGCCGCGCTAGGTGGAGGCTTCAAGGATGCGATCGAAGCGGAACGCGATAACCATTACCATGTGAGAGTGCAGCCGCTCGTCATCCCGCAGGGCCAGAAAAAAGGGATGACGACGATGACCGTCACCGTCGCCGACGACCAAGATGGCAATAAGGCCCGGGCTTTCACCGTGATTGCGTGGGTTGGCAGTGACAAATACGAAACGGGAATCCTGATTACCGACGACGATTCGACGAGCGAGTCGATCACGCTAGAGGTGAGTCCGGCCGAGATAAGCGAAAACGCCGGGCCGACCACCGTTACGGTGACAGGCATCTTGCACGGGAAGGCGTTCGGCGCTGACGTCGTCGTCCCCTTGATCATTGATACCAATCCCAAGGATATGGACGCTGCTGGCAAAGAGGTGGATGTTGTTGAGGCTACGCGCGATTTAGACTATCGCGCCACCCTAAACCAGTTGACCATTCCAAGTGGTTCGACAGTAGGGACGACGATGATCACCATCACGCCCGCCACAGACTCCAACGCGCAGGAAGGTGACGAAAAAATCCGGCTGAAGGGTTTGGGCAACCCCGAAGCCAAAGATGAATATGGGGACGTCGTAGCGCTGACGGTCACGTCTGTGGATATAACGCTGAAAGATAGCGCCGCTCCCGATACGCAGCCAGAGACACCGTCGCAGGATCCGACGCGCCCATACTTCGCCGCCGACGCAAAGATCGACGACCAAGTGTACACTGCTGGGATGGCGATTGATCCGCTCGTACTGCCAGCAGCTATGGGCGACGACACGCCGTTTATGTACAACGTCTTCTCGTTGGGCCTACCAGCGGGCTTGTCGTTTGACCCGGCCACGCGGACGCTTTCGGGGACCCCTACGGCAGCGACCGATGGCCCAATCACCGCCATCTACACGGTAGTTGACAGCGACGGAGACGCTGGCGTGCCGTTGACCTTCTCCATCACGGTCAACGCGGCTGAGATGCTGGCCCCGGTTATCGACGCTGAGATGACGGCGACTCCGTCGTTGATCCGCGAGGACGCTGGGACGACGCAAGTCTCGTTGACCGTGTCGTTGACGGCCGCCCAAGACACGGACCAAAGAATAACAGTCACGATTGTAGCTCCAAGCGCAGGCACGGAAGGTAAGCCAGCCGTGCGCGATGTCGATTACGATGCGACGCTAGGGGCGGTCATCACTATTCCGGCTGGTGCTACCGTTGGGATGTCAACCCTCACGCTCACGCCTAGGAACAACACTAGGGTGGATGGCCTGAAAGCGATAGGTGTGCAAGCTACGTTCACATCTGGTGCGACGATATTGACGGACATCGAGATCTCCGACGACGAAACGCCTAGTACGTCCATCGCGCTGTCGGTGAATCCGCACCAGTTAAGCGAGGACGCCGGTACAACCGATGTTGCGGTCACCGCCACGTTAGACGGGGAGGCGTTGGCAGAGGACACGATCGTGAGCTTGATCGTTGGTAACGCGTCCACAGCGGTGCGCGATGTGGACTACGCTGCGGACTTTACTCCGCTGATCGAGATTCCGGCTGGCTCGACAATAGGAGTGACGCTGTTGACGCTCCGTCCAATCGCCGACAATATGGAGGAAGGCAACGAGATCATTAAACTGGTTGGGATGATTGGCGGGCTGGTAGGAGACGAAGCAGAGATCGTGCTGATCGACCAAGACATGGCTCCGATGGATCCGATGGATCCGGAGGATCCGATGGATCCGATGGATGGGTCCCTTGCCTTCGCTTCTGACGCCGATATCGCTGACCAGTCGTACGCGATTGGGACCGCGATAGATCCTCTCATGCTTCCGGCTGCTTCGGGCGGCACGGGTGCCCGGACATATAGGCTGGTGGGTCTGCCGGCGGGCTTGTCGTTTGACGGGGCTACGCGGACGCTTTCGGGTACACCTACGACAGCGACTGGTGGCGCGGCTGTAGTTACCTACATAGTAACTGACGAGGGCGGGGCCGCCGCGGTGTTGACCTTCTCCATCACGGTCAACGGCGGGATGAGTATGGCCTTTGGCTTCGCCGATAACACCATGATCCCCGACCAGTCGTACACGGCTGGGACCGCGATTGCCCCGCTCGTGCTTCCGGCTGCTTCGGGCGGCACGGGTGCCCTGACGTACAGGCTGGTGGGTCTGCCGGCGGGCTTGTCGTTTGACGGGGCTACGCGGACGCTTTCGGGTATGCCTACGGCCGCCACTAGCGGTGCGGTCGAAGTCTCCTACATAGTGACTGACGAGGGCGGGTCTATCGCCTTTTTGACCTTCTCCATCACGGTCAACGCGGCGCTGAGTTTCGGCGACTTGTTTGGCGCTGGTAAGATCGTTCCGACGGATTCGCACGATTTGGCTGAAATCCGCGAATTCGTCGTTGGTCAGCGCGTGGAGGGCCTCACGCTGCCGGAAGGCACAGGCGGCACAGCACCGTTGACGTATAGCCTCTCGCCGGCCCTGCCGGTGGGCCTGACGTTTGACGCGGCTACGCGGACGATTGCGGGTACGCCGATGGCGGCGAGCGAAGCCGTATATACGTACACGGTTACGGACGCCAACGGCGCAACTGCGTCGCTGGCGTTGCAGACGCTGCCGGCCGCATTCTCCTTGGCGGACAACTATCCGAACCCGTTCAACCCGGCGACGACGATCCAGTATGCGTTGCCGCAGGCGGCGGACGTGGAACTGACCGTGTATAATGTAGTAGGTCAGCCGGTGCGGACGCTGGTGGCCGAGCATCAGAATGCCGGTCGTTATGTAGTAGAGTGGGACGCGACCAACGACAGCGGCCATAGCTTGGCGGCGGGGATGTATTTGTACCGCTTGCAGGCGGGTGGAGAGTTCCTCGAAGTCAAGAAGATGCTGCTGTTGAAGTAAGCGTCCGCTGTAGTTTAGCGATTTAGTGAAATAGGGCCTCAAACTTCGATTTGAGGCCCTATTTTGTATGTTAAATTTTACTAGGGATTTAGCCTTGGGGAGGTAGAATCGTGATACAGACAAAGTTGTTGATGCAGCGCCTAGCCTATGCGTCTTGGCTGCTGGCTGCTGGCTTATTGGGCTGGGCTGGAGAGGTTGCGGCTCAGACGCTGACGGTGCGCTTTGAGGCGATGCCTGAATGGCACGACGGCAGCGAGTTCGCGTTTGAGCTTCACTTCAGTGAAGAAATCGAAATGAGCTTCGTGAATCTGCGGGACCATGTGCTCGACGTGACCGACGGCACGGTGAAAAGTGCGCAGCGCTTGACCGAGGGCAGCAACCTAGGCTGGGAGATTGTCATTGAGCCGGACTCGGAGGTAGATGTGTCCATCGCGCTGCCGGCGACAGTCGATTGCACGGCGGCAAGTGCGGTATGTACGGCGGACGGTCGGGCCTTGTCGGGTGAGCTAGCGGCGCTTGTGCCCGGATTGCCCTTAGCGCCCACCAACGTGGTGGCGACCCTTGTAAACGGCGCACTTTCGGTTACGTGGGAACAAACCGGAACCAACCAAGAGCAAAATACCTACCAGGTGAGATACCGGGAGCAGGGAACGGCGGCTTGGGAATCTGTTGTCTCAGAAGAACAAAGGATGAGGTTACAGGCTCTGCAAGACGAATATGCCGACCTGATTGACACGGTGCGGCAATACTACGACATCAACAAGGATACCGCCAGCCGGGGCGAGAACTGGCTGCGGGTGCTGATCGCCTTTGGCGTGGAGTATTCGGCTATCTTAACGCCTTATACGGTGGCTGAGGCCGAGGAGAGCCTCAAAATATGGTCGGGCTGGCAACCCGTCCTCGACGCCCTCAAGAAGTTCCAAGCCGACAGTCAAGAAATAACATACGCGGAAGGTGCTGGTACTACTGTGCCGTACGAGGCTACCGGCCTGAACAGCGAGGCGATTTATGAAGTGCAGGTGCGCTCGGCAAAATCGAAATTCGTATCCGAATGGGCACCAGAGCCGCCCGCGTTGACAGGAGCGATGAGTTCCGATATAACGGTGAGTTCCGACGAGGCTGCGGATATTAGTACCTCGACAACGGCGCAGGCGGACTTGGTGCTGTCGGTAAACCTCGCGAGTGTACGCGAAGACGCCGGTGAGACCGATGTTGAAGTGACGGTCGAAGTCACTGATGATACCGCGGTGGATATAGATACGTATGTGCTGTTGGATGTCTCCCATGAAGGGCTTAATAGTCGCTTCTACATCGGGCTGCCCGTTCTCAGGATTCCGGCTGGCGAGAAAAAGGCCACGGAGACGCTCACCTTCATTCCCATCAACGACGATATCATCGACGAAGATCTTCCCATTGTGATCAGCGGCAATGCTGGCCGTAAGACGGTTGAACCAGCGACTATTACGCTGATTGACGACGACAAGGAGAGCAGAAACATCAACCTGTCGGCGGATATTGACGAGCTAAACCGGTTCGATGGTGCAACCGAAATCACGGTGACAGCAACCTTGGATGGAAAGGTTTTAAACGAGGAGACGAGCTTCGCCTTGACCATTAGCGATCATCCCGGCTTGACACACGATCCCAACACCGATACCGATGGCGATGGCGATATCGACGATGCCGATGCGACGAAGGATAATCGCGAGGCGGAGCGCGATTTGGACTACACTGTAACGCTGACGACGCTGACGATTCCGAGCAATTCAGTGTCGGGGACGGCGACGATTACCATCACTCCTCGAAGCCGATTGCCTGGCACGATCCGGGTGGGATCCCCTGATAATGATACGGACGCGGACGCTCCAGGAATACAGATTGAAGACGATGGGCTAACACTCCGTCCGGTAGATATAAAAATAAAGAAGGAGATCGCTGCCACGGCCGATGCCATTACGCTCAGTCAAGAGAGTATCCGCGAGGACGCCGGTGAAACGGCGATCGAGCTGAAAGTCTCCTTGACGGAGGCCCTGGTTGAGGACGAGACGGTGAGGCTCACTGTTTTGCCGACCGGCGCTGTTTTGCCGTCTGGAGCTACTGTGACGAACACGCCGACACGCGATGTGGACTACAAGCTGGTCTTTGGCCCGCCATTCATCATTCCGGCTGGTGCTACCGAGGGGACGACGACGCTCACCATCACCCCGATCAACGACACCGATGTGGTTCAGCGAGGGGCGATATACATACAGGTTACAGTCGGTGCCGTGTTGGCGACTAGAACGATAGTGATCGCCGACGACGACGCGAAGAGCATGAACATTGCGCTGACGGTGGATCCGGCTACGATAAGCGAAGGGGACGGTGTGACCGATGTTGTGGTGACCGGAACGTTGGATGGGAAGGTTTTCGACGCTAATGTGGTCATGATCTTGACCATTGACTCTGATCCCAAGGATACGGACGATAACGGCAATGTCGTGGATGTTGTTGAGGCGACGCGCGACATAGACTATACGGCAAGGATGCGTCGTCTGACGATTCCGGCCGGCTCGGTGTCGGGTACGACGACGATCAACATTACCCCTGTTGACGACAAGAGCGCGGAGGCCGACGAGATAATCAGGGTGACTGTGCCGTACGACAACAATCAAATCACCACCCAATATGCTGACGGGGACGATGTCAAGGTGACGGTCAGCACCGCGGACATAATGCTGAAAGACACCGGTGCAGGCGGCGTGCCTTCGTTTGCGGACGTTGCCATCGACGCCCAGACGTATGTGGTTGGGAGGGCGATTGCCGATTGGGTGCTGCCGGAGGCATCGGGTGGCGACGGCGCGCTGACGTATAGCGTTTCGTCCTTGCCGTCGGGTTTGGAGTTTGCCGCGGCTACGCGGACGCTTGGGGGCACGCCTACGGCAGCGACCGTGGTTGCGGTCACCTACACTGCGACTGACGACGACGGCGACACAGCCACGTTGACCTTCACCATTGCGATCCCGGAGGAAGGAACGGTGCCGGTCTTCGCAGCAGATGCTTCGATCAACGCCCAGACATACACGGCTGGTACGACGATTACCGATTGGGTGCTGCCGGAGGCATCGGGTGGCGACGGCGCGTTGACGTATAGCGTTTCGACTTTGCCGTCGGGTTTGGAGTTTGCCGCGGCTACGCGGACGCTTGGGGGCACGCCTACGGCAGCGACCGACGGTGCGGTTGCCGTCACCTACACCGCAACTGACGATAACAGCGCCACGGCCACGCTGACTTTTTCCATCACGGTCAATCCTGCGCCTAGGGTTGCGCCCGCTAGATTAACGGCGGTGCCGGCGGTGATCCGCGAGGACGCTGCGACGACGGAAGTCTCGCTGACGTTTACCTTGGGGGCTGCTGCCACGTCTGTCGAAATCGTGCGGTTTGCCATTGTGGATCCAAGCGAGGGGACGGCGGCGACGCGCGATGTGGACTATACGGCGAAACTAAATGCGATTATCGTCATTCCGGTTGGCGCTACCGAGGGGACGACGACGCTGACCTTTACTCCCATCAACGACGATGATGAAGAGGGCCTGAAGGCTTTGGGCGTGCAGGCTACGCTCATATCGACAAATGAGACCCTATTGACGGACATCGAGCTCAGAGATGACGAAACCCCGAGTACGTCCATCGCGTTGTCGGCGGACCCGAACACGTTGAGCGAGAATGACGATTTGATCACTGTTGCGATCACCGCCACGTTGGACGGCAAGGCATTGGAAGAAGATGCAACCGTACGCTTGGCTATTGATAACGAGTCCTCAGCGACGCGCGATTTGGACTACGCCGCGCTATTTACTCCTATGATTGAGATTCCGGCTGGCTCGATAACAGGGACGATGAATTTTTACGTCGATCCAGTCGCCGACAACTTGGAGGAAGGCGACGAGATCATCAGGCTGATCGGGACGATTGACGGGCTGGAGGGGGGCGAGGTAGAAATCACGCTGAGCGACCCGGGAGCGTCAGAGGCGGCGAAGACAGCGGTTCAAACGCGGCCGGAAGCGTTTGCCTTGGCGGACAATTTCCCCAACCCGTTCAACCCAGCGACGACGATCCAGTATGCGCTGCCGCAGGCGGCGGACGTGGAGTTGACCGTGTATAATGTAGTAGGTCAGCCGGTGCGGACGCTGGTTGCCGAATATCAGAGTGCGGGTCGCTACGCAGTGGAGTGGGATGCGACCGACGACAGCGGGCATCGCTTGTCGTCGGGGATGTATTTTTACCGCTTGCAGGCGGGTGGCGAGTTCGTTGAAGTCAAGAAGATGCTGCTGCTCAGGTAAGCAGCGCTGCACAGCGAGTCAGCAAAATGGGACCTCAAATCGAGGTCCCATTTTGTGTTTATCAGTGAAGTAGGGCGACTGCATCTTTTACGCTTCCTCAACGGCAAAGTAGTGCTCCAATTCCCGTAGCGTATCCGGGGCTGTGTGGATATCGCGCACGATGATGCCGCGCTCAATGACGGCAATCCGGCGGCAGACTTCGGTGATGTGGTTGAGGTCGTGGCTGGAGATGACGAGGGTAGTATCAGTGGTTTGGTCGAGGGTTTTTAGCGTGTCCTTGAGGCGGATTTGGCTCGTCGGATCGAGGTTGGTGAAAGGCTCGTCCAGTACCAGCAGCCGCGGCTCGACCATCAAGGCTGCAACAAGTCCCATTTTTTTCTTGTTACCCTCGGATAAATTGCGGATGTACTCAGTTCCATTGAGCGGTTGATCGCCGAAAAAGGGACGGTAGTGGTCCCATTTTTCTTTTACCTGAACCGGGTTCATGCCGTACAGGCTGCCGACGAAGTGGATGTATTCCACGGGCGTCAGGTAGTCTATTAGGAAGCCAGGGCCTAAGTAGGATCCTGTATAGCCCTTCCAAGCGTCGTCTTGGGCCACGTTTTGCCCGTTGAGCAGCACTTGGCCTTCGCTCGGGCGGATCAGATCGAGGACGAGGCGCAAAAAGGTGGTCTTGCCAGCGCCGTTGTTGCCCACCAAGCCGAAGCTAGCACCGCTGTCGATATCGAGTTCGGGCAGGTCGAGAACCGTGGCTAGGCCGTAGCGCTTTTGCAAATTTTGGACTTGTAGGTGCATGTTCAGGTGCTCCCCCTAAAACCGGCAGCCATGCGGTACTTGCACTTTTGCAGCCGATGGGCCAACAAACGGACCCAAACAGGACTGAGTGCCCAGCACAGCAGGCCGCCGACAGCTAGAGACAACGGGCCATAGTCGGTCGCCAGCATTAGAATCGCGGGTAGGGCCAACAAGGGGATGATGGCTAGCAGATGGTGCAGGGAGGTGCCCTGCTGGTTAAAAAATGAGGAAGGGGCGATATAGAGGCGTTTGCGGTTCATGGTGGCGAAAAAAAGCATACAAGCCGTGCTAAAACCGATATTGTAGAGCAAAAAGACGCTGTACGTGACGAGTAATTCAGAAGCAAAGATCAGCAAGAACGGCAGGCACACTAGGGCTAATACCGGGCAGGAAATTTGCATCAGTAGTAGTTTGGCCCATAGCAAGTGACGGAAATGGACCGGCCGGGTCAGATGGCCGTCAAAATAAAGACTCTCCCAACCGAACATAAATTGGCCGTAGTTGACCACGAAACCACTAGTGAGAAAGAATCCCCAAAAAATATGGTAGAATATTAAGGTGGCCGTAGGCACAACAGAGTCGGACGAACCACGGGTAAGAAGTATGAAGTTTATCAGCCCCGCCGCTGAAAACATCAGGGCAGACCACAGGATTTGTCGGGGCCGTTTATTGCGGATCGCTAGTTTGATTTCTAACGCCATCAGTTGGCCTACCGGACCTAAGCCGGCTAGCCAGTCGAGTAAACTTTGAGATTTAGTAGTGAAGCCTTTTTCGGACGAGGCTTCGTCGTGCAAATGGTCCTTTAACAAGCGACAGGTCAAGCCAAAGAGCAGGCAAGTCGCCGCTAGCAGGGCCAGCGCCAACACAGGGCCGCCCGGTCCCAGCAAAGAGTCGAATACTGCGCTCGACAGTGCGTTCGTATAGCCCCACTGCCGCCAATAATCCAACGCGATTAGGCCGCTGACTCCACCGCCCAAGATCCAGACTGGCAAGGCGCGTCTGGCCAAGACTAGGCGGACGCAGATGACCAAGTAGTTGGATAGACCGAGGACCGCCACGATGGTCGCCAACCAAGACAGCGCTGTAAAAGCTGGGTAATCCAGTGCTAGATTGCTGATCCAGAACGGGATGAAGAAGGCCAGCGGCAATAGGTTGTGCAGGTGGAACAGGGCCGCCAAAGAGAAAAATCGCGCTAGCGCGGGCCGGGAAATGGGCAAGTGAAGATAGGGGCCAATTTTTAGCTGTGGCGTATTTTGGAAGAGTAAGCGGCCTAGGAACAAGAGCAAGAAGCCGCTCAATAAGTGTTGATTGACTACGCGGACGACATCGGCTGCGGGATCTTGGCTAGTTAGCAGACGACCGATCATGGCACCCGAGAGGGCGAGGACGAGCAGGAAGTACAGCGCTAGCAGAACTAGAAAAATGGCGTAGGCGACGCTTATGCCACGCCAAGAGGGGTTGCGGATGAACTCATTCCACTGGTGGCTCAGTAGATTGCGATAGAGCATGGCTAGCGAGCTTGGTGGTAGGGCGAGGGTTGGGGGAGCGTGTCGAGGAGGGCGGAGCGAGTGGGGAAGAGGAGAGCTGCTTTTTCAGGCGTTATGGTGAAGACGTGGCCGGTGGTGTGGAGGCGGAGGTAGCGGCCTCGGTCGTCGGCTGCGCCGATGGCGAGGGTGTCTATGGTGCCCTCTTCGTCTTCGAGATAGAGATAGCTGGCTTGGACAAAGGCATCGGTGCGGCTCGGATCGTGCAACGCCGACCACGTCAGGCGTTTGAGGAAGTCGGCGTAGGCTTCTACGCTCGCGGAGAGGCAGGTCTCCGCACCGGTAGCAGACGAGGCGATCCACTCGTAGGTCGGCATCATGGGGCCTGGTGCCGTCATGGCCTTTAGCTGGCGGCTGAGGGATTGCATCGGGTAGGAAGGGTCGCCGGCGAAGGCGATTTGCCGGAGGCCCTTGCGCTGCAAGGCTTGGGGCAGGACGCGGCGGTCGAGCATGGGAGCGGGCGGCGCGGTGTCGAGGGCGTGGACGGGGTGGGCGTGGAGGTGGAAGATGCTGTCGGCACCAATGCGCTGGACGTACGATTCTCCCGCACGGGCCCCGGGGGCACCGCGACCTTGGCGCACTTCGAGCAAGGGACGCCCCTGTTGGTCGAGCAGGTGGATGCGGACGCTACCCGGCCCGAGGCCATAGCGGGCCAAGTCCCCAGGCTCGGTCGAGACGAAGGTCGCCGGAGTGGCGAGCAGACCCTGGAGTAGGTGATCGACGCGGCGGTTGAGGACAAAGGCGCGGTGGTACGCGGGGAAATACCAAGTGTTCCCGCGCCGGACGTAGTGCCAACGGCGTCCGGCGGCGTGGACCTCAATCTGATCGATTGCTGAGGATGATTCGGGTGTCAAGAGGCGCAGAGCACCGGCGGTGCGGCGCACCGTGCGCTGGTGCTCGCGCAGTGCGCTCTCCCCGAGGACGAGCAGGACCAGCAAGGCCCCCAACGCGCAGAGCAAGCGGATCACGTGCGCCTCGTGCGGCGATAGAGGGCATAGCCCAAAAACAGCAACGGTCCCGCACCCACCACGAACACGCGCCACAGGCGCTTGGATTCGGCGCTCTGGAAGGGGAAGCCGCGCGGAGTCGGTCGCCGCGCCTGTAAGGCGGCTAGCTCCTCGCCATAAGCGTTGTATGCCACGGCATTGAGCAAGAATTGATCGTGCTGAAAGCCCGGGGTTAGCAGGTGCTCGTTTTTGAACATTTCCGAAGAGCCGATCAGGAGTAAGGTCCCCGTTTGTCGCGGACGTTCGCCCACGCGCTGGAGCGTGGCGCGGCCGTCCTCGTCTTCGGCGAAGGCGACCTCGGGAAAGGGACCGGTAAGCAGCGCGGCTAGGGGTTGGGGGCCGGGCAGGTACGTCTGCGGGGCGAAGACCTCGGGCGGCAGCCAACCGCCCTGCCAGGGGTATGCCCAGGCTTGGGGCGAGGTGGAGATTAGGGTTTGGGCCGTTATGCCTGCGCTGCTTAGCTCTGTCGAGTTCAGGGCAAATCGGTTTCCCCAGATAAAGAGCTGATCGCCGAGATGTCGGGTGATCGGCGAGGTGTGGTCGTAGTGCTGGCCGACGGCGCGGATCAAGAAAGGCAAGGCGACCTTTTGCGGATCGTACTCGCGCACGGCCGTGCGGTTGACTTGGGTCTCTAGGTCGAGGTGCGACTGGGTGCGGTCGAAGAGCACTTCGCGGATCTGTTCGACGCCAAAGAGCTTCAGGTAGCGGTCGAGGTCTTGGAATTGGGGCTGGGGCCAGTACACCGTCTGAAATCCCGAGCCGCGGTACTGGCGCTGCTGGATGTTGAAGTGCTGCATGGCAACAATGGCCTTGCCCCCCTGCGCGAGATGTTGGCTCAGCAGCAGCAGGATCGGACCCGAGTCGCGGCGCGGCTGCATCCACACGAGAACGTCGATGTCTTGAGGCATGACTGGCGTACGGGGATTGATGTAGCGGACGTCGTAGAGATAGTCGGCGAGCAGGGTTTTTAAGTCGCTGTACACGTCGGTGCCGCCCGGGGCGATGAGGCCCTTCTTCTGGTAGTCTTCGAGGGCTTCGGCCGGCGAGAGGCGCGGTAAGTCGGAGATGACGGCCACGCGCATTTTGTGCCCCTGTTGCAGGTTGTGGGCGGCTGCGGCCAAGAGGAATTCGAGGTGGTGCAGGGAGTGTTGGTCGAGGCGCGGCACGGTGATGATGTGCGCGTTGTCAATTAGACGCAGGCCGCTCCATACGTATTGGGTGGCGAGCGTGTCGTGGAGGACTCTTTCGACTGGGAAGGGTGTCAGCCCCTCGGCGGCGAACGTCTGCTGTTGATCGGGAGTCAGCGCGTCGGGCCGGATTACGCGCAGGGGAATGTTGCAGTCGGCGAGCAAGGTGCGGATGCGGTCTTCGGCGTCTTTGAGCTGCCGGGGCATGGAGGCCCGGTGTGTGGCGATCAGTTCGGCGGATAGAGAGGTGCCCTGCAACAAGCGGCCCAAAAGCGGCGATGGCGTGTTGAGTTGGTCGGCCGTCAGGTCGAGATAGGGGCCGCGGCCGCGCCAGACGAGCGCACCAACGAGGAGCACCAAGCAGGCGATGCCGAGCGGTCGTCTCCAACGGCCGGTTGACCAACTTGGGCGACTGTAGCGGAGGTAGTGCCTAACGCCGAGACCTACAAATGTTAGGGGTACCAAGAAGACCGCAAAGAACCGCCAGAAGAAACGGGCGAGTGTGCCGGGTGGGACTAGCCGCTGCGGCCCGCCTTTTTCTACGCGTCCTCGGAGTACGCGCTCTGGTTGGCCGTAGGTGCGGATGAGGTTTTGCAGGAAGACGCGGTGGGCGTAGCCGGGTTGGTTGATGATGCCGTCTTGGAAGGGCGACGCGCTGGCCAAGACGAATAGCTGCCCCTGCCAAGGATCGTCCGGCTTGAGCAGGACCAGCAAATTTTGTTTGGGCACTGGTAGGCCGCCAGCTAAGTCGGCGTCGGTGAAGGGGCCGGTGGGCAGGGGCAGGACGCGGGGGCTTTCGGTGGTGGTGCCGACGATTTCCGCGTGGAAGCCCTTGGCTTGGACGGCCTGCGGATCGACTTCGAGTGCGCTAGCGGCGACGAAATTAAGCCCGCCGCGACCTGGTGCGGCAAAGCTCTTCATGTTGTAAAAAGCGGGCAGTACCCGGAGGTGAAAAGGCGCAACGATTTCGCCCATGTCGAGGATGACCGGCCCGGTATTTTTATCGACGAGCAGGTCCGGTACCGGTCGGAGGCCAAAGGGCTGGAGCAGTTGTCCCCAAGCAGGCGGCGCGTGGTGTACCCAATAGGAAATCGCGTCCTCCTGTGGGGCATAGCCGATCTGGTAGGTGCTGCCAGCGAGCACGGCACTGCGGCCGGATGCTAGGAAGGCGAGCAACTGCCGCACGTGCTCGGGTGTGGCGACTTCGGGCTGAATCCAGAACAGCACGTCGATTTCCGGGGGGATGATGGGATTGCTGTTGAGGTCTAGTTCGACGACTGGCCCGGCCTCGTTGAGAAAGGCCGCCAAAAGCTGGAAGGGCGGCGGTGCCGATACGCCAAAGGTCGGTTGCGGCGGCGCTCGTCCGGCCTGCAGTTGGGCTATGACGTACTCCTCTAGATAAGGCAGGTGCTCTGGCTCGATGCTTTGGACGAGCACTTCGGGCGCGTTGGTGCGCGCGATTACCAGCGAGGACCAGATTTTTTGCTCGGAACGCTCGTCGTGCAACACCCGCCGCACGCTGAAGGAGGAGGCCCTTTTGCTGGCTGCATAACCGATGCCAGCGCGCCCGCTTAGGTCCGGGTCGATGACCCGATAGTCGATGCGGTCGGGTGCTTGGTCGCGCAGAGCCGACAGGAGCCGGCGGACTTGGGGCTCGAGTTCTTTGAGGTGCGCCGGCATGTTTTCGCGGGCGGTGGCAAAGTAGGTGATGGAGAGCGGGGTTTCTAAGGAGCGGAGGTAGCGCTTGGTCGCCGGTGCGAGCGTGGCGATGTCGTCCCCTGCTAGGTCTAGGGTCCAACTTCCCGTTAGGTTCAGGAGGCGGCTGGCGTACGCGACGATGCCCAACAGCAGCGCAAAAGCCAGCGCGATTTGGAGCAAGAAATGCCGCTTCAATACTTGGATCTCTGGAGGCTGAGATAGTTCATTGAGACGAAAAAACCGCTCATCAACGCGAAGTACAGCAGATCGGCGAGGGCGATTACGCCGTGGCCAAAAGCCTCGTAGTGGGGCAGGACCGATATGGTCTCGTACAGCCACGTGCCTGGCTGATAGGCTGGCGCGAGTCCGTCGAGGACTTCGACGACTTTTTCGTGCCCGCTGAGCACGAAGAAGAAGCCGAAGAGCGCGGCGAGCACAAAGGCGACGATCTGGTCGCGAGTCAGGCCGGAGGCAAAGAGGCCGAAGGACAGGAAGAAAGCACCCAACAGCAGCGCGCCGAGATAACTCGCGCAGATGCGCCCGAGGTCGGGGTCGCCGAGGAAGAGGAGCATCAGCACGATGGGCAAGCTACCGGCGAGGACGATTGCGTAGAAGCAGAGAGCCGCGAGATACTTGCCTAGCACGACCTGTAAGGAGTGCAGCGGCAGGGTCATCAGTAGCTCAAAGGTGTGCTGGGCATGTTCTTCGGCCCAAGCCCGCATGGTAATGGCTGGGACGAAGGGGATCAGCAGAAAGGGCAGGGCGGTGAAGTACGGCCCCATATCTACTACTCCGTCGAGGAAGAAGGAGTTCATAAAGGTGGTGCAAGACAGCACCAAGAAGACCGCGGCGTACGCATAGGCAATGGGCGAGTCAAAGTACGACTCTAGCTCGCGGTCGAAGACAATGCGCGCGCCGCGCAGGCACTCGGCAGTAGAAAGGCGTTGCGCGTCAGACATGGGCAGGGGTTGACTTCGGCGAGGCTTCGACGGTGCGCTCAGCCGAACCGCTCAGTCGAGTCGTGGTGCGGACTAAGTGGGCGAAGACTGCTTCGAGACCGGCCCCGGGGATGCCGGCGTCGGCGCCCAACTGTTCGACGCGGCCATCGCCGAGCAAGCGCCCCTGATGGATGATCAACACGCGGTCGGCAATGGCTTCGACATCGCCGATGATGTGGGTGCTAAAGAGGATCGCCCGGCCCGGGCTGAGGGCGCGCAAGGTGTCGCGGAAGGTTAGGACCTGCAAGGGGTCGAAGCCGTGGGTTGGCTCGTCGAGGAGCAAGACCGGCGGGTCGTGGACCATGGCAGTAGCTAGGCCGATGCGCTGGCGGAACCCGGTGGAGCACTCCTTGATGCGCTGGGTGAGCACGTCTTCGAGCCCGCAGAGTTCGACCGCGCGCGTTAGGCCCTGCTGCAAGGCGTCGCCTTCGAGTCCGCGAGCTCGGGCGATGAAGCGGAGGAATTTATCGACGCGCATCTCTTGGTAGAGCGGGGTGTCGCCCGACAAGTAGCCGATGCGGCGGCGCACGGCGAGCGGATGTTCCACCACGTCGAGTCCGTCGATGGAGATGGTGCCGGCCGTGGGGTGGATAAAGGTGGAGAGCATCTTGAGCATGGTGCTCTTGCCAGCGCCATTGGGGCCGACAAAGCCGACGATCTCGCCTTGGTCAACGGCAAAGCTGACTTCGTCAACTGCGGTTAAAAGGCCGTAGCGGCGGGTAGCGGATTCTACGCGGATCATGTGCGGGCGGGGCTACTCCTTGAAGACGCCGCAGCGGAGCATGGAAGCGCCGAAGTAGGGATTGGCGATTTGGGGTTGGTCTTTTTGCACCCAGTGCGCCCCCTTGTCGCCGTCGGCCATTGGGCAGTATGCCACGACGTAGCCCTCGGGGATTTGGCCCTTCCGCACTTCTTCGGACAGCGGCTTGAACGCAACGCGCACCGCAGTAATATCAGCGGCGCTTGCGGCTTTTTCCGCCAGCGGTTTGAGCGTTGGGCTGGCGCTTTGCACCAAGTCTTGCAGTGCTTGACGCGCTTGGTCTAGATCGTCGGCGGCTAGGGCTTCTTGGGCTGCGACGTAGTGGGTCAATGCTGGGGGGGCCGGATCGGACGAACCACAGGCCGCGATTGTGACCGCGATGAGAAACAACAAAGGCAAGCAGCGCATGGGAGATTCCTCCTTGCGGAAAAGGGAATATCAAAAATTGCGTTGAACCTGTGTTTCGCGCAATCGGTGCCGTTGGATTCCCTGCGTCTAAGGTCGGGCGCACGTTGGCTGGGGATCGTATATTTTTTAACTGACGTGCTAGGAACTGGTAGCCATAGAAATGCTTCGACTCCGCTTTGCTCCGCTCAGCATGACAGGTGCTAGCACTTCGGTCCCCAGTGTCATGCTGAGCGAGCGAAGCATCTTATACCCAAGGGGTCCATGTGTAACATTAGCTCATCGAGGAAGAAAAATCGTGTCTGAAGCCGATCCCTATCCCGGTCCCAACGAGGAAGTGCTGGAGGCGCAAGCGCGCGTCTGTACCGGGCCACACCAGAGCCGTCCGCTGGGGAAAAAAGAGGGCGACCCCGATCCTAAGCGAATCCTTGAACTGATTCTCGCTTCGCTCAAGGGGGACTTGCCTCGCGCAGAGCAGGTTTCTCCAGCCCAGATGGGTGCGTTTTTCGCGGCGATGTCCATCCGCCGCACCTTCGGCGCACAGACCGGTTGGAGCGCGGCCGAGGTCGAGGCGTTTGACCGCTATGGGGACGCGCTTGGCGAGATGCCCGAGGATTTGCGCTTCCTACTGGGAATGGCACCTGATTTCTCCGGTTGCGATGCGGGCGAAGCGCGGGTGGTTGAAGCGCTGCGCTCGGTTTTGCAGGGTGGGCATTTGTGCTACGAGGAAGTGCGCGGTGCGCTTGAGGCTATGTTAGCGGGCGAAGTGCGTCCCTCGCTGATGGCTGCGTTCTTGATTGGCCAGCGGATGAATATCGAAAATGAGGAAGAAGTTCGCGCTCATCTCGACGCCGTGCGCCGCCCGGAAGAAGCGCTGCGGGTCCAAGTCGATTCGCTGCTGCATTTTGGCCAGCCTTTTGACGGTGCAGCGCGCTATTTTCGCCCGACGCTGTTCGTCGCTGCTGTGCGCGCGGCCTTGGGTCGGGCAACCGTGCTACACGGCGTCGCTGAAATGCCGCCCAAGCGCGGAGTCACCGAGGAAGGGGTGCTAGCGGCCTTGGGGGCGCGAGTTGATCTGCCGCTGATGGAGGCGGCCCGTTGCATTGAAGACCCGGCCGTTGGGTTCGCGTATGTGAGTCAGCGCGAGTACGCTCCCCGCGCGTACGCGTTGCGCCATTTGCGCACTCACATTGCCAAACGCCCGCCTTGGGCTACCACCGAGAAGGCGCAGCAGTTGTTTGCTGGCGTGACTTGGAACGGCATGATCGCGGGTTTTTATCACACCGGCTACGAGGATAAACTGTTGGGGTTGATGGCGGCACGCGGCTTGGACGCCGGGCTGGTGATCAAAGGTGAGGAAGGGAGCAGCCACTATGGGTTGCGATTGGGCAAGCCCTCGGATGCACGGCGCAAAGCCATCAACTACGTGCAGGGATTCCGCCGCGTCGGTGGTGCACTGACGACGGTTGCCTGCGATGTGGACCCGGAGGAATACGGCTTTTGCTACGAGCAAAGTCCGCGTCCTGCGGAGGTGAGTGCGCGGGCTTTTGCCGATATGGGGCTGGCGGCACTCAAGGGCGAACGGGGGCCTGTTTACGATCGCATAGTGCTCAACGCTGGCCTGACTGACTACTATCTGGGCCTAAGTGCGAGTGCGGAAGAGGGGTTGGCCGAGGCTAAGGAAGCTACCGACAGCGGCCGGGCGCTGGCTCATCTGGAGCGCTATATCAATTGAGCTTGAATTCAACTTGTAAGTGCAATCGTGCTGGCGCTGGAAAAGAAATGGCCAACTGGTATATTTCCTCGGACCATTTCACATGCAGCTCCGGACGGAGGCACTATGAGGACATATCACCAGTTGACCGAGTATCAAAGAT
>JAJDUT010000132.1 GCA_022826515.1 Candidatus Latescibacterota bacterium
CATACTCAACCGGCTACTGCATTTGGCTAAACCCGAATCCTATCCCCTAACCGAGAAAGCCTAAACTACACACACAAGAAGCCAACACCCCGGCACGAGTTTTATGCACCAAAGCCATGTCCGACTAAAATCACGATCTGAAAACCGACAAGCATGGATCAACTCTATTCGTACAGAAATCAGTACTCTAATTGCCGCTTTTCCATCCCCGCAGGCAAGTGATCGCATGATTGATGCCGCTTTTCTAGAAATTGAACAGAATCTCACCAAGCTGGAATTGTATCTCAATCCCAGCGAGCGAGTTCACCGAGGTCTTATGGCGGTGATTCGCTTCATGTATGGTTTTGAAGGCATAGATGTCGACAAGGAGGCTAGTGATGAACTACGTCTTCCTAGAGAGCAGTGTCCTTGGAGGAGCCAAAATACAGCAAGCACGAGGAATGAATGGTTGAAATGGAAGACTAAATCTATTAGGCTCGCAAACGTACTTTTGAAACGAGAATGGGAACAGGTTAAGCACATCAAATAGAGTGGACCAAGTAAATGTCCGCACGACGTCACCAACGGCTTTAAAGTTTCCGGCAAGAAACACGTACCTCTCTTCCCAAAGAGCCTGTGATGAGCAAAGTATCTGGCGGTTCGTCCTCGGTCAAGTCGCAACTGGTGTATCGGGTTAAGAATTGGTCGTCGTATAATCGAGCGTTGATGGCTCGCGGTAGCCTGACGGTCTGGCTGGACGATTCGTTTTGGCGGCAGTGGTATGATCAGCGGCCTTCATGTCGATCCCCTTTTGTCGTCAAGGGAGCAAGGGGATCGCACTCCCCTTGCTCCCACTGTTTAACGACTGTAATACAGACTGCTTTGTCTGTAATCCTCGGAATCGACTGCTCAATACGTTGTCTACGAAAACTTGTTTAATTGGTTAAAAGAATTGCATGTATCCCAAAGTGAATTCATTTGTTGAAATATCCTTGTCCGAGTCTTCGATAGACATCTCTTCTTGGTTCCATCCAATTCCTCGACTTTCTATGAATAGTCCCCAAGTGTCTTTTACCTTGTACTGCATTCCCAGTCCAAAAGTGAAAGCCAACTTAAAACCTCCCACTCCTGCATACTGATCCGTTATGCCGATTCCTGCATCTAAAAAGGGTTGTAGCTTGTCTTGTGCTTTGAATCTCCATCGTATTAAAGGTGTTATTGATATTATTGTTTTTGTGTCATTGTCAACTCTAAAATTCCCAATTGTTCTGGTTAATTCGTACTTTGCATATGAGAGCCTCACACCGACAATTCTCCTTCCACTCCAATTAAATCCTGAAAATCCGCTTAACGTCGTGGCGCTTTCATCTGACAACTCTCCGTCAAGTAGGTAGGTATGCACTCCAAAGCCTGTTTGATAAATTCCTTCTTCAGTTTGACTTGGCTTCTCTGCTTTTACTGGATCTGAAGAAATGAGAAAGAATGCTGTAATTGTTGCGAGTGTAATGCGGAGCATGGTACACCTTCCCTTCTCTGCGGTTGAAGTTGCTGCCTCGGCCCTATGGGTGCCGGGCAGTTGTCAACACTCTCGCAGACATGCGGGAAGGTCCCTACCTATTCACCAGAATCGAGGAGCTACCCCGGTTCTCTTGTCCTACGGCTATTTTATTCAGTAGGCCACCCGACGGGCAGGTGTCTACCAGAGTGTTGACGCCCATTAAAATAGCCATTTGTTCGAGGATGGCAATAGACTTGTTTACTGAACAAAATTTCGACTCTGTCCAGTCGTTTACAGTTCAGTCATATTTTTAGGTTAAAAAGTCCCTAACCAGTCGTTCCGTATATAAAAGGATACTCAGATGGACACAGGTCTAATTATCTTCCTCGTCATGCTGCTCGCCGCCCTGCCGCTCTATGTCATCGCCTATCTGATCGGGGTTAAGAAACGCGTCGGTCTGATCTCCGGTCTCAACCCAGACCGGGTCGCCGATAAGGACGGGTTGGCTCGCTGGGTGGGGCTGATGACCTTCCTCATGGGAGTTGTGACCATCCTGATGGGCTTGGGGATATACCTGTTCATAGACGAGACCCTGACTATCACGCTCGTCGGTGTCGCGCTGATCTCGGCCCTGAGCATCGCACTCATCGTCGGCATCCAGAAATACGTCGCCTAAAGGAATTCATCATGCAGGAGCAAAACTAAAGCCAACCTTTCGCATGGCTACTACTTTGGCGGCGTACGCGTATCTATTCCTGCCGATATGTCCCGCATGACTCAACGCGATTGCGCCAGTAGCTGGACGATGGCGGGCAGCGTCACGGCGCGGATGTCCTTTGCCAGTGGGAAACTTTCGCTGCCAGCGTGAACGACGAACTTCCGGTCTGGCCGCAGGTCTTCGCAAGCCGAGTGGAATCCCTTGGAGACCTTGGGGGCCGAGCTGAACTTAATCTCGATGGCCCAGATTTCGCCAGCGCCGAGATTAACAATTAGGTCAACTTCTGCGCCGCCCGATGTGCGGTAGTAACCGCAAGACGCACGTCTTGGCAGGGCACCGGCGATGTTCTCGATGACGTAGCCTTCCCAACTGCCGCCAATGACGGGATGCCCGAATAGGTCGTCGAGCGTCTCGATGCCGAGTAGCGCATGGCAGACTCCGCTATCTCTGACATATACCTTGGGTGCCTTGACGAGTCGCCGCCCCACATTGCTCGTCCAAGGTGGAAGGCGGCGGATTAGTAGGAGGTCGGCCAGCAAGTCCAGATAGCGGGCGATAGTAACGCCACTGACATCGAGGCCCCGGGCGAGTGCGGCCGCGTTATGGGTTTGCCCCTGATTGTGGGCGAGCATGGTCCAGAACCGACGCAAGGTCTCGGCGGGAATGCGCGGCCCGAGCTGGGGAATGTCGCGTTCGAGGTACGTGCGGATGAAGGAGAGTCGCCAGTCGAGGCTCTCGGCGTCGCTTGGGGCAAGGTAGCTCTCTGGGAAACCGCCTCTGCACCAGAGCCGGCGCAGTTCACCGACAGGCACTTCGCTAGCATTGACGGGATGCAACTCGCAGTAGGCGACGCGGCCGGCCAGCGTCTCGCTCGACTGTTGCAGCAGGTCGATGGAGGCCGAGCCGAGCAACAGGAACAGCCCCGTCCGCTTGCCAGCACGCCGATGTTCGTCTATGATGGCGCGCAACGGGGCGAACAATCCCGGTGCGCGATGCACCTCGTCGAGAATGAGCAAATGGTTGGCGTTTTCGGCGCAGTATTGCTCGATGTCGGCGATCTTGGCTAGATCGCTGGGGCGCTCGAGGTCCAAGTAGAGGGCATCGCGCTCGTCGGCGACTTCCCGGGCGAGCGTCGTCTTGCCGACTTGGCGCGGCCCGATCAAGACAACCGCCGGGTTGCTGTTCAGCAGTTGGTGCAGAGTCGGCTTGAGGTTGCGGGTTATCATCTATGCAAATGTAACTCAATATGTTGCATTTGCATAGTTAGAATGGCCAAAATCCAGTTGACAAGTGGGATGCTCTTGTTGTTTTTGGAGCTCGTTGTCGCGCTGATTCCGCACTCATCGTCGGCATCCAAAAATACGTCGCCTAAAGGAACTCATCATGCAGGAGCAAAGACTAAACGACGAAGTATTCGAAGCGCTTGCCACGCGCGGCTACGTCATCGTCCACAATTACTTCCCCGAAGCTCAACGCGCGGAAATGGCCGCCGCCCTGCGTCGCATCCTCAAACCTTGGGACGAAATCGCGGACGATCCACCTGCCGACCGCATTGACTCCTGCTATTTTCCCTATCCCGAACAATGCCTCAACCGTGCCATCGTCGATCGCGAGGGCATCGCCTTTGCCCGCCGCTGGCTCGGCACCGACCAAATCCACTATCGGCCCGGACTGGGACTGGTCTCCTATCCGGGCCGCAAGGGTGGGTCGTTCCACATCGACAATGGCAATAACTCGCTACTGCCGCCCACCGAATCCGACCGTCGCCACAGTCAGCTCAACTTCTGGTTCTGCCTCGAAGATGTCGAAGAGGATCAGGCTCCGACCCTCTTTGTCGCCGACGGGGACGGCCAGCATCAGGACGCGGATAGAGCGGAGCCAATGGTCGCGCTTGGCGGCTCGGTAGCCATCTTCCACAACTACTCTTGGCACGCCGCCAGCGACTATCGGCGCGCCGACGGGCAGCGCTATATCTGGAAATTCGCCTATGGTCGCGCCGACCACTATTGGGAAGGTGTCGAGCACTACACCCACGTGGGGCGCAACCCGCACTTTTGCGAGTTTATCGCCGGCCTCTCCGCTGCCGACCGCCAACTCTTCCGCTTCCCGCCACCCGATCACCCATATTACACCCGTCAGACGCTCGACGCCTTGGAAGCGCAGTATCCTGGATGGAACGCCCGCAGCGAATACCGGCCTCGGGACGGGGAATAAGGCTCAGGTTTTGCGTGGCACGGCGAGGGAATTTCCGCGCTGTTTCTGCTGTGGGGCGAAGGGAGTACGCCTAAAGGTGCGATAACGTCAGCTTCACCCTGCCTTGTTCACGCCTAGGGACGCGATAAAACACGCCTAAAAGCGCGGTGAATCAGGCATGCAAAATGCAGTTGGTGGTGCCGAAGGAGTTGGGACGGCGCTCTTGGCACTGCGGATCATCGCGCCATTCGCCATCGACCACAAAGCGGTATTCGTGCTTGCCCAAAGGCAAAGTGACCGAAGTTTTCCACAGGCCCTGGGCGTCTTTTTTGAGCGGGCGGGCCTGCGGGTCCCAATCGTTGAAAGAGGCGGCTAAATAAACGCTTTCCGCCTGCGGGGCTAAAAGTTTGAAGAGTTTGCGTTTTTTAGTTTTAGGCGTCGTCATAGTAGGCTCTTTTTCTGTTGGTAAAGGGGAACTAAATCAAAGAACGTGGATGCTTGGAAAAAGTCAATAAGCCGGTGATAGTAGGCTTATTTTGGGAGGCGGGACGCCGTTGGCCGCGGCCCGATCCGATTCGAGGAAACCCCTGCAAGATGCTTGACGGCTAAAAATAGACCTATATTAGGTGTGACATACCTATGTATTAGCTATGAAAACAGACAGCAATAGAAGGAGGTAAAGATGTCAGAGGCCACTGATTACATCAGACCTGAAGATGTGAGAAGTCCCAAACGCCACTGGAGGCTGATCCGCGTATTGCATGACGGCGGTCCCGGTCAGTGGTCAGTCGCAGAAGGGCAGTGGGACAACGGCGACAGGTGGGACACCGTCCTCGCCATACGCTGGAACGGTGCTACCGGTGCGGAAATCGGCAATCCCCAGTCCCGGGGCCTTCCTACCTAGTTTATTCTCCCAGAAGAACTAGAAGCTAGCGTCCGGGGAGCACTCCCCTTAGGTCGGGGCGACCACTAGCGCAGGAGTCGCCAATGAAGTCCAATAGACGCTGTTGACCAACGGCGAGAGGGCCCTTAATACTGCCTATACGTCCAGCGCGGAGCCGAAGCTGCTAGAGGAGAAAACGCATGGCCATCACAAAAATACAGTTTAGTCAATTTACAGCTTTTGAAAGGCTTGATTTCATTGCCTCTCCAGGCATCAATGTGCTCGTAGGGGCCAACGGAACTGGCAAGACCCATCTTATGAAGGTCGCCTACGCGGCATGTGCCGTCAGTAAGACGAAAGCAGATTTTGCGGAAAAGATCGTTCGCGTATTCATGCCGTCTTTTCAACACCTCGGTCGGCTAGTCAGACGGCAGCAAACGAGTTCGCATGATCTTGTAAATTGTCATATCGGAATTTTCCGCGATGATGCCCTGTCAATCCACGCTTACTTCCCCAATCTTGCAATGCGTTCCGGCGATTCCATGGTTGCCAATGCAAAAGAATGGTGTGCCCATACCGTCGAAAGTGTCTATATCCCGGTGAAGGAAATGCTCGCGAATGCGCCTGGTTTTCGCTCCCTGTATGCACAACGCGAAATTCACTTTGAGGAGATTTACGCCGATATTCTCGATCGTGCCTACCGGCCACCCTTGCGCGATCCAATAGACCATGATCGTAGACGATTGCTTGCCAATTTACAAGAGATAATCGACGGGAAAGTCACGACCGAGAACGAAGAATTCTTCCTCCACAGCGATCAGGGAAACCTAGAGTTTACGCTCCTCGCCGAGGGGATGCGCAAGCTAGGACTTCTGTGGCAACTGATCCAGAACGGCGCGATTCTCGAAGGTTCCATCCTTTTTTGGGATGAGCCTGAAACAAACCTCAACCCCAAGCTCTTTGGACCACTTGTCGAAACCCTCCTCGAATTACAGCGCATGGGCGTACAGATTTTTATCGCCACCCATGACTATGTGATTCTCAAGGAACTAGATTTGCGGATGAATTCTCAGGACCAAATCGCATTCCACTCGCTCTATCGCCACCCGGAAAACGGTCAGATCGCTTTACACACAACGGAAGCCTATCTGGATATCCATCCGAATGCCATCGCCCAAGCCTTCGATAGCCTGTACGATCGCGAGATTGAACGCAGTCTGAGGTAAGGAATAATGACGACTCTAACAGAAGGAAATCTCCAGATCACATTCCCTTGTGGCGCAAATGTCAGGAAATTCGACGACGAGTCTCGTGGGTTACTCCGCCGCATGAAGGCTGTGGATTTTATTGTTGAGCTTTCCAGCCGAGTGTCGTTCATCGAAATCAAGGATCCTGAGCATCCTTGCGCATTAAGCAAGAATAGTGAACAGTTTATTAAAGATTTCAAAAACGAACGCATCGACAGTGCTCTAGTCTATAAATTCCGCGATTCATTTCTCTATGAGTGGGCATGCGATAGGATCGACAAACCCATTGACTACTGGATCCTCATTGCTAGCAAAAAATTGACCAAAGCGGATCTGACCCGTAGAACCGACGCTATGAAAAGCAAACTTCCTATGTTGGAAGCGCTACCCGAATCTCTGAAGAAGCAGTGGAAGCGAAAAATCGTTGCGAACTGTGGCGTTTTCAATATCTGCACTTGGAACAAGAATTTCCCTAATTATCCTGTAAAGAGGATTTGATAGTGAATGATTAGGATGTGAGGAGACAGGAGCAAGCTCCTCATATTCGTACAGAAGGCGGCCCCGACATCGCAGTGATGAGGAAGCCTTGAGACGCCAGATTAGGGCAGCCCTACTTCGCAGCAGAAGGTCGAAAACGGCAGGACGCGCGTGTTGGCGGTGGCATTGCCAAAATCTTTTGTGCCGAGGTGTACCTGATAGAACCGTGAAATGTCTGTCCGCTCCCTGAAGTAGCGGCAGGCGGGCGCAGCGCTTTGTTCGCCGCTTTTGCACTCTACGGCAAATTCCGCTCTGCCATCGCGTAAAACGACGAAGTCCACCTCGCGTTTGTCGGTATCGCGAATGAAGCGCAATTCCATCTCATGCCCTTCGGTGTCCTCGACATAGTGGCAGTACTTCAGCAGGTGACCAGCCACCATGTTCTCGAACCGGGCACCCCGGTCGGCCACGCGTGACCAGTCCCAGAAGTACAGCTTTTTATCCTTGCGGACAGCCCGAATCCGCTTGGCTCCAAACGGCGGAATGCGATAGCACAGGTACAGCCGCTCAAAGATCGTCAGCCAGCGCTCGACGGTTTCGTACGCCACTTGCAGCAGTTTGCTGAGACTGTTGACCGAAAGAGGGGAGCCTACGCACGCCGGCAAATGCGACAGCAGCAGTTCTAGCATGGATACCTCGCGGACATGCTCTAGATCGCGGAGATCTTCATAGAGGACTCTTGCGGAATGCTCGCGCAACCAGCGGCGCTGAAAGCGCTCCTCACCCCTGAGAAAAGGCTCGGGGAAACCGCCAAACCTGAGTAATTGCTCCACGAGCGCGTCATTGGGTGTCTGCCCGTATTCCATTGCCGTGAACGGATGAAGCCGATAGTAGTGATACCGGCCCTGCAAGGAGTCGCCGCCTTTGCGATAGTAATCCAGACGCGCCGAGCCGGTGACGATGAAGGAAACGGCAGTCTTGTTCTTGTCGAACAATCCCTTCATCAAGTTGCGCCAGCGTGCGTACTTGTGGATCTCGTCAAAAATGACGCGGGTCTGATCTGCGGGGAGTCGTTCGGCCAGAATATCTTCGCGATCGGCCAACACATCCCAGTTCAGATAAGCCGGCGACGACTCGTCTTGGCCACCCTCCAGTAGAGATAGCGCAAGGGTCGTTTTGCCAACTTGGCGTGGCCCGCCGATGAATACCATCCTGTTCGCAAGATCCGTGTCAATACTATCTTTGATATAGCGTGGTTCCATCTCTGCTGACCTTTCTGATCGTGGTGTCATTATTTTAGACTATATTCTAAAATACTCATGGGTGTTTCAGAGTCAACAGGAAAACGAGGATATATAGCTGATTGGTAGGAATCGACGGAGATGCTATTTGCAAGACATCGCAGATTGCAATATGTACTTACATACCACGTCTATGACCGTGGAGGATCGCTCATAGACGTGTTTTGTTCAAACGTCTTACTCTCCTTATCGGAGAAGCGAACTATGAAACCTTTGTTTGGGTGGCACCAGAACCATGTAGGATACAGCCATTGGATCGTTCTCTTTATTGTTACATTTTGGTGTCTGTACGGCTGTGCCGTCAGTGGCGGCGGTAAAGTGTCCAAGGATCTGAACGAGAGGAACATAGCAGTTTTGGTCCTGGCAAGAGATTTCGATCCGTACTCATGGCGTGGAGCTGAGAGGGCTTTTACTCCTCTCACGAATCGGGAAGCTGATGGTTTGGAGTGGAAACTGTTGCAGGAAATGGAGGGTTTAGGGCTATTTGAACACGTCACGCGCTACGAAGATCCCTTAACCTACAACCTAAAGCCGGCGTACGAGTTGAGTTTGTACGGGGCTTGGTTTGCGCGCCATGAGAAGGAAAGCATAATGGCCAAAGAATTTGTCGATGTGCCCGTTCCCACATGGGTGGCGGAAACGAGTGGGCGGGAAATTGTCACCCAGCGCGGTCTTATGGGACGCTACGAGCTAAAGGACCGCAGGAGCGGCGAGATCGTAGCGAAATGGTATTCGTTTAGTGCCGCGTCGTTCCCCGAGGATACGATGAAGGTGCCCGTTCTAGCGCAGACCTTATTGGAGGATGAACACCGGGCGATCTTGCACTCGGTCGCTCCCGACGATGTGACCGCGACGGCCTATCGGGCAGTCAGCATTATGTCCCCGCCGTCTGCGGGAAATAACGAAGTCATCGCGCAGGTGCCGGCGGACTCGGAGTCGGGGCTGCTTATTGCGGGGCGTAGTACTCATACATTCGAGCAAGGACTGGAGCAGTTTATCGCCGAAGGAGAGAATCTGGCTGGCAGCCCCCTTTACACTTATTTCGGCACGATTGATGTATCCTATATAAAAGAGCAGACGGCCGATCTCCATCAGTCGCTGGTGGCCGCCTTGGTCGAGCAGATTGGCGAGTCGCCCATGCAGTATTTTCCTTGGAAGGGCGACTACAAGTTGGCTTTTGATATTATGAGGCTCAATTTCTGGCATGATTCCGAAAGGCGCGCCTTCGGCACCGCCGAAATCGGCGTGCAGTTGATTCTCCTATCGGAAAGAAGAATTCTTTTTGAACAGAATCCCCCTCTGATTGTGTCGATTCGGAAATCTACTCCGGGCGGCAAGGAGCCTATGGCCCTGCTGTGCCAAGATGCGGCAGCAAAAATCGCGCAACTGCTGAAAAACTACTTGGCGCAGGGTCACGGCGGAACGCCTTGAACAGAGGGTGCCTCCTAACGGACCACGATGAGATAAATGGAGCGTCGCAGCCGCAAAAACCGCTGACGGATCATTTCGCCATTCGTCATAAACCATCAATCGGCGATGCCACAGGCCACGTCCGTCAGATTGTCGTAATAGTGTACGTAGGTTACGCCGTCGATAACTATGCGGTCAGTGTGGGGTAGGTCCTCTTCCCAAGTCATCTCCTCACCCCAATTGTGCGGCGGGGTGTCTCTTTTGGCCCAGCGGTTGCCGTTGTAGCGGCGGGACAGCACCGTGCGTCCGGCTCGGGTGATATAGGCTTCGATCATGACATCGCGCTCGGTGGCTTCCTTCTCGACTTCAAAGACACGCAGGCAGGTAAAATGCTGCTCGCCGATCTGCACGTCGAACACTCCGGCCCCGGTGATTTGGGCGTCGTCGGCCTGTCTTGTGAACGAGCCGTCGGTCTGGGGACGCAGGTAGCCACAATCCTCGATTAGGCGCGGCGAAGGGGCCCAATCGTCGTAGAATCCTTCGTCGAGGAAAGTTGTCAGTTCGCGCGTACCGTCGGGGCGCAGCGATTCCACGGCGATCCATTCCACCTCGTTCTCGGCCAGATGGCCCCATACTTTGACATGGCGATCCTCTTCGCTTTCGTGGATCTTACCGTCTTGGTCGAAATACTGGTTCTCCACCTCGATTTCGACACAAGAACGGCCGTGGATGACTGCGGATCGTTGGGCCTCCAGCGAGACGGTTTCGGATAGCCTCCAAGGCGCGTTGCTTTCTTTGAGGGGTTCATAGACGGCCCAGCGGACGCGGTCGCCTACTTCCGGCACGATGAACCACCAAGCCATCTCCTTGAAATCAATGCGGAAAGGTTCCTCTTGGCTCGCCTCAATGCGTATTTCGGGCCGGTACTGGGGGAAGGACTGTTGTTGGCTAGCGCTCATGGTCTTGCTCCTCGTCTTGGGGGTGACGCCCAACACCGTGCGGATTCGGTCGCGTCCGTGCGACAAGCGGCGCTTGACTGTGCCGTCGGGGCAGCGGTGGCGGGCGGCTATTTCGGCAATGCTTAGACCGTCCAAGTAAAAGGCCTGCAGGGCAGCCCGCTCGCGGTCGGGCACTTCCTCCATGGCCTCGACGATGTCCGCAGCGGCTTCCCGCTGCCGGGCCTCAGCCACCCCGAAGCGATTGACCATAGGTGCCAAAGCCTCGGTCTCGACAAACAGTTCGCGGCGCTGGGTCGAGCGGAAGTAATCGCGGCAGCGGTTGCGGGCCACTTGCAGCAACCAGGCCCGCACATCGCGGGGGGTGTCTCGGCGCAGTCCGCTCCAGGCGTGTACTAGGGCTTCCTGCAGTACGTCCTGCACTTGGTCGCCGGAACCGACCCGGTGGCGAATCAATGCCACTAGGGTGCGCTCGTATCGTCGAATTAGGCGGACGAAAGCTTGCTCGTTGCCCTGCCGCACCTGCTCGGCCAATAGCTGATCGCTTGGACTGGTCATACGTCATCTGCCTTTTACCTTACAAGGCGGACGGCAGCGGGCAAAGGTTCACCGACAGCGCCCGCGCCCCGAGAGCATGGTCTCTTTCTTGGATTTCAGTAAATTTAACCATTGTCAATCTGATAAAGTCAGAATCCATCCACACTTTTAGAAGAGAAACTGTCATGAAACTGTTCTACGTTGCCTGCGTTGCGGCCATCGCGTTCGTCGCTTGTGAGGATAAGAGTTCCCTATCTTCTACTGCGGACGGCGATGGTGCCCCTGTTAAAATTGGGTTCCTCGTCTCGGGCGACCGCATCACCTATCCGAATGGGGCTAAAATTGCGGTAGACGAAGTCAACGAGCGCGGGGGACTATTGGGCCGATCCGTTGAATTGGTAACCCAGATGAACATACAGGAAGCGGCGGCTGCCGTGCAGGCTGCGGAGACCATGATCCTCACCGACGAAGTAGTAGCCCTCGTTGGCCCCAATCGCTCCTCGCACGCCATTGAGGTGGGACCCGTAGCCCAACGCCACGGCGTGCCAATGATTACCACGGCGGCCACCAATCCAGCCGTGACTGCCGCCGGCGACTTTGTCTTCATGGCCGCTTTCACCGACCAGTTTCAAGGGCGCGTCATGGCCCAGTTTGCCAAAGAGACGCTCGGGGTAAATACAGCGGCTGTTTTGACGCAGCGTGGGGAAGTCTATTCCGAGGGGATCGCCGAGTTTTTTATTGTCCATTTTAGCGGCTTTGGGGGGAAGGTCGTCGCCGAGGAGTGTTACGAGAGCGGTGCGACGGATTTCGCCGCGCAATTGACCGTCATCGCGGCGGCGGCTCCCGAGGCGGTCTTCCTATCGGGACTGCCGCCGGAGGTTGCGCTTGTGACCAAACAGGCGCGCGCCCTGCCGCTGCACAACGCGGCAGGGAAACCGACGCTTTTTCTCGGGGCCGATGCTTGGGACAATCCGACGCTGTTGGACAATGAGGAAGCCGCGGTGGATGGCAGCTTTTTCAGCAGCCACTTTTCACCGGACACGGATGAGCCGAGTGCGCGTGCATTTGTCGACACGTACCAAGCCCTGTACGGGATTGCGCCCACCGGCGGCGATGCGGTGAGCTACGATGCGGTGCGCTTGCTCTTGGAAGCCGCAGAGCGTGCGGGTAGCCTCGACGCAGATGTGATACGGCAGCAACTGTTGGCTACTGAACAGTACGCTGGGGCGACGCGCATTGCCGGGTACAACGAAAACCGCCATCCGACCAAGAGCGCGGTCATTATGACCATTGAGGATGGCGCGAAGGAATTCTATCAGCAGGTGGATCCGTAGGGGATATGTGCATATCCACTAAAAGGCCGATGGCGGCAAAGCGGTCGGGATAGCGCTGTACGCAGTGGCTGGCAAAATGCACGCATAGACAATTCTTCGGTTGCGGATGCGCTGGACGGAGCGATCAGGCCGTGTTGCGCTATGCCATACCGACTTTGTCGCGAGTGCGATCCAAATCAGAGCAACTCATAGTGATGCCAGCCGCTCGAAGGTATCTGGGTATTTCTGGGCCATGAGGATGAGTGCCGCCGCCGCATCCGGTGGACTGGACCTGCCCTGCTCCCAGCCCTCAACGGTGCGCACCGGTACGCGCAGCAGGTGGGCGAATACCGCTCTTGAAACGTCGAGTTCCTCGCGGATCCTCTTAATCATATCGGGCGTGAGTCCGGGCAAGGGCTTTGCCTCGATCCGGGTGGTCCGCAGCGTGCGCTTGCCGGTTCGGTGCTCTCGAACTTCGTGCAGACCCGCAAGAACTTCGGCGGCGATATTCCGTTCAGCCATTTTTGATCTCCTCTACGACCTTGCGCCACGCGGCCCGCTCGGCAGGCGTCAGATCGTCCTTCACGCCTTTGCCGTACAGGGTGCTCGGCGACATGCCAGTAGTAGATGACCCGGCTACCGCCTCGCTTGCCGCGCTCCTTCGATCTCCAGCGGATTTTCCGAATACCGCCCGATCCGCGAATGATGTCTCCGGCGTCTGGGTACGCACTGAGAAACATCTGAAGCGCGGCGTAACTGTCGTCATCGAGATGTGACCGTAGATGCTTGGTGAATTCCGATGTCTCGATGAACAGCATATGACCAACTATACGTAGTTTGCGTTGTCATGTAAAGATCATCCAGCGGTAGGCAATGGAGGCGAACGCTCTCGGGAGACCACGATGGTGGTCCGCACAGAGATTGCTTGCACTGTATCTCATATTGAGATATTATCTATGAATGCACATCATTTCGCGCAAAGCCCTCCGAGTGTTTTGGGCACAGCATCCCGAGAGCAAGATGCCTCTGAACCGCTGGTTCAAAATCATGCAGCAGACTCAGTTTAGCAGCTTCACCGCGCTGCGGCGTGCTTTTCCCTCGGCCGACAAAGTCGGGGATTTTGTCGTGTTTAACATCGCCGGCAATAAGTACCGCCTGATTGCCTCTATTCACTTCAATCGGGGAAAAGTATATATCCGTCACGTACTGACACATCAAGCCTACGACCGTGGAGGATGGAAGACATGAGCGTCATTACCCCACAGCTTCAGCGATCTTGGACGCAAGTGAGTGCCTTACTCAACATTCAAAATGAGCGGGATTATGATTTGGCGCTAGAGCGCCTCAACGGCCTGATTGATGAAGTGGGCACTGATGAGGGACATCCGCTGTATTCCCTGCTCGATACGCTGGGGACCGTTGTTCATGCTTGGGAGGAACAACACTATCCCATGCCCAAGTTGGAGGGTGCAGATGCACTTCGATTTCTCATGGAGGAGCATGACTTAGCCCAGTCGGATTTGCCGGAGGTGGGTTCGCAAGGGGTTGTTTCGGAGATTCTGGGTGGAAAGCGGGCGCTGAATGTCCGGCAGATACGCGCTTTGTCTGAACGGTTCGGGGTTTCACCCGCAGTATTTGTGTAGGTTCCGTCTCCGCCAAAAGGTCCTTCGTCTGCTGCCACAAAGCCACCGAGTTATAGTTCACTGAGTACCTTCCTCCTCGCCGTACCACTGCGCCTGCAAAGCCCATAAGCGGGCGTATTCTCCTCCTTGAGACAGCAATTCGCCGTGCGTCCCATTTTCGAGCAGGCGTCCTTCTTTTAGCACCAAGATCCGGTCGCACAGACGGGCCGATCCCAAGCGATGGGAGACCACGATGGTGGTCCGCTCGCCGGACATGGCGAGGAAGCGCCGGAATACGTCGGCCTCGGCTTGGGGGTCGAGCGACGCGGTTGGCTCGTCGAGCACGATCAGAGAGGCGTTGCGCATGAACCCTCGCGAGATGGCGACGCGCTGCCATTCGCCGCCGGACAGTTCGGTGCCGCCAGCAAATTCCTTGGTGAGAAGGGTGCGGTAGCGTTCAGGCAGTTGCTCGGCGATGGAGGCGGCTCCGCCTTGGTGCGCGGCGTGCTCGACGGCTGCTTGGTCGCCCATTCGCTCGGTGTGTCCCAAGCCGATGTTTTCGCCCAGAGAAAAGGCGAAGCGGGTGTAATCTTGGAACACGGCGGCTGATTGATCCCACAGGCCGTTCCGATCCACCCGATTCAGATTGACATCGCCGTAGAGCACCTTTCCCTGCGTGGGGTGGAACAAGCCCAACAGCACTTTGACTAGCGTAGTCTTGCCCGAGCCGTTGGCACCGACGAGGGCCACGCGCTCGCCGGGCTGGATGGTGAACGAGATGTCGTCGATTGCCGTGCGTTCCGCCTGTGGATAGCGGAAGGAGAGACTGTTGACTGCAATCGGAACCTCGCCGACGCGGTTGATTCGCACGCCATCCTTTGGCTCTTCCGATCCCAAGTCGAGGTAGGTGAAGAGATCGGCGATGTACAGGAGGTAATTGGCGAGATAACCGATGCGAAAGAAGACCCGGTCGACGTGCGTCCTGACTTCTTGTAGTGCCACCATCATGGCGGCGAACTGTCCGGGGGAGAGCCCGCCGTTGGCCACAGCCCAAGCCGACCAGCCGATGCCGGCGGCCAGCCCAGCCAAGCTGAAAGCTGCTAGCAAGGCGTTGACCGAAGCCTGCGAGCGTTTCTGCTGAAAGAGCCGGTCGGCTACCTGCCAGTAGAGATGCTCCCACCAACCGAGCAGGGTCGCTCCAAGGTTGAAGACGCGCACCTCCTTGGCGGCGGTGCGGTCGGTGAGAATGCGCTCCAAGTAGGCCCGCAGACGCTGGCGCTGGGTCTGCTCGCGCTTGAGGAGAAAGGTGGTCTTCCCTTGGAACATCTGCACCAGCGGCGGCGGCACCGAGACCAAGGCGATAGCGACTAGGAGTAGCGGATTCCACAGCCCGACGACCAATGCGACGGAGACGGCCGTCAGCGTTCCGGTGATTATTGTATTGATCTCGCCGATGAGGTTGAGAAAAAAGCCGGGCGAGGCTGCTTCTTGTGCCCGGCGCAGCACGTCGTGGAAATCGGTGCGCTCGAAAGTTTCGAGCCGCAGGACGCTTGCTTTGCGCTGAAGTTGGGCGAGTAGTCGGTCCTCCATCTCCTGTTTCAGCCGCTCGCGGAGAAGGGTACGAGTCCAGATGCGGATTCCTATATCGGCCAAGGTCAGCACGGCCCACAGAGCGACCCACACCAGCATGTCCGCCACGGGCAGGCGGCCCTCGTACACCTCGAGGCTGCGATCGAATAGCGCCCGCACGATCCACACTGACGCGGCCGGCATCAGACCGGTGGCGAACTGGAGCACCAATAAGAGGATGGAGTGGCGGGGGTCTGTCTGGATCATCCACCATAGAAAGCGCAGGAGTGTGCGCATGGCGGGCGGGCGGGCCACCGTTGTATCCTGTAGGATTACTGGTACCACGAGGCTTGTTCCTCCCACATGGCAGCGTACACGCCGCCCTTTGCCACTAGGTCGTCGTGGGGGCCTTGCTCGACGATGCGACCGTCCTTGAGGACGAGAATGCGGTCGGCCATGCGGGCCGAGCCAAGCCGGTGGCTGATTAACAGCGCGGTGCGGCCGGCGAGTAGTTCGCCGAACTGCCGGTACACCTCGGCCTCGGCCATGGGGTCCAGCGCGGCCGTAGGCTCGTCGAGGATCAGCAGCTCGGGCTGGCGGATGAATGCGCGGGCAATGGCGAGTCGCTGCCACTCGCCCCCGGAAAGCCCTTGTCCGCCATCGAGGACGTGTCCTACGGGAGTGTCGTAGCCTTGAGGCAGGCGCGCAGCGATGGCATCGACTCCGGCGCGCCGAGCTGCGTTTTCTACCATCGCCGGATCGGGTGGCAACCACGCCGGCCACAGGTCGGCTTCTTGGTCGCTACTGCCGCTACCGAGGGCGCCGATGCCGATTGACTGGGAGGCGGTGAGCTCAAAGTTGAAGAAGTCCTGGAATGCGGCACTTACTGCGCTCGCAAGGCTGGCTCGGTCAATCGCGCTGTAGTGGACTCCATCGACGGTGATTTCGCCCGCTGTTGGTTGGTACAGGCCCAACAGGAGCTTGGCGAGGGTCGATTTTCCCGCGCCGTTCTCGCCGACGAGGGCCACTCGTTCCCCTGGCTCAAGGTGCAGGCTCGCTCCTCGCAGGACGGGACGGGGGTGAACGGTCTCAGCGGGATAGGCGAACCAGACGTCTTCGACGGCAAACCCCTCGCGCAGCGGTTTGGGAAAGGGCCGGGTTGGTTCGCGGTCGGCTGGTGGTTGTTGCAGCCAAGCGCCGTCATCCTCGGGCAGGTCGAGAAATTCGCGCACATAGCTGATTTCGGCGTTTTGGTTTTGCAGCGTCATCGAATGGTAGCCGAGGCTGGAACCGGCTCCCAGCATATCGTCCACTCCTCGGAACAGGGCGACAAAGCGGCCGGGCGTGAGGAGCCGGTCGCCGAGAAAATAGGCCAGTGCAATGGTGATGCCGGCCGAGGCACCGAGGCGCAAGCTGGCGACGGGAAGCTCGCGTCGGACCAGTTGCTTTTGTTGTCGCCAGAGTTGTTCTCGTAAGGCTTGGCGCATGGCTCGCCACCGCTGGCCCAGCATCTGATGGAGGGCAAAGAGGCGCATCTCTTTCTGTTCGCCCCGGCCGGTGAGAATCCGATCGACGTAGCCAACCCGACGCATTGACTCGGTCTGGCCGTAGGTGAAGCTCATGAATCGCCGGCTCTGTTCGATGGACATTAGGATCTGCGGTATCAGTACGATTAGAAGAGTTAGCGAGATCCAGAGAGAGACCGAGGTGAATATGATCGCGATAGAAATGACTCGGATGCCGGCCTGAAATGTGTGCATGGCCGCGAAGAAGAATCGATCAACCGTGCGCCCTGGATTCTTGGCGCGTTCCAAGCGGTCGTAAAACGCGCTTACCTCAAAGAAAACGAGCGGCAGTCTCGAAGCCTTAGCCAGAAAGCGACGGCCGAGCGCGTGTTCGAGGTTCTGTTCGAGCCGCAGGTGGAGCGTGTCCCGCACTTTCCACTGCACGTCGCTTGTGAGGAGAAGCACGGCCCCGAATGCTATAAGCCACGGGAGAGTTTGTTCAAAGCCAGCGCCCCCTGCACCGGCGGAGGCGACGACGGTGTCGATGAGATGCTGGGTGATGTAGATGAGTAGCGCGGGCTGGAAGCCGAGGAGTACTTGTACAGCGACGATGCCCAAGGCTGGCCCTCGGCTGTGCGCCCAGACGTGGGCCAGAGTCCAGCGCAGGTTGGTCCATAGGAACGCCGCGCTCGCACGCCGATTCCAGAAATCGGGATCGCTCCTCGACAAGGTTCCTCCTTAGCTGAAAAACGACAACTAGCGCGGCAGCACAGTCACTTCTAGTTCGTCGATGACGACAGCTCCTTCGGGGAGGCCGGAGAACAACAAGCGGACGCCGAGGGTATTGTCGCCGTCGCGTATGGGCGGCGACGACAGATCGATAATACAGGTCGTATGCGCAGGGAGCGGCCGTCCCTGATTCGGGTGTCGGCCGTTGCTGTGCCAGATGTGGCGCACGCTGTCGGCGGGGATGGGCGTACCGTTGATATCGACCTCAATACGGTCGTACGGCCCCAAGCCCGTAGCGCGGAAGAACAATTTTGCGAAGACGATCTCGTCGAAGTTTTCGTACAGACGAAAATGATACTGCCCATAAGGTTGCTGCTCCGTCCGCTCAAGGAGGATCTTATCGTCTCTGACAATCCCACCCGCGGTCTTGCCCGGGGCTCCAAAAGCCGTAGAGCCGCCCCACATGGGGTGAAAGAGATAGTGCCGAGCGCCAGCGGCAATTTTGGCCGGATCTCGCAGTTCCCGCAGGTAGCTAAGGGCTAGGGGATACATGGTCTCTGGCCCTGGATCTCGGGTCGCTTTCCAGAAGGCATCCCAGTGCATCTGAAAGTTGTACATGGAGACCCCGTCGGCACCTTGGCGGGCAAACGAGTGGGCCAAGGCGCGGTAGTTTTCGAGCGTCAACGGCGGACCCGTGCGGTCGAGGTTGGCGCAATAGGGGAGGAGGCCGGGGATGAGTTTGCACTTGCTGTTTTTGGTGAGCTGGCTGAAGTCTTGATGTGGGGCGTTGCAATCCGAATACATGGCGTCTTGGGGAGCGACGTAGTCGATAAGCGCTTCCGCTATCCAAGTGGGCACGTCGAGACCGCAGTTGTGGCACTCCTCTAACGTCTCTGGGACGCGGACCCCTAACTGCAGGTCGCGGCCCCGGCTGTTTCCGGCTTGGTCGAGCATGTCCCGCACCCGCTGGATCAATTCAGTCATAAGTGGTTGGCGCTCGCGCGCCAAGCTTCTATCGCCTTGGGGAGCTGGAAAATAGAGACCTTCGCGGAAGACCAGCTCAAGTCCATCGACGTCGAATTGATCGACGACTTCCGCCATCACTGAAAAGAGGTAATCGCGCACCTCGGCAAAGGTGAAATCCATCCTGTTGCCGGGAACGAAGGCCATCCCCTGCGGCATCTCCGCAATTTTCCACTGGGGGTTCTTGTGAAGAAACATCCCTCCTTGGTCGGGTGCGCCGTGACTGTCATTCATGCGAAAACCAGCGAGAAAATTCAGTCCGTGCTTGCGGGCTTGGTCGAGCATCACCTGCAGCGGCATGATCCCATCGTCCATCATGGGAATAAAGCGCCGGTGCTGGGGACGGGCGTCGTACTCGAAGCGCGGGGAGCGAAAGTACAAGGTCCAGCCGGCGTTATAGACCTCTTGGATAAAGGTATCGGGCCTGTTGGCGGCGACGTTGTCGATTATGCGCTGCAGCTCCTCTGGCTTGGCGGGGTGTGAGGTTATGAGGGGACGTGCCATGCCTGGGTCAAAATCGTAGTTGGCATTGCCCGAGGGGTCGCTGACGTAGATGAGCCTCCATTGGTCGTGCGGCATCTTGTCCTCCATGTAAGAGTTTTTGAGATAAGCGTTGGGTAGGCGTAAAAAACAGAAGCGGATCTCAGACACAAGCTATGTGCTTGTTCTAGATCCGCTTCGCTGTTACAATTAAATGGTGGAGCTGATCGGGATCGAACCGACGACCTCAGGCTTGCAAAGCCCGCGCTCTCCCAGCTGAGCTACAGCCCCGTATTTTTTAATTCCCTCCCCCTTTCAGAGCCACAAACAAAGAGACCATGATTCCGATGATGACGAGGAAGCCGGTCACCTGAATGCCGACCATCCAACGAAAATCTCGGCGATGCTCTAGGAAGAGTTGACTTAGTTGTTCGGAAATCCCTTCTAGTTTGGCGATGCGTTCGGCGTGGGTGATGACGCGCTCGGTAGATTCGGTCATAGCGGCGGCGTCCCTTCTGTAAACTCGGTTCCGAGCTTACGTTATGAGGTTAAAAAAATACGCAGCACAGCTAGCTGCGTCAACGAAATAGAGGTGAAACCATGGCAGATCCAGTTGTAGTCAGTGCCCGGCGCACGGCCACGGGCCGCTTTGGCGGTGCGCTACAAGACGTGACGGCGATGGAGTTGGGTGGCAAGGTGCTCGCTGCTGCCCTCGCGGAGTGCCAAGTGGAAGCGAGCGAAGTGGATGAGGTGTTGATGGGCATGGTGTATCAGGGTGGGGCCGGGGCCAATCCGGCGCGCCAAGCGACCATAGCTGCCGGGCTGCCGTACGAGGTGCCATCGATGACGGTCAACAAGCTCTGCGGTTCGGGGCTGAAGGCGGTTGCGCTGGCCGCCCAGAGCCTACGAGCCGGCGAGGCCGAGGTAGTGCTGGCGGGGGGCATGGAGAACATGAGCCAAGCACCCTATGTCCTGCACGGCGGACGCTGGGGTCAGCGACTAGGGCACGGCCAAGTCGAGGACATGCTGCTGCTCGATGGGCTGTGGGATTGTTTTTACGATTGCCACATGGGAGTTACGGCCGAGAACTTGGCGGCAGAATACGGGATTACCCGCGCCGAGCAGGACCAATTCGCCGTGCGAAGTCAACAGCGGTGGGCCTGCGCCCAGGAGCAAGAGGCATTTGCAGGCCAGATCGTGCCCATATCCATCGCGCAAAAAGGTGGGGAGACCGTCTTTGCAACAGATGAGCATCCGCGCCCTGGGACTACGGTCGAGCAGCTAAGTCAACTTAAACCGGCGTTCAAGAAAGATGGGACCGTGACTGCGGGCAATGCTTCGGGGATCAATGATGGAGCCGCCGCACTGCTATTGATGACCGAAGAGGGTGCGAAAGCGCGCGGGCTGGTGCCGCTGGCTTATCTCCGGGGCACGGCCAGTGCTGGCGTCGATCCCCGCATTATGGGCATCGGCCCGGCCCCAGCGATCCGCAAGCTGTTGGCCCAGACCGGGACCCGGCTCGCAGACGTGGATCGGATCGAACTCAACGAAGCGTTTGCTGCCCAGAGCCTAGCTGTGGGCCGGGAGCTGGATTGGGACTGGGACAAGGTCAATGTCCAAGGCGGGGCCATTGCTCTTGGCCACGCTGTCGGTGCCAGCGGCGCGCGCATTGCCACCACGCTTTTACACCAGATGCAGCAGCACAGCGTCCGGTTGGGTATAGCCGCGCTGTGCATTGGCGGAGGGATGGGCATTGCCGCGCTCTTCGAGCGAATGGAATAAGCGCGGGCTAGGCGCGGCGCGTCTCGTTCGTCCGCCGACTGCACCCGCCTGCGCCCGCGCACATTCCTTGCTCAAGCCGCTTGGAGGGCAGTTTCTCGCTGCGCGTTTTCCTCCTGCATGTCTTCTGCATCTCTTTCCAGAACTTGCAGGTTCCGCACCTGCACTTGGACGCGGAAGCGGGGCTGGTTGTCGCTATCGCGCCAAGAGTGGCTTTGCAGGCGGCCGGTGATAAAGACCGGCGTGCCCTTGTGCAGGCGTTTGGCCAAGGTCTCGGCGGCTTTCTGCCAGAGGACGATGTCGAAGAAGGAGGTCTCCTCTTGCCATTCTTGAAAGCGGTCGCGGTAGGAGCGGTTGACGGCGATCCGCCCCCGCAAGCGAGCGGCACCGTTGTCCATGAAGCGGAAGTCGGGGTCTTGCACCAAGCGGCCGCTGAGGGCGACTTGGTTGATGTTGGGCATCCGTAAGGTCGGCATGGGGTTCCTCCTTGAACGTGGATGAATGGGTGAGGCCGTTAGCGGCCTGCGTGGCTAGGGTGTTAGCAGAAAGTGTGCCAGCGAGCCGCTTGGGTGCCCAATAGCTTGTTCGACAATTTGTTATGTAGGTTGTTTGATGAGCCGCCATAAGCGGCCATTGCCCCAAATGGGATACACTAATGAGTAACGGAGGAAACGCGAAGATCCTAGCGCAGCACTTTACGCCTCCAGCAGTCGCGCAGTTGGTTTGGGACGCGGTACACACGCTCGCGGGAAAAGAGTTAGGGGCTGGAGCACGCGTGATTGATCCAGCAGCGGGTGCAGGAGCGTTGTTGGGCGTTGTCGGACGAGCCTATCAGACCACAGGCATTGAGATCGACGCCGGGCTAGCCGAGCGGGGACGCAGCCAAGCGGATCGCTTTTACACCGGAGACGGCTTGCTCGGCACCTTGCCCGAGGTGGCAGATGAGACGTTCGATTGCGTGTTGGCCAATCCGCCTTTTGGCAAGTTGGGGCCGATGTTGCCCTTGTTGGGGGCCGATGGCCCCGGTCGGCTCGCCCAGCGCTTTGAACTGCTCGATGGACAAAAGCAGATGCGTTCCTTCCCGGTGGAGTCGCTTTTTGTCGAGCGCGCACTGCAACTGACTCGGCCCGCTGGTTGGATGGCCCTGATATTGCCCGAGGGATTTCTCGCCAATGCCCGGCGGCAGGGCGCGCGCGACTGGCTGTTAGCGCGTGCTGAGGTGCGGGCCGTCGTCGCCTTGCCTGGAGCTTTCAACAAGGTGCAGACGGCCTTGGTCGTCTTGCGCCGCAGCAAGCCGCTGACCCGGCCCAAGGCGCAGCTGATCGCACCAGTCGGGAAGAGGCCGAGCGAGCAGTACGCGCAGCACGTCCGGCTCTTACTCAGCGCGTCGGCTAGCCGCGAATCGGAGGCCGCGCTTCTGAGCGTAGGGCAGCGTGCGTTGCGCGCCCAGCGTTGGGATCCGCGGTTCTGGCAGGGGCGCGCTGCCGTGCGCCGCTTGGCGGGTCGCTTGCGATTGGTCCCGTTGGGGGAGTACATCTGCCATTTGACGTATGGGCCGATCGTTACGGGCAGCCACCCTCAGCACGTAGAGGCTGGAGTGCCGGTCATCCGGCAGGGCAATATCGCCGAAACCGGGCTCGACGAGCGCGCGTTGTTGTGCGTCGCGCCCGCAGGGGCGCACGATCCCCCGCGCAGCCGCGTGCGCCCCGGAGATTTGCTGTTGTCGCGGTCTGGGGCCGGGGCCTTGGGGCGGAATCGCCTCGCGGTGTATTTGGGGGGCAAGCCGGCCAATGTGGGTTGTTTTGTCGATTTGATCCGCTTGGAGGGACTCAATCCGTTTTACGCTTGGTTTTTCTTTAAGACGCGGTTAGGCCGCGAGCAGATCGCCGCCTACGCCAACGGAGTGGGCACGCCGAATATCAGCTTTGGCGAAATTCGCGCGTTGCAGATTGCGGCCTTGCCCACGGCCTATCAGGACGGGCTCGAAAGGCGCTATCGGGAGCAAGTGTGGCCTCTGCACTGCCGCCGCGATAGGACGGATATCCGCGCCGAGGCCGAGCGGCGCTTCCGCGCCATCGTTGGCGATCTAGAAGACTACCTACAGACGCGGACCTCTGCGTAGCTCTATCGCCAACGCCCATCGAATCGTATTTTATCAACTATGTCTGATCCCAAGCACACCAACCGCCTCGCCGACGAATCCAGCCCGTACTTGCGCCAGCACGCCCACAATCCCGTCGATTGGTATCCTTGGGGCGAGGAGGCGCTGGCCGCGGCCCGGGCCGCCGACCGGCCCATCTTGCTCTCAGTAGGGTATTCGGCCTGTCATTGGTGCCACGTCATGGAGCGCGAATCCTTTGAAAACGAGCAAATCGCCCAGCGCATGAACGAGCACTTTATCAACATCAAGGTCGATCGCGAGGAACGGCCCGATGTTGATGAGATTTACATGACGGCTGTACAGGCCATGACCGGCCAGGGGGGCTGGCCGATGACGGTGTTTCTGACGCCGGATTTGCAGCCTTTTTACGGCGGGACGTACTTCCCCCCCGAAGACCGCCACGGGCGGCCGGGCTTTCCGAGGGTGCTGCAAGCCATAGCGGATTACTACCGAGAAAACCGCGCCGGAGTCGCCGAAAAAACCGCCGAACTGATGCGCGCGCTCCAGCAGCACGCCGAGTTTTTGACGCCGGGTGGCATCCCTGGAGAAGAGGTCCTCGACGGGGCCTGTGCGCAGCTCAAATCCACGTATGACGCTAGGTTTGGCGGATTTGGCGGCGCGCCCAAATTCCCGCCGAGCATGAGCTTATCTCTGCTGCTGCGGCGCTATGTTAGACGAGGCGACCAGCGCGCCCTAGCAATCGCTGAGCACACGCTCAAGCGCATGGCTAGAGGGGGAATGTACGACCAGCTTGGCGGGGGTTTTCACCGCTATTCAGTGGATGAGCGCTGGCTCGTGCCCCACTTCGAGAAAATGCTCTACGACAACGCCTTATTGGTGTGGACGTATCTCGAAGCCTATCAGGCGACCCAAGACGAATTCTACCGCGAGGTCGTCGAGCACACCCTTGGCTATGTGCTGCGCGAGATGACGCAGCCCGAAGGTGGCTTTTATGCGGCGCAAGACGCGGACAGCGAGGGCCAAGAAGGTCTGTTTTTTACTTGGCTCTTAGAGGAGATTGAGGATCTGTTAGGCGAAGAAGATGCCGCGCTATTTGCCCGCTATTACGGCGTTGTGCCAGAGGGCAACTTCGAGTACGGGCGCAATATCTTGCACGTGGAAAACGAGCTAGAGGGCGTTGTGCGCTTCCTCAAGGTAGAGCCAGAGCGTCTGGCGCAAGTCGTAGAGCGCGGGGGCGAGGTGCTGCTTGCGGTGCGGCAACAGCGCGTTGCCCCCGAGCGCGACGACAAAATTTTGACGGCTTGGAACGGGCTGATGATCAGCGCGATGGCCCGCGCCTATCAGGTTATTGGGGAGGAGCGCTATCTACGAGCGGCTGTCGAGGCGGCCGACTTTATTTTAGAACGCATGGTCTGCGACGGCCGTCTCCTGCATACCTATAAGGATGATCGGGCGCGGATTCCGGCCTATCAGGACGATTATGCCTGTCTGGTCAATGGCCTGCTCGACCTATATGAGGCGAATTTCGAATTGCGCTTCTTTGCCGCAGCCGATCACTGGGCCGCCGAAATGGTTGCGCGGTTTTGGGATGGGGAACACGGGGGATTTTTCTATGCGGGAGCTGAGGCAACCGACCTGATTGTGCGCACTAAGAACCCGTTTGACAACGCGACGCCCTCGGGCAACTCGCTGGGTGCGTTAGCCCTTTTGCGCTTGGGGGCGATGAAGGGCGATCAGGCGTTGTGGCAGCAAGGCGAGCAAACGCTCGTCCTCTTTGAGCAGCTATTGCGCCGCGCTCCTTCTGCTGGAGCGCAGATGCTCTGTGCCCTCGACTTTTACTTGGCTAAGCCCACAGAGGTCGCCTTGGTGGGGGACCAAGCCGAATGTCGTGTTTTTGCCGCCGCGCTGCACCGGTGCTTTGTGCCCAATAAAGTCGTGTTAGCTGCTGGCGTTGGGGTGGATGAAGCCGAGGCTGCGTTGCCGCTGCTGGAGGGTAAGTTGGCGGTCGGCGGTCGGGCGTACGTGTGTCGCGACGCGACCTGCTCGCGGCCACTAACTACGACCGCAGACTTGGTGGAGCAGCTAAAGGCCGAGGGATGAACAAGCGCAAGATCGCAGACGACATGTTGCAGCTAGTGGGGGACACGCCCCTCGTGCGCCTCTACCGCGTCGCGCCTGCCAACGGCAGCCAGCTCTACGGCAAACTCGAAGCGTGCAACCCAACCGGCAGCGTCAAAGACCGCATCGGCGTTAGCATGATCCGCGCCGCCGAGGCGACCGGCCGGCTCAAAAAAGGCATGACCATCGTCGAACCTACCAGCGGCAATACTGGGATTGCGCTGGCGCTGACCGCGGCCGTACTGGGCTACCGGTTGGTGTTGACCATGCCCGAGAGCATGAGCTTGGAGCGGCGGCAAGTCATGGCCAGTTACGGCGCAGAGATTGTACTGACGCCCGCGGCCGAAGACATGCCCGGGGCCATCCGCAAGGCCGAAGAGTTCAAGGCCGCCGATCCCAAGGGCGTGTTTATTCCGCAGCAATTTGCCAACCCGGCCAACCCAGAGGCCCACCGCCGGGCCACGGCCGAGGAGATTCTCGCGGCTACTGGAGGCGAGCTAGACGCCTTTGTTGCCGGGGTGGGAACTGGTGGCACTATAACGGGCGTTGGGGAGGTACTCAGGCAGGCCGTGCCAGACGTGCGCATAGTAGCAGTCGAGCCTAAGCGCTCGCCCGTACTCTCGGGGGGCGCAGCCGATTTGCACGGCATTCAGGGGATTGGCGCGGGTTTTGTGCCCGAAGTCCTCGATCGGGAATTGATCGACCAGATCGTGCAGATAGACGACGAAGAGGCTTTTCACTGCACCCGCCGCTTGGCCCGCGAGGAAGGGTTGTTGTTGGGGCCTTCGTCTGGGGCCAATGTGGCGGCTAGCTTGCAGGTGGCTAGTGCCCTAGGCCCGGAAGCTCGTCTGGTGACCATGCTCTGCGATACGGGATTTCGCTATTTTAGCGTCGATGGGTTATCGAGTCAGTAGAATCAGCGCAGGAGTAACATCTTCGTCGCTTGGCGGACCGGACCCGCGCGCATGATGAGCAAGTAGGTGCCGCTGGCCAGCACTCGTCCTTGATCGTCCTTTCCATCCCAATGAATCTGATGCGTCCCCGCTTCCCGATACTGGTGCAAAAGGGTGCGCACGGTTTGGCCGAGGGCGTTGTATATGCGCAGTTCGACCGGAGTCGCGGCGGCGAGTGTGTAGGTAATCTGCGTCGAGCCGTTGAAGGGATTGGGGAAGGCCGGCGCTAGGGCGAAGTGGGTCGGGTGTTGGGACTCGATGGTGGGCCAAACCGGCTGTGTCAGCGCGATGCCGCGTGGATTCTGGCCGGTTGCGTAGTGGCCGACAACGGAGTCGCGCACGGCATCGACGATGTGGATCTCGTTGGAAAAGGAACTGGTGACGTACGCCTGCGTGCCGTCGGGCGAGAAGGCAATGGCCCGTGGATTGCGACCGATGGCGAGCCTTTTGCGCAGGGTTCCGCTGGCCACATCGACGACTAGGAGGGAGCCTTCGCTATACGCGGTCAAATAGAGCTTGCGGCCATCCGGGCTGGGCGCGATGGCAAAGGTGCCACTGACGTCTAAGTCGATGGTGCGCGCGACAGTTGCGCCATCGGCGTCGATGGCAGTCAAGCGGCCCGTATCCATGCTGGTTACGTACAGCGTCCTGCCGTCGGGTGCGAGGGCGAGCGAGCGCGGCTTCGGTGGCACTGGGATGCGGCCCGTTATGCGGCCTTGCGGCGAGAGGACGAGTACGCGGTTATTGGCGATGTCGGTGGTGAATATCTTATCAGCCGTGGCGGCGATGCCGTACAGTCCTTCACTTGCGCTGGCGAGCGAAATGGTGCGCGCTTGGCCCGACTCAACATTGACGATGGTCAGCGCATTCGTGCCCGAGTTGGTTGCGTAGAGCGTTTTGCCGTCGGGCGCGAGGGCTAGGTCGAGGGGCTGGACCGCGGTCTCGATGTGCGCTTGGACCTGGAAGGTCGCGGTGTCGATGATGCGGAGATCGTTCGAGGAGAGGTTGGATACGAAGAGTTGGTCGCCGGCTAGGATCATCTGGATCGGCTCGTCGCCGACGGGGATGCGCGCTAGCTCGCGGCGGGTGCCCGTATCGACCACGCCGATGGCGTCGTCGCCGCGCAAGGCAGTAAAGGCCAATGGGGCCCCGGTCAGTTCGACGACCGTGAAGTCGAGCCAAGCGTCCGCATAGGGAAAGTACGAGACCTTGCCGTCGGCACCGTGGGCCTCGATCTGATAGGCGATGCGCGTGCCAACGCGCTGGCCGGGAATTTGGGCGACGAAGAGGCTGTCTTGCTGCTGCATTTGCAAGTGCTCGACGCTCCCGCCATCAAGCTGGTAGCGGAGCCACACGCTGGCGGCATCGCGGACTGCGACGCGCACTGGATAAGGACCTTGGGTATCGGGGGTGTTGGAGACTATGGCTATGGGGACTACGAAGGGATAGCCGGGCACGGCAAAATCGGTGATGAAATCGACATCGTCGATGTGCTGGGCAGCGGTTAGGTCGAGGATGTGGGCATAGGTGTTGTCGCGGGCGTTGTCGTAGAACTCCGCGGGGAATCCAGTGGCGAAATCAGTGAAAATACCGCCGAAGTTCTCTTCGTTAATCGCCCCGGCAATGGGCGCGAGGCTCAGGCGGTAGCGGCCCGGCGTCAAGCCGTGCAGGCGGTAGTGTCCGACTGTGATGGCGTTTGGGTCGGCACCCGAAACGGTGCTGAACAGTTCGCCGGAGTCGAGGTTTTCGGCCTTGATATGCGTGCCGAAAAGTGGCTGTTGGTCGAAGTCGCGGACTTGGCCGGCGATGCTGCCGACGCTGTCTTGGTAGCCAACGGCCGGATAGAGGAAGCTGACGCCAGCGATGTCGTCGGGTTCGAGGCTTTGGGCTTCGCCGGAGTCGTCGCTGTGGTTGAAGGGGTTCATGGTCGGGCGGATATGCGGGGGGCCGTCGAGGGGAGTGTGTTCAAGCCCGAGCAGGTGGCCGATTTCGTGGACGGCTACGTCTTTGAGATTTATCCAATTGCCGGGTTGAACAAATAGACCAGCAAAAAAGCGGAAGTCGCGCCCGTTAAAGATGATGTCTGCGTCGGTGATTTGGCCGGTCGCAAAATGGGACTGGATGCGGGTTATGGCGATGACGCCGGTTGCGGGCGGGACGTCTAGGTAGCGTCCGGTCTCGTCGAAGTAGATCAGGTTGCGCCTATCTCTTTGGGTTGGGACGCTGCTTTGGGTGGTGCCCTGATCGACAAATTCCACCCGCGCCGTAGCCACGTCGCTCCAGACCTGAAAACTCTCGCGGATCAACGCATGGGTTTGCGCAGGGGATAGATCGTCGGAACCAGCCGCGTGAAGCACAAAGGAAATGCGGTCGGGGCGGGTCCAGGTCTGCTGGACTTGGTTGCCAAATCGGGATTCAAAGGTCTGGATGAGAAAGCCGTGGCTGGGCATGGCGACGAGCAGGCCGCCGAGCAATAGGCTGCTAGCGCGCATCGCGTGTTGGGTCTTCGGTTAGGGCGCGCACCCGCGCCAAGAACTGATCGAGCGGCATACCTTGGACGGGTTCGTCGGGCGATGCCTTTTTGGCTGCGCTATGCGGTTCGGCGTGCAGCGCAAGGCCGTCTAACTCTTGAAAGACGCGTGGTTTATTGGCGGCACTGCGCTTGATGGCAAAGTGTCCTTGCGCCAGTCCGACCGGCCAGGAGTGCCCCAAGGTGTTCGCCGCGGTGAGAAAGAGCACGGCCTCATCCCCGGGGGCGAAGATGGGCATGCCGACGATGCGGGTAACAGTGCCTTGCAGATGTCCGCCGGGCAGGTGCAATTCCAGTTGCGAAATTGCTGGCCCTTTGATGGCTTGGGAGACGGAAAACACGTAGCGGGTATAAATCTGTCCGCGCACCCATTGGGGCTGGGCTTGGCGACAGACTCCGACGACGATGCGTTCGGCGTTGGCCGTCAGAGCCGCTAGGTCGAAGCGCTGGACTGTCGTGGCTGTTAGCGGAGTGGTCAGCCAGACTAGACAGAATGCAATGCGTGCGATCATTGCGCTTATCCTCTCGGGTTTTCGGAGATGTTGGTTTAACCTATCTTTTATAGAATATAGGATAATAGGCTCTCTGGGGTTGATTCATTGACACTTACGTTCACGTCAAGTACATTGCTTGCCAGAACCTCGCAGCGAAGGATGTCTCCATGCAAATAGGTGATTTGGCTACCAAGGCCGGGGTCACGCCGCGCACGATTCGCTACTATGAAGAACTGGGAATCGTCGAGCCAGAAGAGCGCACCGCGGGCGGGTTTCGCCTATATTCGGAAGCGCAATTGCGCCGCTTGCAAATCGTTCAAAGCCTCAAGGATTTGGGGTTCGAGCTAGAGCACATTCGCGTGTTCTTCAATCTGAAGCACTGCAACGAGTCGGGCGGCGGCTTGGCGCGCGAGCTCGTCGAGCACCTCACCGAGCAAGAGCGCCGGATCGACGAGCGCATTCGCCAGTATTCGCTGATGAAGGAGCGGAACCGGCGGGCCATTGAGATTCTCAGTGGTTGTTTTGGCTGTACGGTCAAGGTAGTAGAGCGAGATTGTCATCACTGCGAGGTCTATCGGCGGCACGACGAAGTGCCCGACCTCATCGAATGCACCATTTACGAATCTTGAGAGGAAATATGGTAACTATAACGGAAGCCGCAGCCGAAAAGATCAAGGTCTTGCTCGGCGAACAGGGCAACGAGGGGCATGGGCTGCGCATGGGTGTGATGGGTGGAGGGTGTTCGGGATTTCAGTACAAGCTGGACTTCGAGGAAAGCGCCGGCGACATGGACCACGTCTTTGAGATAGACGGCGTCAAAGTATTTATCGACATGAAGAGCAGCCTTTATCTCAACGGCGTGATCCTCGACTACCACGACGGGTTAATGGGGGCGGGCTTTAAGATAGAAAACCCCAACGCCCGCACCACCTGCGGATGCGGTGAGTCCTTTAGCGCCTGAGCGACGAGCCGTGCAAATTCCAGTCTATATGGACAACATGGCCACCACGCCGGTTGACCCGCGCGTCTTGGCGGACATGTTGCCGTACTTCGGCACGCACTTCGGCAATGCGTCCAGCAAGACCCACGCCTTTGGTTTAGCCGCCGCCGACGCGGTCGAAAAGGCGCGAGAAGAGGTCGCCGGATTAATCGGCGCGCGCGCTCAGGAGATCGTCTTTACGGCCGGAGCTACGGAGGCCAACAATTTGGCCATCAAAGGCGCGGTGCAGATGGTGCCTCCTGGAGCACACATCGTCACCTGTGCCACTGAGCACAAGGCCGTCTTGGAGTGTTGCCACTCCTTGGAGCAGCAAGGGGTAGAGGTGACTTATTTATCGGTGGACCGCTACGGTCAGATTGACCTCGGCCACCTCGCGGCGGCCATCACGCCGCGGACGGCCCTTATCTCGCTCATGGCCGCCAACAACGAGATCGGGGTCTTGCAGCCGCTGGAGGATATCGGGCGGCTAGCCCGCGAGCGCGGCGTCTTGTGGCACTGCGACGCAGCCCAAGCTGTCGGCAAGGTGCCGCTCGATGTGGAAGCGCTCGGCATTGATCTGCTCTCGGCCTCTGGCCACAAACTCTACGCCCCCAAGGGCGTTGGCTTCCTCTACGTGCGTTCGCGCAAGCCGCGCGTGCGCTTGCAGGCCCAAGTCGAGGGCGGCGGGCAGGAACGCGGCCTACGCGGCGGAACCCTCAATGTGCCGGGCATCGTCGGTTTAGGGCGTGCCTGTCAGTTGGGGCGCGAGGAGATGCCCGCGGAAGCGGCGCGACTGGTGCAGATGCGGCGGCGGTTGTGCGCCGGGTTGGAGGCCGCGCTCGGCCCTTTGGTCGTCAACGGCCATGCGGAAGAGCGCCTGCCGGGCAATCTCAACGTGAGCTTTCCCGGCGTAGAAGGAACCGAATTACTTTTGGGATTGCGGGAGATTGCGCTGTCTTCGGGTGCGGCCTGTTCATCGCGGACGAGTGCGCCCTCGCACGTCCTCAAAGCCATCGGCGCAAGCGACGATTTGGCGCGGGCTTCCCTGCGCTTTGGGTTGGGACGTTTTAATACGATGACAGAAGTAGAATTTGCCATTGACCGCACCGTTGCTCAGGTCGAGCGCTTGCGCGACGGTGCATTAGCAATCGAGGAGAGAGTATGACTGTTACATCCAATCAACTACTAGAGAGCGTAAAAGCCGAAATCGCCGAAGTAACTCCGGCTGAGGTCCAAGCGGCCCTCCAAGCCGGCCGGCCGGTTCACGTCATAGATGTACGCGAGCGGGAAGAAGTCATGGAC
>JAJDUT010000069.1 GCA_022826515.1 Candidatus Latescibacterota bacterium
GCGAGCTTTCTCCTGGTCGATCACGAAAACGCCGGTTAGTATAATGCGCATATCTGGTGTCCCTTTCTTTTCGTAGAATTACTTGAGCCATCGATCCATCACAGCCTTGAGGGGTTTATCGTTGAAGACAAGCATCCGATACTTTCCACGCTTCTCTGAGCTTACGATCCCTGCTTTCTCCAGGACATCAATGTGCTTCGCCAGGGCCTGCCGCGAGATAGCGACTTCATGCCGCATGATCAAACGAGCCGTGAGCTCGTAAAGCGTCTGCTCTTCGCGCTCACAGAGCTCGTCCAGCATCAACCTCCGTGTTGGATCCGCGAGTGCCTTGAAGACTAGGTCCTTGTGCATGTACACAATACAATACGCAACAATAGAGTTGCATGTCAAGGAGCGATTTCGGCGGAGTCCGCTCCCCCTAGCGGGCTGTCATCAGGAGTAGGCATCGAGTAGATGATGACCGCGACCGAGCGGTGAGGATAAGGAACAAATTAGTACACGAGGGAAGGTTCCTCTCAGAGAACACCGGCTGCCGCGACAAGTTCGAAAGCGCAGTCCGCCATTTCGAGAAAGCGAAACGAGCGGCCAGATTGACGCTAGATTATATTTGTAGTAATGTTCCTACAAATAGAGAAACGGAGGTTTGGCAATGAGAATTACAAGCGTTACGAGCAGGGAGTTCAATCGAGATGTGAGCAAAGCTAAACGAGACGCCGCAACCGGGCCGGTTCTCATTACCGATCGCGGTCGTGCGGCACACGTCTTATTAACCATTGAAGACTATCTCAAGATCACTGGCAAGGAAGAAAGCATCGTCGAATTGCTGGCCATGCCAGAAGCCGCTGACATAGATTTTGAGCCGCCGCGTTTGCATTGTGCAATGTATAGAACGGCGGATTTGTCCTGATGTACCTACTCGACACAAACGTCGTTGCGGAACTGAGAAAAGCGAGGTCCCGCAAAGTCGATCAAAAGGTCTTGGCGTGGGCAAACAGCGTTTCCGCAGTGTGCCTCTTTTTGTCGGTTATCACGATTTTGGAACTCGAAGTGGGTACCCTGCTGATCGAGCGTCGAGACCCAAAACAGGGAACGGTACTCCGTTCTTGGCTCAATGAGTATGTCATGTCGGCATTCTCGGACCGCATTTTGCCAGTCGATACTGCGGTAGTCCAACGGTGCGCCAAACTGCACGTTCCCGACCCGCGTCCTGACCGCGATGCGCTTATTGCGGCTACGGCATTAGTTCACGGGATGGCGATGGTCACCCGCAACGTCGATGATTTTACTCCCCTAGGTGTTGAAATAGTGAATCCTTGGGAATACGTTCAATCCGCTTAATATCTGCTGGATTTCCGTTACCTCAATCCCCGCTGCTATGAACTTCGTTTAGGACGACTATAACATGAATATCGGACTCTGCGCCTGGAGCTTTACCGGCGCTCACAAAGAAGCTGGCCGCGCCATTGACCCCCACACCCCCGAGGGCCTGACGCGTCTAGCCCGCGCCAACGGCCTCCGCAGCGTCGAATTTGCGTCCCAATGGTTGGGCGACTGCTCGCCCGAGGAACGGGCAGTTTTTGCCGAGATTCGCGCCGACCTCGACCTGTTCTTGGACACGGGCGGCGACAACTACGCCGAAGACATCGCGCCGCTGCGCCAAGCCATTGAGACGGCGCACCAAACTGGTGCCCGCACCGTGCGCACGACCGTCAGCCGCCTCCTCGAAGGCAACCGCACCAAGTATGGTGCCGAGGGGATGCGGGACTACATCGAAGCCTTGGTACGGCCCTTCAAGGAAGTCATGCCGCTCGCCGAGGAATACGGCATCCCAGTGGGCATTGAAAACCACCAGGATTTGAGTTCGTGGGAATTGCTGTCGCTGTGCGAAAAAGTCGGTAGCCCGCAACTGGGAGTTACAATGGACGTAGGCAATGCCTTTGCCGTCGGCGAGCATCCCTTAGCCTTTGCCGAGCGGATTTTGCCAATCCTCAAACACGTCCACATCAAGGACTACACGGTCCACCCCACGCCCTCGGGCTATCGCCTCAAGCGCTGTGCCATCGGCGATGGGGTAGTCGATTGGCCGGAGATCATTGCGCTATTCGACCGCGAGGTGCCGCATATTCAGGGCTGTATTGAACTCGGCGCGAGCGCCGCCCGCCACATTCGCCTGTTGGAAGAGGACTGGTGGGCGACCTTTCCCGAGCGCCCTCTCCACGAGACCATACATGCCATCCGCACTCTGCATCAGGCGGCTGGCGATCCCTACGACTGGCAGACGCCGCATGAGCGCGGGGAGAGTGCCGATGTGCGGGTTGCTTATGAGCTGGAGCAGTTTGAGCGGTCGGTGGCGTATGTGCGAGGGGTTGCCTAGGAATGGATTAGCCGAATTGGGTTAGCTATCACAAGTACGGGAAATAGACTTATGCCGTATCTTGCAGATTTGATCAAAGAACACCGCGGTAAAATAAGACAACGTCTCCATCTAAACAGCGGGCGTTGGTGCAGGTTACCAGAGCGCCTTGCAAAATGTGAAAAGGAAGATGTCTGTGCAGACGAACAGCTCTGGACCTTTCTCGCTGCGTGTGGTTATGCGATAGGTGGTGCCGAAGGCGTAAAGAAACTCACCAAAACACTCACCGGCTCAGATCTGTGCCAACCAGACTGTGCAAAGATATGGATGGAAGTCACGCCATTTCCTCCAAGAAAGGGCGAGCCCAACACCTACCTCGATTTGGCCCTAGGTACAATTGCAAAGAGGGGGGAAAGTGGGATAGGGCTAGGGGATCAGTCGCCTTCTTGTTCTTGGATATGCTTCTGTGAGATGAAGTGGTACGGGGACATAGCTACTAGAACAAAATATGATATTCACCGAAACCAACTGGCTCGCGTAATAGAAAACGCCCTCTATTTCAATGATAGTAGCGATGTTTATGTTGCACTCGTCACCCCTAAAGCCTTCAAGAATAATGATGTAAAGTCCCGGCTCTATCAGTACAAATTTGAGGAATACAACAAGACAGATCGGAACTGTCTTAAGAAAGACCTTGATAAGTGTATTCTGCCCAAAAGAAAATATCCAGATAATATAGCAGATCGGGTAGATAAGCTTAAACTCCGTTGGCCTACGTATGACTGTATATTCAACAGCATTCCCGACAGTGAGATTAGCGAAGAACTGGAGAAATTCTGGCGAAAATGCGGACGTTCACAGTGATTTTTGGCCCTTTCTAATGGAGCTAAACCATGCCTAATCGCCCCAACATCCTCTTCGTCATCTCCGACCAACTCATCGCCGCTCTGACCGGTGCGTACGGCCATCCTGTCGTCCAGACGCCGCACTTGGATCGCCTTGCTACCGAAGGCGTTCGCTTTGACTCGGCTTATACTCCGTTCCCCTTGTGCGCTCCGGGCCGCGCCTGTATCACCAGTGGACGCCACGCCTCGGAGATCGGCGCTTGGGACAACGGCGCGCTTTTGGCCGCGGACGTGCCGTCGTACGCCCACTATCTCAGCAACGCGGGTTACGACACCGTGCTTTCGGGCAAGATGCACTTCGTCGGCCCCGATCAGGTACACGGCTTCCACCGCCGGCTGACGACCGACATTTACCCGCCCGACTTTTCGTGGGTCAAGGAAGAGTGGATTCGCATTAAGGAGACGAAGGGGGAAGACTACGAAGAGGTCATGGACAGCCGCCCCACGTACAACGCCGGTGGCTACACTGGCCAAGCCGTGCGCGTCAACTTCTGGCACAACGCTCTCAGCTACGACGAAGAAACGCACTTCCGTGCCGTCGAATACCTCCGCGCCCAACGCGGCGATACCCCCTTCTTGCTCTGCACCTCCTTCCACCATCCGCACGAGCCATTCCATCCGCCGCAGGCGTATTGGGACCGCTACGCAGACGCCGAGATCGCCATCCCTGAATTCCCGGCCAATCTCGATGAGACCTACTCGGCGATGGATCGCTGGCTCAACGCCTACCACGGCACCCGCCGCTTCGACTTGCGCGACCCCGAGAGTCTGCGCCGCCTGCGCCGTGCGTACTACGGCTTGGTGACATACCTCGACGACAAGGTCGGCGGTCTGCTGGCAACGCTGGAGGAAACGGGCCAGCTCGACAATACGGTGGTGGTCTTTACCTCCGACCACGGAGATATGCTGTGCGAAAAGGAGATGGTACAGAAGCGGTGCTTTTACGAATGGTCTTGCCGCGTTCCTCTCATCGTCCGCTTCCCCGACCAGTGGCAGGCTGGCGCTGCTGTCGAGACGCCTACCTCACTGCTTGACCTGCTGCCGACGTTTTGCGAGTTGGCCGGTGCCGAGGCGAGCTTGCCCCACGATGGCACCAGCCTGCTGCCGATCATTGAGGGTCAGCAAGCGGAACGCCACATCTTCGCTCAAGCCCACGAGGCGGTGGGTGCGCCTTGCATCATGGTCCGCGAGGGTCGGTTCAAATACAATTACATCCACGGCCACCAGCCGCAGCTTTTTGACTTGGAGAGCGATCCCGGCGAGTGGAACAACCTCGCCGGCGCAGCCGAGCACGCCGCAACTGAAACGCGCCTGCGCGGACTGATCCTCGACCGCTTCGACCCCGATAAAATGGCCGCCGACAACCTCGACAGCCTCTACCGCCGCCGCCTAATCCGGGACGTGATGTACAAGCACGACGCCTCGTGGAATTACCCTACGGACTTCGATCCGAGGCGAGGGGCACTCGACCAGTATCGTCGTTAGGCAATCACGTTACGCCCCAGATAAACGACGCAGACAAGCCGTAGCTGACCTCTATATTAGATGGTATGACTAGAACAAGCTAGGAGAAACCTATTGGCTTTTGAGTCGGTTGATGCACTTCAAAAAACTCTGGCGAACACGGTCTTTAAGTACGCCAAGAACAACAAAAAGAAGGCCGCAGGCCGTGCTTTGGGAACACTCGTCGAGATCATTACATTTTATACCCTTCACATGTGGAATCTCCGCGACCATGTAGTCATTGAGCGCTCAGTGCCTGAGTTCGCCAACCCTGACATATTGCACAATGTCGAGTTTTCGCTTCACCCCATTCAAGCTCAGCACGAGGTCAAAATCGCCCCACTATCCCTTCCCCTCACGCCCGCAAAGATCAAGCGCCACTTGTCTTTCCTACAAGAAACTACCGTCAAGTCAACTCAGGTGCTTAGCAGAGACGCCATGAAGCGCAATGCAACCGTCCTTGTAGAGAGCGAAACTGGTCCAGTTATTGCTAATGTTGATACATTGAATGATTCTAGTTGTAGGCTCACCGTATGCGAACTCTCCACTGATCCGTTCGCGATCTTTGAATGCAAGCGCGTGGGCGTGGAGGAAGGGATGCGAAAAGGACCACAGACGATTGAGAAAGCAAAACAGGGCGCTTACGTTGCACGATCTGTCTCTTCTCTACAAAAAGTGCGGCTTCGGAATGGACAGTTTCAAGGTGTCATGGAACAACCCAACGGTAGCTTCCTAACCGGCCTCTACGACGAAGTACTCAGAGAAGTCATCGACTCGTCATCGGTTGTCGAATTCGCTGGATTCATACTCACCGTTGGTGTTGTCAGCAACCATGGTAACTGGTTTACCTCTGATAACCACAACAAGGAACTTCGCGTACTGGCTCAGTCATACGACTGGCTCTTATTTCTTACCGACGCTGGGTTATCTCGGTTTATTGACAGGCTGCTGCTCAACCCTACACCAGAACTGGAACCTGCTCGTGAGGCGTTCTTGGCAAGCTATCCCCGTAGCTCTGGAACGAATAGATTCACCAAGGTGCGCATGGCCGTTGACTCAGATGAAGCGCTCCGAAGCTACTTCACGGCGCACGAAGCCGAGGTCGAAACGTGGTTTAACGTCATCTCTCCCCATGACGGTACGATTGAGAATCTACAGAGTGATCTGCGGAAACTTGCTGCAAAAGGCTGGTAGGAGGAAGACTAGGCATGACTGCCGGACGTAACAATGCTGAAGTGCTAAGCCAACATTGGTGCACTCCGCCAAAGTACGTTAACGCGATACGAGAGTTTTTCGCCGAATCAGTCGCGCTGGACCCATGCTCCAATCGCCATTCTATCGTGGGGGCGACTGTAGAATACTCTCTACCTGAGACTGACGGATTATCAGCGTCGTGGAATTACCCTACCGTCTTCGTCAATCCTCCATACGGCAGGGACCGGGAGAGAGGCACCACGATTCGAGATTGGCTGCGAAAATGCACCGAGGCTCATTTACAACATGGTGTTGAGGTGCTCGCCCTTGTGCCTGTCGCTACGAATACTCGCCACTGGAAACAATACGTGTTCGGTGCTGCTACTGCGGTCGCATTTCTCTACGACACCCGGCTACGCTTTCTCGTAAATGGGAGGGACGGTGGCAAGGGTGCTCCAATGTCCTGCGCGATGGTCTATTGGGGCCCGCAGTACGAGCGCTTTGAAAAGATATTCGTCCGCTTTGGAGCAGTCGTTGGCGTTAGGCATCTACATGGAAAACTCGTTGGCACAGGCGAGCATTTGGATCTGTTTGAAAGAGTGGAAAACTAACGCTATCCTCCTAACCCCTGTAGCTGCGTCGGCTCTTTGAGCGGCACCACGGGATTTTCCAAAACCCCGATTCCGCCGGAAAACTCCAACTGCATCACGTCTCCGTCCAAAAGCCCCGACGCTAAGTCGGCCTCGGCAAAGACGATGGGCGTCCCCCAATAAAACGCCATCAGGGTGCGCGGTGCTAAGGGCAGCCGACTGAAAAGGTGGCGCTCTAAGTGCAGGAGCCGCCCGGGCATGTTCAGGTTGTTCTGGCCGGTTGGGCCCTTTTTGTAGGCTATGGTTTGGCCGTCGCGCAAGATGCGGCACGAAACCTCGACTTCGGCGTCGGCGTACTCGTCGGCTGTGATCAACACCGGCCCTAGAGAAGCGCATCCGCCAGCCCAGTTTTTGGCTTGGGGCAAGTTGAGGGGATTGGCGGCCTCAATGCCATTGTCGGTGGCGTCGTTGCCGCCGGTGTAGCCCAGCCGCTCTAAGCGACCTTGGCGCGTTAGACCATAGACTGACACCAGCTCAGTTTCGGGCACTAAGCGCTGGGTGTCGCCGGGCCGGGTGATGGGCTGGCCGTGCCCGACGACGGCGTCCGGCTCGCCCTTGGCGAACAACTCGGGCCGCCCGCCGCCGGACACCTCGCGGTATTTCTGGTCGTACACGTTGATGGCCTCGCCAGTGGCCTGCTGCGCTTCGATCTCGCGCAACTTGGCGCTGACCTCGTGGGTCACCCCGGCTAGCCACACGCGCAGGGCGTGGGGATGGCCGGGTGGGCCGCTGACTGGCTTGATGAGGTACGGGTCGTGGGTGCTGCGGTTGGCCAACAGCGCGTCTAGCGGCAAGCGGCGCGCAGCCCGTTGTTGCAAGTTCTGAGCGGCGGCTACTAACCCGATCTCGTCGCCGCCGCCGTCGTAGTAGAGTTGATGCACGGTGCGCGGCCCTTGGTCTGCGCCCGTTAGATCTAACACCTCGTCGCCGATGACGAGGCCCAAGCGCATGCCGTCGCCCGGCTCGATAAATTGCACTAGTTTCACGCGTATTGCTCCCTGGTAATCGTTTTAAGAGATAAAGAGCGGCGCATCGGACTTGGGCGCAATGCCGGCCCGCTCGGCCCGCTCGATCAGGTCGAATATAGCGGCCTCGCCGTCCGCTCCGTAGTCGAGCGTGTGCTGGTTGACGTACAGATCGATGTGCGCTTGCATGACGCTGTCGTCCATTTCTTGGGCGTGCTGGCGGATGTAGCCCCGCACGGCGTCTGGGTGGGCATAGGCGTACTCCACGCTCTGCACGAGCGCGCGGTCGAGCTGGCCAATGAGTTCGGCTCCGAGGCTGCGCCGCGCGAGGATGCCGCCGAGGGGGATCGGATGCCCGGTGCTTTCTTCCCACCACTGGCCTAGGTCGATGATCGCCGCTAGTCCGTGTTGGGCATAGGTGAAGCGGCTCTCGTGGATGATGACGCCCGCATCGACTTCACCTTGCGCGGTCGCGCCTACGATCTGGTCGAAAGGCATGACTGCTAGCTGCTCAATGCTGGGGTCAAAGAGCCTCAGCAACAGAGCTGCGGTGGTCAGCCGTCCGGGAATGGCGATTCGCTTGTGTTTGAGATCTTTTAGCGCCAACTCCTCGCGCGCTACCAAGAGCGGCCCGCATCCTCTCCCCAAGGCACCACCCGAGTGCAGGAGACAGTACTCTTCCCGCAGGTGCGCCAGCGCGTGGAAGGATATTTTGGTCGCGTCGAGTTGCCCTTGCAGCGCCATCTCATTGAGCGTCTCGATGTCCGCCAGCACCTCCTCGCATTCGGGCGCGCCGGCGATATGCCCGTGGACCAAGCCGCAAAAGACAAACGTATCATTGGGACAGGGCGAATAGCCCAAGGTCACGCGCATAGCCCCTCCTCCAAGAGTTGCTGAACCGCTGTCTGCGCCCTAGCAGCGGCTCCCGGCAAATCCCATTGCTCCAGCGCGCGTTGCTCGACGATGTTGCTCATGGCGCGCAGTTCGGCAAAAGGCACTTCGTACAGGGCGCATAAGTGCGCGGCGGCCGCGCCCTCCATGTTTTCGCACAAGGCCCCAAAGCGCCTGCCCCTTTCTACCCCCAATTCGTCGGTTCCCGAGCATTCCTGCACGGTGACGAAGGGGCCGATGTGGGCTTCGGGTAAAGCCTCGGCCGCCCGCTGCACCCACTGCTCGTCGGTGGGAAAGCAATTGTAGTAAGAGCGCCCTTTCTCCAGCACTGGAATGCCAATCAGTTCTCCGCCCTGCCAGTCGTCCGGCGTCCGCACCCCCAAATCTCCGTAGTTTTCCTCGCTGGCCAAGGCCAAGTCTCCTATGCTTGCGCCGCTCTCTGGGTAAGCTCCGCCCACGCCGATCTGTACGACCCGCTGCGGCCGCTGCGCCTGCAAGTAGCAGGTGAGCGCGTGCGCTGTGTTCACTGCGCCGATTCCGGTCGCCACCAAGGTCACCGGCTGCGCGCCAATTTTCCCGCTCACCCATTCGCGCTCGGCGACTTTGCGCTGCACGGGCTCGGTCACGGCCTCTCTTAGGGCAAGCTGCTCAAAGGCCGTCGCGCTCAACACGAGTATCTCTTCCGTCGTCGTCATCGGGCATTCCTGTTATAGCAACTCTGAATGACTTGAACGATTCGAGGGCATTCTACTATTCTGCGTCCATCTGCGTCTATCTGCGGATTAATGCCGAATAATATACGGTTGACTGCACCGAGGGCCAGCCGTACAATCCGGCCAGTCACCCTTCCCTGGATAGCCTTATGCACATTTGCCACATCCGCATCTATTCGGTCGCCGTCCCCCGCGTGTACCACACCTATGTAGCCCCCACGGGCGGCCACAGCAAGAATGCCTCGCGCTACTACGTGCTGGAACTTGAGACCAATACCGGCCTGCGCGGCCTCGGCGAAATCTCGGACCTAGAAGATGCGTGGCAAGCGCCGTCGCCAGAAACCCTGTGCGAGACCTTGACGCCCCTGCTGGCCGGTGCCGATCCACGCAAACGCCTCTCCGCTTGGGAGCGCGTCGCTGAGGCGTTGCCCGCCAGCGACCACCCGGAATTTCGTCGGCTCGTCAGTGCCGCCGTGGAAATGGCCCTGATCGACCTCGCGGGCAAGTACTACAACGCCCCGGCTCACGCGCTTTTAGGCGGCCAGTACCGGGACGCGCTGCCCATCTCTTGGGTCGCGTACATCCGCAGTGCGGAAGAGTTGGTAGAGGAAATCCAGGAAAAGGTCGCCGAGGGCTTTACGGCCTTCAAGCTCAAGGTAGGAGCCGACTTTGACCTCGACTGCGAGCGCGTCCGCGTCTGCCGCCGGATCGTCGGCCCGGATGCGTACCTCAAGGCCGATGCTTCGGGTGCGTGGGAAGAAGAAGAGGCCATCGAGCGGATCCGCGAATTGGCCGAGCTGGGCGTGGATGCGGTTGAGACGCCGATCCAATGCGTCGCGCGCGAAGTGGCCAAGAACCGTCCCGAACAGGTCAATGCCGACCCAGACGCTGCCGCCTTGGCCTTGGCGCGGGTGCGCGCAGCCGTGCCCGCGGCCCTCATCGAACACGTCGCTGATTTTGACGACTCGTTTGCCCTTGCCCTCTTGCACCACCGGGCCGTGGACGCCTTTAACGTCGCGCCCGTCCAGGCCGGTAGCCTGCATCGCGCCCAGCGGCTGACTCAGCTTGCCGCGGCCGCTGGTGTGCCCGTCTTACTCGGCAGCACGGTCGAGCTCGGCATTGGCACGGCCGCGGCCGTGCATCTTGGCGTGGCTACTAAAGCCGTTTGTGCGCCCTCGGATTTGGTCGGTCCGGGTCTGTTGGCGAGCGATGTGGTCTCGCCGCGCTTGACCTATCAGCAGGGCTGCCTGCACGCTCCGTCCGGCCCGGGATTGGGCGTCGAGTTGATCCCTGAGTTGATGGAACAGAAAGGAACCCCATGAGCCAACGCCTCTCCTATGCCAGCACGGGCGTCGATATAGACCAGACCGATGCGGCCAAGCGCGCCATGGCCGCGAGCATGGAAACTGCAGACCCGCGCGTGCTCAACCGGATTGGCGCGTTCGCCACCCTGCTCGACGCCCGCTTCCCGGGCTACGCCCACCCGGTGCTGGTTCACAAGAGCGAGGAGCCTGGGTCCAAGCAAAAGCTGGCCTTTGCCCACGGCCGCCATCGCGGAGTGTGCTACGACATGGTCAACCACCTCATCGACGACATCATCGTCATGGGTGCCGAGCCGATTTCGATCCAGGACGTCATCGTATGCGGCGCGATGGATGGAGCCATCGTCAACGACCTTGTCGAAGCCTTGGCCGACGCCTGCCGCCAACAGGGTTGCACCCTGACCGGCGGCGAGACCTCGGTGCAGCCCGGCGTGGTCCCCGACGGCCTCTACGTGTTGACCGCTAGCGTCATCGGCGTCGTCGATAAGGACAACATCATCGACGGTCAGGCGATTGAGGCCGGCGATCAGGTTGTGGCGCTCGCTTCCAACGGCTTGCACACCAACGGCTACACCCTGGTCCGCGCCCTTTTAGACCGGCAACCCGACCTACTCGCCGCAGACGTAGCCGGCGAATCCTTCCTCGAAGCGGTGCTCAAACCCCATACCTGTTACTTGCAGGCCGTGCGCGGCCTTTTCACCGACCCGAGCCTCCACGGCATGGCCCACATTACCGGCGGTGGCCTCCGCGACAACCTCAGCCGCATCTTGCCGCCGGGCCTCGACGCGCAACTCAACTTGGCGGCTCTACAGATCCCGCCGATCTTCCGCACCTTGCGAGCAGAAGGCGACTTAGAGGAGGCGGATATGCTGCGCACGTTTAATATGGGCGTGGGCATCGGGCTGGTGGTTGCGCCCGAGGCCGTGGAACAGGTACTGGCCCACTTAGCGGCCCAAGACTGCCGGGCTTATCGACTCGGGGAAATCGTGGCTGGCGAGCAAGAGGTAGCGTTGCAGGGGGCGCTCGCTTGGTAGAATTGCCGCCTGAAATCGGCTTGTGCACACCCCATTCCCAACCGTTTGAAAGGAGCTGTGTTATGAACTATCGATCTCTATTGATCGTCTGCTTGGCAACCTTGGGACTGGCTGTCGCTGGCTGGGGGCAAGCTGGCGGTAAGATAGCATTTATCTCCGACCGCGAGGGGCACGGTGACGTGTGGATTATGAATGCCGATGGGAGCGACTCCGTGAACTTGACCCAAGGACGGGATTGCGCTAGTCCGGTTTGGTCCCCGGATGGCACGAAGATCGCCTATATTGCCGGCGGCGAAATCTGGTTGGTGGACGCCGATGGCAGTAATCCACAACAGGTGACAGACGATGCCGTCGATAAAGCGCGGCTGTGGTGGTCTGAAGACGGAAGTAGCATTTACTATGTCGCCGTCATGACCGAGCCGCTGCCGGACGAGTGGGCTCCTGATGCGTTCGTTACGGCGCTAGACGGCAGTGGCTCCTCGTCTGCGGACTGGAGAGAAGTATATAGCCGCTTCCTCCCTGGTGTGTCTCCAGACGGGACCCAACTAGCAACCGTCTGGTTGTGGGATGGAGGGGGCCATAAGCATGTCCATTTCTACATCCGCACCAGTGCCAGTGATCACATGCACCCAAGTTATCTCCTACCTGAATTACTCCAGAATAAACTGATATACACCGAACCCTACGAAAATTGGCGAACGTTTCCTACTTGGTCGCCCGACGGCCTGAGAATAGCCTTCGCTGGTTTTCTCGATTTCATGGGTCAGTTTGAGATTTGGGCCGCTGATACAGACGGGGACAACTGGGTCGAATTGACCAATGGCTTAGGTGGACGTGAGCCTGCTTGGCAACCTGTCGTCCCTTCTGCTACTGCGACGAGCGTCGAGGCCCGGTCGTGGGGACGGACCAAATCGCTGCTTTCTCATTAATCGCGCCGCGTGCGTAGGGGCGGTTCGGAGCGCAAGCTGTCCCTACGTGCCCTTAACCTCAGGAGGTAAACTATGCACCGCTTTATCGCAGCTATTTTGCTGTTGGCAGCTCCACACGGGGCCTTTGCCGCAACAGGGGAGTTGTTCGCAGAGCCCAACTTTATCCCCCTCGGCAAAGCCGGTGCCGGCATCGGTCGGGGCCCCAGTGATGACACCGGCACTTTGGGCGATGTAGATGGCGACGGGGATTTGGACCTCGTGGTAGCTTGGGCTCGTTGGGCGCCACAATGGGGCTGGATGGTGGCGTCCAACGACGGCTTGGGCGGCTTGGTCCCCACCCACAACGTCACCCGCCCATCAAGAGAAGAACCGGGAACGCCCATCGTTAGTATCTGGGGGGACGACTTCGACGGGGATGGACTCTTGGATCTGGCCTTTAAGGAGGGACACAGCCTCGAACTGTGGCACAACCGGGGCGAGGACGGCTTTGCCACCATCCTGCAACTATCCAATGTCGGTTTCATTGGCCTAGTCGATGGTGAAGGCGACGGCGATGTGGACCTGTTGGTCACGGAGTATGAGGATCATGAGGCACTGCACACCCACGAGGGGCCATCCCACGAGGGGCCATCCCAAGCGACCCTGTGGTCCAACGACGGCGACGCGGCGTTTGTCCGCGGTGATCGATTCACCCTCGACAGCGAGGAGGGGTTCTGGCCTAGGCTTTGGCCTGCCGAGCGATCGCTGGGAGCGGGAGGGGCCGCGCGCCTGTTATGGCTCCGATCGTGTTGGAAGTTCGAAGAGGCTGGACCGACGGAGGTTTGGCTGACCCAGCCGTGGGCGGCCAGCGCGGAGCCGCCGCTTTTTTTTCAGTCCATGGTCAACCCCTGTTACTCCACTCCGCTACAGGCCGGGCGCGATGGGCAGGTGGATTTAGTCGGAGTCGCCGAGGTAACCGCTATCCCCTCCGAGATCTTCGCTAACGCCTATTTCTTCACCTACCACGGCTTGGTGCTGTGGCGTCTGGACGCCTCGGGCGTGGTGGCAAGCCACACCCTGCTCGGCTCGCAGATCCACGTGGAAAGTCACCCCCTGGTCAGCGACCTCAACGGCGATGGTCTGATGGACGTGGCCGTGATCGATAGCAACGAGGAAACGGGTCCGGCCTTGGTCGTCTTGCTCGGTCAGCGCGATGGCGTGCCTGTCCTCGAAGGCCGCTACCGGCTGTCGAGCACGGTCGACGAGGCGCTCGCTGGCGACTCCAACGGCGATGGAGCCATTGAAGGCCGCTATCAGGTGTCGGGCACGGGCAGCGAGGTGCTCGCCGGCGACCTCAACGGCGATGGGGCCGCCGATCTGGTCGTGTTGGGGCGTGTAAACAGCAGTAGTTTTAAGGGTGGGTCTTACTTCTATACAAAGGGTGGGGCTTTCGTCTTTATCAACCAGAACAGTCCACCCACCGCTGTGGCCGTTGAGGCGGCCACGCCATCGGACTTTATCTTGGGTGCGAACTATCCCAATCCGTTTAATCCGGCCACGACCATCCCTCTATCGGTGCCCGACGGTGCCGAGGCTGTAGATGTAGCCATCTACAATCTCTTGGGACAGCTTGTGCGCCAAGTGTGGTCGGGTCCGTTGGCCGCGGGCGAACACCGGCTGACTTGGGATGGCCGAGACGGACAGGGCCGACCCGTCGCTTCTGGAGTCTATTTGTATCAGCTACGCGTGGGCGAGCAGTTACGCACCCGCAAGATGGTCAAGCTCGAATAGGCGATCCGGCTGTCTCGCTGTTTTCGTCGGGCCTATATTTCCTCTGAAAATGGCATGTAGAAGAGTCCTTGAAACTTACCGAAAGGAGTTTCCCATGAGCACGTTGGCCAGTACTACGGGTAAATCCTACTTGGTGCGTTTCTGGGACCTCGCGTCTTATACCGGCGGGGAGCCGACGGCTACGGTGGAGACCTCGTGGGGACGGATCAAGAGGCATTTGCAAGACAGTGCTGGCAACTAAGCAGACGAAGCGATGAACAGGCTGCTGTAGCTCCAATCCTCAACTATGGAGGACACAAATGAACAAATCGATGCTACGCACGTTGCAAGCCGCAACGATCCTCACGGTGCTTGTGCTCCTGCTTTCGATTAACTTGGGCCAAGCCGACCATGACAAGGATCGAGTTCGTTGTGGCAGCGATCAAACAAAATGGGACCAGTGTTTTGATTGTAGCTTAAACCCCGATCATCGTTTTTGTTCTTGGGAATATATAGATAGAAATACACCAGATCCGAAATACGCTTGGATCACGTTTGCCTTAGATTGGGAGTGCAAGCTGTTTATAGCGGACAGGCAATATTCTTCTATCCCCTGTTCGTTGGTCGTGCCAGACAATGCAACGGATCAGAATTTTAGCTGCGGCCGCTCCAGACTGTGCGAGGATTTTAATCCGGACGAGCCATATACGTTAGGCACCAGTTACCATATCGACAACAAGACACAGGACAGGCGTCTGTGTTCGTCCGCTCCTTGCTCAGAAGATCAGGCTACTGTTGTGGACGAGACCTCGTGGGGGCAAATCAAAACAGACTTCTCGTTGTCTGTTGAACAAACCGAATAACCAAAAGAAGGATATAATGCTTAGGGACGGCTTTGGTGCATGAATCGGTGTTTTTTTGGGTAGCTCGGTTGAATAAAAACAGGCTCCTCAGTAGATTGAGCACGACTTTCGCCAAAAAAACCCATGCTTTCTCGTCCAAGGAACCTGTCATGGCCAACCTATCGTC
>JAJDUT010000001.1 GCA_022826515.1 Candidatus Latescibacterota bacterium
CAAGACGATAGGTTGGCCATGACAGGTTCCTTGGACGAGAAAGCATGGGTTTTTTTGGCGAAAGTCGTGCTCAATCTACTGAGGAGCCTGTTTTTATTCAACCGAGCTACCCAAAAAAACACCGATTCATGCACCAAAGCCCTTATTCATTATTTCCTATCGTTACCGAAAGGAGAAACGAGATGCAGTACATAAAACCCGAAGTTATCACACTGAGCAAAGCCGAGCTTGAAGCGGCTGAAATAGACGCTCTCTTGAGTGGTTGTTCTTGTCAGTGCCAGTGCCAGTGTCAAACCCAGTAGTCCGTTGTATAGGTCAACTCAGTCGTTAGTATTTAGGCGGCAGTGTTGACAGAGTGAAATTCGTTGGCCCGACTTGCCATAGGCTGGTTTTTCACTCTCTATACTTGGCTATGTTGGTCTAAAAGATGCTTATAGTCGAATACATCCGTTGGTAGTTTGATTGATTGATGGGCAACAAGGGGTAATTCTTTCACGAAAAGTCTAGGGGAAATTTATTCTAAATGTCCCTGTAGGATAACTTTATAACCGTCTTTTACTAGATTTTTAGGAAGGAAGAAATGAAAAACAACACCCCACCCGAAGGAAAGCCTAAGCTTTCTTCTAATCTCTCAGTCAATCAAGTGGGTGATGATGCAGTCATCTGGGACTCTGAAACCGAGAGTTTCCATCTATTAAATGCTTCTGCGTTTAGGATTCTGAAGGCATGTGACGGCTCTAACAGTATTCAAAAAATTGTTAGTATATTATCTGAAGACTACGTAAATATCGCGGAGGATCAATTGATGGAAGATGTACAGCAAATACTTGAGGACCTATATAATAAAGGCCTTGTTGAACCCAATGGATAACCTTGATTGCCGGGATATTAGTTTGTGGGTGTGCAGTGTTGGCATCAGAATAGTATGCAAAGGAAATTTCTATTTCCCTAATATTTCCTTGATTTACTCTCATTTCCTTGTACCTGAAGCAGAAGAAGGGTTTATTATATATGATGTTACACAAGAATCAAACGGATCTTGGTTTACCTTCAGCGTTTTCAGAGACGGTGAAAAAGTAACGGGGCCTGTCGACTATGGGGAATGTAGTAGATTCCTAGTGAAAAAGATTCAGGACGAGGGGCAACATTCACTGAAGTCGTCACGCTACTTGGTGTTTCATGGGGGGTGTATAGAGAAGTCTGGAACAGCCACTATTTTGTCTGCATCTTCGCAGGGCGGAAAAAGTACACTAGTAGCTGGAAGTCTCATCAAAGGTTACAGGTACATGTCGGATGAGTTGGCTATAATTGATTGCATTTCTAAAGATGTGCTCTCTTTCCCGCTTGCACTCAAACTACGTGATGATGTTATTGACATTTTTTCGGATGGTAACTTGGAAAGTATCGTTGAGGAAAGCTATCTGAGTGAGCCAGATTTTGACCGGCGCATGAATTATGTGCGAATCAGGTCGGAGAATGTAGTTGCGCCTAGCGAGAGAATACCTATTGGTCAGATAGTATCGGTAGCCTATAATCCTTCGGTAAAATCTAAGATCCGAAAACTGGAACCACTAGAAGCTTCAAAAAGGTTACTATTGTGTGCCCGTACTAACGACGGCCTCGCGTTCGTTCTGAAAACACTTTCTCTTTTGCAGTCGATTCGATCTTTTCACTTGGAAGGTTGTGAGCCGCTAAAAATGGCGGAGGAGATAGCGAATCTATGAGTTTGCTTACGCAGGCTTATGGATATGACGCTTCCTCATCCCCTTGTCATTCCCGCGAGCGCGGGAACCCAGCCTCGCGTACGATGTACACTTCGGCACCACTCCGTTGAGCCGTTCAGTCGAAGTGCAGAGGATTGAGTTGGATGCTCCTGCATCTTTAATTAGCAGCATGACCTACCAGACATAGCCCAAGCTGATCGTAACGCTGCGCAACTCCAATAAGGGTTAAGATATGTTGAGCGTAGCCACTAAGACTAAAAAAGATAATAATAGTACCAAGGGTATTTTTCCCCTTAAATCTGTGCGTATCACCGGAATGAGTATGTATCCTAAGTTGCTTTCAGGTGAACAGGTTTTCGTAATGAGAACAGCGATTAAAGATTTGGAAAAAGGGGACATTATTTTAGTACGGCGGCATGATCCGTTCAGGTACGTAGTACATAGATTGAGAAACATCAAATATACCGAGCGGGGACTCACAGTCATTACTAGAGGCGATGCCAGCGATGCGGATGATCCTGCAGTAAAAGAGGATGATGTAGTAGGAAGAGTTATCGGGGTCTGGCGCGAAGACCGCATGGTCTGGCTAAAGGAACTGGAAGAAATGTCTTATCCTGTCTATATAAATGACGATAGTGAAGAAGACCCAGACAAAATAAGGAGGAGAAATCTTTCCAACGAACCAGCTATAGATGGCATGAAGGTACTCGACCTGCGTAAATTTAAACCTAAAGATGTAAAAAATTTGTCAACTGTAACTAATATCCAGACCGTGCTCCTAAACACTGAGAACGAGCAAGCTTGGAAGGATGGATGGAGAGAAAAGATTGGCAAGACCGTTACCGTACCGGTCGGTCTGACCGTTTTTACGGGTCAGGTAGATATTTCTGGTCCTTTGTTGCGCTCTCTAGAGGATAGATTGCAGGTTTTAGTGGTGGGACAGATGTTTATGGGAGGGGTTACTCCAGAGGATATCGATAACAAGGTAGATTATGTTATGTTGAATGGACATGCATTCATAGATAATAAAGAAACCGCTGCCGCATTAAAGAAAAAATTGCGTGTAGGAAAAGAGCAGAGCTACTATTTGGTGATAATGCCTTCCGTACATGTACGCTGGCTCGGGAAAGGGTTTTTGGACCAAGATATATTAAAAAGTTGGGAGTCGAGGCGTTCGCTGGTCGTAGTGGGACCTCTACATGTATCATATGATACAACCTCCGAACTGATCGAACAGAAAATAGATGTATTTTTTTGTAGTAGTAAAGTCATATGTCCTCCCCATTGCAAGGAGATTTTGGACGAAAAACGTGCTGTGGTCTGGAGATCATAAAGGAGAGATATGGGGGTCAAAACGAGTGATATGCCGATTCTAGATCTCCGCCAGTGGCCATTAAAAAGCTTTAGGGAGATTAATAAGATAGAGAATGTTCGGACCATTGTCCTAGGGCCCGAAATCCTAAGTACATATCTGCCCATTCCCAAGCGTAACGTAAGATCACACCTTATTGTGGAAAACCATGAGCAATTGTTAAGCGGCCAGATGGATTTGGCTGATATTTTAGTCCGAACGACCGGTAAGATCTCCTTAGTAGTACTCGGGCACCTCTTCATTGAAAAGCCTATTCCGGTGGAAGAACTGGAGCGGATCGCTAGTATACGGATTTACGGACAGATCTTCTACGTTTGCTCTGATACATTAGTCGCCCTACAGAGTAAGTGCCTGCACCACCAAGGGCAAACTTTGGAGATTGAACCCGATAGCGAAAGGTGGATTGGACAGAGAACTCTTGACCTCGAAACCCTCAGACGGCTTGCTGGAAAAGTAAATATAGTTAATATAGGAACACTGAGTATATCAGAACTCGTGACCCCTGAGGATATTCACAGGAATTTGCGAAAAGTAACATCCATTGGCGAACTAAAAGGTAGTCAGTACAATGTCACAGCGTTTATGGGACATTGTACTAGACGGTTGGGAACTATAAGCCTCGTGAGTTGACCGAAAGAATTCGAGATGTATAGAGGCAGATATATTAAAGAAACAGTACGGATATGTAAAACGTTGTGGGATATGCTTGGGGCGACTGTGTTTGTGATAAGGAAGTTCGCCCATGACAACTTGACTTCTATAGGGTTTTACGTGCTCATACAGGTGGCGATAGCGATACTGCCCGTAATTTTGTTGTGGACCAGCAAGATGGTGATTGACTCTTTGACGAGTGAGCCACCTTTTGCACCCGATGTCCAAGATCAAGCGATTACCTTAGCGGCTTGCTATATGGGCGCTGTCATCCTATTTTCGATTGCCCGCACGGTACAGCCTTCTCTTCAGGCATACCTCTCTGAACGCTTTCTATACCGAATCAACTTGGACCTGATTAAAAGTACGGGTTTGTTCAAGGGACTCTATTACTTTGAAGACCCGGACTATCATGATTTGCGCCACGTTGTTCGCTACGAGTCCCCCGATGTACCAATAGGCTTGATCCGGCATATTACCGATCTCGTCAGCGTGGGTATTGGCTTATTGGCACTAACAATATTGCTTACTGAGATGAACTTTTTTGTGCCATTGGCAATAATAATAGGCACTGTGCCTACGGCTATTGCGGAACTGAGAATCCATGTCCTGCGCTTTGAAGGAAACCAAGAAACAGCTACTGACGAGCGGCTACGTCAGTACGCTATTGATTTGCTAACAAAGAGGGAATACGCTCAGGAAGCAAAGCTGTTTGACCTCTATAGTCCCGTATCCAAATTATACAACGAAGCTTCGTATAGGATAAAAGCTACTAAGCAAGGAATATACCAAGCGATGGGCTTTTGGTCAGGAGGTACGAGTGCATGGGTCGCCGTATGGACGGGTATGCCATACCTGTGGGTTATCGCAACCGCAGTCAACGGACAGACTTCCTTGGGGCAATTGGCTATGTACATCGGAGGAATACAGCTTACATCCCAGCAGGTGGGCAGGTTGGTACAAAGTTTGGCGGGGCATCAGTTGATTTTTAAAAAGATAGATATAATAGCTCGCTGGATGAAATTGCCGCCACGTTTAGAATTACCGAGTCCAAGAGAGGCTGTACGCCGGCGGGCAGGACGGGGAGTGAAGGTTGAGTTGAGGGATATCTATTTCGCCTATCCAAGTTCGACAGATACCGTTCTAAGAGGGGTGTCTTTCACGGTCGAACCCGAACGGGTGACTGCACTAGTTGGCAAGAATGGCTCTGGTAAAACGACATTGGTAAAGCTCGTGGCTCGGCTTTACGATCCATCCTCTGGCGCAATTTTGATCGATAATCGGGATATTAGAGAGTACGACTTAGACATCTTGCGGCAACAGATGGCAGTTGTATTCCAAGATTTCATGCGTTACGATTTTACACTCAGGGCTAATATCGCTCTAGGAAATATAGAAAGCCAGTCCGATATCGAGGGCCTTGATAGAGCGTCCGACGATGCACGCCTGCGTGATATTGTCGAGACCCTACCAGATGGATACGATACACAGCTAGGCAAGCGTTTCAAGGGTGGGATAGGTCTCTCTATGGGGCAGTGGCAGAAAGTCGCTTTGGCACGCGCTTCATTCAGGTCACCAGATCTACTTATAATGGATGAACCCACATCGGCTCTAGATATCCTTGCAGAAACAAAAATTAACAAGCGGATGAGTAGAATCGTCGCGGGGCGTACAACATTGGTTATTTCACATCGTTTTTCCACCATCAAAATGGCCGATAGAATTCTGGTGCTCAACAAAGGTGAATTGGTCGAAGAAGGCGACCACGACTCACTAATGGCTATAGGAGGCCATTATACTGAAATGTACACTCTCCAAGCCGAACGGTATCGGTTGGCTCCGTAGATCCCAGAAACGATACAATGGTTTCTACTGCATTACGTACTTATCATCTTGCTTGGCCCGTGGGACGCTATTTAATGGGTGGTCTGATAGTTTTATCCGTATTGAGCGGTCTGTTGCCTTTGCTAATGGTATGGCTGCCCAAGGTCATTGTCGACAAAATTGTCTATCCAGCCCATGTGGGATACAACCCGTTACATTTAGGAGTCTTGGTCTGTTTGTCATTTTTAATCTTGAAGCTCATTAATGGATTTTCTCCTATCCTCGAGGACAAGCTGCAGGATCGAGTTCTATACAAATGCGATTTGCTTTTCGCGGAGAAAGTATCTGGTCATTGGGGATTATCTCTATTTGAAGATTCAAATATACAGAATCAACTTCATATGGCAAGAGAAGGCAGCAAAAAGGTCTCGGTGTTTGTTGTAAGAAGTATATGGCTATTGCAAAACAGTATTACCGTAATGGCTATACTCTTGATAACAATGAAGGTACACCTTCTGGCCCCTATGATCATACTTCTATCTATGATTCCCATGTTGAGACAGCAGTCGAAAGCTGAGCGTAATATAGCAGCGGGCATTCATAATATCGCAGAGGAGCAGCGACGACTTAATTACTATACAGAATTGGCTTTTGGAGAATCCTCAGTTAAAGAAGGGCAACTATTCCGACTCTCTGCCTATCTGGTACGTTTATATGAGGATCTCAGCAGACAAATCCTTGGCAAATTAAAAAAAATAAGGAGAGACGCCGCTATAGGAACGCTGACTTACGACATATTGGCTGCAGTAGGGGTTGGGGGACTTTATCTCTCTTTAGTGGTCCAAGTCTCTGCAGGCCAGTTGATGATTGGCGATTTGGTTTTATATACAGGTGCATTATTCTATGCCCAGTCGGCTATCCGTGATGCAGGATTTGCTCTAGGTGAGTTAACAGGGTATTTGGAGTATATAAAACGTTTTTTCCAGTTCTCTGAGGAAGAAATAGAAAAAGGTAGTATGAACATCGCTAAAAGTGTGAATTCAGCGACACTAAATGCTAGTCGAGTTCACGAAGCTAAGCAAATAGAAATGCAAAGTGTATCCTTCACGTATCCGGGAGGATCCTGTAAAGCAATCGACGATATCGATCTGATAATAAAACGGGGGGAACACATAGCCCTTGTTGGACCCAATGGTGCGGGCAAGTCTACATTGATAAAACTCTTACTGCGATTTTACTATCCGGATACGGGAGCTATATGTCTTGAGGGAAAGGATATTCGGGACTGGCCGATCGCCAATTTGCGCCTTCAGTTTACTGCCGTTTTTCAGGACTTTCAGAAATATCAGATTTCTTTAAAAGAGAATATAACATGGAGTGGCGGGCGGACTGACTCTTATAATGGACAAATGGAAAGAATCTTGCAAGCTTCCGGCCTAAAGAATCTAGTAGATTCTCTGCCAGACGGGCTACAGACGCTATTAGGCAAGGAATTCGGACCAGGAGTCGAGCTTTCGGGTGGTGAATGGCAGAAAATCGCCATAGCTAGGGCCCTATTCCGTGAAGCACCTATCGTAATAATGGATGAACCTACTGCCGCGCTGGACGTGAATAGCGAGACCAGTTTATTGGATGCGATGCGTCTTCTCAGCATAGGTAAAACGGCAATCATAGTGACCCATCGTTTGAGTCTAGTCAAGTTTGTCGATCGCATTATCACTATGGACCGAGGGAAAATAGTCGAGCAAGGAAGACATGAATGCCTGCTAAAGAAAAAAGGCTTGTACCATACTCTCTACACATCACAGGTCAATCAGTATAAATGAATGGTCTGAGATAGACTCGTCTTCTAAGTTTGCTTCAGATCGAAAAACATGCAAAAAATTGACTAAAAATAAACCTGTCGTTTTCAGTAACTATGGAGGAAATCGTGCCATCTACCGCTGAAGATTTAGTACTCTTATTGGCAAGAGAGTATATAAATGACACCCAAATTAAACGCGTGAAAGAAATCGTGTCGTCCGAGGAAGTAGATTGGGATCTGGTATTTAGTTATTCTATTAAACACGGCGTTGCGTCATTCGTCTATCGCCATTTTAATGAAGCATTAAGAGGTCTCAAGGGGCAATTGCCGAGTGATACACGTCTCAAGTTGTTTGTTCGATATTACCATGTACTTTTCAATAGCGTCGTAACCTATCGAGCTTTACAACAAATCACGGAAGAGTTTCACAAGAATAATATGAACTACTTGATCCTTAAAGGAATCTTGTGTGCTCGCTTGGTCTACAATCACTGGGGTATGAGGCCTTTTGGGGATATTGATATCTGGATCAAAAACGAACAAAGCGGGCTAGCTCAGGAAATTTTGCAGGAGCTTGGGTATAAGCAGTATTATGTCGTTGGTGGAAGAAAAGAGAGTATGCCGATACCTGCTGCCTTTAATCAGTTTTGTCGACAAAATTACATGCATACTTTTCCGTTCAAAAATGGTGAATTTTATTGTGAGTACGAATCTGTTTATAACTATTTAAAAGAGTCGGGTTACGAACTGAGCGATGTAAATGATTTTCCTTGGCTGAAAAATTCACTCCAACTAAATAGGACAATCAGCGTCGAACTGCACCATAGACTCATTATGCCTTCTTCTCCATATAATTTCTCGGAATCTACAGTGTATTCTAGGGCTAGCGAGTACGAGGTCGAAAAAAATCGAAAAGTCCGTTCGCTCTGTTTAGAAGATTTTTTTCTTTATCTGTGTGAACATTTGTACCGTGAGGCTTTACAAAAGGTCCATATCATGGACGGAAGCGAGTTGCAGCTTATCCGGTTCTGTGACATATACGAATTTTGGATCAAACATCAGGACCGTCTCTCATTGAACTCGTTGGTTGAGACGATACGTGAATGGAATCTCGAAAAACCAGTATTCTACTCTCTTTTTTATACAAAGTTACTTTATGACACCCCGGAATTTGATGAATTATTGTTAAAAGTAAAGCCTTCCAGCTTAGATTTTCTTAATAGATTTTATCCTAATAATAAATTCGGACCAATTCAATATACTTGGAAATCTTCTTTCCGTGATCGACTCTTCAGATACAACGGCAAAGAAGCAATGCAAATTATAAATGAGCATTATAAGGATATGGTTTTATCCATTCCCATACTAGAGCTTGGCGATTCAATCAATTATAGTAGCCAAGAAATCGAGACTATAAGGATTATCGAGACGCTCGCGCCGAAATGGCATCCGTTGTCTACTCACCTACAACTCGGATATCCACCGAGAGATGAAAACGATATAAGTGGTAAAATTATTGTGCTTTGGGATATACATAACATATACTTTAACATAGTAGTTCGAGATGACAAAATCGTACCAAATAGAGACGATACAACGGCCTTTCTATATGACCAAGATGCCGTTAGACTTCTGTTTTACGACGTAAAAGGGAAAAGTCAGAGTTACTTTTTTCTTTTTTTGTCAGATTCCAGAGCCATTTGTGTGAAACAAGACACATTTTCTTTGACCACATTTGAATTACCCTTTGAGAGAATACATGAAGTCGACGTCAATATGATATACAATACAAATGGATATGAGTTAAATATTACCTTTCCATTCTCGCTCTTGGGAATCACACCTGAGATTGGCACAGTAGTAGAATTTGATGTTGAATTACACGATTGCGATAACCGTACTGAGGGCGTTAAGACTATCTTGGCATGGGCTGGTGGACAGCGAAATCCCCAAATACGTGGAGAACTTCTGTTGCAAGATGCCGTTGTAGCGATAGGTTCACAATAGCGTATGTTAAAAACTATTGAATCTCTTTTTGGACTGGATTCTCTCCTTGTTTTGTTTATGTTATGGGGACGAGAGGAGACACGCGCTATGTGCAAATGGCAACTTAGGCTGTTGATCTGCATTCTGTTGGGCACTAGGGCGGCCAGTGCCGTGGAAGTGTGGACCGCGGGAGGCTCTGGCTTTGCATGGGACGACGTCGGCCAACTGACCGGCCTCACTACCGACGAATCCGCCCTGTTCCCAGCCGTGGTGGACTCCACCACCAATGCCGTCGAGATTCTCACCCTGAAGCGGCGCGGGGGCAATATCTCTTCGCCCCAGTCGCGCGAAGATCTGACCGGCCTGCTCACCGACGGCAACACCGAGACCTTCTGGCGCGTCACCCGCGAACGACGCCCTGACGGCACCTCCATGGTCATCGACTTAGGCGCGATCCTGCCAATCAACCGCATTCGCTTTCAGGGCAACCCCGACATCTTTCTCCGCGCCTATGAACTTTTTGTTCACGACGGCAATCCCGCGCAACTGCGCGATGACCGTCCGATCGCCTTCATCAACCAAGTCAGTGCAAACCTCGAACAGAGCGAATCGGATATCGACGCTCATATCCCCCTCCAATTTGTGCGCTTTATCCGCCTAATCAGCCGCTCGGGCCAAGAGTTCATCATCGAGGAAGTCGAGGTCTTTGGCGATGGCTTCGCGCCCACTGGCAGTTATCTCTCTGAGGTCATCGACCTCGGAGAGGCGGCCAACTTTGGCCAAATTCGCCTGCAGACCCGCTTCGACCCCTTGACTAGCGTGATATTACAGACGCGCACAGGCTCGGTGCCCGATCCCAAAATTTACTATCGCAAAACCGATATCTTTGAAGGCGAGGATCGGCAAGAAGAGCCCATCTTGCCGATAGGCTCGCCCGAAGCGGTTGACGAGTACGACGATCTGACCTCGTCCGACAAGGGCGCGATCATCGACAACATCGACGAGTGGAGTCCTTGGTCGGCACCATACGAGGACTTCTTTGGCGATCTACTCTCCCCGGGCAACCGCCGCTACGTCCAGTTCCGCCTGTTGTTTTCGTCCGAGGACGCGCGCCAGTCGGCCTTTGTCGATTCGCTTTCCTTTGACTATTCGATCCCGACACTGGCCGAAGAACTGACGGCCGAAATCACTCCAGCGACGGTCACTCTCGGCGAGAGCAATACCTTCTCCTACTACATCCGCTCGACTTTTAGCCCAGCTAACGACGGATTCGACCGCGTGGAAATCCGCACGCCTTTCAAGGCCACGGTCAACAGCGTTGAGCTAGACGGGGTCCCCGTGTCCTTTACAGAGGAAGACGCGCAGGACGAGAGCAAGCTGGCCATCCAACTAGCCGACGACCGAGTAACCGAATCGGGCCAGCTTTTGCACATCCGCTTCGAGGCTATGGTGACCGTCTATGGCACCACTTTTTTCGCCAAGGTTTTCGATAGCCAGACTGGCGAACTCGGTCAAGACGTGGTGGCCGGAGACGCCACCCCCGAAGCCCAAGCCGATCGCCTCTCCATCCAAGGCGCGTTGCGCCAAGAACTCGTCCTCGAATTGAAGGCTGATCCGCCGATATTTAGCCCCAACGGCGATGGGGTCAACGACCAGTTACAGGTGTCCTACATCTTGCTGCGCGCACTCTCACAGGTGCCCGCCGACCTAATCGTGTACGATCTCGCGGGCCGCCCAGTGCGGCACTTGCAAAAAAGCGGCGCGCTCAACGGGCCACAGCACGTAACTTGGGACGGCTTGGATGAAAGCGGTGCCATTGTGCCACCTGGACTCTACATCTTGCGGCTTTCCATTGATACGGATACTGGCTCTGAAGATCGGTCCCTGCTAGTGGGGCTAGCGTACTGAGCGCACGGCGTCCATCCCACTATAGCACACTAAGGGAGCATGGCTATGACAATCACTCGCGCCTTAGGTCTCGTTGTAGCGTTGAGCAGTTTCGCCTTTGGCGAGCGCGTTTCGTTTGACACCCGCTCCGCTTGGCAACAATGGACGCACCCAGTCAATGCCGTCGAACTACAAGCGACCGGCCGCATCCAACCCGTATCCGTGCGCAAAAACATCGACGCCGTGCGCAATGCCGAGCACTTTGGCGGCGGCATCCGCAGCGTCGGTAGCAACGCCCGCGACGCCAGCCTCATCATGGATGGCAATCCGGCGACTAGCTGGTCGCCCGACCCGGCCGACGGACTTGAAAACGCCTATATCGAACTCGATTTGGGCCGCTTGGTGACGGCCTCCGAAATCGTCATTACTTTCGACCAGTCCGCGCCGCCCTTTGAGTTTTTCACCATTCTGCTGTCGAGTGGCGAAAAGTTCTTTACCAACGCCCTAGTGCCCGTAGAAGGCACCTTGGGCTATGGTCTCTCCAAGGCCATCGGCTTCAACGAGAGCCACGAGCTTGTTCTCAATCCCCGCCAGCGCACCTTGGGCTTAGACGCATCTGGCTCGGACGCCATTGGCAGCGGCTTGACTGATGGCCCCGGCGGCGAGTTCAAGGAATCATCGGGCCTAATCCGCATCGTTCGCATCGAACTGTCCAAGTTTGCCGAGGGCGCTGGCCTAGCCGAGATTTCGGTTTCCACCATCGGCGACAACGTCTCCCTCGGAATCATTGAGCGCGGCGGCAACATCGAACTCATCACCGACTTGCAGGCCGTACTCTCCGGCGGCGAGAACATGGTTGACGGCGATATTGTCACCAACTGGGGCATGCAGACTTACCACCAGACCCAGACCGGCTTCGACATCTTCAATCGCATCATCTTCGATCTAGGAGCCCATTACTGGATTGACCAGATCCGCATCATCGGCGAGCCGGCCGGTGCCCCGTCGCGGATTCGCAGCCGCTACGCTAACTTCTTCTGGTACCAACTCCTCGCTTCCGACGGCTCGATCGCCCCGGACGGCACCTTGAATTTCCACGAGATCGCCTTTGTTGACGACAACCCGCTGAACGAGACGACGATCCGCAACTTCGACCACCAATTCGACTTGCAGAAAATTCGCTACATCAAGCAGTATTTCCCCTCTTCCCGGCACGGCGGCCAGCGCACCGGCACTCATGGCTCCTACCGCCTCTTCGCTCTGATTAGCGAGTTTCAGATCTACGGCGAAGGCTTTCCCGCCGAGTTGCAACTAACCTCGCCGATCCTCGACCTCGGCGAAGCAAAGGCCCTGACCTCGGTTGAGTGGGACGCCGACGTGCCGCCTAACACGCGCATCGAGGTTCGCAGCCGCACCGGCAATGAAGTCGTCGAGAACATTCACTACTTCGACAAGAAGGGCAAAGAAATCACCGAGCGGAAGTGGAACAAGACACCCAAGAGTTTGCGCGGGCCGACCGAAACCACGATCTCCGTCGGTTCGGACTGGAGCGTCTGGAGCGATCCGTACGTGACTTCGGGCGCACTCTTTAACTCGCCCTCACCGCGCCGCTATGCCCAACTCGACCTGCGCCTGATTTCCGCCGACCCCAACGCGGCACCGTCGATCAATGCCCTGCATTTGAATACGGAAAATCCCATTGCGCTCGAAACCCGCGCCGAGGTATTTCCCAGCCAAGTTGAACCAGGCGTCAAAAAGGACTTTACGTATTTCGTCCTGCCAATTTTTGGCGGGCGCTCGCAGGGCTTTGACCGCCTAACCATGACCGCGTCCGTGCCCGTTGATTTCACCAGGCTAACGTTGGGAGACGAGCTGGTAGAGGTTGCAGTCACTCCAATCGCCGAGGGGTTTGTCGTTGATCTACCGACCACGGTTCGTCGCTCGGAGCTAATCGAGCTTTCGTTCAGCAGCACCATTTACCAAAACCAGACGCGCTTCGACCTTTTCCTCGGCAACAGCAACCTCGATACTGAGGTGCGCCAGCTCGTTGACCAAGGCGACGCTAAAGCCGATGTGCCGAGCGAATCTGTCTCCGTGCAACTGCCTATCAACGACCTCCTGCTGGCCAACCTCGCCCTTTCGACGCCCGTATTGACGCCCAATGGCGATGGGGTCGGCGACGAGCTAGCCATTGAATTCGACGCGCTCAAGCTGGTAACGCCGCGGCCCATTCGGGTCCACATCTACGACTTGGCCGGCCGCAACGTGCGCGCGCTTGACAGCGGCGATGGGCTGGCTCGGCGCTACTACTTCACTTGGGATGGCCGCGACGGCACCGGTGCGCTCGTGAGTCCAGGTACCTATCTAGTGCAAATCGAGATTGCCGGCGACTCCCTGACCGAGACGGTGCAGCGGATCGTGCCGGTGGCCTACTGAGGGGGACTGCTTTTGCCACTTTACAGCAAAAAGGAACAGCGATGATCCGTGCCGCACTCGCATTAGCCTGCCTAGTGGGATACAGCACTCCGGCCACGGCCGCGGAACGGCTCAAAATAGGCGGCGATGGACTGGAGTGGGAGAGCAACTCGCTCATCTTCAATGCACTCGAAGTCACCGACGATGGGGGCCTCTCGCCGCTGGAGGCCGATCCCGAAGAAAACATCCTGCCGCGCATCAAGGAACTCGGCGGCAGCGCGACCACCTCGGTGACCACGGCTGCGGCGCGTTCCAATCAGATAATCAACGAACTCATCGACGGCTCCCACACCACGGGTTGGCGCGTGTACACCAACCCCAACGGCGCTGAACTCGAAGTCGATATGGGTGCCATCTTTGTCCTTCACCGCCTCTACTTTCGCCGCGGCGTCCTCAACGACGACGAGCGCTCACTGCGCGGCTACGAGTTCTACGTCAACGATGGCGATTCGCTCAACTTCATCGGCGGCAACCCCGTGTACGCGCTCATCGCACAAGACCGCTCGCACGGCCTGCCCGAGTTGGATATGAGCTTTCCGCCGACCAAGGTGCGCTTTTTTAGGCTGCGCAGCACGGGCGAACGCGGCTTTCAGATGGGCGACCTCGAAGTGTTTGGCGTTGGCGTCACGCCCTTTGCCCAGTACATATCGCAAGTGATTGACCTCGGCGAGGCGGCCAACTTCGGGCCGGTCGATGTGTACGGCCGCATCGACGGCACCGCGCAAGCCCAGTTCAGCACCAAAACCGGCTTCGTCGCCACGGACTCGCTTTACTTTCGCCAGACGGGCATTCCCGGTGAAGTGGAGGAAGTGGCCCTAGCGGATTTCGACCGCACGCTCGATCCGTCGTACGCCGGCGTCGTCCTCGAAAACGACCGCGACTGGAGTGCGTGGTCCCCACCCTACGCCGAGTTGCTCAAAGCCTCGATCAATTCGCCGGACAATCGGCGCTATCTCCAGTTCCAATTCAAGCTCCTGTCGGGCAGCTTGCTCGACAAAGCCGTCATCGACTCGGTGGTCTTCAACTACACGGTGCCGTCCCTCGCCGATTCGGTCATCGCCGAAATCAGCCCGGCCACGGCGACCCTCGGGCGGGAGAACGAATTTACCTATCACCTGCGCTCGGTCGTCTCAAGCGGCAACCGAGGCTTTGACACCGTGATCATCCACACTCCGTTTGCGGCCCGCGCCACGGGCGTGCGCGTCGATGGGGTCGAGGTTGACAACTTCACCACGGCATCCGATTTGGGCCGCTTACAGGTGAGCTTTCCCGACCAACGCATCACCCGTAGCGGCCAAGAAGTCGCCGTGCGCTTTGCCAGCTTGGTCACCGTCTCCGGCACGGAATTTCGCGGCGAGGTCGCCGACAGCCAATCCGATGCGTTTCCGCAGCGAGTCGCTTTCGGCGATGCGGCCGAGGAAGCCGCCGACAACACGCTCGTCGTCAGTGCCCGCATCGACGATGAGCTTTTTACCGGCGTCGTGTTCTCATCCGCGGTAATCACGCCCAATGGCGACGGCATCAACGACCAGATTTCCCTCGACTATATCCTGCTCAAGGCGACTCACGAGGTCGAAGTCGAGGTCGTCGTGTACGATTTGAGCGGCCGACCGGTGCATCGCCTCTACCAAGCCCGCGATCGCTCCGGCCCCAACCAAGTTAGTTGGGATGGCCGCGACGACGACGGTACCGTGCCGCCGGGGATGTACTTGCTCCGCCTCAAAGCCGCTACCGACGCTGGCATCGCCACGCAGATGCGGAGCATTGCCGTAGTGTATTAACGGGCCGGGCCATCTCGGCCACCGATCTTTTCACCGCGCGGCTAGCCGCGCGCCAAGCACAAGTGAACGCCTATAGGGAGGGTTGTTATGCGCAAAGTTATGTTCTGGGGGGTTGCCCTGCTGGTCCTAGCCGTTGCAGCGTCCAGCGTCCAAGCCGCGACCCCGGGGCGCGAGCGCGGCGCCACCTCGCAGGTTCGGATCGAGGGCTTCGACCCACTGATCCCGACCATGCGCAAGTGGTACGTGCCCCAAGATCTCTACTACATCTATAACTGGGGAGGCTACAAGTACACCAACTACGCCAAGGAACCGTATCAGCGCTACGTCAACACGCAGCTAGAGGGCACGGGCCAGTACGACATTTTCGGCAACTGGATCACCCGTGGCTGGCGCATCTACGAGTGGCGCCAGCAGCAGCCGCTGGCCTTTGGTAGTTCGGTCTTCAAAGACAGCCGCTTTGGCTCTTGGTTCCAAAACCTATTGGTCGCCGCGGACTCCAAGGGCCAGTACTACTCCGCTCTGACCGTTGGCGATTACATCCGCACGACCCTGACTCCGCTTACTTTCAGCCGCTCGCGCTTCAACGGCGTCCAATGGGACTTTGCGTCCGACAAGTACGAGGCCACCGTGTTGCTGTCGCGCGTCAATGAACCGGTGCGGTTGGCACAGGGGGGCAACCGAGTGCAAGACACGGACTTCACCAACTTCATCGGCCTGCGCGGCACCGCCCAAGTCGGCGACTTCATGGGTTTGGGGGTCACGTATGTCAATACGAACTTCGGCTCGGCGAGCAGCAATTTCTCGGAAAACTCGCGCGCCGGCTTGCTGACCAGCAGCCAGAATTCGGGCAACGTCACCGAAATCGTCATCCGCATCTCTGACGACTCGCCCGGCGACGCCTCCGGCGCTTTGTTCTTTTCGTCGCAGATGATCGTCGATGGCCAAGAGACCTCGGTCAATCCCACCATTGAAGGAGGCCGCCAGCGCGAGGGCTTTCTCGAAGCCCTTGAAGAAGCTCCGATCCTCCTCCGCTACCGCGTGCCCGACCCGCTAGTGGTGCAAAAGGTCAGCTTTGCCATGGTGCTCTCCAACGACTATCGAGTAGAGATAACCTCCAACTTGCAGACGAACATCAACGGCCAGCCCATCTTCTTGCCGGTCACTCGCTCGGAAGGCAATGTGCGCGACAATACCAACCAGCGCGTCGTCCGCTTTGACTACGGGCTACCCTCGGCCAACCAAATCGCCAGCGTCGATTTGACCATTGAGGATATATGGGGCCTAGAGGTGCGCGGCGAATTCGCACGCAACACCCAGTTCCAACGCTATCCCAACATCAACATCCAGAAGCTGAGCAACCTCAAAAAGAGCGATCGCACAGCCGATGCTTGGTTCGTCAACGCCACGCGCCGCACCGGCCGCTACTTTGGCTACGGCGAGGTGTTCAGCATGGACCACGGGTACACCACGCGCGGGTACATCACCGACCAAAACGATGTGGTGGATTACGAAAATCAGCGCCAGAATTGGTTCGAGTACATCGACGACAACGACGATCAAGACCAACTCGTCGATTGGCCGCGCTATGGCGGTGCCGGCGGCGACAACGCCGTCTTCCCCGGCCTCGACGAAAACAACGACTTGCTCTCGGATTTCAACGAAAACTCCAACCTCACCCCGGACTACGAAGAGCCCTTCTTGCGCCACTACATCGACCCGCCCGACTTCCTCTTCGGCGTCGATATGAACCACAATACCGTAGTGGATCGCTTTGAAAACGACGACGAGGCCGACTATCCCTACCGCAAGGGGCATCGCGGCTGGAACGTGTACGGGGGGGCCGAGATTTACCCAGGGGTTAATCTCACCGTAGGCCGCAATCGCGAGTGGCTGATCGCCGGCGAAGAGCGGTCAACAGCCCTGTACGCCTTGCTCAGCGCGGTGCGCGACATCTCTAGGACGGGCAAGTTTGAGGCCTTCCACATGATCAAGTCCGTTGAGGACAACATCGCCGACAACCTGCTGCAATGGGTGCAGCGCCCCGGCTCCATTGGCGGCTTGCAACCTTTTGACGACCCCCTAATCACCGGAAACACCCTCGTCAATCAGAGCTTCGTCGGCTACAAGTACACCCGAGGCAACCTGACCTTTGCCAACAAGTTTCGCCTCGATCACTTCAAGCAGCGCGACGAAGCGGCCGATCGCCTCCGCGACAGCGCGTTCTACGGCGTGATCAACAAAGCGGACTATCCGTTTTCCATTGGGCGCAACATCACCTTGATCCCGCGCTGGAAAAACATGTGGCGCAAGCGCACCCAACCGCGCACCGTCCAGCTCGAGATCAACGAGTTGAGCGAAATTTTCTCCCTGTCCGCGGTGTTCCCAGTGCTGACTCGCAGTCGCGTCGAGGTCGGAGTAGAAGCCATAATTTTCCGCAATGCCGTGGCGATTCCCGACCCATTGCCGCCCGAATACATCGACGATTTCATCGGCCGGGTGTTCACCGTGCAGTACACCAATCGGGTCCAGTACCAAGGATACAGCGTCACCTCCAACGTTGGCTTTCAGGTCAACGACATCAACTTTGCCAACCTCACCGACCAAGACGTGAGCAATACCATTGCCTTCATCGAACTCTATGCCGGGTTAGAAGAAGAGCGCTTGGGCGGTCGGCCAGCCGAAAGAAGGGGATGGAGCTTCTAAAGCCGCAGACGGCCATCTTGGCCTTGGGCTTATGGGCTTGCGCCGACGCGCCGCTAGAAAGCGCGTCGGTGATCTTGGCCCGAGTGGGCGAAGCCGAGATTAGCGAGCGAGATTTTGCTGCGGCGCTAGAAAAGCTCCCCGCCAGCAGCGAAGTCCAGCCGCTTGCGGATTGGCGTCGCCAATTTCAGGCCCTCATCGACAAAGAGCTGCTGCTGCTCGAAGCACATGCCCAAGGGCTAGACAAAGCGGTCGCCGCGGCGATGGCGGCTTGGGAGCGCCAAGAACGGGTCGAGGCGTTGCTCGCACGCGAGATGGGCGAGCAGTTGGCTTATACGGAAGCGGAGCTAACGGAATTCTTCGCCGAATCGGGTGCGGGCCGCGAAATTCGCTTGCGGCGTTTGCCCGTGCGCGAGCGGGCCGTAGCCTTAGTGGCTCTGAGAAAGGCTCAAGAGGGATTGGATTTGGACGGGGAGTGGAGCGAGAGCGGCTGGCTCAACGCGCTCAACGCGGGCGACGCGCGCACCGCCGCCCTGTTCCTACAGGAAGTGGGGACCGTTGAGTTGGTAGAAACGGACGGGCAGTATTTGGTGGTAGCCGTTGCGGCCGAGCGCGAGGTCTCGTTGGCAGACCGCCGTCCGCTCGTGGAAGCGGCCCTAACTCGGCACAAGAAGCAACAGGCGAACTTAGCCTATCTAGAGCAGTTGACCAGTCAGCACGCAGTGCAATTAGACACGGCCGCGTTGCGGCAGGTCGCCGCGGGCGCGGCGCGGCCGGAGGTGCGGTTGGTCCGCAGCGCTGCGGGCGATTGGAGCGTCGGTGACTACCAGCAGGCCCTCACCCGACTCAGAGCAGACGCCGGGTCGCAGCCGACCGATGTCAGCGCCCTCGGATTCAAGGTGACGCGGGCCTTTGTCGCCGACCAGCTTCTACCGCAGGAGGCGCACAAGCACGGTCTGGATGCTGAATTGGAATCGCGCCGCGCCCAAGTGCGCCAACAGAAGCTGATCCAAGCCTTGTGGGAGCGAGAAATTTACGCGCACATCCAGCTTGACCCCGCGCAGGTGCGCGCCTTTTACGAGGCCAACGCGCAACGCTACGCCCGCTCGGGTGTGCTCGGGCGGGAACTGCAAGCGCAAGTCGCGCGCGATTTGCGCGACGCCCAAGCCGTGCCCCTATTCGACCGCTACATCGCGCAACTGCGCGAAAAATACGCCGCGGTTGTCGCCGTAGATGAAGGGCAGTTTGGGAAATTTGTCTCCCGACGCAGACAGGCTGCCAACCCAGTCGAGCTATGAGTTTATCAGAGAGGAGTGTCTCCATGTACGCTTGCCAAAAAATTTCCATCCTCGCCGCTGCGGCCCTCTTGTTGGGTTGCGGCCATTACCTAATTCCCGGGCGGTTCCAGCCCTTAGAGGTGGCCCAGCAGCAGACCGATATTCAAGGGTCAAGCATGAAAATCCTCGACGACGGTACGGTCACCTTCGTCCAGAACCGCCTCGAAGTGTCCGTGCGGCCCATGGCCGACGAGGAGATCAATCGCCAGTACCCGGCCCAATCTACCAACGCCAGCGGTCCGGCCGACGAGCTACCGTCCAACCCGTTCACCTACGGCAATTGGATCGATCCGCGCACGGGCAAGGCCCCACAGCGCTTGTCCATTTTCAAGATCACGGTCAAAAACTACGAATACCCCAAAGTTAAGTTCGATCCACTGACGGTGACCGTGGAGTCGGCCAATGGGCGGCGCTATTATCCTTGGGGGAGTTATGACGTAGAGGAGTACTTTCGGCGTTTCCCCCTAGCCTTCAACGGCTTGGGCTATATGCGCTTCGACGAGCGCCGCGACCTCTACAACCAAGCCAAGTACCCAGACGACGAGTTTTGCTTCTCCGGGCAAGAGGTCGAAGGCTACGTGGTCTTCCCTAAGATCCACGACGACGTCGCCGAAATCGCCTTCCACATTCCCGAATTCGGGTTGCGCTACAACTTCCGCAACGAACCCATAGAGACCATCGATCTCAGCTTCCGCTTCAAGCGCGACATTGAGAAGGTCAAAAACATCGACAAGTTGGCGACCAACTAGCCGAGCCGGTCAAGCTGCATAGCCTAGGGGCAGGCCGCGGCCTGCCCCTTTTTTTGCCCGGCACCCGTTTAATGCTGACCAAATCCCTCCTATTCGCCACCGCGGCCTCCTTCCTGCTATCAGTCACGGCCTTTGATCCGGCCACCATTTCGCGCTGGATTGAACAGGCCATTGGCTGGGTGCCACTGCGCGAAGCTCCAGCAACCGATGAAGCGCCCTCCCTGCGCGCAGCCGTCGCGCAAATAAACGCCGCCGATCTAGAGCACCACCTCCGCATCCTCACCGCAGACTCGTCCCGCGTCACCGGCTATGCGGGAGCCGCAAACGCGGCCCGTTACATCGAAGGGGAGTTCCGCGGCCTCGGCCTCCAAGTCACCAGCGAATTTTTTCCCCTTTCCGTCCCCCTAGATCGCGGTGGTCGGCTGCGCTGGATCGGCTCGAACGAAGCCATCCCCATCTACGGCTTGTGGCCTAACCACGTGCGCTCGCCATCCCTGCCGCCGGGCGGCGTCTCCGGCCACCTCATAGACTTGGGGCGCGGCAGCTTAGCCGAGATGGATGGGAAACGGCTAGCGGGCAGCATTGCGCTAATGGGATTTGGCTCGGGCAACGCCCACGTCGAAGCGCGGTCCTTGGGCGCGCAGGCCATCCTGCTGTACGACGATGGCCGCGTCACGCGCAGCGAGGCCGCGGAAAAATTCCTCCAAGTGCCCGTGGATATCCCGCGCTTTTGGGTGGAAGCGGCGGACGCGGAAATCCTGCGACAGCGAGCACGCAGTGGCAAAGCCCAAGTGCATCTCGAAGCGCGCATGGACTGGGAGCAGGTCCAGGCGCGCAACATATTCGCCGTCCTCCCGGGCTTGGCCGAGGACATGCCGCGCGGTCAGCGCCGCGAAACCCAGCAGTGGGACGAGCAAATCATCGTCCTGCAAGCGCACTACGACGCGATCTCGGTCGTCCCCGCGTTAGCCCCGGGAGCCGAAAGCGCGACCGGCATGGCCGCGCTGCTTGAAATTGCGCGCTTGCTCGTCGCCGAAGGCACCCGCTACACCGTGCTCTTTTTAGCCACCCCTGGGCACTTTCAGGGCTTGGCCGGCGTCAACGATTTTCTCTACCGCCACGCGCGCAAAAGTGAGCATTTCCTCGACCAAATCCCACCCGCCGAGCGCATCGATTTCCGCCTCTTTGTCGGCCTCGATTTGGCCAGCCATAGCCCCCGAGTCGGCAGCTTCACCATGGGCACGTTCTACAACTCAGCTTGGCGCAACGACGACTATCAGAAGAACCTGATGGCGCACTACGCCTCGCGCTTTGCCCGCTATAACCGCGAGATTTTCGCCGACTCGACCCGCTACCAAGACGCCATTGCCCCGCAGAAGCGAGTGTGGAAAAACTTCATGCCCGTGCGGCTGGCCCTCGACAGCGAGGCCGCGGCCTTCGTGGGCAAGGAGGCGCTCTCTTTCGTCACGCCCAACCAACTGCGCCAGCGCGTGGATACGCCCCTCGACCAGCTCGAATTCGTCGCGCTCGACAACCTCGCCGAACAGACCCGCACCATAGCCGGGCTGCTACTTAAGGCTGCCTCCGATCCAGACTTTTTCAACGACACCAAGCTAACCCTGCGCGATTGGGGGCACAGCCTAGAGGGCAACATCTACTGGTTCGACCGCGACGTGAATTTTGCCGTGCCCAAGGCCCCGGTGCCCAACGCCCTCGTCACCTATCTCCAGCCCGGTCCCAATTCCGTGGCCGGCGTGCGCACCCTTATGGCCACGCACGGGGATGAAACAGGCTACTTCAAGTTCAACATCGTGCGCAACCGCTTTGCCAACCGGATCCAAGCCTTTGAACTCGACGAATACGGACGCATCGTCTCCGCGCCCGACCTCGGCGAGGAGGGCGACAAAACCTATCCAGGCACCCAGCCGTATGGCTGGTGGGAAAACCGCATGTTGCAGGTCCTCTTTCGCTGCCGCGCCCTAAGCTTCTTGGAGGTGGTCGATCCGCGCTATCTATCGGCCATGGACCGCGTCAACGTCCTCGGCACCAACGACGCGCCGCCGCGCTCTTTTTCCCTCAACTACATCGAAAACCAGAGCGCAGCGCAGGACCGAGTGGTGCAAGCCGGCGTGGTCTTCGCCGAGCCGGGTACCCGCGTCAAAATCCTCGCCGGCGAGGGAGCCTTTGGCGGCGAGAGCGCACTCGCGGGCGTGCGCTACATGCTCACCAACGCGGACTCTGCCCTGTTCGCCGACCTCGATCCAGCCCACGTCGATCTGGCAACTATTGAGCAGGCACAGGGCGATGGCTTCCCAGTCGAACAAGGGCTCATTCCCTACCCGGCGTTGCAGGCGGCCCGCGACATCTGGATCATCGACGAGGCGCGGATCAAACAAATGGTGCGCCACGGCATCGTCCTCGAACAGCTACAGGCCATGCACGAGCAAGCGCGGGAAGCCCTGGTCAAGGCTCGCGACAAACTCGCGGCCTTCGATTACACCGGCTACCAGCGCGCCGTGCGCCGCGCCCTCGGGCTGGAGGCCCGCATCTACCCGGAAGTCAAGGCCACTGCCAACGACGCGGTGCGCGCAGTGATTTTCTACTTCGCGCTCCTGTTGCCCTTTGCCTTCTTCTGCGAGCGATTCTTCTTCGGCTTCCCGGACGTGCGGCGGCAAATCGCCGGCTTTGTCGGCATCTTCGTCCTCGTATTTCTGATCCTGCGCTTCGTCCATCCGGCCTTCAAGCTGAGCACCTCGCCGTACATCATCTTCCTCGCGTTTGTCATCCTCGCCTTGGGCGTCCTCGTCATCTTCATCGTCGTCACCCGCTTCAAGGCGCTGCTGCAACGGCGCAAAGGTGCAGTCGCGGGCGTACACGAGACCGATGTAGGGCGCATCGCCGCTGGTTTTGCGGCCGTGCTGTTGGGCATTTCCAACTTGAGCAAGCGCCGCCTGCGCACCGCGCTGACGGCCGCTACTCTGACCTTTTTGACCTTTACCGTCAATTCCTTTACCTCAGTCAAATCCAGCCTCGACTTCTATCGCCTACCGCGCGATACCTCGCCTCTGTACGAGGGCGGCCTCATCCGCGACCGCGCTTGGCGCGGCATGCAGGATTCCATCTTGGACTACGTGCAGAGCGCGTTCGGCGACCGCGCCTTAGTGGTACCGCGCGCCTGGTACTTGTCGCCAGTCGAATCCGAACGGGCCTATATCGACTTTGCCACCACCGCGACCGGCGCGGCCAGTTTTGCGCACGGCTTGGTGGGCCTACAGCCAGCCGAAGCCGAGGTCACGGGCCTCGATGCGCACATTTCGGCGGGCCGCTTCTTTGCGGCAGGCGACGACAAGTCCGTCATCTTGCCCGACAGCCTAGCCGCGCTCGTCGGCATTGGTCCCGAGGATGTAGGCACAGCTTCTATCGCGCTCTACGGCGAAGAGTACCAAGTAATTGGCCTGTTCGACAGCGCGGCCCTAAAAGAAGTCGTCGATCTCGATGGCGAGCGCCTGACGCCGGTGGATACGGTCAAAGACGCCGGACTCATCACCCGCGAGAGTACCGAAGACCCGCGCGCCTTGGCCGCCACCGCGGTCGAGACCTTCAACCACCTTGAAGTAATCAACACCCTCTTCTTGCCCTATCAGCGCGTCCGCGCCATGGATGGCCGCCTGCGCTCCATCGCCATTGCTGCGGACGCGGACGACCCAGAATTCGTCCAGCGCGTGGAGTCCTTTATGTCGCGGGTGGCGCTGACCTTGTTCGTCGGCCAAGGCGACCGCGTCGTGGCCTACAGTTCGATCGGCTCCACTGAAATAAGCGGGGCTGGGCAGCTCTTGGTGCCGGTGATCATCGCCGCCTTGATCGTGCTCAATACCATGATGGGAGCCGTGTACGAGCGCGTGCGCGAAATCGGCATCTACAGCGTCGTGGGCTTGGCCCCCAGCCACATCGGCCTGCTGTTTTTGGCCGAATCCACGGTCTTTGCCACCTTTGGCGCGGTGGTCGGCTACGCCCTGGGCCAAATCGCCCATCTGTTCATGCTGCAATACGGACTGCTCGCCGGCCTGACGCTCAACTACTCGTCGCTCTCTGCGGTGTGGGCTACGGTAGTAGTCATCGGCACGGTCTATTTATCGACCTTGTATCCAGCGCGCATGGCGGCCAACATGGCCGTCCCAGACGTGACGCGGCAATGGCAATTTCCCCCGCCCATCGGCGACCACTGGCGCTTTGACTTTCCCTTCACGGTCGGCGGGGCCGAGGTGCCGAGCATGTACGTGTATCTCAAGTCGGTCTTTGCCGCCTATGGCGAAGGCTCAATCGGCGACTTCATTGCCCGCGATGTCGAGCTATCCGTCACCGCAGACGGGCCGGAGCCGTCCTACGCCATTGCCATGCGCACTTGGCTGGCACCCTACGACCTCGGGATCAGCCAGCAGGTGCGCCTGCAAGCGACCCCCACCGGCGAGCACCACATCTACAAGATCGAGACCCACATCGAGCGCCTCAGCGGCGACGTGGCCTCTTGGCAGCGCATGAATCGCAAGTTCCTCAACGTGCTGCGCAAGCGATTCCTCGTCTGGCGCACCCTAGCGCCGGGGATTCGCCAAGGGTATCAGGACGAGGCGGACGAGGCGTTTGCCGGGGCTGGGCAGCTTGCCGCTCGTCCTTGACAAGGCCCTGCCTCAAAAATAGACTTAGCTTAACTTAGCTATTGGAGGATTCACCATGAAGAAAGTGAACATGCACGAGGCCAAATCGCAACTTTCGCGCCTAGGCAAGTTGGCTTGGGCCGGGGAAGAAGTGGTCATCGCCAAGGCCGGCGAGCCGTATTTGCGGCTGGAACCCTATCGGGATCGTCTGGAGGAACGTCAGCTTGGTGGGCTAGAAGGAAAAATCTGGATGTCGCCAGACTTTGACGATCCCGATGAAGAACTCATGGACCTGCTTGAGAACTCGAAAATTTTCCCAGATACAGATAAGAGTTAGCAATGTCGCGGCTACTGTTGGATACCCACACCTTTTTGTGGTGCCTATCCGATGTTGAGCAACTGGCCGAAGATGCCCGTGCCACCATTGCCGACCCGCACAATGACGTCTTCGTCAGTGCCATCACCGGATGGGAAATCGAGGTCAAGCGGGCCAAGGGTCGCTTGGTCGCTCCAGACAATCTGTCGGCATTGGTTGAGGAAAGGGGCTTCACTCACCTTCCGCTGACGTTCCACCACGCTGAGCAAGCCGGCCACCTCCCAATGCACCACCGGGATCCATTCGATCGGTTCCTGATTGCCCAAGCCCGAGCCGAAGGGCTGCTCCTCGTCACCCGCGATGGCCACATTCGGCAATACGATGTGGCCATCATGGAGGTCTGAAGCGCCAGACAGCCAACATGACCGCACGCGCCTTCCTCATCGGTTTGGGCCTCGTGATCCTGATCAACATCGGGGCCCCGTACAGCATGTTCATCCTCAAGTCCTCGCAGTGGGCGATCAGCTATCTGCCCTTGAGCGTGGTCTTTCTCTTTACCGGCTTGGTCTTTCTCAACGCCACGGCCAAGTCGCTGCTAAAAGTGCACGGCCTGAGCACCAGCGAGCTGGGCCTCATCTTCATCATGTCCTTAGTAGGAGCCTCAATCCCCACCTGGGGCACCTCCACGTACATGATCGCGGTCGTCGCCGCCCCCCAGTACTTTGCCTCGCCCGAGAATCAGTGGCAGAGCAAAGTAGTGCAGTACATCGAAGAATGGCTGGTGCCCAACGACGCGATTGCCCTCAAGTGGTTCTACAACGGCCTACCCGCGGGGGAATCCATCCCTTGGGGCGCTTGGATCGTGCCGCTTTTTTGGTGGACCAGCTTGGTGATGGCCATCTTCTTTTTGTGCCAGTGCATGGTCGCGGCGCTGCGCAAGCAGTGGGTCGAATACGAGCGCCTGCCCTTCGCCCTGATGGAGTTGCCGCAACAGCTCATCGCCCCGCCGCGAGGCTCTAACTGGCCCAGCTTCGTGCGTCAAAAGGCGTTCTGGTTTGGCTTTGCCCTGCCCTTCTGCATGGTTATGTGGAACGTGGTCACGTACTTTACCCCGGCCTTCCCACCTATCCCGCGCGACCTGTCCGACCCCATCCGCATTGGCCGTGAATTTCCCGCCATCAACACCAACATCAACTGGGCCATCGTCGGCTTTACGTACTTCGTCAATCTCGACGTGTCGTTCAGCATGTGGTTTTTCACGGTGCTGACCATGCTCCAACAGGGCCTGTTCAACCGCTTTGGCTACACCATTGCCGGCCGCGACGTGTACACTCTCGGCCACCCCGGCATCGGCTGGCAGTCTTTCGGTGCCCTAATCGCCCTCGTCACCGGCATGCTGTGGATGGCGCGCGGGCACCTCGGCACAATCTGGCGCAAAGCCGTGCACGGCGATGCGGACATCGACGACACCGACGAGCTGATGTCCTATCGGATGATCGTCTTTGGCGGCGGGCTGGCCCTGCTCTACATCGCCTTCTGGATGTGGCGGGCCGGCATGAACCCGCCCACGGTCGCGCTCTTCATCTTGGCCACCTTGGTCCTCTACGTCGGCATTACGCGCATCATCATGGAGGGCGGCTTGCTTTTCAGCCGCGCCCCGCTAGTCGGCCAGACCTTCGTCGGCTACGCGCTCGGGCCGCACGCCACCGCACAGAGCAACATCGCCATGGGGCTGTCCTACGGCTGGCACCACGAGCTCAAGGGTTTCTTCATGGTCGCCGCAGCCAACAGCGCCAAGGTGTCCAGCAACATCCGCGGCAACCGCCGCTGGCTGAGTTTTTGCATCCTTCTCTCTGCCCTAGTCGCCCTCGTCGTCTCCATGGCCTTTGCGCTCTACATGGGCTACTCCTTTGGCGCGTACAACTACGGAGGATGGATCTTCGGCACGGGTTCGCAAGTGCCCTACGTAGAAAGCCTGCGCAAAATCGACCTCAGGGCACCGGATTGGACGCGGTTGGGCCACCTCATCAGCGGCGCGGGCGCAATGGGACTGCTGACCTTTATGCGCTACCGCTTCTCGTGGTGGCCCCTGCACCCGATTGGTATGCCGGTCGGCATCTGCTCCTACCCAATGACCATCATCGTCTTTTCGATCTTCGTCTCTTGGCTGGCCAAATGGGCCATCATGCGCTCGGGCGGCATCGGCCTCTATCACCGCGCCCAGCCCTTTTTCATCGGCCTCATCCTCGGGTACTTCACCGCAATTGGCCTGTCCTTTTGCATTGATATGATCTGGTTCCCCGGACAGGGGCACCCGCTATACGGAAACTAGCGCATGGCTCAAGACGACAAAAAAACGCCCGAGCTAATCCCCTCGGACCTCCAATTCGAACCGGGCTTCAACCTCAAGACCTTGTGGGCCGCGCTGTTCGTCGGCTTCATCATGCTGCCCGGGGCCATCTACTTGGGGTTGGTGACCGGCCAGAGCATGGCCGGCGGAGCCGAGTGGGTGACGCTCATCCTCTTCATCGAAATCGCCAAGCGCTCCTTTGCGCGCCTGCGCACCCAAGAGGTGATCATTCTCTACTGGGTGGCTGGTGGCCTAGTCATGATGGGCGGCAAGTTGGGCACGGGGGCCGAACTGTTCGGCGGACCTTTTGGCGGACTGATCTGGGACCAGTACTTGATCCAATCGCCCCAAGCCGATGGCTTGCACCAGCACATCCCCGATTGGGTGGTGCCGCCGCGCGGCTCGCCGGCCCTAGAGGGGCGCTCCTTTTTGCACCCCGCTTGGTTCAAACCCATCGTCCTACTGCTGACCGTCATCGTGATGCAGAAGGTCAACAGCCTGTCCTTGGGCTACGTGCTGTTCCGCATCACCAACGACATCGAGCGCCTGCCGTACCCACTGGCCGCCGTGCAGGCCGGTGGCGCGACTGCTCTCGCCGAGAGCTCGGGGCCGAGCCAAGGCTGGCGGTGGGAGGTCTTTAGCGTCGGGGCCTTTATCGGCATTATCTGGGGACTATTCTACGTAGTCATCCCCACGATCTCGGGCATTTTCTTCACTGAAACCGTGACGATCCTGCCGATTCCGTTTATCGATCTAACCGTCTCGCTCAAGGAAATGCTGCCGGCCAGCATCATGGGCATTGGCACGGACCTCGGGCACGTCATGGTCGGCTTTGTCCTGCCCTTTTGGATCGTGGTCGGCTCCTTTGCCGCGGCCTTCCTCGTCAACATCCTCGTCAACCCAGTGCTCTACGCGTACGACGTGCTGCACACTTGGGAGCCGGGCATGTCGGCGATCCCAACGCAGATCGCCAATTCCTTTGACTTCTGGCTCAGCTTCTCCATTGGCGGTGCCGTCCTCGTGGCCGTGATGGGTTTTGCCATGGTCGGCAAGACCCTGTGGACTTTGCGCGGGGTTAAGCGCGAGGGCGACGACGGAGGGCTACCCAAAGGACGCGGCGACATCCCCATCCCCCTCGCCTTGGGCATCTGGGCGATCAGCACGCTCGGCTTCGTGGTCTTGGTGTGGTATTTGGTGCCGGAATTTCCCTGGTGGATCAGCGCGTTTTTCGGCTTTGTGTGGACGCCGATTTACTCGTACATCGGCGCGCGCATGATCGGCCTGACCGGCTCGCCGCAAGGGGCGTCCTTCCCCTATCTGCGCGAAGGCTCCTTCTACCTATCGGGCTATCAGGGCGCGGCCGTGTGGTTCGCGCCGATCCCGCTCTTCCAGTGGGGCTACGAAGCCGCGGCCTTCAAGCAACTAGAACTGACCCGCACCCACTTCGGCAGCATCGTCAAGCTGGCCGGCGTGACCTTGCTAATCATGTTCGTCTGCTCGTTTATATTCTGGTCTTTCATCTGGAAGCTCGGGCCGATTCCCTCGTCGGCCTATCCCTACGTGCAAAAATTTTGGCCCTTCCACGCCACCATGCAGGCTTTCTGGGCCAAGTCAACGCTCGCCGAGGGCGGCAACGAACTGATCAGGACCATCATTCGCTGGGAATACGTGCTCACGGGTGCGTTGGGCAGCGCGGGGATTTTGGGCGGGCTATCACTCTTGCGCTGGCCGGTCGCCCTGTTCTACGGATTCATCGGCGGCGTGGGCGCGTGGCCGCACTTTCTGCTGCCCAACTTCATCGGTGCCTTGCTGGGCCGCTATCACTTGCAGAAGCGCTTTGGCGAGGCGCGCTGGCGGGCATACGCGCCGATCCTCTTGGCCGGCTATTCGTGCGGAATGGGATTGGTCGGCATGTCTTCCATCGCGCTGGCGCTGATTTCTAAAGCCGTGTCGAGCATTGTGTTTTAGTGGTTAGTGATGAGTGATTAGGGGACTTGCCACTTACCACTTACTCCTCATCACTTTCACTGTCCGTGTCGGATAAACCAGCTTGGTTGGACAGGGATTGCAGTGGATTGATGACTTCCAAAAAATCAAACGTCTTAAAATCATCAACATTCACAGTATAAAGTCCTGATATGCCATTATCTTTCAAAGTAGCTGCTAGGACCATATCGAACACTTTCTTGCGTGTTGTGCTGTTTTCTAAAAGTTCCAAGAAGGTCTGAATCTGTGTTTCTCGTTGATGAATGATTGGGATGCCCACATCCCTATAATCCCGGACGACGCGGATCGCTTCGACTATAGATAGCGGCTTTTCAACGCGCTGCCAAGTTACCACATGCATAAACTCTGATAAGACTTGGGTAGGCAGGCAGATCGTGTGTTGTCCTTTATGATCGCGTTCATTTACCACCTTAGTGACAAATGCGGCTGCCTGTTTATGGAATTCCGAGTCTGTATTGTGCGCATAGACAAGCAAGTTGGTGTCAATGGCAAACACAATCAGATTGTTCGCTCGTTGTACAATTGATCGCGGTCTGCATGGACCTCTGCACCCAAACTAAATTTACGCACAGTGAACATTTTTTTGGGTGCAGGAGAGGTTGTTTCTATGTCCCTCTTGAGAGATTGGAGAATGATCTCAATCAAATGAAGGCGCTCTTCGACCGGTGCTCCTTGAATTTCCCGCAGCATTCTGGAATCGATCATTTTTTTTCTCCTTAGGATCACGGTTGATGGTCCCATTCTTCACGAAGGCTACCGACATACGTTTGGGCATCTACTCCTTGCCAAATTTCTTTGCCTAACCCACGCAGCTCCAGAATACTCCGTTTTTTGGGGGCCAGTGGAGCGGTGAGGGCCAAATCATGAGCCGTCATTTCCAACAGGCGCAAGCGTTCAACGGTAGGTAACGGTTTGACATATTTTTCATATACTTCCTCCAAGCGATCCGTCATACCATCTCCTTTTCCCGGTTTTACTTTCCCTTGATAGGCACCACCGAATTTAAGTTGCTTAGCGGGTGCTGTCGAGTTTCAGCAAGGTCAGCGTTCCGAGCGCCAGCAAGGCACCTACTCACCCACCTCAACCCCCACCTTCGCCCCACTCGCCACAATCTGCGCCCACGTCTCGTCCTCTACAAAAATCCCCTCCACCTTCCGCTTCTCCGCCATCGCCCGCTCGCTATCCCCAGGCATCAAGATCGCCTCAACCCCCGGTGCAGTAGCCGCAGACTTGACAAACTCGATATACGTGTCGGCCTCGGCGAAATACGCATCTAGTCCCACCAACTTTTCCACGTCAAGCACCAATAGCAATGCCCCGTTGCGAAAACGCCGGTCCTGGCCTATGCAGCCAGCACCTGCCAACGCACCAGCCAACAGCTCGACTCCCACGTTGAGCCCGTAGCCCTTGTGGCCGAGACTGCCGCCCAAAGGCAGGATGGTACCGGGCGGATCGGCGTACAGGGTGTGGGGATCGTTGGTCGGCTGGCCTTCGGCGTCGAGCAGCCAGCCGTCGGGCACCTCGGCCCCGCGATTGCGCTGCACCCGCACCTTGCCCTCAGCCACAGCCGACGTGGTCATGTCGAGAACGACCGGCGGACCCGTGCGCGACGGAAATCCCATGGCGATTGGATTGGTGCCGTGCCGCGCTTCGCGCCCGCCCCACGGAGCCATGCGGCAAACTGGCGCGCCATTGACGAACATCAGGGCAATAGCAGTCTCCTCGGCAATGCGCTCCACGTAGCTGCCGAGGCGACCGACGTGATTGGCTTGGCGGACGGAAACAGCGGCCATGCCCGTGGCCTGCGCCTTCTCCAGAGCCATATCCACGCCGCGACTCATCGCCACCTGCCCAAAGCCCCAATGCGCGTCGAGCACGGCGAGCGTCGGTGCCTCGTGAACGATTTCGACAGTGGCGTCTGGCACAATGTCGCCGGCTTCGACTTGGCCCAAGTACTGGGGGATGCGGATGACGCCGTGCGAGTCGTGGCCGACGAGATTGGCCTCGACGAGCAATTCGGCGACCACATGCGCCTCGTCAGCGCGCATCCCAGCCGCGGCAAAAATGGACGCGGTGATTTCGGTCAAGGACGCTGGAGAAAAAACCGGCATTATTCTTTCGCCCTGCTGGCAATCCACGCGCGGATTATCTCCACCTGCTCGGCGGGCAACGGATTGCCTGGCGGCATTTGCAGACTGATGATCTCGTCGTCGCCGCGCACCTTCATCAGCAGGTACGACTTATTGGGATTGCCCGGATCGACGAGCAGGAAACCGGACCGCTGCTCACTGGCGACGCCGACAATGCGAGCGGCAAAGTCGCCCTCCAGCGACAAACCGGCCGCAGGCTCCTCGCCGCTGTGACAGCCCGAAAAGGCGCAACTAACCGCAAATACTTCGCTGACCTCTGCAAGAGTAGCTTCCGTGCGACTGCCCTCGACGGCACTCTCGTCCGGCCCCACCGTTGAGTCATCGCCCCCGCAACCGGCCCACAACAGGGCCGCGGTCAACAGCAGCGACAGGCGCATAAGTCGTAGCAACATATTCCCTCGTAGTAGTTGATGTTTGCGCAGTACAGCGCGGCGCAAGTATATAAACCGCCCCTCGGAGGGTCAATCGCCCGCGAGGTGACATGCTCTCGCTAAAATGTTAAATTGGCAGGCTGTTCGGCTTTTTCATTACTGAAAACACCACAGGAGAACACATGCACCTAAGCTGGATCGACTACGCCATCGTCCTCGTCTATGTCGGCGGCACCATTGTCGCCGGGACGTTGGCGCGAGGTGCCATCAAGGGCATCTCCGACTTTCTCGTCGCTGGCCGCGGCCTCAAAACCCACATGGCCGTCGCCACTATGGTCTCGACCGGCCTCGGGCTAGTCACGGTCATGTACATGGCCGAGGAGGGCTTTAAATACGGCTTCGTGCCCTTCGTCTTTGGCCTCATGGCCCTGATCACCACCCTGATCATCGGCCGCACGGGTTTCATCGTCAGCCGCCTGCGCCACTTGCAGGTGATGACCGTGCCCGAGTTCTACGAACTCAAGTACACGCGCGGCGTGCGCCTGCTCGGCGGCATCATTCTCACCCTCGCCGGCACCCTCAACATGGGGCTGTTTCCCATCCTCGGCAGCAAGTTCGTCGTCGGCTTCACCGGCCTCGACAAGGAATACGTCAACTACGTCATGATCGGCATGTTGCTCATCGTCGTCTTCTACACGCTGATGGGCGGCATGGTCTCGGTGGTGCTGACGGACTTCGCGCAGTTCGTGCTGCTGTCACTGGGATTTCTCTTCGGCACGTACATCATTCTCAATCATCCGCAACTCGGCTGGGACAACCTCGTCCAAGCCGTGCAAGTCCACAAAGGCGACGTCGGCTTTGACCCCATAGCCAATCCGGGCTACGGCATCTCAATGATCTTATTTCTATTCTGCGTCGGCTTGGTCGGCGTGGTCTGGCAGCCCGAAATGATGCGGCCGCTGAGTGCCGAAAGCCCCAAGGTGGCCCGCCGCGTGTTCTGGATCGCCGCGGGCACGGTCATGGGGCGGGCGATGGTGCCGATGTTTTGGGGCATCGCGGCGCTGGCCTATTTTGGCAACCCCGAGCTCGACCCCCACTACGCCATGCCCGAAATGCTCGGCAAAATCCTGCCCATCGGCATCGCCGGCCTGCTCATGGCCGGGATGTTCGCCGCCTTCATGTCCACCCACGACAGCTACCTACTGGCCTGGAGCGGCGTCATCGTCCGCGACGTGGTCTCGCCGATCAAGGCCATGCTCGCCAAGTCGGGCGGCGAGCGCGAGGCCGACGGCACTTGGGGCGGGCTGTCGAGCGAGCGCGAGATATACTGGACTCGGGCCATCGTCGTCATCCTCGCCGCCTTCTTGGCCATCTTCGGCGCACTCTACCAGCTTCCCGAGACGGCCTTCCGCTTTATGTACGTCACCGGTACCATCTACTTCGCCGGCTGCGTCGGCACTGTGGCCTTGGGGCTGTACTGGAAAAAGGCCAATACCCCGGGCGCGTACTGCGCCCTGATACTGGGCGCGCTAGTGCCGCTCAACTTCCTGATCATGAACGAAAACCAGCACTTGGTGCCCGAGTTTTTATTGCCGTTGGTCGAAAACTCCAATCTCGTCGGAATTACCAGCCTAGCCTTGGGCGGCCTCGCCATGCTGGTCGTCGCCTCGCTCACCCAGCGCTCGCACCCGCCGCGCCCTTTAGACTTTAGCAATATGGAGTAAGTACAATGGACGTCGAAACTTGGAAAACCTTATGGCAATTCGTCTTTATCGCCGCCAGCGTCCTCTTTTACGGCATTGTCATTGCCGTCGCCTACAAGGCCTTTGGCGACGTGGTCAAGATGATCCGCAATATGGCCGCCGGTCGCGGGGCCAGCGAAGCCGCCGCTGACTCCGACCGCGCGTGACGCGACGTGCCCTCTTAGGAGTTGCTTTAGCGTGCCTGTGGGCTGCGCTAAGCCGCGCCGAGGTTCAGTTTGTCGAGGTAGCAGCCGAGGCCGGGGTCACCTTTCGCCATCAAAACGGAGCCGAGGGGCAAAAGTATCCAATGGAGACTATGGGCTCGGGTACGGCCTTTTTCGACTACGATGGCGACGGGTGGCTCGACCTGTACTTCGTCAACAGCGTCGGGCCGGGCGCACTCTACCGCAACGCGAGTGCCGGTCAGTTCACCGATGCAACCGACGCGGTCGGCGTAGCCAATTCGGGCTACGGATTGGGTTGCGCCGCAGCCGACTATGATTCAGACGGCGATTTGGACTTGTACATCACGGCCTACGGCCCCAATATCCTCTACCGCAACGAGGGCACTAGCCAGTTCACCGATGTAACCGACGTGGCCGGCGTGGCCGGGCCTGTCCTAGTCAATCCAGCGATGAGTACCGGCGCGGCCTTTGCCGATTACGATTTAGACGGCGACTTGGACTTCTTCGTCGCCAATTACGCCAAGTTTCGTCCCGAGATACACGAGCCTTGCCTCCGCTCCGGGATTGCAGTGTACTGCGGACCAGAGGCCTTTGAGCCGCAGCGCGATGTATTTTATCGCAACGAAGACGACGCGACTTTTACCGATGTCACCGAGGAAGCCGGGCTGCTACCGGCTGCTGCCAAGGAATTAGGAGCCTTTTTCATCGACTACGACGCAGACGGCGATCTCGACTTGTACGCGGCCGGCGACCGCACTCCCAATCTGCTCTACCGCAACGACGGCGGCCGCTTTGCCGAGATCGGTGCTTTGGCCGGGGTCGCTTACAACGACGCAGGCAAGCCGCTGGCCGGCATGGGGGTTGACGTGGGCGACTACGACGGCGACGGCCGGTTCGACTTTTTCGTCACCAACTACCAGTGGGAGACCAACAGCCTGTACCGCAACCTCGGCAACGGATTTTTTGCCGACGTGACCTTTCAGTCCGGGCTGGGGGTCCCCAGCTTGCAGTTCCTCGCCTGGGGCACCCTCTTCATCGACTACGACAACGACGGCGACCGCGACCTGTTTGTCGCCAACGGCCACCTCGACGACAACATCCACCTGTTCGACGCCGTAACATACGCGCAGCAAAACCAACTCTTCCGCAATCAGGAAGGGCGCTTTGCCGACGTGAGCAATCAGGTGGGACCGGGTCTGCTATTGCAGCAAGTGAGCCGTGGCGCGGCCATGGGCGATTACGACAACGACGGCGACCTCGACATCTCAGTCGCCAACAACAACCAACCCGCCGCGCTCTTGCGCAACGACGGTGGCAACGCCCAGCACTATTTGAGCTTGCGGTTGGTGGGCAACTCCATCGGAGCCGAGGTGCGCGTCGCCGCAGGAGACTGGGTGCGGTGGGACGTGGTGCGCGCCGGATCGAGCTATATGTGCCAAAGCGCGCTGCGTCCCTTTTTTGGCTTGGGAGATCGCACCCGCGTCGATGAGGTAGAAATCCACTGGCCCAGCGGCGCTGTGCAGCGTTTGCAAGACGTCGCGGCCAACCAGATCCTGATCGTACACGAGCCTTGATCGTCGCGGCGTTGCCCAATCGCACCCCAGGCATTGTATTATACTCCTGTCACCCAAAAAGGAGACCGCGTCATGCAATCCCTTTCCACCTTTGATGATACGCATCACGAGCAGTTCATAGATCAAGGCTACCTGCGGCTGGGCAACGTCCTGTCCCCAGACGAATTGGCCGCCTTGCAGCAGCGCATCGACGACATCATGCTGGGCCGCGTCCGCTACGAACACATGCGCTTGCAGGTCGTCGAAGAGGACGGCGAAGTGCGTCGCACCATGGGCAACGAGGTGCAGACGCTCGCCTATCGGCGCATCGACGACCTAGAGCAAGACCCGCTCTTCCTCGCCTATATACAGAACCCCCTCTTTCACCAGATTGCCCGCCGCTACATCGGCGAGGAGGTCTCGGTCTTCCGCTCGATGTTTATGAACAAACCGCCCGAACTCCGCCGCGAACTGCCCTGGCATCAGGACGTGGGGATCGGCTGGGGCATCGACACCAACCCCATCGTCACCGTGTGGACGGCGCTCGACGACGCGACCACAGCCACCGGCTGTATGCAGATCGTGCCGGGCAGCAACCAGCACGGCATCATCAACGAGCGGCACTTTCTCCCCGCCGAGCAAGAAGCCCAATACGCGCGCCCGGAGGCAGTGATCGACTTGGAAGCCGAGGCAGGGGAGGCCATTCTGCTGCACAATTTCCTGCTGCACCGCTCTGGGCCCAACTCCACCGCGTCGGCCCGCCGCGCTTTCAGCGCAACCTATATGGATGCCGCAACTCGCACTCGGGACACCGGCCAAACCTTTCCCGTGGTCTTCGGTGCTCAGGCGCTGAACCCGGCGACGGTAGATGGCAAACCGGCCGAGTTGGTTGCCAAATTTTACGGCTGATTCTTCTGCGTTAGCTAGCTAATGTCAACAACACCCGAGCGGACCGCGCCCAAGGAGGCAGACGCAGTACCGGCTTTTACTGCCAAATCCGTGCTAGTCGGATGCGCCGGGGCCTTCAGCGTGTCGGCCGGGGCTGCCTACGGCACCCTCTATCTACACGGTTCCTTTATGGCTCTGGGCACCAGTATGCCTGGAGCGGTGTTCCTCCTCTTCCTGCTGACCCTTTTTATAAATCCCCTGCTCAAGCTCGTACACCCAAGCTGGGGACTCAATCGGCGGGAATTGCTAGTCGTCTATGTTATGATGGTGATGGCCTCGCCGATTCCAACCCTCTTCGTCGCCAAGTTCCTCAGTGCCATTAGCTATCCCTTCTACTACGCCACGGCCGAAAACGAATGGCGGGAACTGATCCATCCCTATATCCCCGACTGGCTGATGGTCCACGACGTGGAGACCGCACGCAAATTTTACGAGGGCAGCGGACGAGGCGAACCCATTCCTTGGGAAGTATGGCGCAGCGTCATCGGGATGTGGACGCCCTTTATCTGCGCCCTCTTCCTGATGATGATTTCCTTCATGGCGATTCTGCGCAAACAATGGATTCAGCACGAGCGGCTGATCTATCCGCTGATGCAGGTGCCACTGGCCATGACCGAGGAAGGCGAAGACGACAAAAAACTAAGCCCTTTTTTCAAAAATCCCGTCATGTGGGCCGGTTTTGCCATCCCCGCGCTGTGGGGCACGCTACACGGGCTATACAACTACTTCCCCGAAACCATTCCCATCGCCCAAGACGTCGATCCCGTGCGCATGGAGGTGCCGGTTTTCCGCCGCACGGCCGACCTGTACGTCGCGTTGCGCTTCAACATCATCGGCTTCTTCTATTTTCTCAAGACCGATATCGCCTTTAGCCTGTGGTTTTTCAACCTGCTCTCTTTTGCGGTGCGCGGCATTTTTGGCATTCTCGGCGTGGTCAGTAGCGAGACGGGAGGGGCTGGCCACGCAGTGCGCGATCCCTTTTTGGCCTACCAGTCGATGGGCGCGATTCTCGTGCTCTTTTTAGGTGGCATCTGGACGGCGCGCAATCATCTGCGAAGCGTGTGGCGCAAGGCTTTCAAAGGCGACGAGAACATTGACGACAGCGACGAAATCCTCTCCTACCGCGCAGCCCTGATCGTGCTGACGATCTCTTGTCTGGTGATAGTAGGTTGGCTGTGGCTGGCCGGGCTGCCGCTGATTTTCGGACTGGCCATTCTCTTTCTCGGCGTCGTCATCATCTTTGGCTATTCGCGAGTGGTGGCCGAGGGCGGGCTTTCGGACGGCTCGCCGCCGGTGGTGCCAGCGGGGATTTTAGTGTCCGCAGTGGGTTCATCGGTCATCGGTGCCCAAGGCCTAGTCGTGCTGGCGACGACCTTCCTGTGGACCACCGGGCGCAATTTCGTCATGGTCTCCTGTGCCAACAGTCTGCGGCTGGGCGAGGAGTTGGGGCGCAACCGCCGACCCCTCTTTTGGATCATCGTCTTGGCGCTGGTCGTGGCCGTGGGTGCAGCCGTGTGGATGGTGATGCTACTTAGCCACAAATACGGCGCGATCAACCTGTGGATCTGGAGCGGTGGCAACTACGGCTATGTGGAGAAGCTCCTCCGCACGCCGACCGATTTCTACGGCTGGGGCTGGGTCAATATGGGGATTGGCGCGGCCATTATGACCGCGTTGATGGTCGCGCGCTGGCTCTACGTGTGGTGGCCGCTGCATCCGCTGGGCTACGTGATTGGGCCGATCTGGATCATGGACCACTTGTGGTTTAATATGTTCATCGCTTGGGGAATCAAGGTTCTCGTGCTCAAATACGGAGGCGTGCGGCTTTACCTAAAGACGCGGCCCTTTTTCATGGGAATGATCCTCGGCTATTTCACGCCCGGCGGGTTCTACCTAATCGTCGATCACTTCACCGGCATGACTTGGAACGTGATATTCTGGGGTTGATTTGTATTTGACAGGTACCTGCTATTTTGCGTTATATTCGCCGTAAGATTTCCTGCTTTCAGGAGATGGCCGGTATGAAATCCAAGCTCTGTTTGGCAGCGGCGTGCATGGCCATAGTCCAAGTCTGCACGGCTGGAGCACAAGTGTCGCAATTCCACCTCGGCGGCGCAGATGGCCTCGATTGGGAAGAGCAGACCCTGACCAATCTGATGGTCGATAACACCACGACCCCGGGCGCGATCCAACCGCTGGAACTCAAACCCGACGTCAATGTGGTGACCCAGCTACGCCACTGGACGCGCTATCGGCAGCCGATCGACATCAACTATCAAGAGGGGATGCCCCGCATCTGGCGGGCAATCGGCGACGTCTCTCGGCCCGGGCACGTCTCTAACCCGATGGAATTCATCGACGGAGATCTCAACACTTTTTACGAAGGTCGCGATTTTCAGGGCAGTGGCGGACTAGGGGGTATCTGGGGCGAGTTTTACACGCTCGATATGGGCATGCAGATTCCCGCTGATCACTTCAAGTTGGTGCCGCCCGAGGGCAACGACCCCTTCTTCCAAGAGCCGTACCGACCCAACTACAAATTCGAAGCCTACGAGCTGACAGCCAGCAACGACAAGGTCGCGGTCGAAAGCCAACTACCTCCGCAATTTCGCACGGGTGTCGCCGGCACACAGGAGACGCAATACTACCTGCCGCTGGATAAACTGTTGGCCAAGGTGGATCAGAACTTCGACGCCGTTATCGAGATCGACTTTCCGCTCCAGTATCTGCGTTTTTTCCGCATGCGAGTGCTTCCAGATGCCCCGCCGAAATTCACGCGCTACGCGCTGGCCGAGCTAGAGGTCTATGGACGCGGTTTCGTCCCCCGGGCGCGCTGGTTATCGCAGGTGATCGACATGGGTGATATAGTCAATATAGGCGAGGTGAACTTCGGCTTGAGTACCTGGCGGCGCGACGGGGATCAATTGGTCGAAGCTCCCGCCGCCAAGGCCGGAGTCAACATTGAGATCAAGACTGGGCTAGACGACGGTCCCATCGCCTATCATTCGTACAACGACTTGGCCCAGCCCGTGGAAGTAGCAAAGGACGTCTATGCCAAGCTCAAGCCGCGCGTGTGGCCGTGGGATCCACCGGCCGTAGGTTGGCAGGGCGTCATCGCCGACGACATCAATAACTGGAGCTTCTGGTCGCCGCCAATCCGAGTTTCAGGACAGCGGCCCCGCGTGCCTAAAGGGCGCTATATTCAGCTACAAATCCAGTTAGAGACCGAAGCCTTGTGGGAGTTCGCCCGCCTCGATTGGATCACCATCGAAACTTCCTCGCTTTTGGCCGACCGGATCGTGGGCGAGGTCGCTGCAGTTGACCACTTGCGCCCCAACGGCAAAGTGCCGCAAGTACCCGCGGGCACACTGACCGAATTCATCCTCGACTTGCGCGCCGAGTTTTCCGGCACCGGCCACCAGGGATTTGACGCGGTGCGGCTGGACTTGCCTTCTACGGGCCGGGTGTTAGGGCTGGAGATGGGCGATCCGCTGGCGACTGTGGAGCCGGACAGCATCATCGACGAAGGGAGCGAATTGGCGGTTTATTTGCCGCAGATGATCGGGCCGGACACCAACGACGAGCTTCGCTTGCGCTTAGAAACGACCGTGTACGGTGCGTCTGACCAGTTGCGCGCCGAGGTCTTTGCGCGGCAGGGCGACTCGCTGCCCCAAAGCGTTGAAGGTGGCGACGCCAGCGACGAATTGGGCACCGACCAGTTGCGGGTATTAGTCAGTTCCGGTTCTCTCGAATCCGTGCTGTCCGACGTGGTAATTACACCCGCGGTTTTCACTCCCCAAGGCGACGCTATCAACGACCAAGTGGCCATTGAATACACCTTGTTCAGCGTGCTCAATGCGGTCGAAGTGGACGTCGAGTTGCTGACTTTGGCCGGCCAGCGGGTGCGGAGTCTGTCGGGTGGAGTACAGGGTGCTGGGTATCACTCGCTGCAATGGGACGGCCGCGACGAGGCCAATCAACTCGTAGCGCCAGGCGTGTATCTGGCGCGCATTGGGGCTAACACCGACCGAGGCCGAGTGGTGCGCTTCGGGGCAGTGGCCGTAGCCTACTAAGGCATGGAATTCCAACCTATGGGCTTGCGCACGACAATTTCTCGCTTGGCGACCTTATGTATAGCCGCTGTGGTCCTCGCTCCACAACCAGCAGTTGCGGAAGTCCGCCAGTGGGTGGTGGGCGGTGACGAAGGGGCCGCTTGGCGAGAACACGAGTTGCTTTCCACCGCGATGAGTTTCGACGTGCCGGGCACTATCCAACTCGTGGCCTTTACCTCTAAGGACAATGTCATTCCGAGCCTGACCTGGGTCGATGGGTTTCCCGCTGGCTACGTGGAGGAACGCGCCCAAGCACTGATCTGGGACAACGTAGCGGTCGTGCGTCCCCTGTTGGAGATCGTCGATGGCATCGACACGACCTCCACCCACCTCGCGTTTAAGCGCTTTGGCATCGCCCAAGACGGCACCAAGTTTTTCTTTGATTTGGGGACCCGCTTTCCCGCCAATCGAATTGCGTTTTTTCCGCGCTTAGAGGGCATCAGTTCAGAGGGACGCCCTTTCAGTGAAGACTACATCCGCGGCTACGTGCTCAAAGTCAACGACGGCGCGAGCTTCAACGAGCGGGATGAGCCGATCTACGCCCCCATCAAGCGCGTTGACTTTACTCGCGAGAACACGACGCAGATCGACTTTCCTCTGCAATTTGTCCGTTACATTGAACTAGAAGTTACCTCGGCCAACCCGTTTGAACTGGCCGAATTCCAACTCTTCGGTACGGGATTCGCGCCGGCCGGCTCTTATCGGTCAAAGATCATCGACCTCGGGGAGCCGGCTAATTTCAGCCGTATGGAATGGACGCTAGAAAAGCTGCGTCAAAGCGGCGATGAGCTAGTCGTCGAGCCAGCTGCCGATGCCAATTTGACGGTGGTGATGCGCACCGGCCTAGACGACAGCCCCCGGGTCTATTACGAGTACACCGACCTCTTTACCCGCGAGCGGCAAGTCGTCACCGAAGACGAGTACAAGGCCCTCGACGAAAGTGTGCGCGGCCCGATTGACGACGACCAAGTCAACTGGAGCTTGTGGTCGCCCCCCTTCACTGAGTCCGGCCAGCCCATCCAGCTACCCAGCCCAAGGCGCTACTTCCAGTTTGAGGTGCGAATCGAAAGCGGCGCGATCCTCGACGGCCTACGGCTCACATCGCTGAGCGTCGAACACACGATCCCGCCTGTGGCCCAAGTGTTGGTAGCCGAGATTTCTCAATTAGACATCCCCCGTCCCCCCGGTGATGTGCCCATTGTAACCGCCGGGGACTTTACGACGTTTGCCTACGATGTCGTAGCCCAAGTCGAGGAAGCGGACACTGGCTTTGACGCCCTGCGCATCCTCACGCCCCAATCGACGCCAGCGTTTCGGCAATTCTTCACTGGAGAGGACGGGGTCGAGGTCACACCCGACAGCGTGCAAGCGGAACTAGGCAGTCTGACCATCTTCTTTTCCTCACAGCGGCCGGAGATCGGCATTCATCGCATGCGCGCCGTATTCGACGCGCAGATTTTCATCCAAGGCACCTCGGTCGAAGCTGAGGTCTTTGACTCGCAGGCCGAAGACGGCGTGCCGCAGCGGGTGCAACCCGGCGACGCCAACCCAGAAGTACTGACCAATGCCCTGCGGGTGCTGACGACGGCCGCTTCGGCCAGCCGATTGGTGTCCTCCCTAGCGGTGAGTAGCCCGGTCTTCACGCCCAACGGAGACGGAATCAACGACCAAGTAGAGCTAATCTACAGCCTGTTGCAGCTAGTAAAGCCGGTTGAAGTAACAGTTGAAATTTTCGATTTGGCCGGTCGCCCAGTGCATACCGTCCTCGAAGCCGAAAGCACCAGTGGTGCCTATGCAGTGGTTTGGGACGGGCGCGACGATCAAGGACAGGTAGTCCCGCCGGGACTGTACCTCGCCGTGATCCAAGTCCACACTGAACGCGAGACACTCGTGCGTTCTAGCAGCATGGGTGTGGCGTATTGAGAAAGGAGTGGTAGCTATGAACCGACTATGGCTTTGTTTGCTGACGCTGGTTTTGCCAGCGAGTTTTGCCTATTCTCAAGAGGTTTTTGAAATAAACACCAAGGCGCAGTGGGAGACGTGGATCTACCCAATCGGGGCTGTTGACTTGCGAGCGGATGGATCAATCCGGCCGGTCAAGTTCAAGCAGCCCTTCAACGCCGCACCGAGTTCTCCTCTGTTCACGCACGAGCTAAAGAAGGTCAAAGAGCAGCGCGGCGGGGTGTGGAAGGCCGGGTCCAACGCGGCCGATGCCCACTTGATCATCGACGACGACACCACGACTTATTGGCAACCCAACCAAGACGACCCGCTCGACACCTGGTGGCTCGAAATCGATTTGGGCCGGATGGTGGCCGTCAAGGAAGTTCGCCTGCACTTCCCCGACGAGGAAGGTGCGCGCCCGCTGCGGGCACTCCGAGTCTTTGGCTCCGACGGCAAGTTCCAATCAATCACTGACGACGTCTTTCTCTTCAACCTCATCGGCGGTACGACCAAGCGCAACGAAGAGACCTTATTGTCGTATCCAGTGGCCTTTGGCGAGGCGACCAAACGGGTGCTGAGCTTTGGTCAACCTACCGAAGACTCCGACGCCTCCACAGCCTTCGCGCCGACCCAATACATCCGCATCATAGCCGATGTCAAGAGCGAGGACGCGGCCCTCGCAGAGGTCGAGGTCATCGCGTTTGGACAGAACATCGCCCAAGGGACCGTGGCACGAGGAGGGATCATCGACGATCAGGGCAAGGAGCGCGCGCCCGCGATGATCGACGGCAATGTCAATACCTTCTGGGAGGAACTCAACTGGAGTGAAACCGGCCAGTTTATCGCCCAGTGGCGCTGGGATTTGGGCGCGGTCTTTTGGATCAACCGCGTCATCTTCGTAGCGTTTCAGGAGACCACCACTTGGGGCCGGCCGCGCATCTTGCGCCACCGGCTGCTGGGGTCGGCCGGCGAACTCAAGCCCTCGGGTGACGTCGACTTCGACGTCCTCTTCGATTTCCCTGCGCCAGGCGATTGGAACAATCCCGAGCCAATCACCTATCTCATGCACCCATACCGGCCCCTGCGCTATCTCGAAATGATCTTCGGGGGCAGTAGCAGCGGCGCGATGGCCGAAGCCGTCGTCGTACCTACTGGCTATGTCGCTGAAGTGGAATTGCGCTCGGACTTCCTCAAGATAGACGACAGCCCCAAGGTTTTCCGCACCCTCGAGTGGGACGCCGACTTACCCGCGGGAACGCAAATTCTGGCGCAGACGCGCTCGGGCAGCGGCCTCGATGAAGGCAATACGTACTACCACCGCAAAGGCCACGAAGTGACCGAGGACGAATACAACGCCTTGAAGAAACGGTGGAAGGGCGACATCGTGCCCTATATCCGACCCACCCAGGATTGGAGCGGCTGGAGCAACACCTACCTATTCTCCGGCCAAGATTTTCTTTCGCCCAGCCCGAGGCGCTATGTGCAGTTCAGGGTGCTGCTCAAATCGGACAGCCCAGACGTGGCCCCCACCCTAAAGGGGCTGCGGCTCAACTACACGGATTCGTTCCTCAACGGGGCGCTCGGCCAAGTCACCCCCAACGAGGCCCAAGTGGGCCAGCCAGAAAACTTTACGTACGTATTGCAGCCGGACTTCAAATCTGGCGACAAGGGCTTTAACCGCCTGCGGCTAAACACGCCGTCTCAAGCAGCAGCCGAGAGCGTGGTCATCCGCGTCGCCGGTGCCGAGGTCGAGCCGGCCTCCTTAGAACTGTTGCCCGACTCGCTGGTAGTGGAACTGCCGCAAGTCGTCCGGCGGCAAGAGGTCGAAATTGACCTCCAAGTCAACGTATTTGCCAATCCCTATCTCTTTTCTGCCTTTGTCGGCCACACCGACGAGATGGAGTTCTGGCAGCAGGTCGATCCGGCCGGGCGGGCGGCCACCACGGTATTTCTGCCCGAAGTACCCGCGTCCGAAAGCCTGCTCGACAAAGTCGCTATTTCGCCCAAGGTCCTCACGCCCAATGGCGACGGAATCGGCGACCACGCCGAGATTCGCTTTGCAGTATTAAAAACAGACGCCCCGATAGCGGTCGGTATCTATGCGCTCGACGGGCGGCAGGTCGGCTCGTTGGCCGGCGGCCGCAGTAGCGACGGCTACCTCGTCTATACGTGGAATGGCGCAGATGACGAAGGCCAGCGCGTGCCCCCGGGGATTTACGTGTGCCGAATCCAAATCGACGCCCAAGCCGCAGTCCAAAACTTGGCGCAAATTATCAACGTAGCTTACTAGCTAAATTGCCGCTAGCTCCTAGCCCATTCGGCAAAGCCTCTTGAGGGAGGGGTATCCCATGTATTTGTCTCGCATCCGATCGGTATTGTGTGCAGCACTTGCGTTGCTGGCGCTAGACTGGAGTAGCGCTCTAGCTCAGCTAACTACGGGCTATCGACCCATAGCCGAGCCAGGGATTTACGGAGTGCGAATCCACCCCGGTGCCCTAGCGCCCAACCGCCGCAAGTTCTACCTGCCGCAAAACCTCTTCTACGAATACGGCTGGCGGGGCTGGGAGTACAGCAACTACGCCCGCGACGAGTACGAGCGCTACGTCGATATACAGCTAGAGGGAAACCGCCACTACGATGCCTTCGGCAACTACATCGCTCGCGGCTGGACGATCTACGACTGGACCGAGAACAACCCCCTGCGCCAAGGCAGCGGCATCTTCAAAAGCCCGCGCTACAGCAGTTGGTTCGACCGCGTGGTGATCTCGTCTGCCCACAAGGGCCAGTTCCACACCGCGCTGACAGTAGGCGACGCCATTCGCACCACCCTGACCCCACTGACTTTCTCCAAGCCGACCTTCAACGGCATCCAGTGGGACTTCCTCTCCGACAAGTACGCATTCACGTTCCTCGGCTCGCGCATCAGCTCGCCGGCCAACCCGGCCGGAACCCAGTCTGAGGCCGCTGCCCTCGTGGAAAACTCCACCCGCCTACTCGGCGGCCGGGGCGTGGCCCAAGTAGGCGACTTTGCCAAGGTAGGGGCGACGTGGGTCAGCGCCCACAACGCACGGAGCACCCTCGACATGGGCGACAATTCACTCAAAGGTGTCTTGACCACGCCGCAGAATACGGGCAGCGTCGAGACCGTGACGATCCTCATCTCAGACGATTCGCCCGAGTCGAGCGACAACGGCGCGCTGCTGTTTTTCGACCGCGTGCTGATCGACGGCGAGATTCACCCGGAAATTACCCCAATCGTCCGCGGCGGGATCCGCACCGGCGGCAGCTTAGAAGCCAGGGGCGTGGACAACATCGAACTGATCTACGACATCCGCAACAGCTTCCGGCCCACCGAAAAAGTGCCGACCTATCAGGAGGCGAGCAAAATCGAGTTCGAGTTGATTCTGGCCAACGACTACCGAGTGGCCGTCACGTCCAACGTGCAGACCGATCGCTTGGGCGACCCCGTCTTTTTGCCCGTGGCCCAAGCCGAAGGCGAAATATCCGACGGGTCGAACCAACAGTTTTTGCGCTTTGAGTACGGGTTGCCCACTGGCAGTGATGTAATCGGGGTAGATTTCGAGATTCTGAGTCTCGGCGGCCTAGACTTGCGCGCCGAGTTCGTGCGCAACCGGCGCTTCCGGCGCTTCCCTAACCAAAACCTAGAGCAGCATACCCTCGCCGAAGACAAGGGAGAAGCCGGTTATATCACCGCGTCTTATACCTCCTATCCGTGGTTTGCCTACGGCGAGATGTTCACCATGGACCCCGATTACAGCACAACCGCGTTCATGGCCAACTCACTGGGCGGCATCGATTACAGCAGCGAAATTTTCCACCTCTTCGAGTTCGTCGATGACAACGACGACCAAGACCGCTTTGCCGACTGGCAACGGGCTGGTCAATTCGGCACCGGAGTGGGTGCTTCGGGTGGCTCGGTGGGTGCCGACTTAGCGGTGTTCCCCGGGCTAGACGAGAACAACGACTTCGTCTCCGACTTCAATCAAAACCGCAACTCACGGCCCGACTACGACGAGCCTTTTCTGCGCTATGAGGTCGATCCTCCGGCCTTCCTCTTCGGCATGGACATGAACAACAACACCCTGATCGACCGCTTTGAAGACGACCGTCAGCCCGACTATCCCTACGACCGCGATCACCGTGGCTACAACGCCTACGGCGGCATGATGCTCAGCGAGGACGCGCAGCTAACCCTTGGCCGCTTGAGCGAGCGCCAGCTAAGCTCGGCGCGCAAGAGCAAAGCCAACTACGGTTTGTTCACCGTGCGCTGGAACTTCCCGGGCCTGCGGGTCGCGCTCTTTGAGCACGCGAAATTCGTGGTGGACAACATCCCGGAAGACCGCTTGCGGTGGGTCGATCCAACGGGACGGACGGACTTTACCGATCCACTCGACAACCAAGACACTTTCGTCAACAGCGTTTATTTGCAGGCAAACTACAACCGCATCCGCAACTTCAAGGCGACCGCCAAGGTCAAACACGAGCTTTTCAACCAGCGCGGTGAGCAGGCCGACAAGCGCGACCGTTCGTTTTTCGGGCTGATAACCAAAGCCGACTACACCATTCCCATTGGCGCAGACCTGACCATCTGGCCCAAGTGGAAGAGTACCTTCAGGCGCGAGACTCCCACCGATCCGTCACAGGCCAATATCCGCGAGCTAGAGGAAACCCTGTTCTTGATTTCGCGCTATGCGATCCTCGAACAGACTTGGATCGCGCTCGGTCTAGAGTTCAGTTGGTTTGAGAACTTGCAAGACCGACCAGCCGAGCTACAAGTCGGTTATGTCGAGGATTTTACCAGCCGCGTCTATTCGATTCTGTTCTCGAATACTTCGGCCTATTTGGGCTACCAACTGACCTTAAATGCAGGCCTTCAGCTAGAGGAGCAAAACTTCGAGGCCGAGCAGCGCAACACCTCGCTTGGGTTCATTCGCGTTTTCGCCAGCACTGGGCAAGAGTAAGCGGAAACGGCGAAAATTTGAACTTGCTAAGCACCCCTAAAAGATTTAATATAGGTCGTCTTAAAGGATGAATCGTCCATAGCCTTACCACTACTCCCACGGAGGGAACGTATGAAAAAAATCCTTTTTCTTTTTGTCGTTTGCGCCGCAGCGTTCGCCTTAGTCAGCCCGGCTAATGCACACGTCGGCGCTGAGTATTTCATCCCAGGCGTGCCCAATCCCAGCGCCATGACCATCGACGGCCTCGAAGACGATTGGGGCTGGCTGGACGAGGAATTTATCCTCACGACCGAGGGCATGTTCACCGCCGGGGGCGAGACCATCGCAAAAGAAGACTACGACGTCAGCATTCTGATGGCGTGGAGCACGCCACCGGACAACCGCTTCTACTTCTTCATCCGCGTCCAAGACGATACACTGCGTCTGCTCGAAGAAGACCAGAAGCGCTGGTGGAACGACGACTGCATCCAGATCACCTTCGATCCGGATCACTCGGGTGGCGACTTCTTGGGCGAAAACGTCGATCAGGTTCTCAACGCTCAGCGCTATCACCTGCGCATCAAGCCGCTGCCGGGCCAGCCTGTGGCGTACAACAGCTTGCTCGAATACATCGACTTGCCACCGATTGGCTGGAGCTCCGATATGTTTGAGGGACAGCCGACTGGCGATATCTTTGAGATCGCCTGGACCGTCAATCCGCCGGATGCCGAGCATTTCTCGACCAACGTCTCTTACACCTTCGAGTTCCGCAACGCCTTTTGGGACATCCACGGTGTAACCCAAGACGAGGCGATTCGGCACATATTCGAAAATGACCAAGTGACCCATATCGGCGTGCGTCCGCTCGATGGCGACGGCGGTGAGACGGGTGCCAAGCACCAGCTTTATCCGCTGGGCGGCTCCACAGGTCAAGACCAGAAAGGCGACCAGATGCTCGACTACATCTTGCTGGAAGCCGACGAACCCGAGGAAGGTACGGCCGTCGAAGCCACAAGTTGGGGTCGAGTCAAGAGCCATTTGGATAGCCAGCTCGACTAAACAAGGCTGTATTGCATCAGCCGTCTAGCAAAGAGAGGAGGGGCGATTGCCCCTCCTCGTCTTGTATTAGTCAACAAAGAAGCGAGGATCGCCATGAAGACATTGGGTAGCTTGGTCCTATTGCTAATCGCGCTCGCCGGATGCGGCTTGAAATTCGGGTATCGGCACTTTACCGGCCCAGTGATGCCCTCAGCAATCGCGGACGACAGCTACTTGGTCGGCGACGATCGCAGCATCACTTTCGTCAAAGACCGTCTAGAAGTGGCGATGTTGCCCATGTCGTCCGAGGCCCTGAACCGTCAATTCGCTGGCGTCTCAGAAGCTCCAGAGGGCTTTACCCTGCCCAATCCCTACGCCGTAGCAACCAATCCCTACACTTACGGCGATTGGACGCCGCCCGGCGAAGAGGAGGCACCAACGCGGTTTACTGTATTTTTAGTCAAAGTCAAAAACTACGCCTATCCCAAAGTTCGCCTAAATCCAGCCAATATCGAATTGATCGCCCCTAATGGGCGTCGCTACGAGGCGCTCAGCCTCCTCGCCCTGACCGAGTACTATTGGCCCTACGCCCAAGCCTACGGCGGCAATGCGCGCAAGGGCTTTAAGGCGCGGCGCGATCTCTTGCAGCGCACGCTATTTACCGACGACATGATCTTCAGCGGCCAAGAGAAAGAAGGGTATTTGGTCTTTCCCCCGCTCGACCGCGACGTCGAGGAATTTACGCTGTGGGTGCGCGAAATGGTGCTGAGATTCGACTTCCGCGACGCTCCTGTGGAAAGCGTCGATATCCCCTATGACTTCCAGCGCGAAGTGTACTACGCCCGCACCCCACGCGAAAATAAGAGCTGAAATGGCGGCGCGTGCGATCGGTTGTTTGTCTCTGGTCATTATCGCTGCCTGTAGTTCCCCCCAAAGCGACAAAAACGTCATCGCCCGCGTGGGCGAAGTCGCTATTACCTTCGAAAATTTACAGCGCTTCAAAAGCAACATGCCCCCCCTGCTGCTCTCCGAGCGGGAGGGCGTCGCTGCATTTGAAGAATATCTCCAAGCGATGATCGACATGGAGCTCATGTTGCTAGAGGCGCGGCAGAGGCAGATCGATAGCGACCCAGATTTTATAGAGCAATGGGAACAGGCGCGAAGAGAAAAACTCTTCCAAGAATTCGTCAAGCTGGAAATCCAAGACAAAATCGACCTGCCGCAAGAGGAAATAAAGCGGCAGTGGGGCGAGAGCAAGTGGAACCGGCTCCTAAAACTCGCCCGCATCCGCTCGGGTACCGCCGACGAGGCCGCCCAAGTCCTGCGTGCCCTAGAGAGTGGGACCCCGTTTGAGGAACTAGCTGGCCAACCCCTGACCCACCACCAGCAAGGGAATCTCCAAGGGGCGTTGAACTCCTACGTTGGACGAAACAGTATCGAAGAGTTCGGGGTTTCTCTCGATGTGGCGGATGTCCTCTTCGAGCTCGCTAAAGGCGAGATTAGCGAACCGCTGAAGGTCGAAGCTGGCTACGACATCTATAAGGTGTTGGACGAACGGCCCGCGCCAGCCAGCTATTACTTGATTTTTTCCCAAGGGACACTAATGGCCTCCTTCGGCGAACGTCGGCGAGTGCTCATTGCCGAGTTGATGCGGGAATACAACGTCGAACTGGATCCCCATAGTATCTCCGAGTTAGCCACCATCGTCGCCCAAGACAATGTAGAGGCTATTGACGCGGAGGGTACTGTGGGACGCTACGACGGCGGCCAGATAACGCTAGCTGACTTTCTAGCGCTCTACCCGAAAGTGCGTCGGGTCGCCTCAGTGGGCACTGACAGTAGCGGTATTGATGAGTTCGTTCGGCTCTATCTGGTGCCCGAGGTGCTCTTTCCCGTGGCAATCGAACGCCGCAGCTTGGCGCAGGAGCCAGCGATGGCCGACTGGCTGCGGCTCAAAAAACGCGCGATGCTCATCGAAGAGCTGCGCCGCCGCGACGTGGAAGAACACGTCGATCTGAGCGAAGATGTGCTTCGACGCTACTACGAGGCCAATCTGCATCGTTTCATGGAAGATCGAGAAGTGACCGTGCAGGAGATCCTAGTTGCCACCCAAGAAGAGGCAGAGGCGCTAGCAGCACGCATTCGAGCGGGTGAAGATATAGCAGCCTTGGCTACAAGTCACAGCATCCGCCAGGGCGGCGACGAGGGCCGCTTCCACATCCATTCTTTCGAGCGGGTGGTTTTCGGCGAACTGTTGACAGAGGCCCTAGCCGCAGAAGTTGGCGTGCTCACCGGTCCGGTGGCCATCACTGCGACCCCACACCGCCAAGGCGGTTTCTCGCTGTTTGAAGTGCTGGAAAAGACCCCCGAAAAGCCTAAGCCATACGACGCAGTGGTCAAACAAGTTCGCTACTGGTGGACCAAGGGGGAAGAAAATCGCCTCTACAACGAACTGATTGACCGCCTGCGGGAAAAACATGCCGCACAAATCTCCATCCACGAGGATCACTTGGCGGCCATGTATGACGCGGCTCAGCTATAGGGCACTTGGTTTTTTCGCCTGTGCATTGCTTTGCGCTTGCGATGGTGCCGACGACCACTTAGCAGCAGCCAAGCGTCTAGCGACAGAGGGCAAATACACCGAGGCCGTCGCCGCGTGCAACCAAATACTCGCAGCCAATAGCCAGCATCTTGAAGCTCTCTTGCTCTTGGCCCACCTCAATCTAATTCAAGGCCATCTAGCGCAGGCGGCGCAACTGGCCGAACAGGCCGTACAATTAGCCCCCGACCACGCCGATGCCTATCTCCTTTTGGGCGACATCTACATCCGGCAGCGGCGCAACGCCGATGCTGCAATCATCTATCAAGAGGGTCTGCACGCTACCGCCGAGCGGGGCGACTTCTACCGCAAACTCGCCATAGCCTACGCCGATGACGGACACTATAGCGAAGCCGTAGAGGCCCTTCAGCAAGCTCTCCAACACGCCGACGACGCGGCCATCCACTACAATTTGGGCGTGGTTTATGAGCGGCAGGCACGCTACGACGAGGCCAGCCGCGCATTTGCCCGCACCACTGAGCTAGACACCACCTATGGCGACGCTTATTTCCGGCTGGGGCAAATCCAAGGCAAGCAGGGCCTATTCGAGGAGGCTGCGGCTAACTTCGCACGCATGATCAGCCTAGACCCAAACTACGCCCCGCCCTATACTGGGCTTGGCCAAGTCCGCATGCAGCAAGGCCGCTTAGACGAAGCCGAGCGCCTCTTTAAACAAGCCATTGCCCTTGACCCCTTTGAGGGCGAAGCCTACCACCGACTCGGCACGCTCTTGTTGCGGCGGGGAGACCAAGACCGGGGCGAGAAGCTCTTAGCCATGTTCAAACGCATCCAACCCGTCAGCGCCGATATCGAGCGTTTTCGCTATATCCTCAACCTCTACCCCGACGACGCCAACGCGCACTACAACCTAGGGGTGCTCTACGGAGGTCTTGGTCGCTACGCCGAGGCCGGCGTCGAGTACGCCGCGGCATTGCGCATCAACGACCAGGATCTCAGTGCCCGCAACAACTTGGCCAACGTTCTACTGCGGCAGGGACGCATCGACGAAGCGATCCACCACTACGAGATCGTGCTGGCGCTCAATCCGCGCTATGCCCAAGGCTTTAACAATCTGGGCTCGGCTTATATGATGAACGGCGATTTGCAGCAGGCCGTCCAAGCTTTTGCCAAGGCGCTCAAGCTAGCACCAGACAACGCCGATACTCGCTTCAATCTTGCCCGTCTTTACAAAAGCCAAGGGCTGGATGCGCGGGCCGCCGCTGAGATGAAGATCTACAATCAGCTTGTGCAGGCCGCTCAGAAAAAAGAACCCAGTGAGTGAAGAACAGCTAAACCACCAAAACCGCTTGCTGCTCTACGGCACCGTAACCATCTCCGGGGCGGCAGTGATGATGCTAGAGCTGTTGGGGACACGCATCATCGGCCCCTTTTACGGGGTCAGTCTCTACGTGTGGTCTTCGCTCATATCGGTCGCTTTGATCGCCTTGGCGCTAGGCTATTACCTCGGCGGCTTGGTCGCCGACAAACAGACGCGCTTTCGGCTTTCCTACGCCATCGCACTCGCCGGGCTAACGACGGCTTTGATTCCGCTTGTCAGCCGCCCGATCCTGCTGTGGACCAACGATCTAGGGCTGCGCGCCGGGGCTTTTACCAGTGCCCTGCTGCTTTTTTCCCTGCCGCTGACCTGCCTCGGGATGGTGGGGCCGCAGGTGATTGAACTGGCGGCGCGGCGGCGAGCAGGCGTGGGCATGGCAGCCGGCTCGGTCTTTGCAGTCAGCACGGTCGGGAGCGTGGTGGGCACCTTGCTGCTGGGCTTTTTCCTGCTGCCGGCCCTTGGCTCGCGGGTGATTCTCTACGCAGTCAGCGCGACCTTGATCCTGTTGGCACTCATCGTGGCCCTGTACGAGCGACGGTGGGGGCAGGTGACGCTAGGACCGGTCGCAGCCGCGGCGATTGCGGCCGGCGCAGGGCTATGGCTCCAGACCGACCCAGAGCCGACCGAATACGGGGATTATCGCCTAGTCCACCAAGCCGAAAGCCACTACGGCTGGGTGCGAGTCGTCGATGACCGCGCCCGCCGAGTGCGGTGGATGCTGTCGGATGCCTCGGTCATCAGTGCGCTGCGGCTCGACACGCGCGGGCCGGTACTCAGCTATCAAAAAATCATCGCCGACCTACCCCAATTACACCCAGAGGGGCGCAATGCGCTGCTGATCGGCCTCGGCGGAGGCTACATTGCCATGGCATTTGCAGCCCAAGGCATTGCCACCGACGCCCTAGAGCTGGACCCAGAGGTAGCCAAAGCCGCGCAGCAATACTTTCTCTACGAGCCATCGGGCGCGCTGCGAGTCGGCGACGCCCGCTACGAAATCCGCCGCCTCAACCAGCAATACGACTTCATCGTCCACGACTGCTTTACCGGCGGGTCTGTGCCCAGCCACCTGCTGAGCGTCGAAATGCTCCGCGACCTCGATCGGCTCCTCAAAGACGATGGCCTCTTGGCTCTAAACTTTGTCGGCTTTACCGAAGGACCAGAAGCCGATGCCGCGGCGGCCGTGTACCGGACGTTGGGCGAGGTCTATCCGCACCGGCTGGCCCTCGTCTCGCTGCTCGGCGAAACCTTCAACGACTTTGTCTTCTTGGCTTCGCGGCAGCCGATTCCCCTAGCGTCTGAGGCCGCGGCGTGGTTAGCAGCGCACGAATATTCCATGCCCGCCAGAGGAGACCTCATCACCGACGACTACAACCCGCTTGAACGGCTACAAGTGGCCAAAGCCGAGCGCTATCGGGCCCTCTTGCTGGAGCGCATGGGACCGATGCTACTAGCCTTCTGACACAAGGAGCGTTGCCGTGCTAAAAATTCTCAAGGTTCCCGTAGAGCCGCTGACTCCCTCGGCCTTTGCCCCTTTCGGGCAAGTCATCTCCACCTTTGACGGGGCCAAACCCGAAGTCGTGGTAGGAGAGTTGGTCGAGAACGCATACACCGTGCGGGCCGAGGTCAAAGATCCGAAATCCGACCAACTCAACCTGTCCGAGGGCCGGCTGCGGGCGCACTTTGCCTTTCACGACGACGCCGGGCAGTCCTTCTATCCGAGCCGTCACTGCCCAACCGTCTTCTTCGTCGCCCCGGTCCAGCCCATGATCGAGCCGGAGGATCTGCACGCCTTTTACTCCGACGGCAGCACCGGTATCTGCATGCACCTAAAGGTGTGGCACACCATGCCCGTGTGCCTGCGCGGCGAGGAGGTGTACCTAACCGCGCGCGGCAACCAGAACTATCACGACCACTCGGTTGACGTTCACTTCGACCAAGACCGCGGCTTGGCCCTGCTGCCCGACATGAGCAGCGTCCCCAACTGGCAGGAGTAGCCGATGGATAAGGTGCGCTTGGCCCTCGTCGGCTGCGGCGGCATGGGCACCCGCCATCTACACGGCCTCAAGCAGCTAGCCGACTCTCCCTTCGATGCAGTCGAACTGAGCGCAGTCTGCGACATCAGCGCGGAAAACGCCGCGATGGCCGCCGCCGAAGCCGAGAAGCTCCTCGGGGTCCGTCCCAAGGTCTGCACCAACATGGAGGCTATGGTCCAGCAGGTGCCGGACTTGGAGGCCGTGGATGTGGTGACCGATCCTTCGGTGCATCACACCGTCGTCTGCGAAGCCCTCGACTTGGGATTGCACGTGCTGGTGGAAAAGCCGCTAGCTATCACGGTGCGAGCCTGCCAGCAGATCCTCGACGCAGCCGCGCGCAACGAGCGCATTGTCTCCGTGGCCGAAAATTTCCGCCGCGATCCTTCGGCCCGCATCGTGCGCCACCTACTGGACACCGGTGCCATTGGCACGCCCTATATGGGGATGTACCACTCGCTCGGCGCGGGCAATTCCATTTTTATCACCCCTTGGCGGCACCGCCGGGAATTGGGCGGCTTTATCCTCGATATGGCCGTACACTTCACCCACATGATCCGCTACCAGTTGGGCGACATTTCCGAAGTCTATGCCGATGCGCGAATGATAGAGCCGGAGCGGCAAAAAGCGGCAGCCATGTCCATGGACTACGAGTTCTACAAAAAGCGCTTCGCCGCCATGCCCGAGCGCATACCCGCCGCGGCCGAGGACACGACCCAAGCGATCTTCAAAATGGAGAGCGGCGCGACCCTAAACTGGATCGTCGGGATCGCCGGCCACGCGGGCGCGCACCGCGAGCTAATCATGGGCACCAACGGCAGCATTGACGGCTTTGGCGGGCGCGGCGGGCGCATAACGCTTGCGCGGCGCGATGCCGAGGCCCTGAGTCAAGAGGACATCCTCGCGTCTGCCGAGGGCGCGGGACTGACATTCGACCCGCTGACGTGTTACCTCTTTCCGAGCGGCGTCTCGGCTGGCGACCCGCTCGTCGATTTGAAACTGATAGCGTATGAGCTACACGAAATGGCGGAAGCCATTCGCAGCCAGCGCACCGTCGAAGTGGATGGCCGCTGCGGCCTCAAGGACGTGGCTGCGCTCTACGCGGTCTTCGAGTCGTGGCGCGCCAACGGCCCAGTAGCGCTCAGCGCGGTCGAATCCTGCCAATCGTACGCCTATCAAGCGGAGATAGACGCCGCCTTGGGCATCGACTAACCACGCCAACGAGAGGAGATTGCCATGTGGAACCTCGTCAAAATCCCGGTCGAACCGCTCGTACCCGAGACGTTTGCCCCCTTCGGCCACGTGATTCGCACCTTTGAGGAGCGCAAGCCGGACAAGGTCAAAGGCGGTTATGCCACCAACGCGTACCCAGTCCTCGCCACACCCGGCCCTGAGCCCAAAGATGGCCCCGGTTGGTACGCGCCCCATCCGCAGCGCGTGCCCATCTCCGAGGGACTAGAGCGCGCCCATTTTGCCTTTCACACGGACGCCGGCCAGTCGTTTTACCCCAGCTTGCACTCGCCGAGCGTGTTTCTCGTCGGAGCAATCCAAGACGACATCCAAGCCGAGGAACTGCGCGCTTTTTACTCGGCGGGCGATGTGGGCGTCTGCTTGCACCTCGGAGTGTGGCACACCATGCCCATCTGCGTCGAAGGGCACGACGTGTATCAGACCACCCGCGGCGACCAAGATTATCAAGCCCACTCCGTGGAAATCGACTTCGACCTAGAGCGCGGCCAGTCCATTGTGCCGGACATGGACAATTTCAAAGGGAGTTGAGCAAATGCGACGAGTTGGTTTTCAAATGCAGGTCAAAAAGGATCGAATCGAAGAATACAAGGAAGTCCACCGCAACGTGTGGCCCGACGTCTGCGCGGCTCTCACTCGCCACGGCTGGCACCGCTACTCGCTCTTTATGAACGCAGACGGCCTCGTCTTCGGCTACTTTGAGACTGAGACGGATTTTGCCACGGCCCTCGACGGCTTTCTCGCCGAAGAAGCCACGCAGCGTTGGGGCGAAGCCAACGAGGGATTAGTCGATATTCCGGAAGGCGGCCCCAAAGACGCACTAATCGAACTAGCAGAGGTTTTCCACCTCGATTAGCGTTAGGAGCAACTTTGTCGGTATAAACCGGGAGGCGGTTTCCCGTTCCGCACCTGATTTACCCCTCTACTCCATTTCTGTGAGAATCGCTTTCAGTCGTTCCGGATAGTTTGTCAAAATCCCATCGACGCCGATCTCAATGTAAACTCGCATATCTTCAGGGGTATCCGCATAGAAGACATGCACAACTCGCCCTGCCGCATGGGCCTTTTGCACAAACTCCCGAGTCGTGACGTCTCGTCCCGGCTGCATCGTCCGCAGCCCTAGCTCTACCGATTTTCGGATGTATTCCTCTGGCGTGCGATTGGCGCGAAAGATTCGGCACTCAATCCGCGAGTCAATCTCGGCAAAAATCCCAACGCTTTCATCGCTGCACGCCAAAATAGAAGCCTCTACCATCTGAAACTCGCGCAATGCCTGTGCAACCTTGCGCTCATAGCGACCGTCTGGATTGCCCCCTTCTTTGAGGTGGACATTGAGTCTAACCTTCCCCTGTACGAGGTCTAATGCTTCCTCCCACGTTGGCACGCTCTCGCCCCGAAACTGTTCACCAAATACTCTTCCGGCGTCGAGGGCTTTGATTTCAGCTAGTGTGAGTTCGGCAATCGCACCCGTGCCATCTGTCGTTCGGTTTACGGTTGAGTCGTGCATGACAATTAAATGGTCATCCTTTGTCATGTGGAGATCTAACTCAATCTCATCAACGCCAATTTCCAACGCCTGCTGAAAGGCGATCAACGTATTTTCGGGATAGTTTCCCGACGCACCCCGATGAGCAACATTAACAACCATTTTTTTTGCCTCCTCAATTAGCGCCATGAAATTACGGCGTGCTACAGTACGGCACCACCACAAACGCCACCCCCGTAGGCGAGTGCCGAGGGTTTTCATAGACCGTTACCAGCATACCAGCAGCGACTTCTGCAACCTGCTGCACTCGTCCCGAAGGCCAGCGCACGCGCACCGCATCCGCTTGTTGATGTGCACCTAAGCCGACAATCAAGGTCGCGCTGTTCTGGGCCGAAAAACCCTCGCCAGCCCGGTGCTCGCGCAGTAGCGTCCTCCCACCGACATCCACTTCCACTTGCACGCCATACCCATCGCGCACGCTCCACTCGCGCGAAACCTCGTCGCGGTCGTTACCCCCCACAAATCGCAGTGCGAGGATGTGCCCCGCCTTACTGCGGTTGGCAAACAACTCGCAGAGCGGCTCGTTGGCATTGACGACGGCCAAATCAATGCGCCCATCGCGGTCAAAGTCCAAGGTAGCGAAGGCGCGGCCATCCGCCGGCGAATCCGCCGCCGACAGACCCGACACGTCGATAAAGTCGCGACCTTCTACATTGAGAAAGAAGCGATTGCGCTGATACCCGCTGAGCGAGGCCCCAGCGTCGAGCCGCGCCCCCACGTTGTACGCCCCATCCGTCCGGCCATGGCGCACGACCGTGCGCCAAAACAGACTTCAGGTATCCTCGGGAAGCGCGACCTCTCGCGGCGGAGTGTAGTAGCCGCTCAGAGCGTAGATGTCGAGGTCGCCATCGTTGTCAAAGTCCAAAAACTGGCCGCCCCAGCCCCAGCCGCCGTCCTCCACCGGCGAGTCTGCGACGAGGGCGAAACCCTCACTGCCGTTCCGCAGGAGGGAGTTCCCCCGGGCCAACGGCGCGAATGCAGAACCAGCGGCTTCCGTGATGCGGCGACCGGCGCTGCTGTGCATGTTGGTCACGTACAGGTCTTGGCGGCCATCCCCGTCGTAATCGGCCCAGCTCGCGCCCATGCCAAAGCCTGGGTCCGCAGCCCCGCTCTCCGCAGTGACATCGACGAGAACACCGCCGTCATTGCGGAGCAAGTTGTTAGCGGCAAAGTCGTTGGCGAGGTAGAGATCCGGGTCGCCGTCGCGGTCGTAGTCGGCCCAGGTCGCTTGTAAGGTATTGCGCCATACAGCGGCAGTTGCAGCGAAGCGACCGTCGCCGAGGTTGCGCAGCAGGACGTTGGGCGGCCCAGGCGCATCGTAGATGAGGTGGCCGATGCGGTCGCGGCTCAGGTCGTAGAGCGCACGAGCGTGGTCCGTAGGCAGGAAGTCGGCCAGCAGCGCGCCTGCATGAGACGCAGAAGTAACCGCTTCGAGCAACATCCGCGCGGCATACGTGGAGAAGTACACGTCGAGCAAACCGTTGCCATCGTAATCGGCCGCTGAGATCGAGGCCACGAGGAACGGCAGGACGCCATCGCCCAAGTCGCGGGAGGCGAAGTGCCCGTCCTCGTTGACCATGTAAAGGCTGGGCGCAAGCGTGCGGCCGAGGAAGACATCCGGGTCGCCGTCGTTGTCAAAATCGGCAAAGAGCGCAGCGGCCGTGTGGTGCTCCACATCGAGGCCGTATTGGGCCGCGCGCTCGGTAAACGTGCCGTCGCCGCCATTGTGCAACAGCATGTTCCGGCCTCGGCGCACGGCAATGTACAGGTCGTCGTATCCATCGGCGTCGATATCCACGACGCTGATGCCGGGATGGCGGTCAAAGGCTTGGCGGGTGAAATAGCGATGCGGCGCGACAAACGCAGAGTCGCTAAACGACTGGCCCACCAGTTCGGAGTGGCGTGAGAACCTAGCCCGAGAGCGGTCCTCGTCGCGCGGGAGCGCTTCGTCGAAAACTTCGGCAAACAGCGCGTGCTCCCGCGTGAGCATCTCCAGCGATTCGGTCTCCCAGCGTCGAATCCGCCAAGCAGCATCTTCCTCCTGCTGCCAGTCGAGCATCAACCGAGCCAGTATTTGCGCGCGCGCGCCGTCTTGTGTCTGCGCCGAGGCATCGAAGCGCAGACGAGCTTGGTAAATCGTTTCTTCCGCGTCGATAAAATGCCCGGTCTCAATGTGAAAGGCTGTATAGTCGAAAAAATGTACCGCAGCCAAGAGCGAATTCCACAGTTGAATGTCTGCACCTTGGACCTGCTCAGCAGGTGCAATCCTCCAGCGCTGGCGCTTAATGCCTAGCGCCGGGACGACCTCGGTCGCCTCCGCTGTCTGCTCCACGTCCGCAACATCAACCGCGTTGGCAAAAAGCGGGCGAGCCGGCGCGGCGGGCAGTTGACTTTGGTACATCCCCAAGGCGAGCAGCGGCAGGACCTCGCCGCTCAGATGCTGTTGCACCGCTTCGCTGCGGTCGATGGTTGCCAAGAGCAGGTTGCGTTCCCGCACCTTTTGCAAGGAGCAGACTGTGCCGTATCCCCCAAGGATGGTAAATGCGCCAAAGGAGAAGACGATGAGCACAATGGGAATCAGCGGCAGCCGGGGGCATCGCCAAACGAGCCAACCACCGCCAAAGAGCAAGGCGATCTGGAGGACGATGATACCCTCGATATCAAGCGGATGCGCCGGAAAAAAATGCGCGAGGGCCAGCGGATTGAAGGCCAAGCCACTGAGCAGCAGGGCCACACCGGCGAGGCACACAGCGGCGCGGCGGCGACTGGTCACCGGTCGTACCCTCCGTCTAGCAAATGAGAGGTCAACCCTAGCCAGTACGAGACTGATTTACCCCATTGGATATAGTTTTTGTAACGGCAAGACAGCATAGTATATTAGACGCCAAACAGCCGCTCAGCCTCGGCAGCTTCCAGTAAAAGGAGGACATTCCTGTTCGCTGAAATCGCCCGCCACGCTCTCGATCGGGTGCCCTTGTCCATCATCTTCGACGATTCCACGGTGCTGGTCAACCTCAACTATTTCTTCCTCCGCGACCGCACCATCGCCGAGGGCCGTCCCCAGCGCTGGGAGGATGTGCCGGTGGCCCATCCTACATCCTTTACCCGCGAATTTGCCGAGTGGTGCCTAGCAAGCGGCGTCCGGGGCAAGTTCTCAGTGGTGCCCTGCCCGGCGGCCCTAGGGCGCATCGACGAGGGGCTGCCCCTTTTCAGCAAAGCCCAGCAAGACGAATGGCTGGCCATGTGCCGCGAGGTCATCGTCCCCGCCTTCGACATCACGCCCGAGATGCTCACCCACACGTTCGTGCTAGACCCCAAGACCTTGCAGCCGCTGCCCTCTAGAATATGGGAGCAATACGATTGGGCCGCGCTGCCCGAAGACCAAGAAGAATTAGTCACCGAGTACATCGCCCAAGCGTGCCGCATTCTAGTCGCTGTGGGCCTGACGCCGCAAGGAGTAACCTCACCGGGCGGGTTCGGCGGCCGCACCCTGCCCTTTTACGCCCGCTGTGCTGGCGAGGCCGTGCGCCAAGTCACTGGCAACCCAGTACCCTACTTTTTCCAGCGGGTCTCCAGGGAGGATACAGTAGAAACCCCCGTGTGGTACCCCGATCACCAAACTGGCCAAGCCACCGGCGAAATCATCGCCTCCACCGGCGACTGGACTGGCAGTTGGACCGGATATGGCGAGGTCAATCCCGACAAGTACATCACGCCCGACTTAGAGGGCGGTCGCCTACCAGCCCTCATCGACGCGGGCGAACCGGCTGTGCTCATTAGCCATTGGCAGGGATTTTACGGCCTACACGATGAGGACCGACGCGGCTTTAACGCCTTCAAAAAAGTGGTAAGCCGCCTCGCCGAGCGCGATCCGAGAGGCGAGCGCACCCAATGGCGCACCTGTAGCCAAATCACCACCTATGCCTGCGCCCGCACAATGGCCGAGATCGCAATAGAAGGAAACACCATCCGCCTCGACCTGCCGGTGCAGACCCCTGACCTGACCCTGCGCCTGACGAATGGAGAGGTGCGCTCAGTCCGGGTGGATGGCCGCCCACTGACGCGAGCTGCGAACCGCGCCGCCTTCAAAAGCGACACTTTTCTATTAGAGGACGGAGCTACTTTCGTCGCCTTTAACCCGGCCCAACGCCAAGTGCTAGTAGAAGTGGAATAACCAACTTAAACGGAGATTGTAACCATGAACTCACGCCCTCAAATACTCATCGCCTGCAACAAACACGTGCGCGAGCAGTACCTCGCCGCGGCCGATTTCGCACGCCTCGAAGCCTTCGCCGACTGGGACTGGTTCGAATGCGAAGGCGGCGGCATTTACGACACCAACGCAGACCCCGAGATCGCCCAAGCGTTGGGCGAGCAGCTAGGTAACTACGACGGCTTGGTCGTCTGCCACGGCTGCCCCACGGTCGATGCCGCAATCTTGGATCAAGCCCCCGATCTGAAGATCATCGGCGAGTTGGAAGGCGACCGCTTTGCCAGCCGCATTGACGTCGAGGCCGCTTGGGCGCGGGGCGTCTGCACGGTCGATACGACCAACGGCTCGTCGTATCCAGTGTCCGAGTGGGCCTTGGCACTCATCCTCATTTCCCTGCGCAACGCCGGTGCCCAATTCCGCCGCCTCATCGCCGGCGATGTGAGCCCTCGTCCGCAAAGCGACTTTGGCTTTATCCACGGTGATCTGACCGGCAAGCGGGTCGGCCTGATCGGCTGCGGGCACATTGGCCGGCGGCTCATCCAGTTTTTGCGCCCCTTCCAGACCGAAGTGTGGGTGTATGATCCCTATCTGGCGCGGGAGATGGCCGACGCCGTCGGCTTCCTCAAAACCTCACTGGACAACGTGATGTCTCAATGCGACGCCATCGTCTGCCTAGCGCCACACACCCCGCGCACCGAGCGCATGATTGGCCAACGAGAGCTAGACCTGATCCAGCCGGGCGCGGTGTTCGTCAATGTGTCACGCGGCAAAGTAGTGGATTCAGATGCGCTGGTTCAGCGGCTCAAGCGGGGCGACATCGTCGCCGGTCTAGACGTGTTCGACCCGGATGTGGGCGAGGACAACGCCTATGGCGACAAGGAGATTCTCCATCTCGAAAACGTCTTCGTCACTCCTCATATCGCCGGCGTAACCGAGCAAAGCTACCCGCGCTTTTTTACGCTAATGGTCGATGAACTCGATCGCTTCTTCCACGGACACGAGACCCTCTTCGACCTAACGCCGCGCTCCATCGCCAACCGCCGGGGTAGTGAGAGTTGACCCTGCTGACTCCACTCCAATATACCGATCACCTAATCGAAATCGCCGGTCCCCAAAGGCGGGCCATGGTCGCGCGCTTGCGGGAACTGGCCATTGCCTGAGTATGAAACTGCTTCTAGGCGAGCAATCCCCGCAGGTAGTCGACGGCTAGGCCAATGGCCTCGAGGTCGCTCACCGCATTGCCCTGGCCTTCGAAGACGATGGACATATTGCCGTTGAAGTCGACTTGGCGGAGAATTTCGACAATGCGCTCGTAGTCGAGCCACTCCTCCCGGCCGCGGTCGATTTTGTATATTTTGGCCCGCACATAGGTGGCGTGGGGCGCGGTCTGCTCCATGAAGTCATAGAAGTCGACCGCGGAATCCTCGGCCCCGGAGGGCGCCGCGCCCGGCGAGCCTTGCCACCAGCCCGTGTCGAGGATGAAAGTGAAGTTTTCGCGGTTGACATCGCGCAGTATTTTGAGAATATCGTCCCCAGTGGGCGCGATGACCGGGGCGTGGTTGTGGAGGCCGACGAACACGCCTTTGCCGGCGGCGTAGTCGCAGACCTCCTCGAAGCTGCCAATGGCGTCCTGCCACAGGACGCGGCGGTCGCCGGCTGCGGCGGGGATGCCGCCGCCGAAGAGGCGGACCAAGGGCGCGCCCATAAAGGCGGCCAGATCAATGCCCTCTTTGACTTCGGCAATGCGCCGGCGGCGGTCGGCTTGGGGCAGGGCAACGCCCTGGGGGCGGCCGTCGATCTGCTCGACGCCGACAAAGCCGCGGCCCACGCCCAAAAAGCCAATGGGCAGGCCGCACTGCTGGCAGAGGGCCTTGATGGAGCGCAGATAGGCCGGGTCCCGGGCGCGGAAGCCGCGGAAGAGCTGAAAGTCGACCACGTCGAGGTCCCAAGCGCGGATCTGGCGCACTAAGGCGGCGATGTCCAGCCAGTTGCGCGAGTCTTCCTTGTCGGCATAGGGCAGGTCTTCGGCGACCCGTAGCATGGCGTTGCAGCCTAGTTTGATCATGCAATGTCGGTGTGTCCGGGTGCATCGGGCAAAAGTCGCCCATGCGCTCGACCTTGGCCAAGCGCCCAAAAAGATCCTTATAATACACTACACAGAAAAGTTGAACCATGCATCTGATCGCCCCGACGGCAACGATACAAGTACCAGACTGGGTCGCATACCCAGATCGCGACTGGATACAGATCACGCCCGCCGAAGCCGGTCTCGATGAGCGGAAATTCGCCGCCTGGCTGGACGGCCTCGATGTCAGAGGGGCGAGCTTTGGCGGCGAGGACCACAGCGGCGACCAGTACGGTGCCGTGCTCACGCGCGGCGGATACCTAGTGCACGCCTGGGGCGACCGCCACTATCGGCACCAGACAGCTTCAGTCGGCAAGGCCCTAACGTGGGTAGCGCTGGGCGCGGCCGTTGGCGACGGCCTCCTCGACCCGGACGAGCCGATACACCAAACGTGGACCGGAGCTGGACAGTTGTCGCACGAGCACAAGTACCTCGACTGCGGCCACCACCAAAAACTCACTTGGCGCCACTTGGTCGGGCGGCGCGATGAGAGCCTGCACTGGGGCGGCTTTCCCTTTGAAATCGGCAACCGCTGGCGGGAGCAGCGCACGGGTCTCGAAGAGCGGGACGCAGTTCCCGGCATCCCCGCATGGGCCCATTGGACAGGCGATCCCTTCTACGACTGCTACGCCCACGCCGAACCGGGCACCCAAGGGCTGTACAGCAGCGCCGGTTTCTGGCGATTGGGCCAGGCGCTGACCTACGTTTGGGGCCGCGACCTCAAGGACGTGGTCCAGGAGCGCCTGTTCGACGCCATTGACATCCCGTACGAGCGCTGGGACTGGCTCGCCGGCGGCGCAGTGAAAGAGCGGAAACACCTCTATCCCACCATTCCAGACGCGTACACCTACCTCGACCCACCCTACGATATCGGCGGCCAAGTCGTGCGCAGCGGCCCGGGTTGGGTGGTCATCAGCGCCTCGGATCTGGCGCGCTTCGGCCACCTCAATGCCACCCGAGGCATGTGGAAGGGGGTGCGCGTCATCGACGAAGCCTACCTGCGCGGCCACGGCGGGGGCAATAAGAGCGGGGCCAGCGGCGAGTGCGAGTACTTCACGGCCATGGGCGTGGTGACGACAAGCGGCCTGCCCGAGTACAGGCACGGGGTCGAGACCAAGAGCATCCTCCCCGACGACTTCTTCGTCGCAGAAATCCAGCTAAGTTCCCAGAGGAGCTAGCGGAAAAGCTCAGCGGGCGGAATCCTCGCCTATGAATGGGAGGGCGGAAAAGTCTCCGGCCAGCGCGGATCGTAGTCGCTTTCAAAGAGCCAGTCGAAATGATCCGGCACAATGTGGGCGCGGTCCGGGCGCAGTTGACGCCGCAGCCGGGGGAAGAAGTCCATCAGGGCGTCGCGCTGGTTCTTGGGCAGGCCACCCGCAACTCCGGCGGCGATCCACGAGGTGCCCATGGCTTTGCGGGGCACGGTGTCCTCGTTCTGCCAAGCCGAGTGCAATCCGGCGCTGCAGAGCACCAGAGTTTGTCCACGTCGCGCCACGGCGGGGATCGGCTCGCACTCAAGCCAGGGCTTTTCGCCCAGGTCCGGGATGTACTCGGGAAAAGCGGCCGCAGTCGGCGAGACTGGAGCCGGTCGCAGGCCGTGCACGCGGGGCAGTTCGGCTTTGTGCTCGGGCCGGAGAACGCGGCTCCAGTGCGCCATGATGGAGCGGTGGCTGCCGGGCAGGATGCGCATGGCACCGCGATGCGCGGGCACGTCGTTGAGCCAGAACCACAACTCGGCCCGCATCCGGCGAGGGGTGGCCTCAAAATCCTCCAGTGTGGCCTGGATATCCACGTGGCACCCGCGCGCCCACTGCTCGCGGAGATCGTCGTACGGCGCTGAGGCCGGAGCCCGCTCGTGAGGGGCCAGCCCCCACCACAGATGGACCGCATCGGCGCGCAGCAGCTTTTTGGCTACCTCCTCAAAGTACGGGTGCTGGATGACTTCGATGTAATCCAGATCCTCGTACGGTGCACCGCCGCTGTCGCGCAAGCGGTCCCACGCCGCCTCTGCCCGGTCCAACTGCTCAGTGGTGAAGGGGCTGTCGATGGTTACGGCACCCTGCTCTTCGTACTGGGCCAATTGCTCATCGGTGATCATGGGCGTCCTCAACTATTTGGGATGCACATAGGGCGAAGGTGCAAAACCGACTATGGCAGGTCTTCCTTGAAGTCGGTCGTTAGATTTCTCGATGCTTTGGCCTCATTTTGGAGACGACGGAGAACTTCCTCGCTCAGAGAGCCTATCACGGCAAAATCGCTTGGAATTCTGCTGGCAATTTTTGCGATGTCCGCTCGAATTGCCCTTCTAAGAATTAAGGCCGTCTCCTTGATTATAAAAGGATGATCTCCTAGGTGTAAGCGAACATTTTGCCCTACATTCTTCCTAGCATCTGAGCACATGACAAAGAGGACTTCGTTATCTTTATTGGGACTGGAGAGGATTATGAAGGGGTGATATGGATGGTGGTTTGACTTGAGAATATGTCCGGCGCGAAGAATGGGACGGTGTATCATGCCAGCACTTTTTCTAGCCACTCACTCGTCCTTTCTAAGCCCATGATTTCGTCAATCTCCTCCTTGCTCTTGCCTAGTGCATGGAGGATGTCTTCGAGAGAAATAGATGTCGCTTGGACGAGGCCCTCTGGGTCTGGCCGTTCCCATTCGGGGAGGCTGTGTGTATATGCAATGAGTCCATCAGGTCCCCAAATGTCTAAGCGTCCGTAGTTTTCCCAGATGTGCTGGATAATTTCTAATTCCGATTCGGACATACACCCTGTGCCGGGGTCGCTTTTGAGTCCTATTTTGTAGTCGGCCAAGCTCTCAATATGTTGCCTCCATACAGGATGATTTTTCGGATCGTCTTCTTGGTGCATCAAGCGATACGTGTTACTAGGAACGGGTCCGAACTTCATTGATACCCAACTATCAGTAGAGATGCTACGTCCTTGCTCATTCAGTGATTCCCGGTCAGCCAGATATACCAGTTTGAGTACTTTGATGTACTCCAATGAGCCGCCGGCCAACGATAGAATGCGAGCCACTAGTGCAGTAGCCTTTTTTTCGTCAAACATGATTTTCTCTCCTAGTCGTTGAATGTATTGTAGCGGCACGCTCTTTGTCAAAATCCGCTGGAGACCTTCCTCCTAGGCATCCTTCCTGCGAGGGATACTATTCCCCCGCTCAATCAAACGACGGAAAAAAGGCCAGATCAGCGCCAAAGTTATCCATCGCCACCACCTCGTCGCCGCGCAGCCGCGCGCGGATGGCACTGTCCCGCCACGTCAGGGTCGTCTCGTGGACGGGCAAGTCAAACGCAAAGCCGATCCAGCGTCCTATGAGCGGATTCTCGATCACCGCATAACCGTCGCGCAAGACCGGATGTTCGGCACCCTCTACGTTGAATTGGTCGCCAGCGAGCCAAGGCGGCAGGCGCACGTGCAGTGCTCCCGGCTGCTTGACTTTGACCGCTAGGCGCGGATGCGTATAGGGCGACTGCACGGCGAGGGCATCGGTCTCACAGTCGAACAGCATATCGACCCAATGCCCCGCTCCATCGCTGCACACCACGGCCTTGTACGCCGCAGCCAGCGAGCCTACGGACCCGCCGACAATGTCAATATTAAAGCCAATGCGCGGCTTGTTCGATTGCCAGATTCCCAGCGGCTCGTGCCCGTAGGGAGCCGGAAAACCAAAGCCGCCGCGCAGCCTGTGCGCCACCTGCCGCTTGCCGTCCACTCCCTCGGGATTATCCGGCTCGACGATAAACGAAACATCGCGCAATTGCGACGGCAGCAAATGGCTGCGCAATATGCGCTCGGCATCGGCGTAGTACTCGGGGTGACCCCAGCGCCCCAAGATGATCGCGGTCTCGACAATATCGCCGGTATTGTTGGCCTCGCCCCGGCGACAGAGCGTGGGTCGGCTCGACACCTCAATGGACCAGCCGATCTGATCGCGCAAATCCCATAGGCCGTTATCGTAGAACTGCTTGACCCGCTCCATCAGCTCGGCGTCCCCAGTACATTCAGCTAGCTGCGCCAACGACGACATCGCACAAGTGGTCGAATGCACGTGCGAGCCAAAGCGCTCGGTGGCAAAGGAACCGTCGTCGAGAAAGAATTCGCGCACGGCCTTGTCCTTGAGCACAGTAGCCAAATCCAAGGCCGGTTGGTACCCAGTGGCTTGGTACAATTTGACCAGCGGCCCAATGGCGCGCGCCGGTCCCTGGATAAAGGTCCCCTCACCGGAATCGCGGAGGCGCACCGGCGTGTCGCGTTCGAGACGGACGCGATCCCACTGCTCGTTGGGCACCCAATAATCGAATAGCAAATCAATGCTAGCCGCCGCCAGTTCCATAGCCCGCTCGGACTTGCGGAAGGCTGTCAACGCGTATAGAGCGTGGAATCCCTCGCGCAAATTGTGCTCTTGCAGTTCAATGGGATCGCCTTCGCCATTGGAGTGCTGGCCGATGCGCTGTAAGGGCAGCGGTGTCCGGCTGTAAGAGAAAAAAGCCGCACGGGCGTGCTTGTCGATCACCTCCTTGTCCAGGTCCAAGCCCATAGCATCTTCAGCCGCTAGCATAGCGTTCAAGAGGCGACCCGGCATGTGGCCTTCCATGCTACCGGCCAAAAAGGCTTCGGGCCGCACCTGCGCACCGCCGTAGGGTATATCGGCGTCATCGGCGTTAAAAGCCCGGCTCATAGCTTGGCAACCCAAGCGAATGCCGTCGCCGATATCAGTGGTATTTACGTCGCGCAGTTGCATTCGTCGCGCGCTAAGCCGGAGCCTTCCACTTCTTCAATTGCCTCTTCCACACCCTGTCCAACTCGCGGCGCACCACCTGCACGTCCTTCCAGCGGTCGGGGAAAACCGACAGATGGTAGCCGCCGGCAATCTGCTCGGGGCAGGCGAACATTTCCCGGCCCGGCTCGGCCGCCTCCAGCCAGCAGGCCATAACCTGCTCGGCAAATTCCAGCCAATCGACGAATTCGGGAATGATCTTGCCCTTGTGGTCGATCGCCGGAATCATGGCGTGGTGCCCGTTGAAGGGCCTGAAGTGAAACTGCTGCGCCAACTGGATCAGATCGACGCGCTCAGCCAAGCGCTCCCAATAGGGCGGCGACAAATGCTTGATCACCGCCGGATGGGAAAAGTCCCACGTCATTTTCAGCGGCTTCTTCTCCGCCTTCTCGTAACCAGCGGCCAAGGCATAAGTTTTTTCCGGCGTCTCCGTGCAAGTATCGCGGTGCACCTCCACGGCTACGTCCATCTCCAAGTCGTCGGCCGCGTCCATCAAGCGCCGCGCCACCTCCACAGCCCGCTCGGTGAGCGTGTCGTGGTCGAGCATTTGCACGTTGACGCAGCGCGCTCCCGCCGCCTTGATTTCGCGCAACTTGGGCCTGATCTCGCGGATGCCGCCCAAGTCGGTGGTACAGGCGAAGACTAAACCCGAGGCCGCGACCTCGTCCGGGGTCACCATGAAGACGCGCCCCACAAAGCCGTCGAAACCGGCGTCTTTTATTTTCTTGAGCTTTTTGGCCGCGCTCCACTCGCCCTTCTTGCCGCCGTATCCCATCAGGGAACCAAGGGAGCACATATGATAGATTTTAGGACGCTTGATTTTCGCCATATTCACCCTCCTTGGAGTGATTGTACTGCTGCGATAGGGGCCGCTAATATATCGCCCATACCCACGGAAACCAAACCGCGTAGGAGCCGGTATCTGCGTCTATCTGCGTCTATCTGCGGATACTTTGCTCTCAATCAAACGGCGGGAAAAAGGTCAGATCAGCCCCGAAGTTATCCATCGCCACCACCTCGTCGCCGCGCAGCCGGGCGCGGATAGAACGGGTCCGATGCTGCAGGACTAACTCTTCTTCAGCCAAAGCAAAGCGGATATCGATAGGAGTATTCAAAGGCGGTTGAGCAAAGAAGAGAAACCCGCCGTCTATGCGCGGCGATGCAGCCCCTGTTACCACTAAGTCAGACGGCGCGACCCAGCCGGGCAAGCGCACCCACAACGGCCCTGGCTGCTTAACCTCGACGCGCAGGACATCATGCGTATAAGGGGATTCAACGCGCACGGCCTCGGTCTCGTGGTCAAAGAGCAAATTGACCCGATGCCCCGCCGGGCCGCTGCGCACCATCTCCCGGTACACCTCGCACAAAGACGCCACAGCCCCACCGACAATATCCATATTGAAGCCAACGGTCTCGGCTTCCACCGGCTCGTGGCCGTACGGCGCTGGAAAGCCAAAGGCTCCCTGGTGCCGCTGGGCCACGTCGCGCAGGCCATCCGCACCTTCGGAATTGGGCGGCTCGTCGATGAAAGAAATATCGCGCAATTGCGACGGCAGCATATGCCCCCGCACAATGCGCTCGGCGTCTTGGAAGTACTCGCTCCAGCCCCAGCGCCCCAAGATCAGGGCGGTCTCGACAATATCGCCGGTATTGTTGACTTCGCCGCGATCGGGCGGAGCATCGGGATGCGTGCTTTCGACGACCCAACCCAACGGGTCGCGCATGGCCCACAGGCCATTATCGTAAAAAGCCTTGACGCGCAGCAGGAGCGCCGCGTCGCCCGTCAGATCGGCCAACTGCGCCAAGGACGACATGACGCAGGTGACCGAGTGCGTGTGGTCACCCAGCAGATCCCGGTCGTGGCCACCGTCCGCAGTGAAAAACTCACCCGTAATCTTCTTTGCCAATTCCAAAGCCAACTCCAACGCCGGCCCATAGCCAGTAGCCCGATAGTACTTGACCAAAGGCCCCAAGGCCCGAGCTTCCCCCGGAATAAACAGACTCTCCCACGCCTCTAGTCCCAACCCCTGTAGCGTCGGTCGATCCCAGCCCTCGTCCACACTCCAATAGCGGCGAAATGCCTCGATACTGGCCTCCGCTAGCTGTCGCGCCCGATCCGAGTCGCGGTACTGCACCAGCGGATAGAGCGCGTGGAAGCCCTCGCGGATATTGTGCGGAATGAAGTTGACCAGCGGACCGCCCAACTCGGCCCGGTTGAGCGGCATGGCGATGGGGCCGCTGTACGAATAGAACGCCGCGGCCGCGTGTTTTTCAATGGCCGCTTCATCTACTTCGACACCCGCGGCGTCTTCAGCGTTGAGCAAGGCGTTGAGATGGCGACCGGGCACATGCGCCTCCGAATGCGCGGCACTAAAGCGCAGTTCAGCTTGTGGACGCACGCGCGAGCCGAAAAAGGGAACATCGTTGTCGTCGGCATTGAAGACGCTCGACATAGTGCGGCAACCCAATTCAATGGCGCTGCGCACATCCGTGGTATTGACGGCTTGTAAACGAGTCATGGTCATCTCCTGTTAAAATTATCGGCCAGTGAGGAACGTTATGCGTAGGTCTTGCATCGAATCGGTTCCTCCTCTTCTATTATTTATTCCTCAGATTGGATCATCCTCATGCGCCGACTCAACCTCCACCAATTTAAGACAGGTTTCATGTTTGCCCTACTACTAGCGATGTGTATTGGCGTCGCCGCATCCACACCGGCCAGTGTCGAAGCACCGGAAGAAGGCGAGGATAACACTATGTTCTGGTTCATGACGCTGAAGATGATCCGCGCCAGATTTCCAACGGTCGCCCAAGTCTCGACCGATACGCTACAGGTCTGGCTCGCTGAATCTCCGCAGCGGAAAAACCTCCTGCTGTTCGACGTGCGAGAACCCGAGGAATATGCCGTCAGCCATCTACAGGGTGCCCAGCCAGCCCCCTCGAAAGACGAGGCCCTAAAAGCGCTTCAAGGAGTGCCAGCGGACCAGCGTATCGTTTTATACTGTTCCGTGGGATACCGCTCGTCGGAACTTGCCCAGTTTCTAATGAAAAAGGGATATACGGAAATCTACAATCTGGAAGGATCGATCTTCGCTTGGGCAAACGAGGGGCGACCTGTCTATCGAGGAAAAGAGCGGGTAAAGGTCGTCCATCCCTATGACAGAACTTGGGGCAGATTGCTAAAGAAATCGCTGCGAAAGGAGTAGTCGGCCAGAACCGGATGTCCCGGCTTCAGCCAAGGAGCCTCCTTTTGACATCTTACTTTAAATTGCACACATTATGTGTACACTTTAAGGAGGCATTATGAAAGCATCTATTCTCGACCTAAGACGACGCATGAAAGATATTTTGCTCGCACTCGACCGCAACGAATCGGTCACCATCCTTTATCGCGGTAAGGAAAAAGCCATCCTGTCTCCCTGCCGACAGCAAACAAAAAAACCTGTAAAAGACCATGAGGCTTTTGGGATGTGGCGGGACAGAAAAGATATGGCAGATGTCGATGCTTATGTTCGCAATTTGAGAAAAGGCCGCTTGAATGATTTTTGATACCGATATTGTGATATGGGTTTTCAGAGGCCATGAAAGGGCTGCAAAACTCGTTGAAAGTGCCCATGACCGTCAGATATCAATTGTTACGTATATGGAATTTATCCAAGGTGCGAGAAATCGGCAGGAATTAAAGAACATCAAGAATTTTCTCAATGACCACGCCTTTCAGACTCTACCTCTCACTGAAAATATTGGACACAGAGCGTCTGTATATATGGAAGAATATACCCTTAAGACAGCATTGTATTTAGCAGATGCATTGATTGCAGCAACAGCTATCGAACATCATTCAACACTTTGTACCGCCAATAGAAAACATTACCGCGAAATCAACGAACTCAATCTAAAAATTTTTCGACCGTGAGCTTTCGTTTTACACCTGTTGAACATCAGAGGCCACCATGCCCGACATCCCCATCCCCATCGGCTCCAACCGCCAACTACTGCTCGACCGCCGCCTCATCGACGAGCTAGAGGACGCCCGCCAAGTCCTCCACCAGCCCACGCGCCGCAACGCCGCAGTGCGCATCGACCATCCCTGGGAAGAAGGCGGCCTCGCCTATGCCGTGCTCTTTAAAGACGGCGACCGCTTTCGCGCCTGGTACCGCTGCATCCCCCACGCCGACAACAACAAAACCGACCGAGCCTGCACCGCCTACGTCGAAAGCAGCGACGGCATCACTTGGCACAAACCAGAGCTAGGCCTCATCGACTTTCAAGGCTCGACGGCCAACAACTTGGTCATCGACGATCCCGACCTAGTCAACTTCTCCCCGTTCCTCGACCCAGAGGCCCCGGAGCAAGAGCGCTACAAAGGCATCGGCCGGCGCGGTGCCATTTATACGGCAACCTCGCCCGACGGCTTCCACTGGCACAAAAACCCCGAACCCGTACAGACCGAAGGCCCGTTCGACTCGCACAATATCGCCTTCCGCGACCCGTGGACCAGCCAGTACGTCATGTACACCCGAGGCATTCGCAGCGACGGCGAACTAGGCCACGGTGCCACTCGCGCCTTTAAGGAGGGCGTGCGCTGGATCCGCCGCGCCACCTCCGACGACTTTGTCCACTGGAGTCCGCTAGAATCCATCGACACCGGCGATGCGCCGCTAGAGCACATGTACACCAATTCCTGCGTTCCCTACGAGCGCTCCCCCGGCCTCTACCTGATGTTCCCCTCGCGCTTTGTCAGCAGCCGCAGCCCCACGCCCGACTGGCCGTACCCCGGGGTCAACGACGGCGTGCTAATGAGCAGCCACGACGGCCTCCACTTCGACCGCCTCTTCCCCGAAGCCTTCGTGCGCCCGGGGCCCGACCCCGGCAATTGGCACGACCGCAGCGTGTACATCATGCGCGGCCTGCTGCACACCGGCCCCGCCGAACTGTCGCTCTACATGACCGAGAACTGGCGCATGCCCACCTCCTGCATCCGCCGCCTGACCATGCGCCTCGATGGCTTCGCCTCGGTGCAAGCGCCCTATCGCGGCGGCCAGTTCACCACCAAGCCCCTGATCTTCAGCGGCGATCAATTGCGGCTCAATATGGCCACCTCCGCGGCCGGCAGCATCCGCGTTGAAGTCCAAGACGAAAACGGCAAGCCCTTCCCCGGCTTGGCGCTGGCCGATTCGCCCGAGCTTTTTCAGGATCAGACGGACTTAGTGGTGCAGTGGGAATCGGGCGCTGAGGTAGGCCCGTTGGCCGGTCGGCCCGTGCGCCTGCGCTTTGTCATGTACGACGCCGACCTGTACGCACTGCGCTTTTGCCGCAAAGAAGAATAGGAGACGGACCCCATGTATCAATCAGTAGATGTCGCCGCCATTTCCTTTCGGCCCCAAAAATTCGACCTAGCCGGCAATGCCGACCGCTTGGAGGCCATGTTCCGCGCCGCCGCTAAGGGCGGTGCCCAATTGGCTTTAGCGCCCGAAGGAGTGCTGGAAGGCTACGTGGTTATGGAACTAATCACGGGGGAGGAACCAGAAGAACGGATGCGGGACGTGGCCGTCACCACGCGCGGCCCGGTCATGGGCCGCTTCCGCGAGTTGGCCCGCGAGTTGGGAATATGCCTAGCCTTTGGACTAGCCGAGCGCATCGGCGACGACGTGTACAACTGCGCCGTCTTCATCGACCATCGGGGCCGTCTGTGCGGCAAGTACCACAAAATGCAACTCGCCGAAGGCTACCATCCCTCTTGGTGGTACAACCGCCTCGGTGCCCATGCCCACGCCTTTGATACTCCGTTTGGCCGCTGCGGCTTCCTCATCTGCAACGACCGCTGGAATTCCGACATCGCCCGCATCCCAGTACTCGACGGGGCACAGTACCTACTCATCCCCTCCTACGGCTCCCGCTCCAAGGAGCAAGATCGCGCCGTGTTGGCCCGGGCGCGCGAAAACGGCGTCGCCATTGTCGAGGCCAACGTCGGCGTCACCTTGGTCATCAGCAAAGGAGAAATCGTCGCTCTGTCGCGCCGGGTAAGCGAAATTACCTACGCCACCATCGAAATCCCGGCCTCACCTTCGGCGCGCAACCGCGACGCGCAGGAACGCAGTTTCTTACGCTGGCGGCAGACGGAAATGCGCCACCGCTACCAACAAGGAGAGGCCAAGCGCGCCCGCTCCGGGCCGCACGACCCCGACAAGGTCAGCCACGACCAAAGGGGCCGCTTGATCGGTTGAAACGTGTCTTTTTGGCAGTTTTTGACGCTCAAAAATCGCTTGACAGCACAACTGTAAATATCGTTTACTCATTAACTGGGAGCAGTAAGCAATAGGGCAGACCAAAGCAGCGCAAACCAAGAGAACAGACCATGACAATAGAGATGGAAACGGACAAAATAGCCGACATCATCAGAGAGATGCTGACCGAACGGTTCCACGACGAATTCGTATTTTCCCCCATCATCGTAGAGCCTCGAATAGACCATGATGGCGACGAATATCTGCATACTTATATCGTATTTGATGGAGATCAGAAACGGCTGGATCCCACATGGACCGCCGGCCTATCGGGGCGCCTATGGCCGTATGCGGAAAAACTCGGATTCCACGGTATTCCAATCCAGTCATTCGTCGAAAAATCCGAGTGGGCAGAATTTTTCGCGAGCAAGTATCGTGAATCCTCGGGATCTGCTCAGAATCGCTAGGCAACTAGCGGCCGGGGCGATTGGCAGGCACCGGGGCCGTCCCCGACAAACCGAATTGCGCCGAGCTGTAAGCTCGGCCTACTACGCTATATTCCACGTTCTCGCCGCTTGTGGTGCCAATTTGCTGGTTGGCACCACCCGTGCCCACCGCAGTCAGCCGGCTTGGCGTCAAACCTATCGGGCCTTGGAGCATCGTCAGGCTAAAAATCAATGCAACATCCGACAAGTGATGAGTAGATTTCCGGCTGACATCCAAGCCTTCGGAGAGCAATTCGTCGCTATGCAGGTCCGACGCCACGAGGCTGACTATGATCCCTTGGCGACATTCTCCCGTTCTACGGTCCAGCAATGGATTGACGAAACCGAAAAAGTTATAGACCTATTCCAAAAAACCCAACGGCTTGATCGCTGTGCATTCGCCGTTTTCGTACTATTCAAGCTCAGAAGATAAAGTGTACCCCAATCTAAATCTACTGCGCCGCGCTCAATCCAACCGTCGGAGCCGGGCTAGATCAAGACTTGTCATAGCGCACTGCGAATTTATCGGGATCAAGTTCCATTTTTTAATAGCACATATTACGGCTTTTTACGGCCAATACGTTATCTTTCTACCGCGCAAAAGCTGTTTTCCCCACAATACCCTCACCCTGCGCGATCTCATAGCGCGACCCGGCCGCGAGCTGTCCAAGAGCTTCCACCGTCCCATCCGGCCAGCGAATCTCCAAGCGGTCGATCTGCTCGGCCGCGCCCAAGCCAACGGTCAGGCTCATCGGACTGTGGCTCAGATAAGAAGATCCCGTGCGCACCATAAACACCTGCTCTTGTTCGCCCGCCCGAGTCGTCACCTTCGCGCCGATGGCGTCTCGATTAGGTGCCTTACCCGTCAGGTCGAGCTCCAGCACGCGGCCGGTCGGCCCCTCGTTGCGCAACAGATAGGCCGGACCGCCATTGGTCGTCAGCAGCACATCCAAGTCGCCGTCGCCATCGATATCGCCGACGGCCAGCCCTCGCGCCACCAGCGGCTTGAGAAACAGCCCACCCGTCTGCTCTGACACCTCGATCATCCGCCCGTCGCCGTCATTCCAAAACAACTGCGGTGCTTGCTGATACTCGATCTCCTTCTGCGTCGAGTTGATCTCTGGCTCGATGTGCCCGTTGGCCAAGATCAGGTCTTGGTAGCCGTCGAGATCGTAGTCGAAAAAGCGCAGCCCAAAGGTCAGAGGCTGCAACGTCGCCTGCATCAGCCGAGCTTTGCCCGCAGCATCGACGAAGACCTCGCCACCGGCTTGGCGATAGAGCGACAGCGCCTCGCGGCTGAAGTTGCCAATGGCGATAGAAAGCACGCCGTCGTTGGCGACTGAGGTAATATCTACGCCCATTCCCGCTCGCGCCCGCCCGGTCTCATCGTAGCCAATGCCCGCGGCGAGACCCCGCTCCGCAAAGCGACCCCCACCTAAGTTTTGCAACAGGAAATTGGGCTGGGTGTCGTTGGTGACGACCAAGTCGATGCGGCCGTCGTCTTCAAAGTCGGTCATGGCCACGCCCATGGACTTGCCCTCGGGCAATAGCAAACCGGCTTCTTCGGTTATCTCCTCGAAGCGGCCTTCGCCTAGGTTGCGATAGAGCCTCGGCGTCGAGCCGGGGTACTGCTGGGGTGTGGCGTAGGATTTTCCCTTGCCGTCGAGCGTGGTGTATATGTCAGTGCTGGCCGACCAGCGCACGTAGTTGGTGACCAACAGATCCAGCCAGCCGTCGCCATCGACATCGACCCAAGCCGCGCCCGTGGACCACTCGGGATTCTCATTGCCCGCATCATCCCGCCAAACCGCGCCCGCCACGCCCGCTTCCCGCGCTACATCGACAAAGCGGCCCGCGTCGTTGCGCAAGAGTAGGTTCGGCCCCAAGGTCGTCAAGTAAATATCTGGGTCGCCATCGGCGTCGTAATCGGCAATCGTTGCGCCCATGCCATAGACCGAGAAGCCTAGGCCAGCGCGTTCCGTTGCGTCATCAAAGGTGCCGTTGCCGAGGTTGCGGTAGAGCTTGCCAGGGGCCTTTTCGCCGCCCCAGCCTTCGCTGTTGACCAAGAGCACGTCCAGCCAGCCGTCGCCATCGTAATCAAAAAGCGCACAACCGCTGCCCATGGTCTCCGGCATCCACTTGTCGCCGCGCGCACCAGTCTCGTGCCTGAATTCGAGACCAGCCTCTCGCGTCACATCGACAAAGCGCACCGCAGGAGCCTCTTTCCGCCCGCGCCCCACCGCATAGTCGGCGGTCGGTGCTTTGGTGTACTCAGGCTTCGGAGCCGGTTCCGAAGGCTCTTCCGGGCCGCAGGCGACTAACATCAATGCGCCGATCAAAAGTCGCCAGATCATACTACGAGATGTTGGCATAAAATTTGCATCTATTACGTACTTACTCGTCATATCTCTTCCCATTAAGCCTTAGCAGTGTGAAAGGTTGATACACAAGTGTTTGCTAGAGTAACCGACACGCAAAAAGAATGCAATCGGATTAGCTCGACATGAATCGCAGCGAAGCCTACATCGCCGACGAAAAATTGACTTACCTACTGCACGACGAAAGCAAGAACGGTCTATTCGTTCTATTAGGCTATGACGACCACAATGTCGAGGACTTACGCAGAGGTCTGCTAATCATCGTCAGGACGCAACCACCTGCCGAACGCATTGCAACTGAGCACGGCACCAAATACATTATCCTTGGATATATTGACACACCATCATACGGCCTATTTCATCTGCGCACCGTGTGGTTTATCCGCCACGGCGAGACCGCGCTGCGTTTTGTAACGGCCGTTCCACAAAGGAGTTAGTCCATGAATACCCTAGCCGAACCCCTAGCTGAACCCCTAGCCGAACACCGACGGGCTGTCCTGACAGCCGATCAACCCCAAGCCGAACTGATCGTCGGCGATGTCGGGATCGTGGTTTTCATTCACGGCGAAGGGGTCGCTTACGAAGTAGAGTTTCCCAACCGAGCCGTCCTCACCCTAGAGGCCGACCAAGTGCGGCCCCTCGGCATGGAAGAAATTCTCCACGTGCGCCCTCAACCACCCTCCCCCAGCGGATGAACGTGAATCTTTAGCGCCTCGCGGTTGTCGTGCGGATGCTCTAGCCGGTAGCGGCGCGTCAGCTCTTGTGCCGACTCGTCGATCTGATAGTACTGGTAAGCCTGCTCGGCGACGAGGGCCTCATCCTCGCGGCCAAGGGCACGCAGCGAGAGCATCCGGTGGTAGTGAGCGACGCGGTCTTCCGGGTCAATAGCCAGTACGCCGTCGAGAGCCTCCAAAGCCTCCTCAAAGCGTCCATCTAGGTACAGCACCCGACCCAAGTTGCGCCACGTAGCCCGGTCCTCGGGAAAGTCGCGCAACACTCGGCGATACGCCTGCGCCGCAGCTTCGTAACGACCATCCTCCTGCAACACCACGCCCCAAACCCAAGCCGTCTGCCCGTCGCCGCTAACTAACGCCTCGCAATCCTCCAAATGTTCGTAGGCCCGCTCCAAGTGACCGTCGCGCACTGCAACCTTGGCCAAGTTGCGGCAGCCGTCTAGGCGCTCCGGCGCTAGCTGTTCCACCGTCGCAAAGGCCCGTGCGGCCCCTTGGGTATCGTCTTGGAGCAGCAAGCCGATGCCATAGTCGTTGAAGCGCATCCAGTCGCCCGCATCCGGCGCACCCTGCGCACTTGGCCCTCCTACCACCAACGCCACCTCGCTGCGAGCGATTTCAGTTACCGGCAAATCCGGCACTTGGTCGAAGCGGCGGAAGCCTTGGCGATTGTTGTTAAAGGCAAATTCCGTATAGGTGCGGTCGAACTTGCGCCACAACAGCCGCGCCCGCAGCGTCAGCTTGCGCCCCGCGTAGTCCTCGGGCACCCGAAAGCTGTAGTGAGCCACATCCGCCGTACCCGGCCCAATGGTGCGCACGTACACGGCGGTGACGATGTCTTGGGCGTTGCGCCGGTGGATAGCTTGGCCTTTTGCATCGACCATCAGCGCCTTATAAAAGTGGGCTCCCGGATCGACGTGCCCGTCGTCTTGCACCGCCCCGTTCAAAGCTAGCACCTCATCGTCGTCGCTCACCAACGAGACCTCTAGCCAACCCTCGTTGGAATCGTTAGTCCCGCCCGGGAAAGTGTGCCCGACGCCCTTGTTGCGCACCACCACGTCGAATGTGTACTCGCCGCCGCGCACCAGTGCCGGCTGGCTCTTATCCAGCGCGTAGTGCGCTTCTTCTTGGTGGTGCAATGCGAACACATCGACGCTGAGTTTTTCGTCTTGCAGAAATTCCTCGATCCGCGCGATGGTCTCCTCGTCCCCGCGGATGAAGGGCAGGGCCGTGTTGACCGCCAAAAAGCGGTGCGACTTGACGTACCCATCCCGCGCCGACACGTCGCCGCCAACTGCTTCCTCCAGCGGCATGTGGCAATCCTGGCAGACCCGCTTAACAGCAGGCAGATAGAAGGTCCTAGCGGCGTTGAGCGACACGCCGCTGTCGTGCCAATTGTCGTATTCGTTTTGGCCGCGCAGCCAGCGGTAGCCATTGACGCGCGAGTCGAGACTGACCTTGTGGCAGGTAGCGCAAAACTCCGAGGTGCGGAAGAAGGGCTTGAGCATCTGCTTCTTGTGGACGATGGGCCGCGCCTTCAGCGCCGTGTCGTGTACGAAGCGGCCCACGCCTTCTTTGGCATTGGCGAACAGATAGGGATCCTCCTGCTCGTCGGCGATATTGTAGTTGCCGTTGCCGGTCTGGTCGTGAATTGCGTCGATGGCGTGGCAGCCCAAGCAGGTCAGCCCGGCTTGGGCCTGGGGCGAGGCGCGGTCGATCTCTTCGGTCATTTTGCCCGCCAGCATCAGCGCCGGATCGTGGCAGCCCGAACACCACTTGGACTTGATTTTGGCCTCCTCGCCCGCCAAGTCCTTGTAATAGGCGATGTGCGCGTCAACCTCTACATTGCTCTCGGTCGAGTTGCTGCGCATGTGGTTGATCGTCGCCTCGTAGAAGGGATTGTTGAACGAGGCAAAGCGGTGCGCCGACGTCGCCCACTGTTCGACGATGGCCGCGTGGCAGCGGGCGCAAGTCTCCGAGCCAATCGGCTCGTTGACCACAAAGCCGTACTCGTCCATGTCGCCAGCGAGTTTTTCCGGCTGCGAGAGATCACCGCGCGTGATGATCCGCGAAGGCAGCACATCGCCAGTCGTAGTCGTAGTAGCCGCTGGGAAAAAGGGGCTTTCAGCCGGGACAAAATTGGCGGGGACAAAGTCGTCTGGGGCAAAGTCAGCGACATCCCGCGCCTTGGATCCCGGCCCAGTGTGCTTGCCAGCGGCGAATGCCTGCTCGGCCGCCTCCGTGTACTGCTCGCCGCTATAGCTCAACCCGTGTAGCACCACGGCGAGCGCCAACAGCCCAACTACCGCTATAGGCACGATGCGATAGCTCCGCGCAGAGGGTTTCCACAGAGAGAGGCGACGGTGCGCCAAGTAAAAGAGAGGAATCAAAGCCGCCGCGGCCACATGGCTCCAGTACGCCACCGGATTGCCGCGATTGCTCGCCGCGCTGAGGATGAACAGCCCGCTGACGGCCAGTACGATGCCCAGCGTCAGCGTGGCGATGCCAGTGTAGATGGCCCGTTTGCGGCTCTTGCGCCACACCGCCGGTAAGTGCCAAGCCACAAAGCCCATCGCCAGTACCACCAGCACCAGACCGACGCCCGTATGCGACAGCACCATGCCTTGGTAAAACTTGGGCAGGGAAATGTCAGTAACCGCGAAGTAGGAGAAATCGAGAGCGTCGGCCAGTCGGTTGGTCAGCAAATAGAGCGTATCGGCGACCATGAAGACGCCCAAGGCCACCACGGCCAGCAAGGTCCGTTGCTGGCGAGTGCTCAGACGACTCGGGGTTTTCTTTTGCATGGCTTAGCTAGGCAGAGTGCGCATGGCCGGCGGGATTGCCGGATTTCCTCCTCTAAAGATAGGAGGTACGCGCGATCTCTGGTAGGCTGCGACCGGCCGGGATGCTTATGCCCACTGCCCCTGTAGCCAGCCGACGACCTTTTCGACCATCACCTGCGCGTGCTCGCTAAAGACGTGGTCGGCTCCGTCAATGACGACGAGTTCGGCGTTGCCGCTGGCTCGGGCGAGGATGTCGTGCGAGTCATCAATCGGCACCACATCGTCCTCGCTGCCGTGTACCAACAGCCAAGGCACTACAATCTCGGCCCCGCGTCGCACCACGGTGTCGATTTGAGCCATGTCGTCCATGTAGGCTTGCGAGAGCGGACAGTCTGGCTCGTCCCACATGCAGCCCTCGTCGGGCACCTCCTCGCCAAACTCGCGCTCGGCAAAGGCGTGCGTATGCACCATGCCCGCCAAGGAGACGAGCAGGCCGATGCGCTCGTCGCGGCTCAAGACGCCGACCGCCCCGCCCATGCTGTGGCCGACATAGCAGACCGAATAGCCGTCTAAGGCGCTGAGCACTGCGCCGAGATCTTCTACTTCTTTGGAGATCGTCGCATCGGCAAAGCGGCCCTCGGACGCGCCATTGCCGGCAAAGGAAAAGCGCAGTGCGTGGATGCCAGCGGCCGCTAGTCCCTCAGCAAGTGTTACGACAAAGGGGCGGTCCTTGTTGCCGGTCACGCCGTGCCCCAAGACGGCGATGTGCCGCGATCCTTCCGTGCCAGCGTGAAAAGTGTAGTCCAGCACTTCGCCGGACGGGTTGCGAATGGTTCCGAACATTACGTGTCCTTTACTGTTGTTAAAAACTCACAAGTCTGCCGCGCCACCACCAACTCCTCGTCGGTGCGCAGCACGTAAATAGGCACTCGGCTCGCCGCAGCGTGCAAGCTGCCCTCGCCTTGCACGCTCTCGTTCTTAGCCGCATCCATCACCACCCCCAAAAATTCCAAGTCTAGCAGAATCTGGCCGCGCACGGCGACCGAGTACTCGCCGATACCGCCGGTAAAGCTAATCGCGTCCAGCCCGCCCATCTCCACCACAAAAGCCCCCAGCCAGTCGCGCGCCGACGTCGCCAACACGTCTATGGCCAAAGCACAGCGCTCGTCGCTGCTTGCCGCACCTGTTTCAATGTCACGCATATCGCTGTACCCGCAAAGCCCCACAAGGCCGCCCTCGTTAGCACACTGCGCCAACACCTCGTCCCACGGTCGATCCTCATTGCGCATCACCAAATCCAGCGCATACGGATCCAAGTCGCCAATGCGGTTGTTCTGCGGCAGGCCGCTCTGCGGACTCAGTCCGTGCGACGCCCCCTGCGAGACTCCGTCCTTTACCGCGCACAGCGACGAGGACCCGCCCAAGTGCATGTTGACGTGTTTGAGGTCAGCGCGACCTGTCAATTCCACGACTTTCTCTGCGGCGTAGCGATGGCTAGCCCCGTGGAAGCCATAGCGCTGAATGCCGTACTGCTCATACCAAGCGTAGGGCACCGCGTACATTTTGCGCCGCTGCGGCATCGCGCCGTGGAACGCCGTCTCAAAGCACCCGACCCGCCGCGCCTTGGGAGCCACCCGCGCAAACTGCCGGATCGCCGCCACGTACGCGGGATTGTGCGCCGGAGCCAGCGGATAAAAGTCCTCCATTCTCCCGACCACGTCCTCGTCGAGCTCGACCACCCCGGAAATAGCGCGCGCGTGGACAGCCTTAAACCCCACGGCGTCCAGCTCCTCCACCGAAGCCAACACCCCACCCTCGGCCAAGCGCGCCAGAGCCTCGTCAATCGCGCTGGCGTGGTCGGGCAACTCCACGGCCTGCTCAACCTCGTCGGCCCCGCCGATCTCGAAGGTATGCACCGAGCCTTGACCCCCGATCCGATCCATGCCGCCCCGCGCCAAAACCACCTCCTCGGGCATGGCAAAGACCTTGTACTTAAACGAGGTGCTGCCGAGATTGGAAACTAGGATTTTCATCTTTAGGGCCGCGCCGGACTACCGTCGGGCAAGCGCGTCTGCGTCCACCCAATGACCTCGTCTGCACAAGGATACTTGGCCGCCAAGTCCTCGTCGATGTCGATCCCCAACCCCGGCCCGTCGCTTGGATACATGTAACCATTGCGCACCTCGGGCAGCCCCGGAAACATCTCGTACACGTGCTCAGCAAACCGGCACCACTCCTGGATCCCAAAGTTAGGTGCCCACAAGTCCAGATGCAGGTTGGCCGCGTGTCCCACCGGCGAGGTGTCGCCCGGGCCGTGCCAAGCCGTGCGCACCCCGTACATCTGCCCGAAGGCCGCTACATTGCGTGCTGGCGTGATCCCGCCCATCTGGCTCACGTGCATGCGCATGAAGTCAATGAGCCGCCCCTCGATGAGCGGCGTCCACTCGTGCGGATGGTTGAACAACTCGCCCATAGCCTGCGGCGTCGCGCACTGCTGGCGGATGTGGCGGAACCACTCGATGTCTTCGGGGGCGAGCGCGTCCTCCAAGAAGAACAGCTTGAACTCCTCCACGTCCTTGGCAAAGCCCACCGCCTCAATCGGATGCAACCGCTCGTGAATATCGTGCAGCAGTTCCACTTCAAAACCCATTTCTGCGCGGATGTGCTCAAACATCCGCAGGTGGTTCATCATGTACTCTTTGCGGTTGTAATACGCGCCTTCGGGCGCGCCCTCGGGCTTGACCAAGGTCGATGCCTTGCCGCCGTACCCGCCCATCTGGCAGCGGATGTAGCGATAGCCTTGTTCTTGGAACTGGCGAATGCTATCGACCACCGCTTCGGGCGTATCGCCGCCCGCATGGCCGTACACGGCCGCGCCTTCGCGGCACTTGCCGCCCAAGAGCTGATAAACCGGCATCCCCGCCCGTTTGCCCTTGATGTCCCACAGCGCCTGATCGACGCCAGAGATGGCGTTGTTGAGCACCGGGCCGTTGCGCCAATAGCCGTTGACCATCAACATCTGCCACGTTTCTTCGATGCGATCCACATCGCGGCCGATGAGGAAGGGCTTAAGATGCTGCTCGATGGCCGTATGCACGGCGTGGAAGCGCTGAGTGAAGGTCGCGCAACCGAGTCCGTACAGGCCATCGTCCGACGTTATGATTTTGACGATGACCAAGCGAGAGCCGGCCGGTTGGGTGAGAATGGTTTGGACATCTTTAATGGTAACGGGCATGAGGTCTCCTTGTTGTTGGTTGGTGGTGAAAATCAGGGGTATTCTGCACACTGGCCCGCGTTTTTGTCAAGGGCGGGCCGTCCTTGTCGGGGCGGGCGGCGACGGTTAGCTTAATCCCTCCATGCACTGGCTACAAGCACTCATTTTAGGCCTAGTCCAAGGTCTGACTGAATTCCTGCCCATCAGCAGCACCGCTCACCTGCGAGTAGTGCCTCACTTTCTCGGCTGGGACGATCCAGGCGCGGCGTTTTCTGCGGTGATCCAACTGGGAACGCTCGCGGCTGTATTCGCGTACTTCACCGCCGATGTCAAAAGGCTGGTCGTCGCCGCGCTGCAAGGAGTGGTGCACCGCAACTTCAACCACAGCCCCGACTGCCGCATGGCGTGGTCCATTGCCGTGGGCACCATTCCCATTGCCGTGCTCGGCCTCGGAGGACGCGACTTTATCGAAACCGAGGCGCGCCAACTCTCCCTCATCGCCGCGAGCTTGATCGTCCTCGCGCTGTTCTTGATACTGGCCGAACGCGTGGGGCGGCGCGAGCGCACTATGCAAGACCTCGGCTTCTGGTCGATCCAGTTCATCGGTCTGTGTCAAGCCCTCGCCCTGATTCCCGGGTGTTCGCGGTCTGGCTCAACCATCATGGGCGGGCTTTTCGTGGGTCTCCAGCGCGCAGATGCTGCCCGCTTCTCCTTTTTGCTCGGCCTGCCAGCCATTGGTGCCAGCGGCCTCCTACAACTATTCGCCCTACTCGAAGGAGGCCTAGGCGGCGCTGGGCTGCTGAGTTTGGGGCTGGGGATCTTCGCCGCCGCGGTCAGCGGCTACCTATCCATCGGCTTCTTACTCCGCTTCCTCCAGCGTCACGGCACCTACTCGTTTGCCGCCTATCGCATCGTGCTCGGTGGCCTCATCTTCTATTCACTGTACGGTTAAATCCAACGGAGCTATCCATGTATCCCAACGACCTAAAAGCACGTTTGCGCAACGGCGAAATCCTCCTCGGCACCAGCCTGTCGGCTCCCACCCCACACGTGGCCGGATTGATCATCGCCGCTGGCCCCGATTTCCTCTGGGCCGACACCGAGCACATGCCCTTCGCCACCGAAGCGCTCGACTCGATCCTGGTACTGGCGCGGATGCGCGGCGTCGCACCCATGGTGCGCGTTGCGTGGAACGACCCCGCGCTGATCAAGAAAGCGTACGACGCGGGTGCAGTAGCCGTGATGGTGCCCCAAGTCGATACGGCTGAAGAAGCCGCCGGCGCGGTCGAGGCCGCCCGCTACGCACCCGAAGGCCGGCGCGGTCTCTCGCCCATGTGGACCCACATCGCCGGCGCGGACTGGAACGAGGTCATCAAAACCGCCAATGAGGAAACGCTCGTCGTCCTCCAACTCGAAAGCCAACGGGCCTACGACAACTTGGACGAAATCAAGCGCGTGCCCGGCATTGACGTGCTTTTCGTCGGGCCATTGGACCTATCGGCGACCGTGGGGACGATCACCGACACTGGGTCGCAACAAGTGCAGCAAATCATGCGCGACGTGCCGCAACAGCTAGCGGACACGGAAATCGCCGTGGGCACTACGCTGACAGACGTGTCCGAGATCCAAGAGAAAATTCGCTGGGGGTATCGCTTCCTCAACGTCGGCAATGCCCTCCGCTACGGCGTCCAAGTCCTCGACGATCACCTAGCGACCTTGCGCGCCGATCCACGCGGCGACCAATAGAGGCGGGTAGAGATAAAAATTTGGATTTTGCCGGGAATAATGGTACTTTAGCTGATAGTATCCACCCTTTTCTAAGGAGGTGCCTTATGAAAAAGAGGATGCTAATAGCCGGCGTAGCCCTCGCGTTCGCGAGCGCGGCTTGGGCACAGGGCGGATGTCCTCACGGTGCCATGGAGCTTATGGGACCGGAAGACGTACGGGTCAGTCTTGCTAGCCCTCAGTCCCAGTTCGTGCTGGTCGAGTGGGAGGAGGTCGAAGATGCGACCCGCTACGCGATCTATTTGCAGGTTTTCGACCCCGATGAGATCTATGTCGAAGCCGGTGGAGAGATCGTTGAGCCCGCCGAAACACAGCCCGCCTTTGTGCCGTGGGGCCATGTGGAAGCCACGCCCGCTCAGGGTCGGTACAGTATGGAACTTTTTCCAGACCTGCCGAATCCCGAGTCCGTGGTTTATGGCGTTTCCGCGGAGGCTGAGGTTAACGGCCGCTGGGTTTCGTCGCCGATCGTGCCCGCGAGCTGGACCGCTCCCCAGATAAGCACGGCTGTTGAGGCCGTGACTTGGGGTCAAGTCAAAGCGACAGCCGCCGACTAGTACGCCTGTTCCATCAGACGTACGGACCCCGCCGATCGCACTGTTCGGCGGGGTTTTTTATTGGTGAAAGTTCATTTAACCATCCACCCTAACACCGGAGCATACTGTGGAATCATTGCTAGCAGCCAATCCTCGGTTGAGCCGCTTTGACCCCCTAGAGCGCATTCTGTGCTACGACGATTTCGACGCCGGACTAAACGGCTGGACCGGACTGATCGGCAATTACGAAGACTCACTCGACGCCATGCTGCCCGATTACCAAGACTTGCGGCCTCCCATGTTGAGCAACCTGACGATGTGGGACACGGGCACGGCTGGCTCGATGGAAGGTACCTATGCTCTCAAGCTGGCCACCCGCCCGCAGGCCGGCGGCCTTTCCGTAGGCATCAAGCGGCACACCTTTCGGGCGCTGGGCCAAGTGCAGTTGGAGTGCTATTTCGCGTTCAAACCCGAAGCGTCCGAACTCAAGTTAGGCGAAATGGACGTCCGCGCTTGGGGCGTGCTCTTCGACGTGCAGGACGGCCATCCCCAAGGGCGGCGCTGGATGCCCCACTTGCGCTACCTCAACGCCGAGGGCGGCCAACGGCGAGGACGCTGGCAGACCAAGCCCGCCACCCGGTCGGTGCAGCCCATTGGCGGCAGCGGCAAGACCGTATCGCATTTCCACTTGGGGCCGGAGGGCTGGGAGGATGTGCCGGGCGAGCCGCAGCTTTTGTGCTACAACGAAATCGCCACCAAAATGAATTGGCACTATCTGCGCATCGGCTTGGACCTCAAACGGCGGGCCTTCACCGGATTTCAGTGCAACGACCACACCTTCGGGCCGGAGGGAATGCACTGCATTGAACTGCCGGCCATGGCCAATTTGTGGTGTATGCTCAACGCGGCCTTTTGGGTCGAAGCCGACATGGATAAACGGGCCTTTCTCTACATCGACTCTGTGTTGTTATCCGGGGAGTTTGCACAATGAGTATGCGACAGAGCCACACCGCCGTCGTGGAACGCAATCAGCTCTGGGAGGGCGACTTTATCACCGAGCCGTACGAGGTCGGCTGGAGCCACGAAGCCATTTTCTTTGTGCGCATACTCCACGCTGAAGGAAGCCCTGAAATCGACGCGAAAGTGCAGATATCGCCCGACGGCATCCACTGGTGCGACGAAGGATCGCGTCTGAACTTCGTCGTACAGCACGCACTCGACAAGCCGTCCTTTGTGCGGGTGTCGCACTACGGCGGCTGGCTGCGCCTAGCCGGGACGGTGAAAGACGGTCGCGTCTGGGCACTCGTCCATCTGGCGCTCAAGGCATGAGGCATGAGGCAGGGTCGTGGGACGAGCGCGGCATTTCTACCCAACAGTGTTGAAAGGAGCTTGTCTTCATTCGACAGCTTAACTTGACTTAAGAAAGTGCATGGATTCAGGCGACAACGCCGATAAGGACAATAGCATGGCTAAGATAGAAGGCTTGCGAATAAAAAATTTCAAGGTACTCAAGGACGTTACGCTGGGCCGCCTGTGGAACCAACCGAATAACCAACCGCTTGCTCCCATGATAGCGGTAATTGGCAAAAATGGCGTGGGAAAGAGTGCCCTATTCGATGCGTTCGGGTTCCTCGCCGACGCTCTGAAACTCGGTGTCGAGGAGGCATGCGACGCACGCGAGCGTGGCGGGTTCGAGAAAATGCGAACGCAAGGAGAAACAGGCCCCATCAAGTTCGAGGTGTATTACAGACAATATGGAAACGCCCGACCTATTACCTATGAGGTCGCCATTACGGCAGACAAGTTCGGGCGTCCTTATGTATCGGAAGAATGCCTCAGACAACGACGGAGAGGCCAAGGGAATACCCCACCATTCCATTTCCTTCTTCTTTTAGGAGGCTATGGCTTGGTGTGGAAGGGAAACCAAGCGGTTGGTCAAGTCGATGAAACAGCAGAAGGTTTCGATCTTTCCGAGTGGTTAAAATCAAAAAAAGAAGGGAGGGAATTCAAAGATGCCGAAGTCATCGAATTGGAAGACCGGCGCAAGCTCGGCATTGCTACGCTCGGTGCCTTGAAACAACACCCGCGAATTTCCGCTTTTCGCCGCTTCATCGAAGGATGGTATCTCAGTTACTTCACCCCCGATGCAGCCCGCAGCCTACCGCTAGCCGGCCCCCAAAGCCGTCTCAACATCCATGGCGATAACCTCGGCAACGTCGTGCAATTCATGGAGCGCGAACATCCACGGCGTTTTCAGGCTATGCTAAAGAAGATCGCCGAGAAAATTCCAGGCATACACAAGATCGACACGGAAAGAACCAATGACGGCCGGTTGCTGCTTAGGTTTAACGACAAAGGATTCCAAGAGCCGTTCTATGCCCAGCAAGTGTCCGACGGGACGCTCAAGGTATTCGCTTACTTATTACTACTCGAAGACCCTAGCCCCCCTCCGTTCCTCTGCATTGAAGAACCGGAAAACGGCCTGTACCATAAACTCCTAGAGACCCTAGCCAACGAATTCCGCGAACACGCTAGGGCCCGTAGCGGTTCGCAAGTTTTTGTCACGACGCACCAGCCATACTTCGTCGATGCTTTAGAGCCGCAAGAAGTCTGGATTTTGGAAAAAGGCGAAGACGGCTTTTCGACGATTCGCCGGGCAAGCGACGATCCTATCGTGAACAACATGGTAGAGGAAGGGTTGCCGTTGGGCGGCCTCTGGTATAGCGACTATCTCGATGCGAGGTAATTGGATGCACTTTGAGGTACTCGTCGAAGACCAATCCGGCAAAAAGGCACTCGACATTCTAATTCCAAAGATTATCGGTGATCAGCATTCGTTCGAGGTTCATGCTTATAAGGGAATCGGCCGTATCCCCAGAAACCTCAAGAGCAGTACCGATGCGAGCAAGCGCATTTTACTCGCCCAACTCCCCAAGCTGCTCAGGGGATATGGAAAGACATTTGCCGAATACCCTGCCAACTATCCAGCAGCGGTGATTGTGGTATGTGACTTAGATAACAAGTGTCTGAAAGAATTTCGCCAAGACCTCTTCAGCGTCCTAAATGCGTGCAATCCCGAACCGGAGACCCGGTTCTGCCTTGCCATAGAAGAAGGCGAAGCCTGGCTACTCGGCGACATTTGTATGTTGCCAAATCCGTTCAGAAGGGCCAATCTGAACGGTATGCGTGCGGGGCGCGTCGTCCGTCATTGGGTGAGCAGGCCCCTCGTGCCCGCTGCACCGTGCGGGAGTAAGACACCCCTCACGCTTAGTTGT
>JAJDUT010000110.1 GCA_022826515.1 Candidatus Latescibacterota bacterium
ATCGCAAAGCTCACGTCGCGCACCGCGTGCACTTCACGTCGGTCGGGCCGGAACAAGCCCTTCACCGCACCGGCCAGCCCCTTTTGCTTCCGAGTCACGCGGAAGGTCTTGTAAACTCTCTCTAGCTCTATATGTGCCATGGCCTACGACCCCGCGCTCTCGTAGCGGCGAAGGCCGGCGGCAAAGACGGCCAGCGCTAGTACGAGCATGGCGATGCCTACAGCGGGGGTCCACAGGGCCACATCGAGGGGCAGGGAAGTGTTCGCGCTCTGGCCGAGGAAGTCGCAGGCGGGGTAGAACCCGATAAAGCCGAGAGGCAGCACAAAGGTCAGTAGTGCCTGCAGGGGCCACGGATAGACGGTCAGCGGGTAGAACGTGCCACGCGCCATCAGTTCTAGGCTGGCGTCCACGAGGGGCTGGCTGCGCATGGTCCAGAACGCGATGGAACTGATGAGGGTGAGGTAGGACCAGTAGATCAGGGTTCCGCCGGCAATGACGAGGAGAACCTCGGCGACGTGCAGCGGCGTCCAGACAAAGCCAGACAGCCGAGCCCCGTAGAGGAAGTAGCCCGTGCCGATGCCCAGATGCACGAGGCCGACCACATTGATTCGGTGGCAGGAGAAGTGGAAGGTGACCTCTAGGGGTCTGAGAAGCATCAAGTCGAACTCGCCGCGTGTGACAAAGCGATCGATCAGCCGCGACTGAAATGACAGGATGGACATGACGCCACGGCTCATCAGGCTCAGCCCAAACAGGAACGCGAGCTGGGGGAAGGTCCATCCCGATAGCGGCTGGAACCGGTCGACTAGCACCTTCAGGGCGACGCCAATCCAGACGTAGTTCAAGCCCAAGCCAAGGCAGATGCTCAGCAATGAAAAGGGATACTCCAACGCCCGTTGCGTCGACAGGCGGCCATACAAGACTGCAACGGACAAGTGATGACGAATGTCGGCGATCATGGACTACCTATCCTCCTTGCACGAAGACCCGCCGCTGGGCGCGCGTCCAGACGAGACCTACGAGCAGGGCGAAGACTACGACCCAGAGAGCCTGAACGGAGAGGCTGTAGACGACCTCTTGGGCGGAGACGCGGCCGATGTAGATCTCCAGCGGCACTTGGAACATGTACTGGAAGGGCAGCCACCGCGATACATCGGCGATGAGGTCGGGGAACAGCCACATTGGCACCAATCGTCCCGATAGGGCAAAGACGAGGCTGTTTTTCACTGTGCTCACATCCCATAAGTCAGTGACCCAAAAGGCCGTCATGCCCACCAAGACGCTAAGCAACCACAGCAGCAGGAAGCTCAGCGCACAGCTCGGCAGAAACAGCACCCCCGCTCCCACCCCCGCTGGCAGCGGTGGAGCCACAAAGAGGAGCGAGATGGCTAGCAGAGGCAGGGCGAACTGCGTGACTGCCGCCAGTGAACGCCCCACGTCCTCGGTCATCCAGTACCAGACGAGATTCACCGGCCGGATTAGGTCGAGCGCGATCTCACCTGCGCGGATCTTGGCGAAAAGCTCGTTGTCGATGCTGACAGTGAAGCATGCATTCATCAGCACGGCGACGACGGCGTAGGTGACCATCTGCGCCTCAGTGACACCGGCGACTTGGTCGATCCCGCGATACGCGGTGCGCCAGAGGAAGACGGAGCCAAGGAGGAAAAACAAATTCCGCCCAATGGAGGACAGATACTCGAAGCGGTAGGCCAGCGCGTTGAGCAGTTGGAGCTTTAGCAGGTAGGTGTATAGGCGCATGATTACTCCTCCAGTGGGTATTCCCGCATCGCGCCCGGTGTCAGCTCAACGCGTTGCCAGTCTGCCGTCCCGGCCATGCGCCACCCCAGCGCCTGCCCCTCCTCGCCCCCATTGTAAAGCAGCACGGTGCCCGGTCCACTGACCGGCGGTTGCAGAAGCGCCAGGATCTGCTCGGGCAGATGGCCTGCGGCCCACTCGACCAGCGGCACCACCGCGCCCTGTATCTCGCGCGTGCCCATCAACAACGGCCCATAGCAACCCGTCACCGCCCCGCAGCCCCAGTTGCGCCCGTGTCCCGCGGCCACTGAGCAAATCGCCCCACCCATATCGGCGTGCTCGCGCCCGCCGCGCAACACCCGCCGCGCCATTGCAAATTTGGCCGCCGCCGCTCCCAGCGCCCGCCGGGCCATGGTCCACTCGCCCGTCAATTGATACCCCAGCGCCAATGCCGCCGTACTCGGCTCGCGCGAGGGCTGCACTGCGCCATCTTCCGCCCAATGGCCCCAGTAAATCATGTCGCTGCGCTTGCCCACCCCCGGCTCGCGACACTTTCGCTCTTGGGGAAAGACCATCGCCCACGGTGCTTCCGACTCGGCGGGTTGTCGCGCCAGCACCGCGCACATGGCGTCGTCCAGCGAGGAATCGGCGAAGGTGTGGCGATAGTAGGAGAGCGCGGCGGCAGCCGGGTCGGCGTAGGGATCGAGCAGTTCGCCGACTAGCGGCTCGACGATTCTCTTTGCCGCGCGGCGAAAGATGTCGTCGCCCTCCAGCAAAAAGAGATCGCCCAGCGCGTGGACTGCGCCCGACGCCAGCAGATTTTCGATACCAGCAAGCGGGTCGGCGGCGATGTGGTGGTTATCACCGGCCATCCCCCGCTCTGCGCGGGTCTGCAAATCCTCCGGCTGCAATCCACGCCCGTCCAGATCCCACAACACGGGCATGGGTTCGTCCGCCGCGAGCAACCGCTCGGCTCGCTTGCGCCCATAGCGCAACGCCCAGTCGCAATAGCGCGCCTCGCCCGTGATGCGATAGGCGGCCAGCGCAATGTGCAAGAAACGGAAGTGCTCGGCTAACTCGCGGTCGCCGTGCATCCCGCCGACGGTCCGCGTGCCGATCCAATAGCTCAAAAAGACGTCGCGCGTCCAGTCGTACCAAGCGGGCACATCCTCGATCCAGTTGCCGATGTGGTGTGCTGCGTCGTCGAGCAGGGCGGCGGCTTCTTTGTCGTCGGGAAAAAGTCCCAGATAGCGGGGCAGAAACAGCAAGAAAGGCTCGGTGCCGTGGTGGGCCTCGGCTTCCGGCTCGTACCCGTGCAGGCACTCGGCTCTAACCCAGGCCTTGAGGTCATTGGCCAGCGAGCGCAACCGCGTCTCAATCCGTTCGTCGCCGCTGACCAGATAATGTGGAAAGAAGGCCAACGCGAAATTGGCTTCGTCCTCGCCGCCTTGGTTTTGGTCCGGCCCGTCGCGGCGAATGCTCTGCTCGACCCACAGCGAGAGTTCGCGCCGCAAGGCCACATAGTGCGCGCATGTCTGCGCCAGTTCGTCGATCATTTCAGTGCGGGGTTGCACAAGTGCTTGAAAAAAGCCAGATATGACAAGCCCCCGAGGAGGCGGCCCCCTGGGGGCTTGTGTTAAACAGCAAACCGCCAAAGTTAGCGGCGGGAAATATGGTAGCGGCGAAGGGACTCGAACCCCCGACCCATGGATTATGATTCCACTGCTCTAACCAACTGAGCTACGCCGCCAAAAACCTGTTTAAAAGCTAGACGGCAGAGCGCTTCTTGTCAACAGGCATCAAAAGGCAAAGAGCGCGTCGAGGCCCAGTTCGACGATCTCGCCCTGCGCTGCTAGAGCCTCTAGGTCCATTTTGCTCTTATCGCCGGTGATCGAAATCAGCTTGGGGCGTCCTTGGACGTGTTGGCGGTAGAATTCGAGCACTTCGTCGAGGTCGCTGGCTTGGAGTTGCTCAAAGCGCCAAGAGCGCGGATCGCCGGTCAGCCCCTTGCGCTCCCAGCCGCGCACGGTCCCCAGTACTGAGCGGAAGCCGAGCCGTTCTGTGCGGTACTTGTTGAGCACTGAAAGTTGGGCGGCGGCAAAGCGCTCGGGCGAGGAGGGAATGTCGTCGAGCAGGCCGGCGAAGGCCGCAACCGCTTCGGGCGTCTTGTCGGCTTGCGTGCCCATGGCGCCGACCATGAAGTTGTAGTCGGCTTTGTCGCGGCCGTTGAAGTAGAGAGCACCCACCGAGTAGGCCAAGGCCCGCGCTTCGCGAATCTCTTGGAATACGATGCCGGCCATGCCGCCGTAGAAGTAGTCGTTGAACAACTCGACGGCTGGCTCGAGCGCCGCTTGGTAGGGCACGTCCACGTATTCGATCCTCACTAGGGCTTGGGCCATTTCCTTGTCAAAGAAGTATATCTGGGTTTTTTCGGGCTGGGTAAATTCTAACACCTGATAGGGCGGCGGCTCGACCGGGGACTGAGGTAGCGGGTAGTGCTGGGTGAGGATGGCTTGTACGTCCTCCATGGTTTGCGACCCAGTGTAGCTGAGAGTCTGGCGATAGGAGAGCAAGCCGCTGAGTAGGTCGATAAGTTCTTGACGCCCCAGTGCGCGAACTTCCTCGTTGGAGGGGACTCGGCGGTAGTACGCCATGTCGCCTAAGCGGTGGTAGCGGTAGAGAGCTTCGTGAATGGTGCGGTGATCCTTGAGCGCGTCGTCGCGTCGAGCGATGATGATGGACTGAAGCTCGGCGAGCGTAGCGTCGTCGGTGGTCGGACCGTGCATTAGCTCGGACAAAAGTGCGAGCGACGCGGCGAAATTTTCGTCGAGGCCCGCAATGGAAATCGTGGTTTCTTGGTCGCCGACGCTCATCCTAAAGTCGGTGCCCAGCTTGTACCACTCCTTTTTCAACTCTTCGGAGGTAAAGCGCGGGGTGCCCGACTTGTCGAGCAGTTCGCGAGCCACGGGTAGGCGCTTTTCGGTTAGGGAGCCGATATCGATCGCGATAGAAAAGTTGAAGAGATCGTTGAGTGGGTTGCGGGCGTAGTAGAGCTTGCTGCCGCCCGCTAGTTCGCGGGTGGTGAAGTCGCGCTCGGACACGAGGTACGCTGGCTCAATTTCCTCAAAGGGCATGGCCATGACCCCGGCGAAAAAGGCCGATTGGCGCGAGGCGTCGATGTCGATTTTGTCGATGGGCGGCTTGGCGATCTCGGGTATGTCCTGTTCGCCGTCGCGGCGGTAGCCAGCGACATACGCGCCGTTGAAGTACTTATTGGCGGCTTCGACGATGTCGTGTTTCTCGAGCTCGGCCATGCGGTCTAAGGCGCGCACCGCGTGGCTCCATTCCTCGAACCCGAGATACGCATCGCGCATGAAGCCGACCCGAGAATTGTTGTTTTCCAACCCCTGCTTTACGCTCTTTTTGAAATCCGTGACAATAGCCGGGATGATCCAATCGTCGAATTGCCCCTGCTTAATCAGGTCAATCTGCTCCAAGAGCAGGGTTTCGACTTCCTCAAGGGTCTGGTCCTGTTTGGGGATGCCCCACAAGTACTGGGCACCATAGTCGTTGAGTAGATAGGGGTAGGAGCCGGCTTCGCGCACCTTCTGCTGCTGATTGAGGTTGAGATTGATCAGCCCGGCCGTGGCGTTGTCGAGGATCATGTCGAGGATTTGCAGGGTCTCGGCGTCCTCGTGCGACCGCTCAGCCGTGCGAAAAGCCAACAGCACGTATTCCTCGCCGGGATAATTGACCTCGGTCCGTTCCACTTTGTCGATCGCAGGCTCTTGGTACTCGGGGAATTGGGGCAGTTCCCTGCGCTCCCAGAGAGAAAATTCGCGGTCGATGAGCTGGATGGTTTCGTCGATGTCGATGTCGCCGGAGATGAAGATCGCCATGTTGTTGGGCACGTAATACGTGTTGTAAAACTCGTACATGCGCTCTAGCGAAGGGTTTTTCAGGTGCTCTACTGTGCCTAGCGTGGTGATGCGATAGGGATGGACCTTGTAGAATTGCTCCTGTACGGCTTTGTGGATGACGCGGCCCTTGTTGTCGAGGGAGCGGTTTTTTTCCTCATAGACGGTTTCCAGTTCGGTTTGGAAGAGGCGGAAGACCGGCTCGTGAAAGCGCTCGGCCTCGACCTTGGCCCATTGCGCTAGGCGATTGGCCGGCAGTTCCACTTTATAGACCGTTTCCTCAACCCAGGTGTGGGCGTTGAGGCCGCGCTCGCCCATTGCGGTGTAGAGGCGGTCGAGTTCATTGGGAATGGCGTATTGGGCGGCGAGTTGGTTTTCGGCGTTGATCTGCGCGTAGATTGCGGCCCTTTTTTCCGGGTCGGTCTCGACAAAGTGCTGCTCGTAGAGCGCTTCGATGCGGTCGAGGTGGATCTGCTCCTTTTCGTAGTCGAGGGTGCCGATTTTTTGGCTACCCTTGAAGAGCATGTGCTCTAGGTAATGGGCGATGCCGGTGGCGTCTTGGGGGTCGTGCTTGGAACCGGCGCGGACGGCGATTTCGGCGTAGAAGCGCGGCTCTTCCCGGTTTTCGGTTAGATAGACTGTCAGGCCGTTGTCCAATTGGTAGATATGGGCCGCCATGGGGTCTTTGGGATCCGGGCCGTGGAGTAGGTTGTACTCGGCGGGAAGAGTCTCGGCCAAGGCGAGAAAGACGAGCGCGTACAGCAAAGGCATGATTGATCCTTTGTTCGGAGTGTGAGTTGTATAACGGAATTATCGGAAATACGAGAAAGGAGTGAATTATAGCAAGTCCGCAAGGAAGTGGACGGCGCGTTGGGTTGGCACGTTTTTTTCTTTGTCATACGTAGCGCACTACAGCGCGCCAATGATGTGGTCTTTGGGTAACGAGCAGTGGGCAAAATAGAAACACTACAGACGTGGGGCCGCGCCCTGTTGGACTTTGCCTATCCACCGCACTGCGCGGTTTGCGCAGCGGACATCGAGGCCGCCGAACTGCTGTGTGGATCGTGTTGGGCGGAGATTGTGCCGCGCCATCCACGTTCTCGGGCCGAAGATGGAGAACGCGCGTTTGAACAGGTCATCGACCTAGGGCCGTTCACCGGCGCGCTGCAACAGGCCATTTACGCGCTTAAATTTCGCAACCAAGTGCGGCTAGGGAGGGCGTTGGGCGAGCGCATGGGGGAGTGCTTGGCTGAGCAACTCGCTCCGCTGGACTGCTTGTTGCCCGTGCCCTTGCACCCGGCTCGGCAGCGGGAGCGCGGGTTCAATCAGAGTGCGGAAATCGCCGCTGGGTTGGGGGCTGTGCTCGGCGTGCCCGTATGCCACGGAGTCGTGCGGCGGCGGAGAAATACGCGGCAGCAAGCCCTTTTGTCGGCCGAGGAACGCCGCGCCAATCTCCGCGATGCCTTTGCGTCCGTGGCCGCGCTGCCCGCAAGCGTTCGGATCGGGATAGTAGATGACGTGTGGACGACCGGCGAGACTATGGCCGCCTGTGCCCAAGCCGTGGGGAGCGACCGTCTGTGGGCCGTTGTTTTGGCGCGCTCGGGCGCGGACGATCTATTGACCTAATTCTAACAAATTCCTACATTTAGGCGCTTTTGGAATCCCCCATACTCCAAGCTGTACTCAGAGTTAGCCGCGAGCCAAGGAGTCCGAATATGGCCGAAAAGACGATCGGCATATTGACCGGAGGAGGCGACTGTCCGGGCCTCAACGCCGTCATTCGCGCTGTGGTGCGCAAGGGCATTACTGCCTACCGATACCGCTTTCGCGGCATTCTCAAGGGCTGGAAGGGGATGATGGAGTGCGACTGGGAGCCGTTGGGACTGGAGGAAATTTCCGGCATTTTGCCCAAGGGCGGCACCATCCTCGGCACGTCGCGGACCAACCCGTTCAAAGAGGAAGACGGCGGCGAAATTGTCATCGATAACATGCGACGGATGAAATTAGATGCGCTGGTGGCCATCGGCGGCGAGGACACACTCGGGGTAGCCAACAAGCTGACGAGTATGGGCGTGCCGGTCATAGGCGTGCCCAAGACCATTGACAACGACCTGAGCGGCACGGACTACACGTTTGGTTTTGACACGGCGGTCAATATCGTCACCGAGGCCATCGACCGAATTCACACCACGGCTGAATCGCACAACCGAGTGATGGTCATCGAGGTCATGGGGCGACACAGCGGTTGGATTGCCCTTTATGCTGGCTTGGCCGGTGGCGCGGATATGATCCTCATTCCCGAGCAGAAATACACCATTGAGGAAATCGTCAGCACCATCCGCAAACGACACGAGCGCGGCAAGGATTTTTCGATCGTGGTAGTGGCCGAGGGGGCACAGATTTCAGCGGAAGGCAAGGAGAACGAATACGTGGTCTCCGAAGGGGGACTCGACGAATTCGGCCACGTCAAGTTAGGTGGTGTCGGTCAACTCGTCGCCAACGCGGTCGAGGAGGCAACTAGCTATGAGACGCGGGTTACGGTGCTCGGGCACTTGCAGCGCGGGGGGACGCCCACGGCCTTCGACCGCGTCTTGGGCACGCGCTTTGGCATTGCCGCTATCGACTTGGTGCACGCCGGCGACTTCGGCAAGATGGTGAGTCTGCAAGGCAATGAAATCGTGGCGATTCCACTCGCCGATGCAGTCAATCAGCTCAAGGTAGTTGACCAAGAGCTATACGATTTAGCGACGGTATTCTTCGGTTAATCTCATGGCTAAGCGCACCATCAGGGACCTCGATGTAGCTGGCAAGCGGATCCTCGTGCGAGTGGACTTCAACGTGCCGCTCGACGACGAGGACGGCCGGATCATCGACGACACGCGGATTCGCTCCGCTCTGCCAACGATTGAGCACTTGTTGGCGCAGGGTGCGTCCGTAATTCTGATGTCGCACTTGGGCCGCCCTCGCGGCCAGCGAGTACCCGCGCTGTCGCTGGCTCCGGTAGCCGAGCGCCTTCGCCAGTTGTTGGGCCGCGCGGTGGGCATGGCTCCAGACTGCGTCGGTGCCGAAGTCGCGGCCCAAGCCGCTGCCTTGCAGCCGGGGCAAGTCCTGCTCTTGGAGAACGTGCGCTTCCACCCGGAAGAAGAGCAGAACGAGCAGACTTTTGCCCGGCAATTGGCCGAGTTGGGCGATGCGTACGTCAACGACGCCTTCGGGGTAGCGCACCGGGCGCACGCCTCGACTGAGGGGATGCCGCGCTGTATGGGCGCGGGGGTCAGCGGCCTGTTGATGGAGCGGGAAATTTCCTATCTCGACGAGGCTCTGCGCCGTCCGCAGCGGCCATTTACCGCCATCTTGGGCGGTGCCAAAATTTCGGGCAAGATCGAGTTGATTGAGCACTTGCTCAACCAGGTGGATGCCCTGCTCATCGGTGGTGGCATGGCCTATACCTTTTTCAAAGCTATGGGGCTAGAGATCGGGGATTCGCTGCTCGAAGAGGATTGCCTAGATACGGCCCGGCAGCTATTGACCCGAGTAGAAGATGAGGGATTGGATCTCCAGCTTCCCGCGGATTGCGTAGTCGCCGACCGCTTTGCTGCCGACGCCCAAGCGCAAGTGGTCACCTGCGACGCCATACCACGCGGTTGGCAGGGCATGGACATCGGCCCCCAGACCCGGCAGCGCTACGCCGACCAGATCGCTCGGGGAGGTACCATAGTGTGGAATGGCCCACTTGGAGTGTGCGAGATGGCCCCTTTTGCCCAAGGGACCCAACAGATCGCCCAAGCTCTAGCGGTCGCCACCCGCGAGGGTGCCGTGAGCATTATTGGCGGCGGGGATACGGCCGCGGCTGTAGCCCAAGCCGGACTGGTCCAAGCGATGACCCATATCTCCACAGGGGGTGGAGCTTCGCTAGAGTGCATGAGTGGGCGGGTTTTGCCCGGGGTGGCGATTTTAGACGACGAGGAAAGCTGAGATGCGCCGACCCATTGTCGCTGGCAACTGGAAGATGCACAAGACTGCTGCTGAGGCCGTCGAACTGGTCGAAGGGATCAAGTCCCTCGTAGCGGGACTCGACGTAGAAGTAGTAGTCTGCCCGCCTTTCACTGGCCTGCAAGCTGTGTGCGCCGTCCTTGCCGACAGCGCCATTGGGCTGGGGGGCCAGAACATGCACTGGGAGCGGCAGGGAGCTTTCACCGGGGAAATATCCGCCGATATGCTCTTGGCGGCTGGTTGCTCTTACGTGTTGTTAGGGCATTCCGAGCGAAGACAGTTTTGCGGCGAGGACGACTCGCTGGTCAACCGCAAGCTAGCCTGCGCCCTCCAAGCTGGCCTGCGTCCAATCGTCTGCGTCGGCGAGACCCTGCAAGAGCGCGAAGCTGGCCGAATTGAAGAGGTCGTCCTCGGCCAAGTAGGCGGTGCCCTAGCCGGGATTGAGGCGGGTGCAGCTAGCGCGGTAGTGTGGGCGTACGAGCCTGTTTGGGCGATTGGTACCGGCGTAACGGCGACGGCCGCGCAAGCCGAAGAGGTCCATGCGATGATCCGCCACTTCCTTGGGGAACACCTGGGAAAAGCAGCCGCCGCCGAGGTGCGTATCCAGTACGGCGGCAGCGTCAAACCCGAAAACGCGGCCGAACTTTTTGCCCAAGACAATATCGACGGAGGCTTGATCGGCGGTGCCGCGTTGGACGCCGGGCAGTTCGCCGCTATTGTGAAGGCCGCCCTTTAACCTTAAATTTATATCAATTAGGAATTAGGAATTACCGTATCCAATTCGTAATTCCTAATTCCTAATTCGTAATTCCTAATTCCGAGAAAGATTATGTTTGAGATTCTATTTACAATTTTTCACGTGCTGATTTGCGTGCTCCTAGTCGTGACCGTGCTCTTGCAGGCGGGCAAGGGGGGCGGCTTGGCTGGCTCGATCGGCGGTGGCTTAGCCTCTTCCTCGGTGTTGGGCGGCCGTACCGCAGCCACGTTTCTGACCAAGGCCACGACCGTTTTGGCCACAGCTTTTATGCTTAGCTGTTTGGTGCAGTCGGTGGCCTTTCAGACGGCCGAGACCACTCCGACGACGGCGACGCAACGCACAATGGCCGAGGAACAGGCGATGCCAGCAGTGCCCGCCATCCCGGAAGCAGAGCATCTGCTGGGCGAGCAGGAAGAGGCAGCTGAGACCTCGACTGCTGAGGAGTCGCCGACCGAGGCTCAGTAGCAAGCTAGCCTAGTTTTTGTGCCGAAGTGGTGAAATTGGTAGACACGCTGTCTTGAGGGGGCAGTGCCTTCGGGCGTCGGGGTTCGAATCCCCGCTTCGGCACCATAATGTAAGTTGGCAAAGGGACTGTATAAGCGCACAGTCCCTTTTTTGTGCGGGCGCTAGCGGAGTGGAATGGCCTCGTCGAGAAGCAGGATGGGGATTTCGTCCTGGATCGGATAGAGGTACGCGCCATCTGTGCGCACTAGGCCGCCGTCGATCTTGCCTTCTACGGTTTTACCGGCCCGGTTTTTGACTTCCCCGCGCGCAATGCGGCTGTTGAGTTCGGCGATGAGTTCTTCCTCGGCGAGCGCGACCGGCTCTTTAGTCTCAGGGCAGGCGAGAATTGCCAACAATTCTTGGTCGATCATCTGATTAGCTCCTCGGCAAAAAATCAAAGATAGACCGGTCTATTTCCAGAGACAAGTTCGCCGTGCAGGCGGGTGTGGTCTGTTTTGTAAACGGTGTATAACAAATTCTCTTTTTGTAAATAAAATAATAATAAAATGTTATAAAAATGGCCTCTTCTTTGGGACATTGACAGCCCTTTTTGAATTGGCTATGCTTCACCCGAGGCGATGCCCTTCCCTAGGCAGTCTGGCCCGTTGTTCGGCCATATTTTCTAAGCTCAAAGATCTTTTACTAGCGCATACAGGTAGCGGAGGTGATCATGGCTTCGGCTGATTTCGTCCATTTACACGGTCACAGCGAATACAGTCTGCTCGATGGAGCGTGCCGGGTCGGCGCGATGGCCGAGTCGGCGGCCGAGCAGGGCATGCCGGCCTTGGCTATCACAGATCACGGCAACCTCTTCGGCGTCATTGAGCACTACAAGGCCTGCCAAGACGCCGGTATTAAGCCCATCATCGGCTGCGAAGTTTATGTGGCGATTGATAGCCGCCATGCGCGCCAGGCCGCTCGCGGCCTAACCCACGCCTCCAACCACTTGGTCTTGCTGGCCAAAGACGCCACCGGCTACCGCAATCTGACCAAGCTCGTCTCCAAGGGCTATCTCGAAGGTTACTACTACAATCCCCGCATAGACAAGGAGCTTTTGCGCGAACACGCCGAGGGCCTGATTTGCACGTCGGCCTGCATCGGCGGCGAGATTCCGCACCTGATCCAGCGCGAGGGGTTAGCCGCAGCCGAAAAGGTCGTCCGCGAGTTTATGGACATCTTCGGCGATGACTACTACTTGGAGATCCAGCGCCACGACATTGACCCTGAAGCCAAGGTGAACGACGGCCTGCTCAAGCTGCACCGCAAGCTGGGCGTGCCATTGGTGGCCACCAATGACTTCCACTTCCTGCACGCCACCGACCACGACGCCCACGATGCCCTGATCTGCATCCAGACCAACAAGACGGTTGACGAGAAAAATCGCATGTGCTATCCCGACGGACTCTACATGAAGAGTCCCGAAGAGATGCGAACGCTGTTTGCGGATTTGCCCGACGCGCTGGAGCGGACTCTCGAAATTGCCGACAAGTGCAACGTCGAACTCGAGTTCGGGAAAACCTATATGCCGGATTTTCCGATCCCGGCTGGCTACGCCTCCAGCGACGACTATCTGACGCAACTGGCGCAGGAGGGTTTGGAGCAGCGCTACGGCACTGTCGATCCGGCCGTGCAAGATCGGCTCGACTACGAGCTAAGCGTCATCACCAGCCAGGATTTTTCCGGCTACTTCCTCATCGTCTGGGATCTGGTCAACCACGCCCGTAATCAGGGCATTTCCGTGGGGCCGGGGCGCGGCTCGGCCGCTGGCTGCTTGGCCTCGTATTGTCTCGGCATTACCAATGTAGATCCGATCAAGTACGACCTGATCTTCGAGCGCTTCCTCAATCCCGAACGCATTGAGCCACCCGATATCGACGTCGATTTTGACGACACCCGGCGCGACGAAGTGCTGCGCTATGTAGTGGATAAGTACGGCAAGGACAACGTCTCACAGGTCATCACGTTTGGGACTATGGGGGCTAAAGCGGTGGTGCGCGATGTCGGGCGGGTTTTGGGCATGTCCTTTGGCGAGGTAGATCGCATCGCCAAGCAGGTGCCGACCGAACTGAAAATTACCCTCGAAAAGGCCATCGAGCGGGTGCCCGAGCTACAACAGGTGGCCCAAGCGCCCGGCAACGAAGGCAAGCTGATCGAATACGCCCGCAAGCTGGAGGGCATGGCGCGTCACGCCTCGGTCCACGCCTGCGCGGTCATCATCGCTCCCGGCGAACTGACCAACTACGTGCCACTCTATCGCTCCCCCAAAAACGGGACTATAACTACCCAGTTCGTCGGCGAGACCTGCATGGACATCGGCTTGCTGAAGATGGACATCTTGGGCTTAAAGGAGCTGTCGCTGGTCGAGGAGGCCTTGCGCCTGATTCGACTCAAGGAGCCGAACTTTGATTTGGAAGCGATTCCGTGGGACGATCGGGCCACGTTCGACCTGTTTGGCCGCGGCGAGACGATCGGCGTTTTCCAGTTTGAGTCCGCAGGGATGCGCGAATACCTGAGCAAGCTCAGGCCGGACACCATCGAAGACATTATCGCCATGAACGCCCTCTACCGCCCAGGGCCGATGGACAATATCCCGACCTTCATCGCCCGCAAGCACGGCGAAGAGGCCGTCGCCTACGATCACCCCAAGTTGGAGTCGATTTTGGAGCCGACCTATGGGATTATGGTCTATCAGGAGCAGGTCATGCGCATCGCCCAAGAGCTGGCCGGTTTCACCCTCGGCCAAGCCGATATTTTGCGCAAGGCGATGGGCAAGAAAAAGCCCGAGGAAATGGCCAAGGTCAAAAAGGACTTCGTCGGCGGCTGCACTGCAAGCGGGGTGAAAAAGACATTGGCTAACAAGCTCTTCGGCGAGATCGAAATTTTTGCCGGCTACGCCTTCAATAAGTCGCACTCGGTCTGCTATGCCGAAGGTGCGTACAAAAATGCTTATCTCAAAACTCATTATCCCCAAGAATACATGGCCGCCAGCCTGACTCTTGAGCGCAAAGATACCGACCGGTTGACCGTCTTACTCGACGACTGCCGCCGCATGGGCATTTCTGCCCTGCCGCCGGACGTCAACCAGAGTACGCTCAATTTTACGCCTACGGACGAGGGCATTCGCTACGGCTTGGCGGCGATCAAGAACGTCGGCGAGGGCGCGGCACAGAGTATAGTCGATACGCGGATTGCCGAAGGCCCTTTTACGACCCTCTTCGAGTTCTGCGAGCGCATCGACTCGCGCGCAGTCAACCGGCGCGTGGTCGAGAGTCTGATTGCTGCTGGCGCATTGGACGGTCTGGAAGGCCATCGCGCACAGCAAATGGAAGCACTAGAGCTGGCGTTAAAGGCCGCAGGCAAGGCCCAAGAAGACCGCGAGAGGGGGCAGATTAGCCTCTTCGACGGCGGCGGCTCGTCCGAACTGATAGTGCAGGAACTGCCCCAGATCGAGGAGTGGTCCGAGCGCGAAAAGCTGGCCAAGGAACGCGACCTGTTAGGTCTCTATATCTCCAGCCATCCACTCAAGCCCTACGCCCGCGATCTCAAAAACTTCGCGCGACCTCTAAGCGAGATAGATGAGCAGCTCGACGGTGCACGGCTACGAGTCGGCGGCCTAGTCGAGGAGGTGCGCAAGCTCTTTGACCGCCGAGGCAATCCCTTTGCCTTTGTCACGCTCAAAGACCTCAATAGTACGGGCGATATCGCGTTTTTCTCCGAAGTCTTCGCCCGCCACCAACAGCTACTCGTGGAAGGCGAAACCATCCTCGTAGAGGGCCGCGTTTGCGAGCGCAACGGACGCCTGAGTTTACAGGCCGACAGTGCGCTGCCCCTCAAATCGGCGCGAGCGCAACTGACCGAGTCGATCACTTTGTCGCTGCCCTACCATAAAGTGGGCGACCCCCTGCTCAGGCGGTTGCGCCAACTGTGCGAGCGCTACACGGGCGATTGCGAGTTGTGGCTCCAGCTCCAAAACGGCGATGAGCAGGACAAGATGGTGCGCTCAAAAACCATTCGCGTAGATCCCTGCGACGATCTGCTGATCGGTATTGAGGAACAGATCGGCCCTCACTCCATTCGGCTGCAGCCCAAAAGGCAAATAGCCGTGCCCTCCTCGGCCACTCCAGTTAAGTACAGAACGTGACTATGCGCGCAATGGCGATCAAAGGGCTTGTGAGCGGGTTGGCACTTCTAGCGTTGGGCTGCGGCTCTCCCGAGCCGCAAGGGGACAAGCTCTTTCCCCCGCAGGCTGCTAGGTGGAACGACTATCAGGGCCAGAGCGTAGATTTGCGCGATTACGAGGGCAAGGTCGTCTTGGTCAACTTCTGGGCGACGTGGTGCGGCCCGTGTCGCTACGAGATTCCAGCCTTAGTCGAGATGAGCAATGAGTACGATCCCGAAAAGGTGGCGATCATTGGCATTTCCCTAGATCAAGGTCCCCCCGAGCACGTCCTACCCCTGATAGGCGAGTTCGTCGAGCGCCTGGCCATCAACTACCCGGTGGTTCACGATGGCCAAGCCGAGTTACTCCGCGCCTTCTACAAAGAAAATTTGGCGCAAGTAGGCGTGCCGCTCACCTTTATTTTTGATCGTCAAGGCCGCGTGTACAAGAGGCACCTAGGCGTGCCGCGCGACAAAAGTGGCCGGCTCAATCCCCAAGGGGTATTCAGCGAGGATATCGAGACCTTGTTGGCTCGCTCGTAGGACGGCGGCATATAGCAAAAGAAGGGATGGTCCGCATCGGACCATCCCTTCTTTGCATGTAGGTGATTGGGCGTTGTTTTAGTAGTTGGAGTAGTGCTCCGCTAAGACTTCCTCGCCGTGGCGCTGGACCAGCACTTCTTTGAATTTGGCGATGGAGTCGCCAGCGCGCAGATGCGCTAGCATCTCGCTCTTGGACATGACCATCAGCGTGCCATTTTTGTAGTCGGGGAAACGACAAAAGCTGAACTCAACTGGCTCGCCAGTGACGCAGCAGGTGTCTTCCATTTCCAACTCGATCTGCGTGCCGGGATCAAACGGAAATTCAGCGTTATCGTCGTCGCCGTTGGATTGGACTTTTTTCGGCCTTGCCATGCTGTTCTCCTTGTGAGATGAACTCAAAAAATAAGAAAATGCCGCCGCTGAGCAAGTTCAGTACGGCAAATCGGCAAAGCGCGACAGCACGTCCGGCCCGTCGTGGGTGACGGCTACGGTGTGTTCGTATTGGGCCGAGAGCTTGCCGTCGGTGGTGACGGCCGTCCAGTCGTCGTCGAGTACGCGCGTGTCGTGTGCGCCCTCGTTGACCATCGGCTCAATGGTAAAGACCATGCCGTTTTGCAGGCGGCGACCCGTGCCAGCCTTGCCGTAGTGGAGCAATTGGGGTTCCTCGTGGAAGTTGCGGCCAATGCCGTGGCCGCAATACGTGCGCACGATGGAAAAGCCGTGCGCTTCGACATAGCTTTGGATGGCGTGGCCAATGTCGCCGAGGCGTCGCCCGGGCGTGCAGAAGGCCAACCCTTCCTCCAAGCTCTGGCGCGTGGCGTCGAGCAGGCGCTGGGCCTTGGAGGTTACGCAGCCGACTTTCATGGTGACGTTCATGTCGCCGTGAAAGCCATCTTTTTTAACGGCAATGTCAACGGCGAGGATGTCCCCTTCTTGCAGGACGCGGTCTCCGGGAATGCCGTGGACGACTTCGTCGTTGACCGAGACGCAGATGCTGCGGGGAAAGCCGCGGTAGCCCAAGGCACTGGCGACTGCTCCTTGGCTGCGGATGTAGCGGTCGGCTATTTGATCGAGGTGGAGGGTAGTGACTCCGGGTGCGAGGGCCTCTTCGACGCGGAGCATGGCTTCGGCGGCGATGCGGCAACTAGCGCGGATGCGGTCGATTTCCAAGGGAGATTTGAGATGTATCATATAAAGATTAAAAATCGGGCATGGAGCGAAAGCATGTCAAGCTCTTATACCTAACGACTGTGAAAATGTAACCCACTAGCGACCATGAAAAACGAAAACGTAACCCACTAGCGACCATGAAAACGCCTCGCGTATCCATACTACTGCCCGTGTTCAATGCAGCCGCCACGCTGGCGGAAACGCTAGCGAGCATCCAAGCGCAAAGCTGCGAAGATTTCGAGGTCGTAGCCGTAGATGATGGCTCGGAGGACGACAGCGGCGACATGCTGTTGGAATGGAGTCGTCGCGATCGTCGCTTTAGGGTGTTGCTGTCCGACCACCGAGGCATTGTCGAGGCTCCCAACCGAGGCTTGGCCTTGTGTCGGGGCGCGTACGTAGCGCGCATGGACGCCGACGACCGGATGCACCCGGCGCGCTTGGAAAAACAACTCGCGTGGTTGGAAGGAGATCCTAGCTTAAGTGTCGTGAGTTGTTTGGTGGAGATCTTTCCGCGCGCGGAGACCGGGGAGGGGATGTTGGTGTACGAGGCTTGGTTAAACGGCTTGGTGAATAGCGCGGCGATTGAACGAGAGTTTTTCGTCGAGAGTCCCATCGCCAATCCGTCGGCTATGATGCGCCGCGAGGAATTGGTGGCCTTGGGAGGCTACCAAGATCGGGGATGGCCAGAAGACTACGATTTGTGGTTGCGCTATCGGGCGGCGGGCCGGCGCTTTGCCAAGGTGCCAGAGGTCTTGCACTACTGGCGCGAACACACCGACCGGGCGACCCATACCAATAGCCGCTACTCAGTGGAGAATTTTCTCCGCGCCAAAGCGCACTATCTTTGCGCCGGGCCGCTGCAAGAGCGGGACGGACTAGTCGTCTGGGGTGCGGGCAAGACCGGTCGGCGGCTCGCCAAGCACCTAGAGCGCAAAGGCCGTGCTCCCGATGTATTTGTCGATATTGCGCCCAAGAAAATCGGCGGCACCTTGCGGCGCAAGCCCGTGATCGGACCGGATGACTTGCCGACGTGGTGGACGCGCTACGACTGCCCGATCCTCTTGGCGGCCGTGGCATCGCGGGGGGCGCGGGCGCTGATTCGGGAGGCGTTGGGTGAATTGGGATGGGTAGAGGGTAGAGATTTTTTATGTGTAGCTTAACGAGAAAGGAAGCAACATGACGGTGCAATACGCGCTCAACACATCGACGATTCGCCCGGCGTCGCTGATGGAGAAAATCCGCATTGCCGGACAGACCGGCTATCGGGGCATTGAGCTGTGGAACGATGACTTGACCGCGCACGAGCAGCAGGGCGGCTCGCTCGCAGACGTGCGGCAGGCATTGGCCGACTACGGATTGGCAGTGCCGACCGTCATTGCACTCCACGGCTGGTTGGGGGCTGAGGGCGCGTCGCGGGCGCAGGCATTGGAAGAGGTGCGGCGGCGGATGGCGCAAGCAGTAGCGGTGGGGGCCGAGTTTATCGTCGCCAGCCCGCCGCGAGACCTCTGTGACCTGAGCCGAGGCGGGGCTGATTATCGCGAATTGTTGGAGATCGGCCAAGAAATCGGCGTGCGCCCGGCGATGGAGTACTTAGGCTTTGTGCAAAGCGTGTACACCATTGACCAAGCTTGGCAGATCGCCACCGACGCCGACCATTTAGATGCCAGTTTGATTATGGATCCGTTCCACATCCTGCGTGGCGGCGGCCCCATTGCGAGCATCGCTAAGGTGCCCGGCGACAAGGTCGCGGTCTGGCACTGGAACGATGCCCCGAGCGACAAGCCCTTTGCCGAACAAAGCGACGCCGACCGAGTGATGCCGGGCGATGGAGTCGGGCCATTGCGCGAGATCGAGCGGCTGGCGCAAGCGCAGGGATACGAGGGGTTTGTGTCGCTGGAACTGTTCAATCCGGGGCTATGGGAGCAAGATCCGGCGGAAGTCGCGCGGATTGGTCTGGAGAAGATGCGGGCGTATTTCGCTGGCTAAACGCAGCTTGCCCCGCGTTAAAGCCCTAAAATCTCGCGCGTTCTTCGCGGCAGCGCGCGCCAATTGGCGATTAGATAGCGGTTGCCATCGACATCCTCGATGACGGCCCGGCTGCCGGAGAGCATGCGCACATTGGTGCGATAGCCGCGGATTTCGAGTTGGCGGGGACCGCTGGTAGTTTCGATCTGGCCGCGCAGCACCCCGAATTCCTCGTCGAGACTATTGAAAGCGAGGATCTGCGGTTGAAAGTAGATCTTGTCGAGTTCGTCTCGCAGCGCTTGGCGGCTTTGGTCGTCGAGCTGCTGCGGATCTTCGATTATGCCGAGTTCTTGGTCTTCAGCGGCAAAGACGCCGATGTAGCGGTCGGACTCTTCTAATGGGAAGGCGCGGCGGATCTTAATGTCGGTGTACTCCTCGCCATCGAGCATGAGGATCAAGCTACCGCGCTCGGAGCGGCCGAAACGCATCTTTTTGGGGTCTAGCAGAAAATCCTCGTACGAATAACCGCGTGTCTCGCTCATAGCGCCCGCACTTTCGCCATTTCGGTTTGCATATCGACCAGCCGGCGATAGACGCCGTCCTCCTTGTTGAGCAACTCTTCGTGGGTGCCGACCTCGGCGACGCGCCCTCTTTCCAACACCAGCAGTCGGTCGGCGTTTTTAAGCGTCGAGAGCCGGTGGGCAATGGCAAAGGTGGTGCGGCCGGCTACTAACCGTTCGAGCGCCTCTTGGATTTCGTATTCGGTCTGGGTATCGACTGAGGCGGTGGCTTCGTCGAGGATCAGGATGCGCGGGTTGCCGATCAGGGCGCGGGCAATGGAGATGCGCTGGCGCTCGCCGCCGGAGAGCCGACCGCCGCGCTCGCCGACTTGGGTGTCGTAGCCATCGGGAAAATTCATGATGAACTTGTGGGCGTTGGCCGTACGGGCCGCCTCGATGACCTCTTGGCGCGTGGCGTCGGGGTGGCCGTAGGCGATATTGCTGGCGATAGAGCCTTGGAACAGCAGCGGCTCTTGCAAGACCACGCCGATTTGGTTGCGCAGTGCCTGCTGTTTGAGCCGGGTAATGGGCTGGCCGTCGATGCGGACTTGGCCGTCGGTGGCGTCGTAGAACCGCGAGATGAGGTTGACCAAGGTCGATTTGCCCGCGCCGCTGGGGCCAACGATGCCGATCATCTCGCCGGGCGTGGTCTTAAAGTGGATGCGGTCGAGAATGCGCGCCGAGCCGTCGTACGTGAAGCTGACGTTGCGGAATTCTACCGCGCCGGTAAGCACGCCAGGATCTATGGCGTCGGGGTCGTCTTGGACTTCGGGCTCAGTGTCGATGATCTCAAAGACGCGCTCGGCCGTCGTCGCCGCGGTCTCTAGCTGCTCGGTGAGGTTACACAGCGAGCGCACCGGCGCGTAGAACATGACCATGTACGAGATAAAAGCCTGCAAGTCGCCCAAGGTCAGCGTGTTGCCGAGCACCCGGTTGCCGCCAAACCACCACAGGACGATCGAGCCGACCGAGGTTATAAAAGCGATCGTCGGGATGTAATAGGAACGCATCTTGAAGGCGGTCATCTGCGATTCGCGCAGATCGACGTTACGCTCGTTGAAACGATCGAGCTCGCGGTTTTCTTGGGCAAACGCCTTTACTACTTTGACGCCGGGGATGGAGTCGGCGAGCATGGCGTTGAGGGTAGAAATGCGACGCCATATCCGGTGGAAAATCCAGTGGATGCGATTGCGGTAGATGATGGTGCCGACGATCATGAAAGGAATTGGGATCAGCGACAAAAATGCCAACTCCCAATTCATTACAAAGAGCATCGCGCAGATGCCGACGATGGTCAGCCCGTCGATGACAATGTCTTGAAACCCCGAGGTGATAAAGCTGCGCATGCGCTCGGTATCGCTGGTGACTCGGGTCATGATTCGACCGGTGCTGAGCTTGTTGTAAAACGTCAGCGACAGCAATTGCAAATGTTGGAAAATTTGCATCTGCAAATCGTACACGACGCGCTGGCCGAGCCACCCTAGGGCGTACATCCGCACGCCGCTGATGATGCCGCGGCTGATATAGATACCGAGCAGGCCGAGCACGACCAACAGCAGGAGTTGGACGCTCGCGGCAGGGGGCGTGGTCGCCTCGCCCTCGGCGATGCCAGCGGCTTCGTATTGGACGAGGACCGGGACGACGACATCGTCGATGAGGATGCGGTTGAGCTGGGGCGGCAGCAGGCTGATGACCGTCAGCAAGATCGTCAGCGTAAACCCGAGCAGTGCCTGGGTTTTATAGGGCTTGATATAGGAAAACAACCGCCAGAAGGTCTCGGTCTGGCGCAGGCAGTTGGGGCAGACTTTGGAGCCGGAGCGCAGGGCGCGGCCGCAGGTGGGGCAGTGCTCTACTGTTTTGACGGGATCGACATGCAGCGCCCCGTCCTCGTCTGCGTCTTCTTCCTCGACTAGGCCAGCGCCCTCAATGGCTTGGGGCACGCCGGAGAATTTGTAGTACGCACTCTGCGAAAAGCGCAGCAGCTCGACGGTCTCATCCTCCAGTTCGACGACGAGCGCACCGCTGCCCACGTAGTTGCGGGTCTGGATGCCTTGCACTTCGTCCAAACCGAGGCGCACGGTCTCGGGCGTATCTGCGCCATTGGGGTGGAAGACGAGTATCCGCTCGTCGGTGAGAGCAAACCAAGAGTCGCCGTATTGCCCGTCGGGGCGAATGTCCGCGGCGAGAAGGACGATGAGCAGCTCGCCGGGTTGCAATTCGCCGCGAATGTGGGGCAATAGGCGTTCGGGTATAGGTTCGACTAGATCCAAAACGGCCCTATGTATTGGTTAAACAGCGATTTGTGTTGGGGGCTGTGAGGCTTTGAGGAGGGGCAAAAGGTTGTGTGGGTCTCACTACGTAAAAGTTAAGGGATTTTAGCAAAAGGGCAAACGCGGTGTGCCCGAAGTGAATGATGGGTTTGCCCGGTGGTTGTTTAATAGTTGTATTGAAAGCAAAAAAGAGGAAAGCTATGACTATTAGCCGAGAGGAACTAAAAGAGCGGTTGGCCGCCTTGCCGCGATTGCAGCTAGCGTCCTTGCCGACGCCCTTGGAGGAACTAAAACGCCTCAGCGCCCATCTAGCCGGTCCGCAAATTTGGGTCAAGCGCGACGATTTGACCGGCTTGGCTTTTGGTGGCAACAAGATCCGCGAATTTGAATACCAAATCGCCCAAGCCGTAGAGCAGGGCTGCGATGTGCTGGTACACTCAGCCGCCGCCCAGTCGAATCAATCGCGGCAGACGGCCGCAGTGGCCGCAAAATTAGGACTGTCTGCGGTGGTCGTCGGTCGCGACGACGCTCACGCACAGACGCAAGGGAACCTGCTGTTGACTCGCCTTTTTGGCGCGGAGGTGGACCTGCCAGCACCTAAGGAGCAATCGAGAGCCGTGGCCGCGAAGATGGCCGCGCTGACCGCGGCTGGGCACCACCCCTTCCACACCAGCTCGGACGCGCGCATCTTCCGCAGTGTAGCGTACGTCGATGGAGCGTTAGAACTTTTGGCCCAATGCGAAGAACAGGGCGTTGAGCCAGCGGCGATCTACCTGTGTTCGGGGGCGCATACCCACGTGGGGCTAGTGGTGGCGTTCAAGGCGCTGGGCATTGATATGCGGGTGGTGGGCATCAGCCCCTCGCCGCGCGACGATCGCGAAGCCGCTGAGGGGCATCTCGCGCTGGCGTGGGAATGCGCCGAGATCCTAGGGCTAGACCTCTCGCTGAAGGTAGAGGATTTCGAGAGTTACGCCGCGTTTGTCGGCCCGGACTATGGTGTGGTCACTCCAGAGGGCTGCGAAGCTCTGCACCTGTTAGCGCAGCAGGAAGGACTGTTGCTCGATCCTTCCTACACCAGCAAAGCCATGGCCGGGCTTTTGGCGCATGTGCGGGCGGGTTGGTGGCGTCCCGAGCAGAGCCTTATCTTTCTCCATACCGGCGGCACACCCGCGCTTTTTGCGTACGCCAAAGACTTGGGCTATTAATCACGATAAGAGCCGCTTGCAACGGCTGGAGCGGCTCTTGTCTATGCCTATTGACAAGTGACAGGCGACACTGTGGGATACCAGTGTGATAGTATCATTCAAGCATCGGGGACTCGGGGCGCTCTACAATGGTCAAGGGGCGCGGAGAGTAGCACCAGAGCACGTCCGTAAGTTGAGAGATATTCTTGCGGCGCTTGATCGGAGTCGGACACCACAGGATATGAACTTGCCAGGCTTCAGGCTCCATCAGCTAAAAGGCCAGTTGAGGGGGCACTATGCTATCTCGGTGTCGGGAAATTGGCGCGTGACCTTCCGATTCCAAGATGGTCACGCGGTCGATGTGGACTACATAGACTATCACTAAATGGGAGTGGAAATATGGCAATGCACGATCCTCCGCATCCAGGTGGAATCGTACGACGACAGTGTCTGCAGCCGCTTGGTCTGTCCGTGACTAGGGCGGCGGAAGGTCTGGGCGTAACCCGTCAGGCGCTGTCCGATCTTGTAAACGAGAGGAGGGGCATCTCGACCGAGATGGCCATTCGCCTATCCAAGGCGTTCGGCTCTACGCCGGAGACTTGGCTCGGAATGCAGATGGCCTACGATCTCTGGCAGGCCCGCGAACGCGCCGAGCAGATTGAGACCGAAATGTTTGAGATGCCGGCGGCGACGGGCCGCTAGGGTATAGGAACTCCACAGAAAGAGGCTTGTATCATGTCCAACAATCAGCAGTATGAAGCGGAAATCCGCGAAGTGCAACGCAGTTTATACGGCCTTATGAACAGCATAGCGTCGGATAATCTAGGGGATAAGGACGAATGTTTAGAAAATCTTAGGACTGCTGTAGAATATCTTGGCTGGGCGATAGATAAGTTGAAAGAGGACGACTAGTTACTAATAATGCAACTTCCCAAACCCGACTCCACCCGATTCAAGCGACGCGGAGACCTCATCAGTCGTCTGCTTGAACACCTGCGCGCCGATCAGATTATTCACCACCGCGAGGACGTAGTCGCCTATGAATGCGACGGCCTGTCGGCGTATCGCCAGCGGCCCATGCTGGTCGCCTTACCGGATAGCACCGAGCAGGTCGCGGCCGTACTCCGGTCGTGCTCCCAACTCGACATTCCCATCGTCCCTTGGGGCGCTGGCACCGGACTTTCAGGGGATGCCCTGCCGAGGGAATATGGAGTCGTGTTGAGCACGGCGCGGATGCGAGCGGTCCTCGACATTGACTTGGAAAACCGCGCGGTGACCGTGCAGCCGGGCGTGACCAACCAAGCTGTGACCGAAGCGGTGGAGCAGAGCGGTTTCTACTACGCGCCCGATCCTTCGAGTTGGAACGGTTCTAAGGCGGCGAGTCTGCCGCCAATTACAGGCACAAAAATCACCGAGGAGGCGATGCATGGCTACGGCCTTTGCCCTAGTGGGCGACCGCTATCACACGTCTGATTACATCCGCACGGCTTTGGGCCGCACCTTGGTCCAAGGCATGGGGTTGTCCATTGACTTTACCGACGAACTTACCCTGCTCAATGCCCAACATCTGTCGAGCTATCGGCTGCTGATCGTCTTCCGCGACGGCATGATCTGGCCCAATGGCTACGGAATAGAGGCTGCGTCCGTCAGCGAGCCGCCCGTCGAAGCGGAGGAATCCCGTCCCGTGCAGTGGATTACCGAGGATCAGGGCCGCGCCGTGCGGAACTTTGTGGAGGCAGGTGGGGCGGCTCTTTTCTACCACAATTCCACGTACATCGCTCCAGGGAGCAGCGACTTCCGCCACGTGCTAGGTGCCGCTACGCAAGGACACCCGCCAGTGCGTCCCTACCGAGTGCACATCACGCGCACAGACCATCCCATAACGCGCGGTGTGGAGGACTTTGTCGTCGAGGACGAGCAGCACTTCATGCAATACGACAAGGATCCAGCTCATGTCTTGGCCGTCAGCGTCAACGACGACGGGGACGCTTGGCAGGACTTGGGCACCATGTGTGAGGCGGCTTGGGCTTATGAGTACGGCGCGGGCCGCGTGTGCTATTTATCACCGGGACACACCATCCCCGCGCTGTGGAATCCATCCTACGAGAAGTTGCAGCAAAACGCCGTGCGCTGGCTGCTGCGCGACGACTTGTAGAGGTGATTGGCAGCTAACGTATCCTGCCAACCTTTCCCCAAGACAGTGGCGATTGATGAGGAACGCGTCGGTTTGTGGAATCAATCGCTCGGCAGTGTCGATTCCAATGGAATGGCTTGTCCCGCTTCCATCACCGCGCCGACTTCGCCGCGCAGGCGCTCCTTGAGCGTGGTGTAGCGCTGGGCGACCTTGTCGTTGGCAATGGCCAGCTTGAGGGCCTTGGGAGTGCCGACGATGACGATCATTTGCTTGGCGCGGGTAATCGCCGTGTAGAGCAGGTTGCGCTGGAGCATCACGTAGTGCTGCGTCGTCAGCGGCAGCACCACCACGGGAAATTCCGACCCTTGAGAGCGGTGGATGCTGATGGCGTAGGCGAGGGTTAGCTGGTCGAGATCGACTTGATCGTATTCCAAGGTGTAGTCAAAGCGCACATAGAGCACCTGCTTGTCCGCGTCGAGCCGCTCGATTGTGCCGATGTCGCCGTTAAAAACGCCCTTGTCGTAGTTGTTTTTGACCTGCATGACCTTGTCGCCCACCCGGAATTCGGCTCCGCGATGGCTGTGCGCCTGCCCGTGCGGGTTGAGGCGCTGTTGCAGCTGCTGGTTGAGGTTGAGCGCGCCGGTCTCGCCGCGGTACATGGGCGAAAGCACTTGGATGTCGTCGCGCCGATCCCACCCCCGATAGCTGGGCAGCCGCGTGGCGCACAACTCCTCCACTAGCTCGACCACCCGCTCTGGGTCGCCTTCTTGAATAAAGTAGAAATCCGCATCCGCTTGGTTCTCGACGATGGGCATTTCGCCGCTGTTGATGCGGTGCGCATTGCGGATGATGTGGCTTTTTTGGGCTTGGCGAAAAATCTGCGTCAGGCGCACCACTGGCACTGCGGCGGAGTCAATGATGTCGCGGAGCACGTTGCCCGGTCCCACCGAGGGCAACTGGTCGATGTCGCCGACTAGCACTAACCGAGCGTGGTCGGGCAGGGCGCGTAGGAGCGCGTTCATCAGCACTACGTCGATCATGGAAGCCTCATCCACGATCAGCGCATCGACTTCGAGGAGGTCGTCGCGGCCTTTTTTGAATTGCCGCTCGCCCGGCTGAAATCCCAACAGCCGATGAATGGTCTTGGCCTCGCGCCCGCTGGCCTCGCTCAGCCGCTTGGCGGCGCGGCCCGTAGGCGAGCATAGCGCGACCTTAAGGCCGCCTTCCTCCAACAGGCGCAAGATGCGCCGCGTGACCGTGGTCTTGCCGGTGCCCGGCCCCCCAGTTAGCACCAGCACCTTGCTGGTGGCGACCAGCTCCACGGCCTGTCTTTGCGCTGGGGCCAACTCCAGCTCGTCTTCTACTTCTGCGGGCATAGCCAATTCTGCGGCCAGCGCTTGTAAAAGCCGCTTTAGCGACGATGCGGCACCCACTTCGGCTCGGTGAAGCGGCGGCAGATAGTAGCGCATATCTTCGGTCACCACGCCATCGGTGGTGCGCAGGGCTTCCAATGCTGGCGGCAGCAACTCGGCGTTGATCTCCAAAATTTCGACAGCCCGCTCCATCATTTCGACGGCTGGTAGGTACACGTGGCCTTCGTCGGCCGCTTCGGAGAGCAGATAGCGGATGCCAGCTTGCACGCGCTCAGGCGCGTCGCGGCCTAGGCCCAAGCGCTGGGCAATGCGGTCGGCGATGCGGAAGCCGATCCCATCCACATCGCGCTCTAGGCGATAGGGATCGCTGCGGACCTTGTGGATAGCCTCTTGGCCGTAGGTCTTGAAAATTTTTACCGCGTAGCCAGTGGTAATCCCATGCGACTGCAAAAAGACCATCACGTCCTTGATTTGTCGCTGCTCGTCCCAAGCCTCGGCAATTAGCTCGACCTTCTTCTTGCCCAACTTGGGCACTTCCGCTAGCTGTTGGGGATCCTCGTCGATGATGTCGAGCGTTTCCTCGCCAAAGTGCTCGACGATGCGCTTGGCCGACCTTGGCCCGATGCCCTTGATCAAACCGGACCCGAGGTACTTTTGCATGCCTTCGAGGGTCGAGGGATAAACGGACTTATAGCGATCCACCTTGAGCTGTTTGCCGTATTTGGGATGATTGGTCCACACGCCTTCGACTTCGATGCTCTCGCCTTCTTGGATGGAGGCAATTGCCCCCACGATGGCGATCCGCTCGCGCTGGCCCTCTATTACTAAGCGCGCGATGGTATAGCCGTTTTCCGGGTTGTGGTAGGTCAGGCGATCTATAAAGCCTTTATACGATTGGTTCATGGGCTGCGCTCACCAGATGAAAGCACGGTACAGCAGGGCCATACTCCCCGCGCCCAGCGTGCCGCCCGCGCCGACCTGCATGGGAGTATGCGCCCGCAAGTAAAGCCGTGCCCAAGCGACGGCCGGCCAACTGAGCAAGAAGGGCCACGCCGCGCTGCCAACGCTGATCAACAATACACAGGTTGCCCCCCCGACACCAGCCGCGTGAATACTAATCTTATAGAAGCGATTGATCCACCAGACCAAGAGCGTGTTGACGACACAGGACGCGGCCGTGACCAGCATCAGGGGCGGAGCGCCGATCCCGTAGAGGGCCGCACTTCCCAAGGCGTAGCAAAGAGCGCCCAGCAATAGCAGGGTAGCGCGCTTGTTGCGGTCGTCTGTATAGGCTTTGTCGAGATACCCCGAGCGCACGAAGTGCCAGAGAAGCAGCCCAGGTACCAAGGAGAAGGTGCCGATCGCCACCGAGCCGGCGAGCCAGTCGCCCAGCACGTGGGCTTGGACGCCGAAGATTAACAGCGCCAACAGTGCGGGATTGAGCAAGTGGGAGAAAAAGTGTGCGACTGAGTGCAGACGAAAACAGGGACGAGCTAATTGCTCGCCCCTGTTTGTTTCTTTTGCCATTTTTTTCCGCTGGCCACGCCGCGACCGGGCGGCCTCTCATCGTTTTCTAACACAAAGCCGATGAAGCGCTTCTGCCCAAGGGTCTTCAAATACTGGAGCAGGGAGACCTCGGCCTCTTTGCGATTGAGCTGGTATTTGTCGCTGAGCTCTTCGATCATCCGGCCGACCGAGTTGCGACCGTTGCACATCCGCCAGACCTCGCTGCCGACCTCGTCGAGGGTAATTTTGCGCTGTCTAGGAATGTAGAAAAACTTGGACAGCAGCCGCACCCTCCAGGTCTCTTGGCGCTTTATTGAGACCTGAACCTCGCCGTTGTCGTTGTTTTCCCAGCGCAGGGACTCATTGCGCGTTGGCCGCGACGCCAGCATGGCGGCCCGGCTCAGCTTGGGTCCCTTGTTTTTTGATAAAATGCCCATCTACTACCTTGGCGACTAGATCTTCTGCTGCGTCTTTCTTGCGGTAGAGGTGCTCGACGATGAATATCTTGTCGATGCTGGTATCGCGCCAGACGCGCCCCCGCAGATACAGGCGCGGCCTCGGGTTCATAAAGGGCAGGGGGCGCAGTAGCTGACGCCAGCGGCTGCGCGGCCGCCCCTCGACGAGAATGCCTTCATGTTCCTGCACATCTTCTGGCGCAATGTCCACCACGAAATCGCGCAAATTCTTTTTAAAAAAAACCGGATACCAGTCTTGAATGTGCGCATCTTTGAGCATAATCCGGGCCATGCTCAACCGATGCACCTTCAGAACTTGTTTGCCGAGGGAAAACTCTAGCTCGATGTGGCCCGACTTGAGGGAATGGCTTTGTAGCTTGAGGTCGCTGGGCGCGAAAAACCGCAAGCCGTACACGCTCCACAGATACGCATCCTCGGCTTCTTGATCGACGAGCGAACTGAACACGGCCTCGGCTTGCTCGGGCAAAAACTCGTCTAGCTTGGCCAGCACTCGCAGGAGCACTACCCGCCCGGACTTCAAGGCGAGCGCTAGGTTGTAGGCGCGGAAGTCGGCCTCCCAGATGAAGACCTCGTATTCGCGGCCTTCGAGGAACTTCTTGTTTTTGAGGAATCGGGCGCGGCGCTGGACCTCAAAGGGAGCATCGACCTTTTGGGCCTTCTTTTGCAGGTTGGCTAGGTAGCGATCTACCAACTCAGTCAGACGCAGGGCCTCGCCGCGGCCTTTGAGCCGCCGCCATTCGATCTCGGCGCGCACGATCTCGGCGTCGTCGAGGCGGGCATAGCCCTTTTCAAAATCCCCGTCAACTCGGCCGAGGTTCCAATCGTCGGGCACGGACATCCGCAGCCCTTGCCAAGCGAAATCCACCCAGTCGCTCATGCTAGAAGATCAACACGGAGACCGATTTCTGGATCAGGGCGATCCCCACCGACGCCATCCCCATCAGTGCCATGCCGCAGGCGAAGCCCACCGCCAGAACCGGGGCAAACTGCCGCCACTCCTGCCGCCCGTACTTGTTCCAAAAGTAGTAGCGAGCCAAGAGCGCGCCGATGATCTCGGTCACCACGTAATGCGGCAGAATCGTCAGCGAGCGCACGAAGCCAAAGATCAACAGGATCGGCAGCCCGAGTATAGAGAGCAGAATGAAGCTCACCACCCCGAAGCCGGCACCAAAGGCAATGACCTCAAGTTTCAGCGCCCTAAAGAGCCAAGGCACGTCGCTGGAGCGCTGGATCCAAGAACTGGTAAAGAGCGGATCGGTATCGACTTCAAAGTAGAAAGACCACCCCGCCGGTACGGCTCGTTCGACCTGAACTTCGAGGGTCGGGCGGGGATCGCGGATGATGGCGTCCATCGCTGGCCCTAATGGCGCAATCGCCGGTAGGCCCTCGACAACTTGCTCTTCGGCTAGCTGCTCGTCGCGCAGGTAGCGCTCGGCGACGATGTCGGGTGCCCCCTGATCGAAGTACGAGTAGAAGACTTGGGTCGGCATCCACGGGCCGACTTGACCGCGCTTGCCGTTGGAGTCCAGCCATTCCTGATCCACTAGCCGCACTCGCCAGTACCACCATTCGTTTTCGATCAGGTTAGCTGGAGTCCATCCCGCCTGATCTTTGTCTATGGCCAGTTCGCTGCGCATGGTGCCGGTGATAAAAAGGCATTGCTGGTAGGCGCGCAGACGCCACATGAGCTGAGCATAGGGGTAGGAAGCCGACGGGATCGGTGCCAGTTTCCAGATATAGGAGCCGTAGAGAAAACTGGTAAAGAGCACGATGGGCACCATGAAAATCTCGGCGCGGATGATGCTGGTAAACTGGGTGCCGGTCAATTCGATTTCGCGGAACTTCTGGGTCTGGGCACCGTAGTTGCCCAAGGGAAACGGAATGAACCAGATGTCAACACCGCGATACCCAGAGAGAATAATCGTGGCCTCGCGCACAAAGGGAACGTCCACCGTCTGCCCTACCATCCCGACTAGGCGAGCGTTGACAAACGACTGAAAAGGCGTGAATACGAAACCAAAGAAGAGGAAGAACCATATAAATTGGGCAATGCCCGGCAGCAGCCAAGCGGCGATGCCGATCAGGCCGGCCGTGGCCAAGGCGTATAGTGCCAACGCCACCCAGATGGGGAAATCGCCGCGGCCGGCAGGGGTGGCGAAGCCGCGCTTGGGACTGCCATCGTTTCCATTGCCGTTGTTAGCCCTAGCCTTGCGCACGCTCTGAACTATCTGGTAGATGCCGATGGCGGCGATGGCGAAGGTAGTGCCGAGGCCGAAACTCATCCAGAAATCGACGTAGTTGACGAAGTAGGTCTCGATCGTGCCCATGCCTTGCTGCCACAAGTTCAGGTACGGCTCCTCGCGCCACGAAGGCGTCCAGGTGTAGAGCAGCGGGTTGGCAATGGAGGCGACGAGTACGCCGATAAAGGTGCCAACCACGCCCCAGAACGGCACCACCAGCCCGGCAAAGATCGGTCCCAAGTGCGCGGTAAATCCCAGTGGAGTAGCCGGGATAAAATTGCCGGTGACTTGGGTGAAATCGATAAAGGGAATGGGTATGAGTTGGATCGGCTCGGTCAGCAGCGCGCCCGTAATCGCCGGCAAGGCCACGTAGATCGTGCCAAAGACCAAGCCGATCATCGCCCCGGCCGAAAATACCCGCCAGCGCCACGTCTCAACCCCTTGGGTGGTCTCGGCCAGTGCCGTAGCGCCTTGGGCGTTTACGGGCGCGAAGGGAAAGGGTAGGCGCTCGTAGTCGGAGGTGAGCCGGAAGAGCGCGTACGACATGGTGAACCAGTTGATGCGCCAGATGATCATCCCCAAGACTAGGAGGACGATCGGCATCGCCCAATCCGAGTGCAGGAAGGTCCGTTCGATGATGGCCGACGAGTCGGGCTGCGGTGCCACCCAGCCGGGGATCAGCTTGGCGATGCCAAACTGCTTGGCCGCTGGCGATTGCACCAAGTACTGGTTGTAGAGCAAGCCTTCAAAGGCACCAGTCTCCGCGGCAATCAGCGAGCCGGCCACGTAGAACAGCACATAGACTTCTTGGCGCCGGAGCGAAGAAAAGGAGCGCTTGGTGATTTCGGCGAAGAGGATGATGGTCACCCACTCGGCCGCTGCTCCCAAAGAGCCGCCGATCATCAGGCTCAAGTACATGTTGCCCGGCACCATGATGAAGGCGACGAAGAGCACGCCGAGGATGGCCTTGATCGTAAAGCCGTTCTCGAAGCGGTCCGGGACCTGCATTAGGTCCCGATATTCTTCGATCTCTTGGTTCGGGTTTCTGTTTTTGCTTCCGAGCACTCGTTATCCTCCCTTACGCCGACACTTCGCTGCGCAGCCCTTGTAGAATTTCCTCGCCCTGTTGGCGGTAGCCTTCTTTGGCCTCGGCATCTACCGTGCGCCAGATGAGGAACTGTTTGCGGATGACGTTCATAAAGCGCTGGTTGACCCGCCGCCACGAGGCGTCCTCGCCGCTGAGCCGCTTGATTTGTAGGCTGACCGCGTAAATGTTGTGCTCGGCCTCTGGCATGGCCCGCACAGTGACGTGTTGGCTGACGCCCAAATCGAACGGAGCCAGCCAGATATTCATGTCGATAATGTATCCTTCGCCATTGGGCGTTTCTTCGCGGTTTAGCTGGGCACCGTCGGTGTAGAAGGTGCCGATGGACTCTTCGCTGTAGGAGTCGAAGTAGCCGATGAGAAATACGCTCAAGCCCAAGACCTCGTGGCCACTGACTGTAAAGGGGAACTCGAAATCCCACTGGTCGCCGTCGGGCGGCGGCAGCTTCCACTTGCGGGTCACGTCCGGCACGGCCATTTGCGAAGCCTTGCGCGCCGGATAAATCGTCGAGAGCATGACCACGGCCATCACCAGCATACAGGAGAGCACCGCGGCCACTGAGGAGTAGTTGAGCGTGAAGCCGCCCAAAAGGTCAAATTCGATCAGCACTTTGGCGATTACTTGGCCGCTGAGATAACCGGCGACCACGCCCAGTACCGAATAGACGCAACTCTCGGCGATAAAAAGCCATGAGATGTGGCCGGGGGCTAGGCCCACCGAAGAGTAGATGCCGATCTCGCGGAAGCGCTCATACACGCTGCCCATCATGGTGTTGAGCACGATTAGTGAGGCGATCAGCATGGGGATGAACAAATTGCTCATCCCGGAAAAGGAGGTCATGCCCAGCGATGAGTAGATCGACACCTTGATGTATTCATCGCCGGCCTCCTTGACTCCGGCGAACAGCGTTACCGCGAGGCGCGAGAGGAACTCCTCGACCTCGCCGCGCACATCGCTGCCTGCGGGGAAGCGCACGGCTACCGACTGTAGCGGGTTGCCGCTGCCGACGTTGCGCAACGTGTGGTAGGGAATAATCAGGGTGTTGGCTGGCTCTATGTGGACGAAGGGCTTGATGACGACCTTGGCGTCCTCCAGCCCTTGTTTCTCGCGCTGTTCTTCTTCGGCTATTTCTTGCACTGCCTGACCGCCGGTGACGGCGAAGTCGGCTGGCGTCAGAATTTCGTCGTCGAGGTCTTTGAGGTCCTTCATGCGCTTGGAGTCGATGACGCCCACCACCGTGAACAAGTCGCCGAAGACCCTGACTTGCGCTTGACCAACGTCGGCCAAATCGACATCAAGATGGGATTCCTTGACCATGTCGATGGGCAGGATACAGGCCTTGTCCTCGCCCGGCTCAAACCAGCGTCCGGCGACTAGGGCTTGGTTGAGCCGAGTAACTTGAGTCTCTGCGGGTGCTAACCCTAGGACACCGAGCGCGTTATGGGCTTTGTCTCCGTGCTTTATTTTGATGTGTGCTTTGGCCTTGTTGCTGTACCAACTGCGCGGCGCGACTGCGGCCCGATCACCGAAATTGCTGCGGGCGTATTCGAGGACTGAATCCTCCATCGGATTCCACGCCTTGCTGCGGATGAGGATGCCCTCGTAGAGACCCTCGTTGTCGCGACTGATTTGGTTGAACCGCAAGCCCGTGCGGATGGAGGTAAAAGAGAGCACTGTGAACGTTAGCAGCAAGAGCGTGGTAAAGGTGAGCACCGTACGCGTCTTGCGCCGCTTCATGTTGGAAATCCCGAGCTGGAAGGCCGTCAGCGAGGCCGAAGAGCGGCTGACGTCCGTGTCGTGGATCACGGCTACTTCGGTGCGCAGCTTCTTCATCTGCTCGTTAAAGCGGCCGGAAATAATCGACATCACCAGCACTGCCAAGGCGATGATGATAAAGGCCAGCAGAATGACGAAGGGATTGGATAGCTGAAAGGCCGGATGCACCAGCCACAACACGATCCAGATCGCCAGGAAAACCCCGGCGAATCCGATGATCTGATTGCGGATCGTGGCGGCCGTAAAAATGAGCCGCTCGGTGAAAAAGGCGCAGGGAATGACGAGGGCCATGAAGAAGATAATGCCCTGAATGACGTCGTTTTGGGTGGATTTGACGTCTGGATAGGCGCGCGATTCCAACCCGAAGGCCGCGCGCGTGTGGCGCACGAAATCGCCCCAGCGCTGCTCGGTCTCAGCCTCGGAGGCTTGGGCCAACTCGGCTTCGGCGCGATAGTGGAGGTCGTTGAGGCGCTGGTTTTCAATGGCAAAGCTCCGCAGCTCGCGCATTCGCGACTCGTCGAGATTCCACATGTCTTGGGCGGCTTGGAAGGTCGTGCGGGCAAAGGAAGTACCGGGGCGGATCTCAAAGCCCTCGCCCTCGGCCTTTTCCTTGTCGGTTACGCTGGTGGCGTTGAGCAGGAGCGAGCGGAATCCCAGCAGGCCGGCACCGAATCCCATCTTGATGTGCGAACCGGGCCGTGCGAAGAGCACCCCGACCGGCTCGTTTTGGGCCGAAGGGCCCTCGCCGATGGTATAACCGTACTCCACAGGTGGACCGTTCGTTTCGTCGAAGACCTGCACGTTGGACAGCTTGGTCAGATAGCGCGGATCGACGATGTCGAAGAAGTTGTAGGGTACGCAGGGGAAGAGGATGACCATCCATTGCTTATCGCGCCAGTCCATGGCGACCCGCATGGGGTAGCTTTCGTCGCCTTGCACGCCGCGGTCGGGGGCGTAGGTGATGCGGCCGGTGATCGGGTCCATGTAGTAGCCCTCAATCTGCACGTTGTTGACCCGCACCCGATTTACGTAGAAGGCCCCCTTATCATCTACTACTTCGTAGTACTCGCCGCGCACGCCTTTATACGACTTTTTCTTGCCGTTGCGCACCACGGCTACGGCGTCTGCACGCGGCAAGTCGGGGATGATGCTGCGGCGTGGAAAGACCATAGTCCGACCGCGCAGCGAGCGCAGCGTGTCGCGCAAGCGCATTTTGAAGTCCGGGAATAGCTCTGGGTCTGCAAAGGCCATCTCGAACATGCCGGAGAGCACCCGGATTTGTTTGGCGAGGTTGGCGTAGTTGACGTGCTCAGCCCGGTCTAAGGGCGTATCGACGAGGAAGCGCGCGTCGTTGACAGTGACAAAGGCCAATGCTGGCGTACCGGTCGCCAACACCAATTCGCTATTGACCGATATTTCGCCTGGTACAAAGGTCTGCCAACTCATCCCGCCTTCGGGGCTGATGCCATTGACCAGCACATCGCGCCGCTGATAATTCAACTCGCGGCTGATCTTGCGCGCATACCCCATGAAGTTCTTGCCGAAGGGTGCGAAGTAGCGCTTGTAGTAAAAGCTGGTATTGCTATTCCACACTCCGAGTTCGTCGGTTTGCGACGAAAGGTCGAGGCTGATAAAGAGCTTGACCGCGAGCGAATCCACTTTGGGATCGACCCAAGTTTTGAAGAGCGCGAGGCGCAAGTCATCGTCCGAGCGCAATTCGTCAACCAGTTCGCGGCGATCTTTGAATTGCTCGTCGGCGAGGTGTAGTGCGCCTCCTTCTTGGCTCAGCAGCCCTTCGGCGAGTGCAGCGTCGGCAACGCGCGCGGCCAAGTCGGTGCGCCCTTCGGCAACGCCCCGCACGAGGGCTTCCTTACCGGCGAACTCCTCCTCGCCGATGGCGTAGTGGATGCCGTCTTGGGCGATCATGTTCCGCGCGAGTGCAGCATCGACGACCCGCCTCACCAGCATGTGCTCGATGAAGGGCTCCTCTTTGCGCAAATAGCGTTGGATGAAATCATCAATCCCGCGCAAGCCCAAGTGGTGGGCCGAAGTGGCGAGGAATACGACCGTGCGCGCTGGTGGATTTTCGCGAAAGTAGCGAGCCAGCTCTAACAGCGCAGTAATGCCGGAGGCTTGCTCGGCACCTGGGGCAAGGGCTGGCACCACGGACATGGCGTCGTAGTACGCTTCTAGCACGATCACGTCCTCTTTTAGCAAGGGATCGTATCCCGGGATCGTGCCGAGGATATTCCAAGCGGGACGCCGCTCCCAATCCATGCGGTACTGCAGGTGAAGCGTCTGCTCGCCCTCGGTCGCCAATTGGCGGCGCAAGTGCTGACCGACTTGGCGATTGACCCAAAACCTCGGCAGGTCGAGCGGCATGGTGAGGAATTTCTTCTCGCCCTCCAAGTACACGGTGGAGTCCGGCTCGATAAAGAGGATAGCTTGCGCCCCGAGGTAGGCGGCATTGAGCCAGGCGTCGCCCGAATTGAAGTCCATCAGAGCGACGGAGCCTTCGACTTGCTTGCCGTCCATGTCCGCGTACTCACCCGCGCCCGCGTCGATCAAGCGCTTGGTCACCCCGTCTTCGGGCAGCGTCGAGGTTTTGACGAGATTGGGCCACAGGCCGTGGATTGGCACTTGTTCGTCGCTGCCAACTACTTGCAGAAATCCGCCCTTATCGACCGGAATAGATACATCGTATTCGTGTACTGTGACGTCGTCGAGGCCGATGGCGCGGAAGCGTTCCTGCACGATCTGGGCCGCTTGGTCGGCACCTTGATAGCCGGCAACTCTAGACCCCAAGCCGGCAAAGGTGTCCATCGTTTGCTGCACGCGCTTGACCGGGGCCGTGCGCGCCAGCTCGGCAAAATCGACTTCGGTCCAAGCCGGTGCTGCGCCGACCAAACTCCAGCCGAAGGCCATCCATCGCATCGCGAACTTAGGCATAGTTGGTGCCTTTCTCAGATCCAGAAGACCACATTGTCGGTCATGCCCGTAAAAAAGTCGATAATCAACCAGAGCCCCGCGATGAAAAACTGGCCTATGATTAGGCCTAAAAAGAAAGGACGCGCCCGGCGAAAAAGACTGGGGCCGCCGTATTTCATCGCCAACAACTTTAAGAGCCAAGCGATGGCAATGCTAAACCACAACTGGTCCATCAGCCATACGGCACCAATCGGGTAACCGATGGGATGCAGAGGCCACCACAAGAGCCGCTGGCGCGCCCACATGAGCAGGGCCATGATGCCCCCGCCGACAAAAGTGTGAATCCAGCCATCGATATTCGGCTCGGTGGGCGCACTTAACTTGGTGGTAATATAATCAAAAGGGGCGCGAGTTCCACCTCCAAAAAACCACGGGTTGAGGTTGATGCCGCCGTATTCGTAGGCGAGGTACAAAATCGCGGCGACCGAGCCGACGATGCTAACGACAATCGCCAGCAGCATGTACCAAAAAAGCGGGCGCAGCCTCGACCCTAATCCCTCGCCCAACTTGAGGCCGTGTGCGCAGGAAGCCATGACAAAGGTGCGGATATCAGCCGCCCACACGAATGTGTATGCAAGGCCGACCATACCGGCCGGGCCGATCGCCGAAGAGCCGACAGCCGAGACCAAGACCGTCGGAGAGATCATCGGTCCGACCGCCGCGGCCACACCTCCTTCTACTACCACTCGAGTTAGGCCGACGAAGATAAGGATGGCCAGCATCACGGTCAAAAAGGCCGCCCACAGCGGCAGGCCGGACTGCCACAGCCAGATGGTCATTACTGCGACGCCGGAGAGCCAAGTTAAGACCGCTGCCCGATAGGAGAGCATCTCGCCGCGGTCGTCGATGCGGTCGTCGCCGCGGAATGCTTTGCGCAGCACATCGCGCAGGTGCTCGCGGCCGACCCACAGGCCGAAAAACACTAGGACGATCATCGCGCCCTGTCCCTGATGGGCGAGGATCGGCTCGCTAGCAGCGCCGTAAACGAGCTTTTCGGTGCTGCCAACCCCTAAAACTCCCAGCCCCCCTCGGATCAGCTTGGCGATGGTGTTGAAAAACCACAGACTGAAGGCGATGTCGAGGTTGATCAGATAGGCAAATCCGATCATGGGAAAGCTCAGGCGGAAGATCAGGCTGACGGTGTTGCGCAGGATCGGAATCGAAGAGACGAGCTGGATGGCGGGGATGAAGTTGAAGTACGCGTGTAGGGCGTTGAGGCTACTGACGAGCACGGGCAGGGCAAAGCCGACCCACATGATTGGATTTTTGAAGAAAGGACCTAGGGCTTCTCCGCGGCCTCCGCTCTGCACCATGGCCAAGGGCACTTGCACCAGCGGATAAACTAGCCGCTCCCGCTCTACCCACTGGCGACGCATAATGACCATAGACGAGATCATCACCAAATACAGGGCTACAATGAGAATGGCCCAATAGCACAGCGGGCCGCTCCAAGTGGCCCAGGGAACCCCAATGGTGCGCGGTGCTCCTTCGTAAAACCACTTGATCGCTTCGGGATCCTGCGGTGCGATCCACTCGGGAAGGTGCGGCAGGATGAGCAAGGCCCACTCGTTTTCCGGGGTGGCGTAGTACTGGGCACCGGTGATGATCGTCAGCCAGTACTCACTGAGGCCCATCGTGGGGATGGCCGAGGCCGTGAGCATCATAATGTACGCCACGATGAGCTCGCAGCGTCCGAGGGCCACAGAAACGGCAAAGCGCGCCAGCAAGGCGTTGAACAAGCCCGTCAATAAAAAGAAAAGGAACAGGGCACCCGCGGCGCTGAAATCAATCGACATGTAGGAGCCGCGGATGACCATGTTGCCGTACGGTGCTCCCACGGCGATGCACAGCGACCCTAGGGTGCCCGCCACCAGCGCTTTGGCGCTAAAGACCGGCTCGGTTTGCAAGGTAGGCTTTTGGGGCAAGTCCATTGAAACGAGCTAAAGTCTATACATTTAACATTTATAACTGGCCTTGGTCCAACCAGCCTATTTTCGCCAATTGTTCCAAGGTAAACCAAGCCAACAGGCCGATCGCCCCCCCGCTCACCAAAGCGCTGAACAAGGCCAGCGGCAAAAGCGCGAATAGACCGCTGTGGCCGATATAGCCAGTGGCGAGAACGAGTTGGCTGAGTTGATGCGCCAACGCGCCCCAGATGCTCAGGCCCACGACGCTGAAAAGCCGCGCTCCCATGCGGCGCACCGCAACCATGACCAACCAACTCGCCAAGCCAGCCCCGCCGCCAATGACAAAGGCCGGACCGGCAAACCCCCCGCTGAGCAAGCCGCCAACTACCAGCTTGATGGCACTAACGGCCAATGCCGGGCCGCCGCCAAAGCTCACTAGCGCGACCAAAACCGGCAAATTGCCGAGTCCCAACTTCATCCAAGGCAAGGGTTTGGGCACCAGCGATTCAAAGGTGAAGAGCACAATTGCCGCACTGGCCATAAGCCCCAAACGAGCCACGTCTCTAGGGCGCGCAAACATCAGTGAATCATCGCGTCTATGGGCGCGTCCCCAGCGATCCTCAGCACTAGGCCATTGGGCACGCATGCGGCCACGTCGCCTGCCCGCTGTATCCAGCCCCGCCGCATGCAAATTTTGTGGACGCAGGGTGCGGAAAGTACGCGTGCGCCCTTGGGGGCGATCTCGATCTGGCTCTCACCCAAAGGTCCTACAACCGGCAAGATTCCGTAGTCGGAGAGAGCATGCGTAGCGGGCGCAGCTCCGGCCAACTCGACGATGAGCGCGCCGCCGACTTCGGCTGTATAGCGGCCGTAGAGTATCAGCCCGATCGCACTCAAACCCACGACGAGTGCGAGGATTTTATCTGCTCGCGTCAGCGCTGGTGCGTTTTCGGTGTTTAGCCTCCGCATCCTACATCCCTTTCTCTTTCCATTTTAATTTAACTTCTGCCGCGCGTGCAAACGAGCGTGAAACTTCTGCTTGATTATGTACTTGTTTTTTTTTTATATGCTTGTTTATATTGACGTTGACGGGCGAGTACATAGCCAAAGATCCCATGACTGAAACCATTCCCACATCTTTTGCAGACCTGCCAAACACCTACTTGGACGAACTTGTCGAGCAGGGGGGCGACGAACTGCGGCTGTCAATGTTGCTGATCGAGGTCGCCTCCTGCAACGACCAAGCCGATTTCGCGCTGATCAATCGCGCCTACCACTTTGCCAAGGAGCATCACAAGGACCAGGTCCGCAAGTCCGGCGAGCCATTCATAGCCCATTGCGTCGAAGTGGCCCGAATTTTAGCGCAACTCCGCATGGACCACACTACGGTCGCCGCCGGGCTCTTGCACGACGTCATCGAGGATACGCCAGCCACGTATGCAGAGGTCGCCGAACAATTCGGCGAAGAGATCGCCGAACTGATTAACGGGGTTACCAAAATCGATCAGATAACCTGCGAAAGCCGCGAGGAGCGCCAAGCCGAGACCTACCGCAAGTTGCTGATCTCCATGTTCAAGGACATTCGCGTCATATTCATTAAGCTGGCTGATCGATTGCACAACATGCGCACGCTCCAATACCTAAGCCTCCAATCCCGCGAGCGCACGGCACGGGAAACGCTCGAAGTGTACGCGCCGCTGGCTCGTCGCTTTGGGTTTGCGCTGATCCGCTGGCAACTGGAGGACCAAAGCCTCAAGTTTCTCGAACCCGAAATGTACCAAGAGTTGCGCAACAAGGTGGCTATGACGCGCCAAGAGCGCGAAGACGATATAAAGGAATTTCAGATACCTCTCGAGGAACGCCTGCACGCCGATGGCATTAAGGCCGAATTTACGAGCCGCGCCAAGAACTTCTACAGTATCTATAATAAGATGAAGGTACGCGGCAAGTCCTTTGAGGAAATCTACGACCTGCTGGCCGTGCGCATCATCACCGACACCGTGGGCGAATGCTATCAAATCCTCGGTTTGGTCCACAACATTTACACCCCCAACAACAAGCGCTTCAAAGACTATATATCGACACCCAAGAGCAATATGTACCAGTCGCTGCACACGTCGGTGCTCGGCCCCAAAGGTCAATACGTCGAAGTGCAAATCCGCACCGCGCAGATGCACGACACGGCTGAAATCGGCATCGCCGCCCACTGGCGCTACAAATCCAACAACAAGATGCCCGGTGCCTTCAATTTGAGTTGGCTGAAACAATTTGGTGACTGGGAACAGGAGGCCCCCAACCCGCTCGAATTTATGGAAAACCTGAAGGCCGAGTTGGCGTCTCAGGACGAGATTTTCGTCTTTACCCCCAAAGGCGACCTACATCAGCTACCCAAGGGGGCCACGCCGATCGACTTCGCCTTTGCCATCCACACCGACATTGGGCTGCACTGCGAGAGGGCCAAGGTAAACGACCAAGTCGTGCCACTAAGTACGACGTTGAGCAGCGGCGAAATCGTGGAGATTGTCACGAAGCCGCAGCAAAAACCCAAACTCGCTTGGCTGGACCAAGTCAAGACCGCCAAGGCCCGCCAAGCTATCCGCCGCTGGCTACGGGAGGAGCAATACGACCACAACGTGCGCCTTGGCAAGGATGAGCTCGACAGAGGGTTGAAGTCCTATCGGGCCGCCGGCTCACCTGACCTCGATGCCGTGGCTAAGGAGTTTGGGTTCAGCGACGCCGAGCACCTTTATGCTGCCCTCGGCAATGGGGACCTGTCAATCGGCAAGGTTATCGGCCGCATAGCCCCGCTCAAGCCTATGCGGCGTGCGTTCCGTCCCCTAGACCGCAGAGACATTCGCATCCAGGGGATGCAAAACCTGATGATCCGCTTTGGCAAGTGTTGTGGTCCCATCCCGGGCGATGAGATTGTCGGCTTAGTTACCCGAGGCCGCGGCGTTACGGTCCACCGCACCGACTGCCCCAACATCGGCCGGATTTCCGCCGAGCCAGACCGCCTGCTCACGGTTGAGTGGGAAATGGAAGATGAACCGATCTTTACCGTTCATCTGCGCACTCGTAGCCGGGACCGCACGTACTTGCTGGCGGACATTTCGAAGGCGATCAGCGACGCTGGCTCGAACATCCGCGACGCCACGACCAGCACCGGTGGCCGCATCGCCGAACAGGACTTCTGGATTGACGTCGCTGACAACGAGCAACTGCGCCAAGCCATAGACCAAATCGAGCACATCGAGGGCGTTTTGGAAGTGCTGCGCGTAGATAAGCCGACAAACAGTTAGTCGTGTCGGACCTGTTCCGCCCCAATATCGCCCGCCTGCGCGGGTACGTTCCTGGGGAACAGCCCCGCGAAAAGGGCTATATCAAGCTCAATACTAACGAAAACCCCTATCCACCCTCCCCCTTAGTACTCGCGCGGCTGCGCGAGGCCTGCTCCGCTGATCTGCGCCTTTATCCCGACCCAGACGCTTGGGCCTTGCGCCGCAAATTGGGCGAGGTATTCGCCATCGCCCCTCAGCAGATTATGGCCGGCAATGGCTCAGATGAGCTGCTCAACGTCATCATCCGCAGCTTCGCCGGCGAAGGCGACAAGATCGCTTATCCCCATCCCACGTACGGCTACTACAAGCCGCTGATCGATATCCAAGGAGCGGAGGCGGTTCCGGTCGAGTTCGGCGAGGATTTCTCCCTGCCCGAGGGCCGCCTAGCTGTGTCCGGAGCCCGCATCACCTTTCTCGCCAATCCCAACGCGCCCTCGGGCACTCTCGTGCCCTACGATGCAGTTGCCACGCTCTGTGCGCGGGTTGACGGCGTTTTGGTCATAGATGAAGCGTATGTCGATTTTTCGCAGGGTGGCTGCGTTCCGCTCATCGAAGAGCATCCCAACGCCATCGTCGTGCGCACCATGTCCAAGTCCTTCTCTCTCGCTGGCATGCGCATTGGTTTTGCCTTTGCCCCGGCCGCGCTAATCGAGGGGATGTGGAAGGTCAAGGACCACTACAATCTCAATCGGCTGAGCTTAGTGGCCGCCGAGGCTGCCCTAGAAGATATCGACGCAATGCGCGCAAACGCCGCCCGCGTCTGCGCGACGCGCGCACGCCTGTGTGCTGAGTTGCGGACGCTGGGTTTTTACGTGTGGGATTCGCAGGCGAACTTCGTGCTCGCTAGGCTCGGCGAGCGCTGGGCTAGCTGTACCGCTGCCGAACTCTATGCGGAACTCAAGGAGCGCCGAATCTTGGTGCGCTACTTTGCTTCGCCGCCGCGCTTGGCCGATTGCCTGCGTATCTCGGTGGGCACGGACGAGGAGATCGCCGCGTTGCTGGCGGCCCTAAAGGAGCTATCACCCGTTTAAGCGCTCGGCAATGCGCGGGGTGCGTCCGCCGCGCTGGTGCATGCTGGCGATCATGTCTCCTAAGAAGCCGATGGAGAAGCACTGAATGCCGACGATGATCAGCAGAATGCCCAGCATGAGCAGGGGATGGCGGTTTTGGATGTTGCCGTGCTCGTAGCGCAGCAAGGCCACATAGGCGCAGATGACCGATCCGCACAGCGTAGAGCCAAGCCCCAAGCTGCCGAAGACGTGCATGGGCGTGGTCATAAAGCGCACGACAAAGGTCACGGTCAGCAGATCTAAAAAACCGTTTAGCAACCGCTTGGTCCCGAATTTGGAATGGCCGAAGCGGCGGGGATGGTGCTGCACCGGGATCTCGCCGACTCGATAGCCCATCCAGTGGGCCACGGCGGGCAAAAACCGATACAATTCTCCGTATAGATACGGCAGTGCGTCTTCGGCCACCTCGCGCCGATACGCCTTGAGGCCACAGTTGAAATCGCGCAGGCGCACCCCGGAAACTAGCGAGGTGATCCAATTGAACAAGCGGGAGGGGAGGGTCTTGCTCAGAGGGTCGCGGCGCTTGGCCTTCCAGCCCGATATTAAGTCGTAATCGCGGTCTAGCTCGTCCAGCAGCCGGGGGATTTCGCGGGGGTCGTCTTGCAGGTCGGCGTCCATGGTGACGATGACTTGGCCGCGCGCCTGCTTAAAGCCAGCGGCGAGGGCTGCGGCTTTGCGGTAGTTGCGGCGGAAGCGCAAGGCGCACACCTGCGGATGCTGTTTGGCCAACTCGCCCAAGACGGCAAACGAGCCGTCTGTGCTGCCGTCGTCCACGAAAATGGCCTCCCAAGCCCATTCCGCGGTTGCCAGAGCACTCTCAATCTGGACCCACAGATGAGGCAGGCTTTCTTCTTCGTTGAAAACGGGAATGACGAGGGACAGAAAAATCTCCTCTGCCGCTTCTTTTTCTTGGCCCATGGTCTCCTCTCTTGCAAGCAAGTGCCCCCACAATAAAACAATCGACGATTGCCGCGCACAAACCGGCCTATTACCCTTGACACCTGAATCGCCCCAACGGTATATACGGTCATGCAGCTTCCCTTGGGTTCCCACATTCATCTGATCGCCGCTTGCGGCACGGCCATGGGGTCTTTGGCCGGTATGCTGCGCGAACAGGGGTATCGCGTCACTGGGTCGGACAACCGCGTCTATCCGCCGATGAGCACCATGCTTGAGGATTTGGGGATCGACGTGCGGGTTGGCTTCTCGGCGGATCACCTAGTGCCAGCGCCGGATTTGGTCGTCATTGGCAATGCCATCTCGCGTGGCAATCCAGAGGCCGAGGCCGTACTCTCGCGCCGGATTCCGTATCTGTCGCTACCGGAAGTGTTGCGCGATTTCTTCATTCGCGGCAAGCGCTCGGTAGTGGTAACCGGAACCCACGGCAAAACTACCACTACCGCGCTCATCGCCCATCTCTTCACCGCTTGCGACTTGGACCCTTCCTTTCTCGTCGCCGGGGTGCCGCAAAACTTCGACCGCTCCTACCGGGTCGGCCAAGGTGTGCATTTCATCGTCGAAGGCGACGAATACGACAGCGCCTTTTTTGCCAAGTGGGCGAAGTTTTTCTACTACCTACCCGAGGTGCTAATCGTCAACAACATTGAATTCGACCACGCCGACATCTACCAAGACCTTGCCGAGATCGTCAAAGCCTTCCGCCAACTCGTCAACATGGTGCCGCAAAACGGTTTGATTCTAGCCAACGGCACCGATCCCAATATCGCCGAACTCCTCCCCAACGCACCGGCACAGGTGGAGACCTTTGGCCTCGAAGAAGGCGCGTTTTGGCGCGCCACCGACCTCCAGGCCAGTGCCGAGGGCACGCGCTTCACCTTGTGCCGGGCGGGGCACGAGGTGGGGGCTTTCAACTTGCCGCTGAGCGGCGATTACAATGTCTGCAATGCACTCGCCAGCTTGGCCGCTGGTTTCCACGCTGGTCTGACTGCCGATGACCTACGCGCGGCCCTAGCCAACTTTGCTGGCGTCAAACGCCGACAAGAGCAGATTGGCCTGATTGACGACGTTCTCCTCATCGACGACTTCGCCCACCATCCCACCGCAGTCTCCCATACCCTAGCGGGACTGCGCCGATCTCATCCCGGCCGCAGGCTCATCGCGGTTTTTGAACCAGCCAGCGCAACCAACGCCCGCGCTATCTTTGAGGATCGCTATGTCGAGGCATTCGCCTTGGCCGACGCGTTCGTCGCAACCGCGGTCCCCCGTCCCGAGCGCGCCCGGGAGGACGAGCCGTTCTCACCCGAGCGTGTAGTGGCGCGTCTCTGCGCCACCGGCAAGCCCGCGCATTACCTGCCCGACGCCGAATCGATGGCCGATTTTTTAGCTATGGAAGTCCGTCCAGGCGATTTGGTGGTTTTTATGAGCAATGGCGGTTTTGGCGGCTTGCAACAGAAGCTGTGCGCGGCACTCACAGCCCGTGCGCCCTGTATCGACTAGGTGTCAGAACTGTTGCCGAATAGACGCACTGAGTACGGATAATACGCGCAGTGTAAATTTTGTATTTTTATATTTTACAATATGTTATAAAAAAATAGAAAATATAGGTACGCATATTGCATTAAGCGCATGGCAATTGCCATCTCACCTTAACCTGGAGGCTGCCATGCGTCCTTTTATTGCCTTTATCTTTCTTGCTCTCGCCGCACCTGTCGCGGCCCAACCCGGCCCGGTCGTCATATCCGAGTTGATGTGGTCGGGTAGTACGGCATCTACTGCCGACGAGTGGATCGAACTCTACAACCCCAGCGATGCGGCGATTGATCTGGCCGGCTGGGCTTTGACCTACCGCAGAGGCGACGAGGACAAGGTTATGTTCGTGCTCGACGCTGCGGTGATCCCCGCTGGACAGACCTTTCTCATCGCTAACTATGCCGCCAATCACAAAAACTCCCTCCTCGCCGTCGAGCCTCAGCGCGTTGACTCAGCCGTCTCGTTGCCCAATACCAAGCTGCTCTTGCATCTATACGACGGCGATCCGCAAGCTGGCGGCCAACTCATCGACATGGCCGACGATGGCCGCGGGGCTCCTTTCGCCGGTGACTCAGCCAGCAAAAGCGCCATGGTGCGCATTGCCTTTGACCAGCCCGGCGATCAGCCCGAAAGCTGGGCAACGGCGACCGAACAAAGCGGCTGGGATGCGGGTGCCAGCGAGTTGGGTACGCCGGGAGCCATCCCCGCGTACCTGCTCCCGGAGAGGCAAGAAGACCCCGAGCCGGTCAGGGAAACGAACGTTTTACCGATGTCTTGGGCCTTGGTAAAACAGCATCTATATCCGTAGCGCGGATTGCAGGACAAAAGGCACCTACTTGCGGGTAGGTGCCTTTTTATCGCTAAAAAAAGGCCGTGGAAGCTGAGATGCGCTTCATACGGCCTTTACCGATGGTGGGCAATCGCAGATTTGAACTGCGGACCTCCGGTATGTGAGACCGGCGCTCTAACCAACTGAGCTAATCGCCCAAGAGCATTTTTTAAATTAGCCTCCGATGGCTACTGGGTCAATGTCCGTTGCGCCCGGCGGCAAAGTGGAATTCCGGCAGGATCACTTCAGTCGCCGATGGGTGGCCCTCGCGCAGACGGTACGCACGGTCGAGCTTCAGCCCTGCCCAGCGCTGCGTCTGATGGGTCGCCGGCCAAATGATTTCCACGAAATCCACTGCCACAGCACCCCCTAGCCCGAGGTGCGGCGCGAGCGGGTTGGCCCCGAAGCTGCCACCCGAACCGATGAGGTGGTGGATGTCGCGAGTGCTGTCGTCTGGTCGCCGCACGCGCACGCGCACGCGACCGCCAATAGCCCCTCGATTCGACTGCACGCCTTGGGGAAACAGCCGCAGCCAGCGATTGCCGTGTCCGGGATTTTCGTAGAGTACGTTCTGGTAAAGGTCGCCCTCAAAAGCGCCGCCCATGACCTCAAAGACGTCTTGGTCTCCATCGTTGTCGAAGTCGGCAAAAGACACGCCGTGCCCTTTCTGTACGTTGCCGAAGCCGCCTGTGGTGGTGACGTCCAAAAACCGCGTGCCACCGTCATTGCGCAACATGCGGTTGGGCGTGAGCGAGCGCAGATCGGGGATCCCAGTGCCGACGTAGCAGTCGGGGAACCCATCGTTGTCCAAGTCGCCGTAGTTGGCACCCATAGCTAGGATGACTTGGCCAAAGCTCCCCAGCGCTTCGGTGACCTCGTCGAAGGTGCCGTCGCCGTTGTTGCGATACACGTGGGCGTGATCGGCGGCAAATTCCTCGCCGAGGTACGCGCGCGCCATGTCGCCGAGATCGTCCATGTTGTAGCCACCGGCGAACAAGTCGAGCCAGCCGTCGTTGTCGTAGTCCCAAAACCAAGTGGGAAAGCTCTCGTTTGGCCCCGGTGCGACGACCGTTGCCGCAAAGCGCCAGCCCGCTGGTGTGTCGCCGAGGTTGCGATAGAGGACGTTTTCTCGGTAGAACTGAGATATGTATAGGTCGATCAAGCCGTCGTTGTCTATATCGCCCCAGGCAACACCCTTCACAAAGCCCACGTGATCGACGCCGACTGCGGGGGCCACATCGACAAAACGGCCGTTCCCTTGGTTGCGAAACAACTGGCATGGGTGGGGCCGTTTGCCGGACTCATTGCCGACGAACAGATCTAACCGGCCATCGTTGTCGAAGTCAGCAAAGGCCGCTGCGTGGGTTGGGTGCAAGGAGAACAATCCGGTGCGCCGCGTTACGTCCACAAAGGTGCCGTCGCCGTTGTTGCGCAACAGAGAGTTCGGCATGCGGCCTTCTTCTCCCATCCAAGCACCGCGCAAAACGAGCAGATCGACATCGCCGTCGTTGTCGTAGTCGGCCTGTTCGAGATTGATCCCCCCGATTTGCCCGGCTAGCCCGGCTGCTGTCGTGGCCTCGGTAAACGTGCCGTCGCCCTCGTTGTGGAAGTAGCGCAGTGGATCGCGCAGCCCCCACGAGGAGACCGCGATATCTAGCAGACCGTCGCCGTTGAAGTCCTCGACTGCGCTGCCGCCTGCTAGGCCTATAGCCGCGACTCCAGCCGCCGGTGCCACGTCGCGGAAGCGCTGGATCCCGCCGCTGTGGCCGTCGAATACGCGCGGGGGAATGCGCCAAGGCTCTGGCACCCCTTCCGGGTATTCGCCCAAGGTCATGTACGCCAAGTTCAACAGCCAGCGCGCTCCCAGATCGCTTGGGCGTTTGTTCAAGTTTATGGTGTAGTGCTCGATGGCGCGGCGGGATCCTTCCTGCAAGCGGTGGATGCCGTCACCGCGGATCGGCAGCAAGCAGGAATCCGTGGTGTGGTTGTGCAGGCAGTTTTCTTGCTCACCAAGGCGCAGATAGGCGATGGCGAGTTGGTCGTGCAGCATATAGACGAAACCTTCGGTCGCCGGCACCTGCCCGGCCTCTACGGCTGCCAGCACGCTTTGCATCTCTTCGATACCTGCACGCAAATCCCCGGCCCGCACCCGCTCTTGAGCAATACGCAGGCGCATGTTCAGCCGCTTGACCGCGCTCATCGGCTGCCCCAGCAGAGAACTGAGGCCCTCGACGCGGGCTTGGTTCAGATAGATGTTGGCAATGGGATCGGCCCGCTGGGCGAGGCGCGCTAGCACCGTCGCCATAAAACGCGAATCCCCCCGACCGACGCTGGCGTCCACCTGTCCCCAGACGGCTGTGGCCCATAGCAGGATGACTAGAATGATCTGCATAAAAAATAAAAAACGGCTACAAAAATTGGCTGCCCAATCCTCGTAACCGCACATGTAAAAAAATAATGGTGGGCCCAGTAGGACTCGAACCTACGACCGACGGATTATGAGTCCGTTGCTCTAACCAACTGAGCTATAGGCCCCCGTGATGTAGTTAAAAACCTAGCATTTTTCCCAAGCAGGTCAAGAGCTTTGTTGGGCTGCGACCGCTTGGCGCTCTTGGTTGAGCGCGACCAGTTCGGCGCTGATACGCGCAATTTCGCCGTCATCGGATGCCGTTGCAAGGGCTTGCCGCGCATTGTCGATGCGCTTTTGCAGCGCATTTTTCTGAAAGTAAAGCAAATAGTCGCGCCATTGTCGCTCGACTTGTTCCTCATCGAAACCTTGAGCCGCGCATTGAGCGACTAGGCGTGCGAGTGCGTCGTCCTCTAGCTCGCTGATGATCATGCCAAGGTCGATAGCTTTGCCTTCGGCGTGGTGATCGAAGAGCCTGCGACATAGGGCCTGAGTGCGGGCATCGGTCAGCGCCTCCGGAGCGAATTCCTGCGCGGTAGCGGGTATGAACTGCGGGAAGTTGAGCAGTAAGCCCATGAATTCGAGCTCGTGGCGTGGTGGGTCGGGCGTGGCCGCTGGAGGCGGCTCGGCAGCTATATTGCGTGGTAGTTGGGGGGGGCGCATCGAGGCCTGTAGCTTGTCACGCAGGAATTTTTCGTCAACCGGGAGGCGCTGGGCGACGTTTCTCAGCAGCAGATCGCGGAAGACCAGATCTTCGGGTTTGTTCAGCTTAGCTATGAGCGGTTTGAACATTTCTACTGCACTACTCCTGCCTTCGAAGCTGGATAGGTCGTGCTGCTGGGCGAGCTGTTCGAGGTAGAAATCGAGAACCGACTGGGCTTTTTCGGCTCGTTTGAGCAGCGCGTCCGGGCCGTGCTCTTGCACGAAGCTGTCGGGATCGTACTCAGGCGGTAGAGAAACGAAGCGGACGTCTAGTCCTTTACTCAAGAGTCCTGCCAGGCTAGGTAGACCGGTCCCCAAAAGTACTGTTAGGCCGCGCATGGCAGCCGTGGAACCGGCTGCGTCGCCGTCGAACAGCAGCACGACTTGGTGGGCATAGCGTGCGAGCGTGCGGCACTGGTCTTCGGTCAGGGCCGTGCCAGAGGTAGCCGCTACGTGTTCGATGCCGGCCTGTACTAGGCTGAGCAAATCCATGTAGCCTTCGACGACCAAGACGGTGTCGCGGCGGCGAATGGCGTCCCGGGTGTCGGACAGGCCATAAAGCACCCGACCCTTGTGATAAATGGGCGTCTCGGGCGAGTTGAGGTACTTGGGCTCTTGGTCGGGTTGGAGCGCACGTGCGCCGAAGGCAATGGTCCGATCGGAGAGATTGGCAATGGGAAAAGCGACTCGGTCGCGAAAGCGATCGTAGTGTCCGTTGCCTGTGGAGCGCGGCAGAGCCAACCCGGCTCGCTCCAAAATCTGGGGACTCAAGCCTCGGCGACCGGCTACTTTGAGCAGGGCGTCCCACTGCGGCGGCGCGTAGCCCAAGCCGAAGCGCTCGATGGTTTCGGCTGTGAGTCCGCGCGTCTGTAGATATGTTCGGGCACTAGCGCCGACATCATCGTTAAGCAGCAGATGGTGAAAGTACTTTTTCGCTAAGTCGTTGGCTCGGTAGAGTTCATCAGCGGCCGCGGCCTCTTCGCGCGACGGCCCCGAACGCTCGGGTAGGGCGATGCCGGTACGCTCGGCGAGGAATTTGACTGCTTCGACAAAAGTAACGCGGTCGATCTCTTGGATGAACTTGAATACATTTCCCCCGGCGCCACAGCCGAAGCAGTGGTAGAATTGGCGGTCGGGATCAACGCTGAACGAGGGGGTTTTTTCGTCGTGAAAAGGGCAGAGGCCGGAGTAGTTGCGGCCCTTCTTGACGAGCTGGACGTGTTCGGAGATCAAGTCGACGATGTCGGTGGCGTCGCGGATGCGTTGGAGGATGTCTTCGGGGATACGTGGCATTGCTAGCAGGGGGCTTTTTCTCTATATTAACAGCGCCATTGAGCAAGATATGGCGGCCCATTAACTGGGTCAAGAAAGTCAATTAGTGCGTTAATTCCTTGAGTTTACAGCGAACTGTTGGTATTATTGATAAGTTAAACGCTTATTCATGGCCTATGCTGGGGCTAAATCAAAATTTGACCCATTGAGCATTCAGAGGAGGAATCAGATATGTCGAAAGGCATAAAGGGAGCTATCGCGAGTTTGGCCTTGTTGGGACTCGGCGTTTTTCTGGGCGCGAGTCCGGCGGCAGCACAGGTGACGGTTTCTGAGTCGGCAGCGGATACTGACGACCTTGCACCTAGCCCGGTTGGCGGAGTACAGGCTGAGTTCAACGAAGGTGGAAGGAGCATCACTGTCTCTTGGAGCTTATCCGTTGACGATGCTGTGCGCCAAGTCCCGACGAGTAGCGACTTTACGACGGGCGGCACCTATAAAGAAGTCAACGATGTGGCTGGTTACAATATATCGCGTCGTCTCGCCGATGGCTCCGGCACTCCGGCAATTTTTTCATTCCCTGCCGGCACGACGTCCTTTGTTGATGCCGATATCAACGTGAGCCAAGGGAGCAGGCGATATTTCTATGAGGTCTCGGCAGTCGATGAAAGCGGCAACGAGAGCGCTCCTATCGAGTCTGCCGAAGTCAGGAATATGTTGCTTCTTGGCGACTTTGACTACGACGGCGATGTGGACCTTTCAGACTATGGCATTTTTCAAACCAACTTCGGCCACGCCAAATTCGATCCAGTTACAGATATCGATGGCAACGGCATGGTTGACCTCGATGATTTTTTCCTTTGGGCCGATAACCTCGGCGCCGATTTGTACGAGTAGGTACCGGCCGCAATATGGTTGTGTATTTTATCTTTTCACAAGGAGTATAGTCCGATGAAAGAGTATATCCGCATCGTCGCGCTAGCTGCTTTTTGTGCTGCTCCCGCGGCCGCTCAGTTGACCACTTCTGATCCCGTAGCTTCTGTCGATAATATTCCTCCTGCACCTGTGACTGACCTACAAGCCACAGCGAGTGATGCGTCATCCGTGTCGCTCTCTTGGACGCTATCAACGGATGACGCTCGTTCGTTTACGACTTTTGGTAGTCAGGTGGTGCCTAGGGGCGACGTACACGGCTATCGCGTGTATCGCACGGATTACTTTCCACCCGTGGACGATAGCGGCGAGATAGTACTCGGCTGGTTTACGCGCGAGGGGGATAAGGTTGACTTTGACGACTTCTTCCTCTTAGCTGATCGCTTCGGCTCTTCTGACGCCGATGGGGATTTTGAGTTATTCTTCGACATAGTGCCCAATGGCCAAATTGATGTCGATGATTTTCTGCGCTTCGCCGATGATTTCGGCAAGGCCGTAACTCAGGAACAGGGCAGCGAAAGGTTGATCGCCACGCTAGGGCCGGGCATCTCCGAATTCGTCGATAATGACGTCGTCAGTGGAGCCTCCTATGCCTATGACGTGCGAGCCTTTGACGGCGACAACGAAACTGGTGTTGTCGCCCCTTTTGCTTCCAATGAAGATATTGCCCGGATGGCGATGGCCGTCGGTGTCGATCAATAAAGGCACGAGAAGTTATGAGTTGTAAAGCTAGGACGCCCGCTTGTCGAGCGGGCGTCCTAGCTTTTTAGTATAGTATGCCTTTAGTATGCCTTTAGTATGCCTTGACAAACAAAGATATTATCTGTATCCTTTAATCTCTTTCGCATCTCTCCTTTTTAATTAAATACCTCAGCGGTTTATTCCGCCCGAAATTCTACTCTCCTTTTAGAGATTCTTCGCGATAGATTTCCTGTAGCTATCAAAGAATTTTGCCAAGGTACGGCATACTTTAGGTAGGTTTTTAGTGTTTTAGCAGTACTACCGCATGTACTCCAATCCTCGTAATAGCTCTAGGTGCTTACAGTGCCGTAGTGCACTCGAATATTCCCTTTGTGTTCCTGCCCTCTAACCGCAAGCAAGAAAGGTTGCAAGGAAGATATGCCACCTCTCAATAGAACGCAGAAAATGAATATTGTTGAACTCCAGCGCATGAACATCTTGGATCTCCAAGAGTTGGCCAAGAAACTGGAAGTTGTAGATTGCACTTCTTTGCGCAAGCAGGAGTTGATCTTCTCCATCCTCAAGCACCAGACCGAGCGCAGTGGGCTGATTTTTGCTCAAGGTACTTTGGAGGTGCTGGACGAGGGGTTCGGATTTCTCCGCTCGCCGAGCTACAACTACTTACCTGGTCCCGACGACATTTACGTTTCTCATTCGCAGATTAAGCGATTTAGCTTGCGCACGGGCGATACGATCTCCGGTCAGATCCGCCCGCCGAAAAACGACGAGAAGTACTTTGCGCTGCTAAGAGTCGAGGCAATCAACTTCGACGACCCAGAAGTCACCAAGAACAAGACGATCTTTGAAAATCTGACGGCCTTGCATCCCACCGATCGCTTCAAGTTAGAGCACAATCCCAAGGACATGACGACGCGGATTCTCGACTTGCTCTCGCCCATCGGCAAAGGACAGCGCGGCCTAATTGTAGCGCCGCCCTTCACCGGCAAAACCATGCTGCTGCAAAAGGTCGCCAACGCCATCACAACCAATCATCCCGAAGCGGTTCTCATCGTCTTACTCATTGACGAGCGCCCCGAGGAAGTCACCGATATGCTGCGTTCGGTGCAGGGCGAAGTCGTCAGTTCGACCTTTGACGAGTCGGCTACGCGGCACGTGCAGGTGGCGGATATGGTGATCGAGAAGGCTCGGCGTCTAGTCGAGCACAAGCGGGATGTGGTCATCCTGCTCGATAGCATCACGCGCTTGGCGCGGGCCTACAATACAGTGACGCCGCACTCGGGGCGGATTCTCACCGGCGGCGTTGACTCGACTGCTTTGCAGTGGCCGCGCCGCTTTTTCGCCGCCGCCCGCAATCTTGAAGAAGGCGGCAGCCTGACGATTATCGCTACGGCTCTGGTAGAGACCGGAAGCCGCATGGACGAAGTGATCTTTGAAGAGTTCAAAGGCACGGGCAATATGCAGGTGCAACTAGATCGCCGGTTGAGCAACCGCCGGGTCTATCCGGCCATTGATGTGACGGCGACGAGTACGCGCAAAGAAGAATTGCTGCTGACGGAGTTTGAATTAAACCGCTCGTGGGTCCTGCGCCGCATACTCAATCAGATGGGAGTCGTTGAGGGCATGGAGTTCCTCCAAGAGCGCATGCAGGGCACGGAATCCAACGAGGAATTCCTCAAGGCCATGAATGACTAGCCTCCTTGTCTTTTGAGTTTCAAGCCTCTATTTTTATTAACTCGATAGCCGAGTTTCAATCCCCAGAAAGCAGAGGAGTGTAAAGGTGCAAAAAGACATCCATCCCGAATATCGAACGGTTATCTTTCTCGATACTAGCTGTGACTACAAGATACTGTCGCGTTCGACGATGAAGTCCGAAGAGACGATGGAGTGGGAAGACGGGAATTCCTATCCGGTAATCCGGGTCGAAATCAGTTCGGCGTCGCATCCTTTCTACACAGGCAAGCGCCAGCAGATCATGGATCGCGGCGGACGCATCGACCAGTTCAATCGCCGCTACGGCAAAAGCGAACAGCAAGCCTAGCAACCCATTCCGTGCGAAAAGGTGGTAGGACGTCCTTCCGAGGGCGATCGTATCGCCTTTTTCATGTACGCGAGTTCATGGACAGAGAACAACTCACGCAAGATTTACCCGTTGGCGGTCAAGCCGTCATCGAAGGGGTGATGATGCGCGTGCCCGGCAAAATCGTCACCGCGGTGCGGGCGGCTGACCACCAAATCGTGGTGCGCGAGGAAGCATACGATTCCCTAACGCGGCGCTATCGCCTGTTGGGTCTGCCTGTATTGCGCGGGGCCCTATCTTTTTTTGAAATGATGTTGATTGGGCTAAAGGCACTCAATTTCTCCGCCGATGTCGCCAGTCAGGAAGAGGGGCAGGTCGAGCGGCTGGAGGAGGGGAGTTGGCGGGAGCAATTGGCCTTGTGGGCGACGATGATCTTTTCCGTAGGGCTAGGCGTGGGCCTGTTCTTCTTTTTGCCACTGCTAGCTGCCCAACTCGTGGGCTTGCAGGAGAACGCGTTTGAATTCAACCTAGTGGCCGGTGCGGTGCGGGCGACGCTTTTGGTCCTCTATCTGTGGGCGATAAGCCAGTGGCGCGAAATCCAGCGAGTCTTTCAATACCACGGTGCCGAGCACAAAAGCATCTTCACCTTAGAGGCTGGTGCCGAGCTGACGGTGGCATCCGCACGGAGTTTCGGCCGGCTGCATCCGCGCTGCGGAACCAGCTTCATGCTGATCGTAGTGCTCTTTGCGATCTTGATCTTCGCCTGCGTGGATTCGCTGTTCCCGCTCGTCTTTGGGCATACGCAGAGCCTCTTTGAGCGCTTTGCCACCCATTTTGCAGTGCTGCCCTTTATCGCGGGGACGAGCTTTGAGTTGCTCAAGTATTCGGGCAAGAAGCGCAATGCTCCGTTGGTTCGGTTGCTGAGTGCCCCAGGGCTGTGGTTGCAGCGCATTACGACCCGCGAGCCGGACGACGACCAGTTAGAGGTCGCCTTGTTCGCGTTGCACCGCGCCCTAAATGAAGAAGTCGAGGCCAATCCATCGTGTTAGATAAATTGAACGAATACGAGCAGCGCTATGAGGAGCTAAGCGCGCTTATGGCCGATCAGGCCACCAGCCAAAACCCGACTCAGTACCAGAAGCTGGCGCGGGAAATGGGCGACTTGCAAGAAGTGGTGAATTTAGCGGGCCAGTACCGCGCCGCACTGGAACAGCTTGCAGAGGCCGAGGAAATTATCGCCGATGGCAGCGATGCAGAGCTAGTCGAATTGGCCGCGGCCGAGCGAGACCAATTACGCGGAAAAGTGGGGCAGCTAGAAGAAACGCTCAAAGTGCTGTTGATTCCCAAAGATCCCAACGACAGCCGCAATGCCATCGTCGAGATCCGCGCCGGCACTGGCGGCGACGAAGCCGGACTTTTTGCCAGCGATCTATACCGCATGTACCACCGCTTCGCCGAGCGCAAGGGTTTGAAAACCGAGGAGCTTTCCTCCAGTCAGAATCCAGCCGGTGGCTTTAAGGAGGTGGTGTTCGTGGTGTCGGGCGCGGACGCTTTCGGCCAGCTCAAGTTCGAGAGCGGGGTTCACCGCGTGCAACGGGTCCCCAAAACCGAGGCTTCGGGCCGAATTCACACATCGGCGGCCTCGGTGGCGGTTCTACCCGAAGCCGAGGAGGTGGAGGTGGAAATCGCTCCCGACGATTTGAAAATCGAAGTGTACCGCTCCAGCGGGCCGGGCGGCCAGAGCGTCAATACCACGGATTCGGCCGTGAAAATCACCCATACCCCAACGGGCATTGTCGTCTCCTGTCAAGACGAGAAGTCGCAGCTAAAAAACAAGAACAAGGCTTTAAAGGTTCTCCGCGCCCGGCTCTACGACAAACTGCAAGCCGAGCAAAAGGCCGAGCGCGACGCCGCCCGCGCCGGTCAGATCGGCTCCGGCGACCGCAGCGCGAAAATTCGCACCTACAACTTCCCGCAGGGCCGAGTTACCGATCACCGCATTGGCTTGTCCCTCTACCGCCTAGAGGAAATCCTCGATGGCGATTTTGAAAAATTCATAGATCAATTGGCCCTCGCGTCGCAGCAGGACGCGCTGGCGGCGGACCGATGAGCGGACGCTCTTGGCGGCTGCTCGACATCCTCGAAAACACGAGCCGTTTCTTCGCATCAAAGGGATTGGAAAATGCTCGCCTACAAGCAGAGTTGTTGCTGGCCGCAGTGCTCGGCGTCAAACGCCTCGATCTCTACCTACAATTTGAACGCCCCTTGCACCGCAGTGAAGTGGACCGCTATCGGGAATACGTGCGCCAGCGGTTGCAGCGCGTGCCCGTGCAGTACATCACGGGCGTGGCCGCCTTTCGCCAGCTAGAGCTGACCGTGACGCCCGCAGTGTTGATCCCGCGCCCTGAGACCGAAGTACTCGTCGATGTGGCCTTGGAACTGTTGCCCGCAGATGGCCGGGTTCTCGACCTGTGTTGCGGCTCAGGCGCGGTCGCTCTGGCGCTGGCTCAAGAAGCGGCAGCGGTCGAGGTGGTGGCGGCTGACGTATCGGCTGCTGCTTTAGAAGTGGCGAAGGCCAACGGCCAGTACTGTGGGCTAGCCGAGCGCGTCGAGTGGCACTGCGGCGATCTGTTCGCGCCCCTTCGCGGCACCGAGCCTTTTGACCTCGTCGCGGCTAATCCGCCGTATGTGCGCCGCAGCGATTTGGCGCAATTAGCGCCGGAAGTGCGCGACTACGAGCCGCATCTCGCGTTGGATGGGGGCGAGGATGGCTTGACGTATTATCGGCGCATCGCGCAGGAGGCCGCGGACTTTATTCGCCCCGGAGGCCACCTGCTGCTAGAAGTAGGAGACGGCCAAAGCGCGGCTGTGGAGGGCCTACTTGCGCGGTCTGCACGCTTGACTGAGGTTCAAATAAGACCGGATTTAAACCAGATTCCCCGAGTTGTTGTCGCGCGTGCGGCTGCTCAGACGAGTTGAGGCATGGCCAAGAAGAACCGTTCTACTTACGTCTGCCAGTCCTGCGGCCACAGTGCGGCGCGCTGGTTTGGGCGCTGCGTGGCTTGCGGCGAGTGGAACACCTGCGTCGAAGAACGACCCCAAGCACCCGACAGTCGGCGCGAACATCTCACGGTATCGCCCCGCTCCCAATTGCAGCCCATTACGCAAGTCGATGACCAAGACCACGAGCGGCTGCAAATCGGCATCTCCGAGTTCGACCGAGTCTTGGGCGGCGGCATCATGCCCGGTTCGGTCGTCTTAGTCGGTGGCGATCCCGGCATCGGCAAATCGACGCTCCTGTTGCAGATGGCCGGACAGCTAGCGGCCTCTGATTTTCGCATCGCGTACATTTCCGCCGAGGAATCGGCCGCGCAAATCCGCCTGCGCGCCGGGCGCTTGGGGGCGTTGTGCGAAAGCCTGCACGTGATGGCCGAGACCAGCCTCACAGCTATTCTCGACCAGTTGCAATCCGCCGGCCCGCTGGCCATCATCATCGACTCGATCCAGACCATTTACATGCCCGAATTAGAGAGCGCACCCGGCAGCGTGACCCAAGTGCGCGAGTGCGCGGCGCGGCTGGTCTATTTGGCCAAAGAGAGCGGCATTCCCACGTTTTTGGTGGGGCACGTGACGAAAGAGGGCACGGTCGCGGGGCCGCGGGTGCTGGAGCACTTGGTCGATACCGTGCTCTATTTAGAGGGCGAGCGGCACCATCACTTCCGCATCCTGCGCGCCGCCAAAAATCGCTTTGGTTCGACCAACGAGATCGGGATCTTTGAGATGCGGGATCAAGGGATGATAGAGGTTGCCAATCCTTCCAAAATTCTGCTGGCCGAGCGCGCCGAGGGCGTGTCGGGTTCGGCCATTGTCTGTAGTATGGAGGGCACGCGGCCGCTCTTGATCGAAATTCAGGCCCTCGTCTCGCGCTCTAGTTTTGGTTATCCGCAGCGGGTTGCCACTGGCATCGACGCCAAGCGGCTCTCGATTATTATCGCAGTGCTCGAAAAGCGCTGTGGTCACGACCTGTCGAGCGAGGATATTTTCGTCAATGTCGTAGGGGGCATCCGCCTCGACGAGCCAGCGGTGGATATGGGGGTGGGGCTGGCGATTGTGTCGAGTTTCCGCAACAAGCCCATTGACGCGCAGACCGTGGCCATTGGCGAGATTGGGTTGGGGGGAGAGATCCGGCCGGTGAACCAGATTGACCGGCGGGTGGCCGAGGCGCGGAGTTTGGGGTTTGAGCAGTGTTTGGTGGCGCGGAGCAACCTACAGGGGTGGAAGCGTCCGGAGGGGATGGAGGTGGTTGGGGTAGGGGGGATGGAGGCAGCCGAAGCGCTCGCTTTTGGCTCAAGCTAGTCCCTTTTCTTTACAGCACTGTTTCGCGTAGTTGCCAATTTTTGCTTTTCGCATCGTTCTTCTTCTTTTCCTAACATATTATTAAACAATAAATTGCGCGTTTTTCTGCCGCTTGGCACGGTATTTGTTATAAGCAGGTAGAGCAGTTTAATCTGCTTCAATTAAAAAATACTTGACACCTGAACATTGATTCACTATTTTTTTGTTCAGGTCGTTCAGGTAGTGGCGTAGTAAACATCTCCACGCGAGGAGGAAATCATGGTAGCGGGCAAAGGCAGAACCAGTGCCAACGGCAAACCCTTAGGAGAGGACAAGAACAAAGCCATTGACTTGGCGCTCTCCCAGATCGAACGGCAGTTTGGCAAAGGAGCCGTCATGCGGTTGGGCGAGTCGGTGGCCATGGACGTCGATGTCATTTCCACCGGGGCCATTTCGCTAGACGCAGCCCTCGGGGTCGGCGGGGTGCCCAGAGGCCGGGTCATCGAGCTTTTCGGGCCTGAAGCCGCGGGTAAGACCATGCTGGCATTGCACATCGTCTCCCAGGCGCAAAAAACCGGCACCGCGGCTTTCATCGACGCCGAGCACGCGCTCGACGTAAATTTTGCCCGTCGGCTGGGCGTCGATATCGACAACTTGCTCGTCTCGCAGCCAGACTCGGGCGAAGAGGCCCTAGAGATCACGGATACGCTGGTGCGCAGCGGTGCCCTCGATCTCGTCGTAATCGATTCGGTCGCAGCGCTGGTGCCCAAGGCCGAGCTCGAAGGCGATATGGGCGACTCCCACGTAGGGTTGCAAGCGCGGCTGATGTCCCAAGCCCTGCGCAAACTCACCGGGTCGTCGCAGAAGTCGGGGACCACCGTGATCTTCATCAACCAGTTGCGGATGAAGATCGGCGTGATGTTCGGCAGCCCCGAGACCACCACCGGCGGTCGTGCCCTAAACTTCTATTCCTCGGTCCGCCTCGACATTCGCGGCATTGGCTCGATCAAGGACGGCGACCAGATTATCGGCCGTCGCACGCGCGTCAAGGTCGTAAAGAACAAGGTCGCCCCACCCTTTCGCGTGGCCGAATTCGACATCATGTTCCGCGGCGACGACGTAGGCATATCGCGCGAGGCCGATCTGCTCGACTTGGGCGTCGATAGCGGCTTTGTCGCCAAAAGCGGCACTTGGTTTTCCTACGGCGACGAGCGGCTGGGCCAAGGGCGCGAGAATGCGCGCATCTTCCTCCGCGACAACCACGAGGTCCGCACGCGCCTAGAGGCCGAGGTGCGCCAAGCCCTCAACATGCAGGTCGCAGGGGAGCGGATTGAAACGATTGAAACGATTGAAACTGAACACGAAGAAGCAGAGGCCGAACTAGCCTAGCCTCTGCGCTCTCGCGGGTCGAGGTGCGGCTTTGGTGCCCCCACGCCAAGGTGGCCACAGCGCCTCGCACCCGCGCGTACTCCTGGGCGGGTTTGAAACCCGCCCCTCCCCCAAGGAGGTGAATCATGCAGACTACCATACTAAGCCCCGCGGCCATCCCCTTGCAGGCGCGCATTGAGCAAGCCCGCTCTTGGGCTGACTTGGAGTTGTTGTGCGAGCACATCGACGCTGCCTATCAGCGCGGCGAGCTCAGTTCGTCCAGTGCCGACGAACTGAGTGTCTTGGTTGCTGCTACTGCTCTGAAGGTGCCCGAGCAACCGAGCATCCCCGCTGAGGCGCTCTTAGGTCGGGAGCCGGAAATCAACACCCGTCAAGCCGCCTGATCAGGCCGCCACACAAACCGCCTTTAGAAGCTGTCTGGGTTCCGGGTGCGCCCCGTGCGCACGAAGGCCACTAGGGGGTTTCAGACAGCTTCTTAGGGCGGGCCAACATGGGCATCGGAGTTTTTGCTCCGGTGCCTTTTGTTTGCAAAAAACAGCCCATGCCGTATAATCAAAGACATGCCCCGCAGTCCGTTGGAAACCCCTGTCTTAAAGGTGCTGATCGAGCGCCAGCAAGTAGAACGGCGCATCGGCGAGTTGGCCCAGGAACTGGCCGCCGACTACGCTGGGTCGTCTCCCTTATTTATCGGCCTGCTCAACGGAGCGGTGCAGTTTATGATGGCTCTGATAGACCGCTTGCCCGAGGAGCTGTTGGCGCGGTTGGACTACGATTTTGTCGGTGTTTCGAGCTATCAGGGCACGGAGAGTACCGGACAGGTCGAGTTGACCAAAAACCTCGTCGTCGCAGCGGCCGGACGGGACGTACTAATCGTCGATGGCATTGTCGATACGGGCCGATCGCTAGATTTTGTGCTGGCCAAGGTAAAGTCGCAACAACCCCTTTCGCTCAGAGTGTGTACCTTGCTCAACAAGCCCGCCCGCAGGGAGTTTCCAGTGCCGGTAGATTACTGTGGTTTTGAAATTGAAGACGCATTCGTCGTTGGCTACGGCATGGATTGCGACCACCGCTATCGCGCCCTGCGCCACATTGCTGTAATCGAACACGCCAGAGGAGAACCTTAGCCATGGCCCCCAAGAAAGTCTTAATTACCGGCGTCTGCGGATTGATCGCCGGAGCCGTGTATCGGCATTTGCAAACCCAACCTGATCGCTATGATCTCTACGGCATAGCGCGGCGGTCCCAACTTTCGGAGCGGACGGCCAAAGGCGCAGAGTTGGGAATTCCCGAGGAGAAATTCATCCTCGCAGACCTGACCGACTACAACGCGATTGCCGAGGCCGTCGCGGGCATGGATGTGGTCGTGCAACTGGCGGCCGATCCGCGGCCAGACGCTAGTTGGGAGAGTCTGCTCGGCAGCAATATCGTTGGGCCGCGCAATGTGCTGGAGGCTGCGCGCCGTGCTGGCGTCGGGCGCGTGGTCTTCGCCAGTTCAATCATGGTGTCTTGGGGCTACCAGCAAGAAGACCCGTACAAGGCCATCTCCGAAGGGCACTTCGACGCGGTCGATGCCGGTCAGGTACAGATCGTGACCCACGAGTGGCCGCATCGGCCCACGGGTCTCTATCCAGCGACCAAGATCTGGGGCGAAGCCCTAGCGCGTTACTACGCCGACGTACACAATATGTCGGTGCCTTGTCTGCGCATTGGCTGGGTCAATGCCGAGGATCATCCGCGCGATGAGCGGGGCGGAGCCATCTGGTGCAGCCAGCGCGACGTGGTTCAGCTCGTACAGCGCGCCATCGAAGCGCCTGCGGACTTGCGCTTTGATATTTTTTACGGCGTGTCCAACAACCGCTGGCGCTGGGTCGATATTGACCATCCGCGCCAAGTCTTGGGCTATATCCCCGTAGATAGCGCCGAAGAGAAGTTAGGGCTGGCCTGAGCCAAAATGGGCCGAGAGCCTAAAGCCAAAACGGACCTATGGTCCGTCAAGCTGTTCTTCGTCGTTTTAGGGGCTATTGTCGCCTACAATGTCGTCAATTGGATGCGCGGCGAGCCAGAATGGGAGGAGCGGATCTATGAGCCAGGGGCTTTCGCAGTGCAGACGGCTGGCCGGCCCAATCTGCGCAAGCTGCGCGAGCCGTTGTCCTTTGGCGAGGTAGAGTTCCAATACCTGATGTTCGAATGCGCCGACGTGCAGTATGCCGTTGCCTACGGCGATGTGCCCGAGGCCGTTCAAGCCGATAGCGCGATCGCTGCGCGCCGAGATGCCATCTTGCAGAAGGTGCAGGGGACGATTCTGTCGGAGGCCGCCGTTGAGATGGACGGGCATCCCGCTTGGCAGACGCAGATACAAGCGGCCGACGAAAGCCTGTTGCGGATGCAGAGCCTACAGGTGGGCCAGCGGCTCTACAGCTTGATGGCGGTCGGAGCACCCTACGCGTTTGACGACTCCGCGGATATCGAGCGATTTTTCGCGTCTTTCAAGCTCGTCAAGCCCTGATGATAAGGAGTATCAAGTGAAGCTGCTCAAAAAGCTATGCGAATCACCCCCTCGGGAGGGTAGAACACAACATGGTGTAGGAGCTAGGCGATGGTTCATTGGACGTTGCGCCAACGCCAATCATTGACTGATGTTACGCAGCCTTCTATGGTCTGCCGCTTTCGGTGCCCCCTAGTGTCATTCCCGCGCAAGCGGGAATCCACGCCGTCGGCCCCCGCCCGGCCCGCTGGACGCCCGCTTGCGCGGGCGTGACGGAGCAGGAAGCAGTAGTGCGTAACATCAGTAACTGACGTTACGCGGCGACCCTACTCGGCGGCATCTAACAGAGGCCGAAAGGCTTCGAGGCTGGGCACCTGTATGGCCGCTCGGAACAACTGCTTGAGGCGCTGCACATCGTCAATGGCCGCAATGCGGGTGGCCAACGGATCCGACGCGGCCAGCTCAAAGCGAATCTCCAGTGCATCGAGCAGATCTTCGACGGCGCGTTCTCGGCCTCCTTGCTCAATGCCTTGCTCAATGCCTTGCTCAATGCCTTGCTCAATGCCTTGCTCCCACGCTCGCTTGCGCAAAGTCTCAAGTAACGGAAACTCAGTCATAATCTCCTCCGATATGAGAGAAAAAATGGTCGATTCCTCGCACACCAACGAACTCAACACCCCCATGTGCGCCAACACACTCGCTTTGACTGCACGCGGGGCAGCCAATTCCTCGGTCGTCTCCACGCACCGACGCAACCACGCCTCCACATCCATCCCTTCAGGACGACCCATCAGTGGCGTGAACGGTAGGACGCCCACATTGCCCGACGCCAAATGCGCCAGCCCATCCAGTTCGGTCAGCCGGATCACCTTGTAGCGCAGCACCACCTCATAACCGACAGCCTCTTGGATGTATTGCCCCGGATCGTGCCGACCCGCGTCGGCACGCAAGTAGATCACGTGCGAAAACAGGCGCAAGCCATACTCGGCCAGGCAGCGTCCCATGTAGCGAGCCATCCGCAGCGGCATGGACAAGGCCGTGCTGTCGGTGGTCTGAAACTCGCAGTGAACTAACGCCTCCTGTCCGTTGATCTGCACCCGCAGCAGACTGTCCATCACCTGCGTCTCAACGGTGGTCTGCTCCGGGTTGAGCATATCCAGCATCTGCACCTTTGAATGCCCGAGCAGAAAGGCCAAAAAGTCGTGCGGATAGGTGCTGATCAGGGACTTGGAAACACTATCAAAAGCGGCCATCCGAGCCTTGCTGCTAAGCGCTGACGCGCTGGAGAGAATATATCCAATTGGGATACAAATACAAACACAGCTAAGCAAAAATCGGGCCACGGTAGCGGTTCAGAGAGAAGGAGGAGATCGCAGGTGCTGGAGTGTCGCGGAAAGGATACAGCGATGGGAAGTAAGCGACGAAAACTACGTAACGTCAGTCAGTAAGGAATAATCTAAGTACACGACAGTAGAGTGGTATGGGATGCTTCGCTTCGCTCAGCATGACACCATAGGCGTCAGCACCGGTCATGCTGAGCGGAGCAAAGCGGAGTCGAAGCATCTCAGCGTTCCCATGCCTAACGTCCACTGGGTTACTGTCGTGTACTTAGGGAATAAAAAAGAAAGCCCCTGAAAAATCAGGGGCTTAGAAGATGGTGGGCAATCGCAGACTTGAACTGCGGACCTCCTGCATGTCAAGCAGGCGCTCTAGCCAGCTGAGCTAATCGCCCTAAAATTTTTTGGATTTTTGTACGTTATCCAGTATAATCTTAAATAATAACAACAGAGCATCAACTCCGTCAAGGTTAATAGGGTAGAGCGGCTAGGGGCAGTGGGTCATTCAATCGACTACACAATTTGTCCTTTACACCTTAACCCCCCGAGGTGTGCTCATGTTGAAGTTTTTATTGCTTTTCCTTTTAGCGGGCGTGGGATTGTCGTGCTCAGGAGACCCGAAGCCGACGGCCCACGATCCTGTACCCCCCCCCAGCTAGCTGCGGCTAAGGCCACAGCGACCGCGTCCTACGAGGTGCCGCAGTCGCTGATCGACCTCGTGGAGTCCTACTACGAGGCCAACAAGGCCAAGGCCAACCGCAACTACGGTGCCAACTGGTATCGCGTGTTGATCGCCTTCGGTGTGAATCTGCCGACGTGGGAAGGTTCAGGAGCGGCCCCTACCACCGCCTACACGGCTGCCGAGGCCGAGGATTCCTACGCTGTCTGGTCTGGGTGGAAGCCCGTATGGGACGCCCTCGTCGAGCTGGAGAAAGAGGCCAGCGACGGCGGCACGGGCGGCGGCGGCACGGACGACACCACGCCGCCCCCGTCCCAGGACCCGGTCATCAGCATCGCCCCGGGCTCGGCCATCACCGAGGGCAGCTTGGCCATATTCACGCTGACGGCCACGCCCGCCCCCTCGGCGGGCCTCACCATCACGCTGACCATCAGCGAGTCTGGTGCCTTTGTCTCGTCCGGAGCAAAAGACCAGACCTATATGAACACGAGCGGCACGGTCAGCATCACGGTCGGCACCGACGACGATAATACGGCTGAGGCGGCGGGCACCATCACGGTGACGGTCAACGACGGGTCCGGCTACACGCCGTCCACTACCAATGGCTCGGCCACCGTCACCGTCAGCGACAACGACGGCGGTGCCCCCCCGCCCGATCCGCCGCCCGATCCTCAGCCCGACCCGCAGCCGGACCCGCAGACCGACAACGACTCGCAGACGCTCCAAGATCTGCAGACGCAGTACAGCAGTCTGATCAGTACGGTCGGCGATTACTACGATGCCAACAAGAACAACGCCAACCGCCACTATGGTGCCAACTGGTATCGCGTATTGATCGCCTTTGGCGTGTCCCTGCCGACGTGGGAAGGCGCGGGAGCGGCTCCCACCACTGCATACACGGCTGATGAGGCCGAGGATTCCTACGCTGTCTGGTCTGGGTGGAAGCCCGTATGGGACGCCCTAATAGAATTTGAGGCCCTGCCGCCGGCGTCCACCGACGAGGGTACCGTCACCGTCGATCCTGATCCGCCGGAGTTTGAGGCCCAGAGTTTGTCGCCCAGAACCCACTCTTTTACGACGGAGGACGGTACATCGGTGCCTAATGGTGAAAATTCTTTCACCGGTTTTCAAATTGGCACGTCTGGATCCATTACGCTGCGCTTCACGCATAGCCAGGTGCAGCAAGGTCGTGGCAAGAATTGTTTCAAGGGCAGGTTTGTTAGTATCAAAGCCCCGAAGGGGCACGACATCACCTTAGTAGCGAAGACGAAGTCGGGGTTAAGCAGCACCTATAGAGGCAACCCCGGTTGGAACTCGGAGAATAATCCGACTCCCTCGGGGTCTCCCAAGGGGGTGCCTGTGGACGGAGCCTGTTCCGGCAGTAGCGACTACCGCGAGGTTACGATCACGTGGACACGCAACAGCGATCCGCTGCCTACCACCGACGCGGACAAGAAGCTCACCTTCGATTATCAAGGCTATGGTAGTCAGAGTAACTTTGCCGTGCCCGGTTTTAGTGCCACATTCGCGTTCTATCTCACGGAGCAGCCTGTGACCCCGCCCCCGGCTAAGGTGTGGAGCCTCACTAAGCCGGATGGCACGGCTTGGACAGGCTTCACCGAGGGCACGTCCGGGATGCAGGAGCTGCACCTGTCGCACAACCATGACACAGACGAGCCATACTGTTCGTTCAATGGCGACATTGAGATCGTGGGGGCTGCTAGCCGCCACAATGTCACGTTCAAGACCAAGGGCGGCAGGGTGCTCGGATGGTTCGACCCCTCCTGCGGCCACGCCGACTTGGATACCGACGGCTATCGGGCGATCGAGGTCAAGTGGAACAGCAGCTCCAACAACGCCTTCAACACCGACGAGACGGTCAAGATATGGTTCAAAAACCGAGATAAGGGCGGGGCCGTCGCCGCGTACACCGACACGACCGAGTGGACGTTCTCCATCCCGGACGACGGCATGGCCCCGGCGCAGGTGTGGAGTCTCACCAACACGGACGGGTCGGCTTTATCTAGCTTAAACGTCCTCTTTGATGAGGGTACGTCCGGGTCGAAGAGGTTCCACTTCACGCACGACCGGCTAAGCGCAGGCGACTGCTCGTTCAACGGCAACTTTGAGCTTGTAGGGAACTATGCCCGTCATAAGGTCAAGGTCAAGACGGGTGGGCGTCGCTCAGATGGTAAGCCGGGATGGTTTGACAAAGACTGCACCCATTGGGCGCTCACGGATGCCACCAAGTACCGCTGGGTGGAGCTCTCGTGGAACAGCACCACTGACTACGATTATGTCAACGAGTCCTTCTTTCTGCGTTGGCTTGACCGCGGTAGTACCGAAAACGGAGAGCCCGTGCAGACCCACGACATCGCTTTTTTGATGCAAAACGACGGCAAGGACGGCCGGGTCAATCTCATCGGTAATACCCTGACCATCCGCGAAGGGACCAAGGCCAACCATACCTTTGTCTTCGACCGACCGAATGGATCGGATCTGCGGTTCTTTCACGGCAAGGCGGATATTGTGTTCGACCCGCCGTCCTTGAAGGATGACATCGGCGCGACCGTCTCCGGCAACGGCAAGAACAACGGATGCGAATGGTACTTCGATGACGACAATCCCCTGACCGATGACTTTGCCCAGCCGTCCTGCGTCTTGGCGTGGGACTGGCGGACGAACGGGGCCCTAGGCCCCACCGGCACCATCAGCTTGCAGTGGACGGATAGGGTGCCTACCCTCCTCAATTCGAGCTATACGCCCTCGGCCCAGACGGTGAGCACCAACATCAACCTCGTCGATGACGGCCTAACCGAGTGTCCGCCCCGCGCACCGGTCCCGGAGAATGGGAAGTGTCGGGCCTACACAGAAGAAGAGTTAAAAGCCCAGTCCGCACAGGCGTTTCAAGCAGCGGTTGAAGAGCGTCGGGAGCAGGTCTTGGCGGAGGCGCAGGCGCATCCGTATCCGTCGGGGCCGTGTACGCCTGACCCAGCCATCCTCGATAGGGCGGTGTACTACACCAATGCCATGTGGGTGTCCGACCGGATATGCGACCCCGTCAGAGACATGAACTCGAACCGCTGCACCCGCTACGGCGAGCACCTCGACTACTGGTTGGACGTGATGGGCGGCCTGCTCGGCACGCCGACGCCCCGCGTACCCTTCTTCCGGTGCTACAGCCGGTGCGGGGAGGAGGGCCAGCCCGCCTGTGAGAATGTGACCGGCGAGTCGCGGCCGTTTGACTACGTGCCGGAAAATTACGAGGACATGGTTAACCGGTGCGACTGGAACCCCCGCTGGACGGATACCCGGAAGTTCATCGGGGCTAACCCTCATCCACCGTCCACGGTGGCGTCCCTACAGGATATGAAGGCCAACGACACACTCAGGCTAGGGCTGTCGAACATCGCTGACCGCAGCTCCTACAGCGACGACATGGGCTTCTACGACGAGCTCATCACCGAGATCGGGTGGCTGTCCGCCTGCCGGGACGGGCTGCGGTATGATCCCGCGTTCAGCAGTCGTGATGCCTACCAGTCGCCCAAGGTATGGGTCGAGATCGTGGACGACGGCTTCATCCCATGGGTCAAGGGCACGGTCTATCCGGCTGGCACCTACGTCAAATGGAACGGTAATTACTTCCAGGCGAAGGCCACGCAGAAGGACCATGTTGACAAGAACCCGATCAAAGGGTCCTTTCGCGGGGCGTGGACGTACTTCTTCTTGGTCGAGCACACCGCCGACGCGAAGTCGATTCGGATACGCTCTAACGTCCGCGGCTCTCACCAGGTCGAGGCCATGATTGGCAACAGCAACAGCTTCGCGGGGCACTCGCCTGTCGAGCGTGTGCAGTTCGATATAGTCAACGGCATGTCCGACGTGATCAAGCTCAACTGCTCGTCGGATGCTCGTACGGGGCAGGTGTGGATCTATCCCGTTGCGGGCGACGTGCAGATTCCCCAGGTCACGGGAGGGGTGAACGTCTGTCGCTAGCAGTGATGTAGCATCGCCCCGGCCCGCCCTAGCCTTCTTCTTTTCAGGGAGGCTAGGGCGGGCCTTGCTGTTGATTACTTATAGATGAGGCGGACTCCTGAAACTTTACTTACCCTTATCACTAACTGACGTTACGCCGTTTTATTGTTTGCGGCTTTCTGCCGTTGCTGTCCCGAATGGTCATTCCCGCGCAAGCGGGAATCCACGCCGTCGGCCCCTGCCCGGCCCGCTGGACGCCCGCTTGCGCGGGCGTGACGGAACAGGAAGCAGTAGCGCGTAACATCAGTCAACTAGTTCGATGCCAATGCAGATCACTATTGTCTCCTACGAGAAACATCGCAATTCAGCGCTAGAAGCCGCCGAGCAGGAGTATATCAAGCGGCTCTCGCGGCAAGCGCGGGTCGAGCTCTGTCCACAAAAAGGCAAGGCGCGGGGCGGCCTGCCGGACCGGCTGTTGAAAGGAACGTATGTCGTCGGGCTGTACGTGGAAGGAGAGCCGTTTACTTCTGAGCAGTTGGCGCAACGGCTCCAGCGGCTGATGAACCAAGGCCGCTCGCACCTAGTGCTGGTAATCGGAGGAGCTGAGGGGATGCCGGCGGGGGTAGAATCTCAAATACAAGAGCAGTGGTCGCTGTCGCCGCTGACTTTTTCTCACCAGCTAGCGCGCCTGCTGTTGTTGGAAGCCTTGTATCGGTCCTTTGACATGTTAAGCGGCGGGCGGTACCACAAATAGCCGCGCTTAAAAGTACGTCATTAGCTTGTCCCACAGCCCCATGCGGCCAATGCTCTTCTCGGCGTGGATGGGCACCACGGCCAGCAAGCTGTCGCCCAGCGAGACCCGCAGCTTGCCCAGTTCAGTTCCGGCCGCGACCGGGGCTGGCAATTCCTCGGGCAATTCTAAGTGGCGGACGAGTTGTTCCTGCTGTTCGGAGGTGAGTACGGCGACTATGGTGTCTTGGGCTAGGACGCCCACTTCTGGCTCTATGCCCCAATTGAGCGCGACCTTGCCCATTCGCTCGCCACTTTCGACGATGGGCACACGCGAGAAATTTTCAAAGCCCCAAGTTAGCAGGCGGCGAGTTTCCCGGCTGCGGACGCTAGAAGAGGAGGCTCCCAAGATCACCGAGATTAGGCGCATATCGCGGCGCATGGCTGTGGAAACGAGGCAGGAGCCGGCGCGCCGCGTATAGCCGGTTTTTAGCCCATCAAGCCCTCGGAACCGCCCCAGTAGCTTGTTGGTGGCGCGAAGCGTGAACTTGCCGTTGCGGAAGGGCTTGCGGCGAGTAGATGACCATTGCAGGGCCTCCGGGTGGGCCGAGATGAGCTCGCGGGCGACTTTAGAGAGATCGTGGGCCGTGCTTAGATTGCCCTTGCCGCGTGGCGTGTTGTCGAGGCCGTGGACATTGACAACACGGGTGTTGTGCATCCCGAGGCTTTGGGCGCGTTCGTTCATTAGTCTGACAAAGCCGGTGGTCGAGCCGCTGACGTGCTCGGCAATGGCGACGCAAGCATCGTTGGCCGAGGCAATGGCCGCAGCCTCCATCAGTTCCCGCAGGGTAAAGACTTCACCTCGCTTCAAGAAAACCTGAGAGCCGCCGGTGCGCGCCGCACGACGGGAGACCCAGACCGAGTCTTCTAGCGAGATTTTGCCGGCTTTGACCATTTCCAAGACCACTAGTTCGAGCACCAGCTTTTGGGTGCTAGCGGGCGAGCGCCGCCTATCGGGGTGATGGGCAAAAAGGACGGTGCCGCTCTCGGCTTCGAGCAAGAGGGCAGCGGCATACGGGGGCTTCGGGCCGGGGTCGAATTCGGCAGCTTGAAGCGGTACCCAGAGCAAACATACGACAACGCACAGCGAACGAATGTACATTATTTTCTCGCTCAAAAAGCTAATAGGAATTATCGGGGGATGAGTCTAAATGTAATAATTAAGGCACGTTAGGTCAATCGAGATCTTGTATCACCGAGGCGAATAAAGAGAGGGACGGCATTCCACTCTTCTGGCCAACGGGTGTTTCCTTACGAGGACCAGCAGCGTAACTTTAGCGCTAGAAAGGACGACCTATGACTACGGCAACCATACCTCAACTCACGTATAGCGGCAAGCTGATCGCCATGGATAAGGTGGGCGAACTCCGCCGCTCGGATGATGTAATTAACGATCGCGACGCGCTCTGGGCGCGGATGGAAGAAGATGGATATTTGTTTTTGCCGGAGTATTTGGATCGGCGAGAGGTGTTGGCGGCGCGGGCCGAATTGTGCGATCGCCTCTTCAAGGCTGGGGTGCTAGACCCAGCGCGACCGCCGATGGAAGGCGTAGTGGCCACCGGCGAGACGATCAATCCGGCGGCCACCGGCCCTTTTATGCCCGTTTTAGCGCGCAACAACCCGCCGCTGGACAAGGTCCTCTACGATGGCCCGATGATGAAATTTTACGAGTTCTTCTTAGGCGGCCCGGTTAGGCATTACGACTACACTTGGTTCCGCGCCAAGCAGCCGGGCACCAACACGGCGACGACCCCGCATTATGACATCGTTTATATGGGCCGCGGGACCAAGGCGCTCTACACGTCGTGGACGCCCTTCAGCGACGTGCCCTACGAGATGGGCGGGCTGATGGTGTTGGAGGGGTCGCACAAGAACGAGGCCCTGAAACAAGGCTACGGCCAAACCGACGTGGATGCGTTTTGCGAAAACGACGGCCCTACCGTGCGCCAAATCGTCGAGTCCGCGCAAGAGCAAGGCCGCGAATTGACACGCGAAGAACGCGAACAAATTCGCTGGAACTCGTCCGGGGCCTACTCGCACGACGCGATTGCCGTGCGCGAAGAGCTACAGGGCCGCTGGCTGACGGCCGAGTACCAGATGGGAGATTTGCTGGTCTTCTGCATGTACCTGTTGCACGCTAGCTCAGATAACCAGACGGACTGCATCCGCCTGTCTTCCGATACGCGCTACCAGCGTTCCCACGAGCCAATAGACGACCGCTGGATCGGCGACGACCCACCCGCGCACGGCATCCGCGCCAAGCGGGGCATGGTATGCTAATTAGTTGACGGACGGGTCTTGGGGGAACACCGAGATGGGGCGATACTTGCCCCCCAAGGAATGCAGCACGGTTTGCCACATGGTCTCGGGCGTGGACGCGAGGACTAGCTCGGGTTCGCCTGGGGCCAAAAACCAAGTGCCAGCACTAATCTCGGATTCGAGTTGGCCCGGCTCCCAGCCGGCATAGCCTAAGTAGAACCGCAGCCGTGGCGCGGCGGGTTGGAGGATATCGGCCTCAGCGTACTTGGTATCGAGGTCGCCACCCAAATAGAGGCCATCGAGAATTTGCGTCCCCCCTTCGACTAAGCCGTCGAGTCGGTGCAAAAAGAAAAGATAGCGCTGATGCACCGGCCCCCCCTGATAGAATATCCGCCCCAACTCTGCACACGCATCTTCGCCGCCTGCGAGTTGTTGCAGGGAATCAGCCGCATAGCGCTGGATCCGCTTGCCGAGGGGCTGGTTGATCACCAAGCCCATCGTGATGTCTGTTTCGCTATAGTGGGTAATGAGCACGACCGCGCGGTCGAAGTCGAGCGCGTCGAGTGCGGGCGTGGCGACCAACAGGGTGCCGGTTTGGAGCGGTGCAGGCATGACAGGTATCAGGTGTAGCGAGTGCTGCTGTGAACGATAACAAAGATCGCGCGGCGAAACAACCGCGTTCAAGAGTACATCAAGTAGCGGCGGCGAATAGCGTCAAAGGCTTGGCACGCCTCGGCCCAAACGGCCTGTAGCTCGGAAACTTCTGCGCCCGCGTCGAGTACGCCGCGGATCTGGTCGGTGCCAGCGAGGCGGTCGAAGTTGTGGATGCCACCGGTCGGCACGCGCCAGGCGAATTCGCGCGGATAGAGCCGCCGCACGGCCGCGAGCGCCTCAAAGCCAACGCCGACCGGCTCAAAAGCTGGGCGATCGAGGACGTGAACTTGGACGCCTTCGCAGGTTTCGCCCGCGTACTTGCTGGCCGTCGGCTGGAAAAACACCGGGCGGAAGCCCACCCCGGGCAGCGCGCGGCTGTTGAGCGCGTCGGCTAGGCGCGCCCCGTCGATAAACGGCGCGCCAAACTGCTCAAAAGGCTTGGCCGTTCCCCGTCCCTCAGACACATTGGTCCCCTCAAAGAAGCAGGTTCCCGGATAGATCACCGCCGTCTCCGGGCTGGGCATGTTGGGCGACGGCGGCACCCACGGCAGGCCGGTGTCCTCCCAGTAAAAGGAGCGTTGCCAGCCCTCCATGGCGACGACGTGCAGGTCCGCGCCGATTCCGTATTCCTCGTTGAAGAGCCGAGCGAGTTCGCCGATGGTCAGGCCGTAGCGCACTGGAATTGGGTACTGCCCGACGAAAGAGGCAAACGCCGGGTCGAGACAATTCCCAGCAATGGCTTGGCCGCCAATGGGGTTGGGACGGTCGAGGACGAGAAAGGGGATACCCGCTTGAGCGCAGGCGGCCATGCTCAGGCTCATGGTGTAGAGATAGGTGTAAAAGCGTGCGCCCACGTCTTGGATGTCAAAGAGCATCAACTCAACGTCGGCGAGCATGGCGGCATCTGGTGCGCACACTTGGCCGTAGAGGCTATAGGTTGGCACGCCGGTGCGTTCATCGGTAGAATGGGCGATGTGCTCGCCGTCCTGCGCGGCACCGCGAATTCCGTGCTCCGGCCCGTACAAGGCGACGAGCGTACAGAGATCGGATTGGTGTAGCCGGTCGGCGGTGGATTGTAGGTGCGCATCGACACCGGAGTGATTGGTAATCAGGCCGACGCGTCTGCCGCGGATCAGGTCGGCTTGTACAAGCAGGCGTTCGCAGCCGAGGACAACGCGACTCATGGCTCGGGTACGAGTGCGGAGGCGTGCTGGACGCGGCGAGCAAAGTACTGGTAGAGGATGCTGCCCGCATAGACGCCGTCCTGCGCGACGGATGCGCAGCGGACGGCTTGGCTTTGGCGGCGGCGGCGATAGATGTTGCGCGGATGCACAAGGCACCAAAGCAAGGCCGCACAAGGAGCCAAGGCACTGGACCACTGGCCTCGGCGAAGGTAGTAGAGCACGGCCAACACTTCCAACCACAGGCGCAAGGGCAGCAGCCACAGCAAACGGCGCAGCCCCGCGTTTTTGCACAGCGTGATGAGGCTGTTGCGGTGGTTGAAGTACGTCTTGCGGAAGGTGGCCGGAGGCTGGGAAAAGCCCGAGTGGTGAAAGACCACAGATTGCGGCACGGCGCGAATCTGATAGCCAGCGAGCTGGAGACGCCAGCACAAGTCGATTTCCTCAAAGTGCATGAAGTAATCGGGGTCGAAAAACCCGACTTGGCGGGCCGCGGCAACGCGGAGAAAGAGAGCGGCACCGCAAGCCCAAAAGAGCGGCACGGATGCGTCGTATTGGCCCTCGTCGCGCTCGCAGCGGTCGAAGAGTCGCCCCCGACAAAAGGCGTAGCCCAAAGCGTCGATATAGCCGCCAGCTCCGCCTCCGTAATCGAAATGCTCAGGTGCGCTGGCCGAGCGCAACTTGGGCTGGCAGGCGGCGATCCGGGGATCGCTGTCGGCCATGGCGACAAGGGGAGCGAGCCAGTTCGGCTCGACGTGGGTGTCGTCGTTGAGCAGCACGGCGTAGCGAGTGTGGGCGGCCGCCAAGCCGCGATTACAGGCCGCGGCAAACCCGAGATTGCGCTCGTTGGGCAAGACCTCTAGCGCGGGAAAGGCGGCTTTGGCCCGCTGTAGGCTAGGCGCGTTGCCGCCGTCGTCAACGACGAGCACGCAGACGGGATAATCGCTGTGTGCATAGACTGAGGCCACGCAGTCGTAGAGCACGTCTGCGCGGTAGTGCGGAATGACGACGGTGACGGCCTCGGTCATGGGGAATTAAGAATTAGGAATTAAGAATTAGGAATTAAGAATTAGGAATTAAGAATTAGGAATTGGGAGTTAGCGACGGGGACGGCTTTGGTCATGGAGAGGTGGATTGGCGGAGGATGCGCTCGGCCTCGACCAATTCCGGCCGCTCGCCGTATTGCTCTTTGTACTGCTGGAGGATGGCTAGTGCTCCGGCAACATCGCCCTTGGCCTGTCGGGCGGCGGCCAACTCGTAGTAGGCCTCCCAGCGTTTCGGTGCGAGGGCGATGGCTTGGTAATAGAGGGGCTCGGCGCGGTCGTAGGCCGAGTAGGGTTCTTGGATCAGCACCCCGGTCAGCGCAATGATATTGTCGTAGGTGGCGGCTGGCTCAACACCGACGCGCTCGATGAGGAACAGCACGGCGTCGTGGATGTGATCGATTGCGATGTCGTGTTGGCCGAGGGTGCTGAAGTAATCGGCCGCGGCATAGTGGTTCTCCCAACTCATGTAGATGTTGTCGCGTGCCCACTGCATGAGTTGCGGCACCTCGGCGGTGCGCCCCTGCTCCTCGTAGCTGCGGGCCAATTGCAAGACGCAAGCCCAGTAATTGCCCAAGAGGCGCTCGGAGTTTTCGTCTTTGTATAAAGATGGATCGGTGAGGCCGCGGAAGCGGTAGTTTTCGAGCAGATTGCGCTCTAGGGCCGCGTCATCGACGCCGTCTGTAGGCTCGGGTGAGACTTTTACGCTCATGCCGACCATAGTCAGATAGGGGTCGAGGTTGAGCAGGTTACTGGTGGGAACGGTGATGGCAAAGTGGATGGGTTTTTTCCACTCGTTCCAGGCCAGAATTTTGATGACCATGACGTCTTGGACGCGGAGAATCGGGTACTCGGGCGGAGCGCTCACTTCCACGTCGATTCCCAGTTTCTTTAGCTCCGGCGGCACCTTGGGCTCGGGCCAGTAGCGCTTGTAGAAATCGACCATCTGCGTGTCGGTGAGCACGGAGTCGATGAAGTCGTCGGTGTAGCGGATGTCGATGCGCGGCTCGCGGTCGCGCAGTTGCTTGATGTACCAGTTGGTGTTCAACAGGCTCAAGTTGACCACCCGCACATCGCGCCGCAATCCTTCTACTTCTTGCAAAAACCACAGTGGGAAGGTGTCGTTGTCCCCGTTGGTGAATAGGATGGAGCCTTCGTCGCAACTAGCCAGCATGTTGTACGCGTAGTCATAGGCGATATAGTCGCCCGTGCGGTCTTCCACGTGATAGAGCCGCGCCGCCACCCCGGCCGGCAGCAACAACCCAGCCGCGGCCACCGCTAGCACGACCGCCCGATATTTCCCCCACTGCTGCCGCACCGCCTCGACCACGCCCAGCCAGCCCAATCCGATCCACAGCGCGAACGCCAAGTACATCCCGCCGAACACGTAGTGTCGCTCGCGCGGCTGCGGGTCTGGCATGTTCAGGTACAGCGATAGCCCAAACCCCATCACCAAGAACAGCAGCAACACGCCCCCGAACCGCCGCCAGTCCCGCCGCCCGTGCCACCACAGCCCCCACAGCCCCAACCCGTACGGCACCAGCGAAATGGACACTGGATCCGGTATATTTATGGTGGCCTTGCGGAACACCTCGACCCGCTCCAACAGCGGAAAGGGAAACTGCTGAAAGAAATACTTCATCTGCTGGTCCCAAAACTGATAGGTGCGGCTCGCCCGCGCTGTCAGCATGGTAGTAAGCATGCTCTCAGTGCCGTATTGCTCGCGGTTGAGGAACTTGAGAAACGCCACCCAAGTCTCTGGATCGTTCTCGTCGATAGCCGGATTCAGGCCCGAGCGAATGTACAGTGCGCCATACGTAGAATAGCCCAGCGCGAACAGCACGAGGACGCCTAGCAGGAGGATGAACAGCCGCCGGTCTTGGCCGTACAGATACGCTAACAGCCCCGCCAGCCCCAACACCATCACCCCATTCGAGCCAGCCCCCGGCCCCAATATCACCAACCCCAGCCCACTGACCACGCCCCAGCCGACCAGCAGCACGATCAGCCGCCGCAGTTCGCGGTCGGCAAACCACGCCAGCAGCATAAGCGATGGAATCGTCAACAGGCACAACAGGTGCACGCCGCCGCCGAGGCCAAACAAATACGCCAGCGCCAACAGCCAGCGGTCGTTGGCCGCTCCCGCGCCACTGCCTTCCCAGTAGAAAATCAGCCACAGCCCCAGACAGGTGAACAAGATGGAGTAGCCGTACACCTCGGCTTCGGAGGCATTGTACCACTGGGTGTAGGAGAACGCCAACGTCAGCGCGGCCACAGCCCCACCGGCGAGGACGCCGATGTCGCGGGCGTCGCCCAGCGGTTGCAGGGGCTGGCCGCCCAGCGCCCGCCGCCCGAGCGCAACGGTCGATAGATAGACGCACCAAATCGCCAGCGCCGAGGTCAGTGCGGACATGAAGTTGACGCGAATGGCGACTTCGCCGAAGGGAAACAAGGTGAAGACTCGCCCCAACAGCACGTACAACGGAGCGCCCGGCGGATGGGGTACGCCGAGGATATAGGACGTGGCAATGAACTCGCCGCAGTCCCAAAACGACACGGTCGGCGCGAGGGTCTTCACGTACATCCCCAGCGTCAGGACGAAAATCCCCACCCCGAAAACCCGGTGGATTACAGCGGAATTAGGCATTGGCAAAGGTCTTAGGTGAATGCGCGGATAAACGATCTAAACTTTAAATATAAGAAATATAAGATAACGTGAGCTTGGGTTACGCGGCCTGTACTTGGAGTTTAGTCTTCCGCCGCGTCGTCTATGGCTTGGTAGGCGACCAGCTCCCAGCCGTGAAACACCACCGCCAAGCCGATGTGTCGCACTGACGAATGACGGCGGAGCAAGAACGGGTCGGCCAGATAGCCGCGCAACTGCCCTGCGGCCTCCTGCACCTTGTCCGCCACAACGGATTCGTCAAGCGACTCGCGCCGCTTGAGATACTTGAGTTCGAGCACGTAGCCGAACTGCATGTCGGGATACTGCGCCACAAAAGGCTCCAAGTACAAATCCGCATACCCCTTGTTGAGTTCATACTCCGAGTGCAGCAGAAAATACGGGGACAGGCTCAAGTGGGCGGCGACAAAGCCATGTACCACCTTCTCGCCGTCCATGTAGTCGCGGATGCCGGTTTGTTCGGCTAAGGCGTCGCGCAAAAAGTCCAAGACTGGCTGCCAAGCGCCGTCGTAGGCCATCGCTTGAACCAAGCGGAAAAAGGTGTACACATCGACGGAGAACACCCCCACATCATCATACGCATCGCGCAGATAGCCGTACATCAACCGCTTGACCGTTTGATTGGGAATGCCGAGCCGGGGCACTCCGTGCGCCACGTCGCGAATGCTGAGCAGGCCGAAGTAATGCAGCAGCGATAGGAAGTTTTCGCGTCGGTCCAGTCGGTCGAGAGGGAAACTGATTTGGAGGTTACTCTCAGCGGTCTGCTCGCCGATGATGTGGCGCAGCAGGTCGAAGTTGCCGTTGAGTTGGCGGTTGACCGTTAGCAGGTGGCGCAGCTTGCCGTAGTCGATGCGCACGTTGGTATCGATCAATTCCCGCGGCATCCCTCTGTTCGGGATGGAGTACTTCAAGTAGTAGAGCACCATATCCGTATTGTATATGTCAACTTCGGCCTCCTCGGAGAACCGATAGCCGTTGTACCACTCGCGCATCACGTCTAGCGCGGCTTCGACCTCCTGATTGAACGCGCCGTGATCGCGGTATAGCTCCAGTAGTTGCCACACCTCAGCCTCGGTGAAGCCGAGCATCTGGTCGAATTTTGGTTCCAAGCTGATGTTGCTGCCAATGTTGAAGCCGCTGGTGACGTCGTCCATGGTAATCGGCGACACGCCGGTGATGAACAGCCGCTCCAAGCCGCCGCCGCTTCGCCCTGCTCCGGCCTTGAGCGTGGCAAAGAAATTGCGATAGAAGCCGCCGCCATGGGTGAAGGACTGATAGGCTTCGGCCCCGCGATGCGCCAGCACGGTGTTGGCAAAGTTGTCGTACTCGTCGATGAGCACATACAGCGGAATGCCGTGATCGCCGGCATACAGGAATAACTCGTTGAGCTGGCCATTGACCGAGCTTGGGGCGCGGATGTGCTGCTGCGCCGCCTCGGGAAACAAATCCGCATTGCGCTCCAGCGCGTGTCGGACCACCATTTGGCAATACTCTTCAAAGCGTTCCCGCAGGGTTTCTAAGGTGTCATCGAACGCCGAGAAGTCAAAGCGCAGGATGACGTAGCGATGGCGGTTTTCGGTGGGATGCCGCCTCAAGTGGGTGCCGCCGAAGACGGCCTCGAATTCGTCGGCGCGGTTGCGGTCGTAGTAATTGTCCAGCAGGGATACCCAGCAGGATTTGCCAAAGCGACGCGGGCGAATCAGAAAGACGTAGCGTTCCTCTTCCAGCGCGTGGACAAAGCGCGTCTTATCGACATACAGGCGCTTTTCCAAGCGGATGGCGCGGAAATCAGCCCAGCCATAGGGAATGCGCGGGTAGGAGGAATTAGGCATTGGCAATGGTCTTAGATGAAGGCGCGGATAGACGATCTATTAAATAGTATAGGGGAATTTAGCGGATAGAAAAATTTTTGCTTGATACCTTGTTTGGCGGGATAGTGTAGTTAGTGTTTTTTCACCGCCCGGCATGGGTCTATTATTCTGCTCGTGCAGGGTGTGTTGCCGTGGAGAAACCGCGCTGTTGGTACGCTTGACGTCGTGGTTAGGTGGCCGCCGACTGTCCTAGCCCACTAGTTCGGCCGTGCCCCAAGTGCTCGGGTCGCGCTCTACGCCCATGTCCGAGATCGACGACCAAGACTGGGTGCCGTGCTGCGCGTCGTGCAACAGATACGCAAACCCCACCCGGCTGAACTCCCTCGGCGCAAAACCATTGAGACCCGCGGCTGGCAGTTTGATTTCTAGCTGATAGCTCCGCTTGAGTCGGCGCAGGCCGGTCTGAATCGAGTCTTCTGGGCAGGGCGGTGCCTGTTCGCGGGCGTCTTCAATGGAGGTTTGGCGGGCGATGGGTTGCTTGCCGTCCTTGCCGCTGCCGCCGGGCAAGACGTAAAACCGATGGCAGAAGCGGTTGGCGCGGTGCTCCTTGACGTCGCGGGTGTCGATGAAAAGTTCGAGGCTGTCGCCGGCAGCAGGCTGGAGCGGATTGAGCTTGTAGGTCGTCTTGCGCTTGACCTCGCAGGCAAAGTACAGGCCGCTGTCGTCGTAAGCCATATAGACCGAGGCAAAGGGCTGGTGGCCATCGACGGCCATCAGGTCGGGCACGCGCGCTGCGTCGTCCCAATCGCGCAAATTGCCGTCGATTTTGGGCGGCTTTTGCCGCCGCGGGCAGCGAAAGGAAAACTCGAAAAAGGCGCGTTGGGGCAGGTACAACTCGCTCATGTTCGCTGCACCTTTTTGTCGCGCTGCAGCACGTCGGCAAGAATGCGTCCGGTGTGCGATTGCCGGTTTTGGGCGACTTTTTCTGGCGCACCGGCAGCGACGAGCATCCCCCCTTGATCGCCTCCCTCTGGCCCCAAATCGATGAGGTGATCGGCGGTCTTGATGACATCCATGTTGTGCTCGATGACGACCATGGTGTTGCCGGCATCGACGAGGCGGTGGAGCACGGCGAGCAGGCACTCAATGTCGGCCAAGTGCAAGCCGGTAGTTGGCTCGTCGAGGATGTAGAGAGTCTGTCCAGTATCGGGGCGGCACAATTCCGCAGCCAGCTTGAGCCGCTGGGCTTCGCCGCCGGACAGGGTGGTGGAGGATTGCCCCAAGGACATGTAGCCCAAACCGACGTCCTCCATGATCTGCAGGCGCTTGCGGATGCGGGGGATGTTCTCGCAGAGGACGAGCGCGTCGCGCACCCGCATCTGTAGCACGTCGGCAATCGAATGCCCTTTGAATTGCACCCGCAGCACCTCGGGCATGTAGCGCTGACCGCGACATTGGTCGCATTCGACCCAGACGTCGGGCAAGAAGTGCATCTCAATGCAGCGCTGCCCCAGTCCCTCGCAGGTCTCGCAGCGGCCTCCGGGCTTGTTGAAACTGAAGCGCCCGGCCCCAAAGCCGGCGACCTTGGCGTCCGGCAGGTCGGCGTAGAGTTGGCGCATCAGGTCGAAGACGCCCATGACGGTGGCCGGGGTGGAGCGCGGGGAGTGGCCGATGGGGGTTTGGTCGATGTGGATGACTTTGTCGATGTGCTCGACCCCGTCGATTTGGTCGTGCTCGCCGACTGGGCGATTGGCCTTGTGCAGCTCGTTGGCCAGCGCGTTGAAGAGCACGCTTTCCACGAGCGAGGACTTGCCCGATCCCGAGACGCCGGTGACGCACACGAGACGGCCAAGCGGGATGGGTACGTCGATGTTTTTGAGGTTGTGCTGGCGCGCGCCGCGCACCACGAGTTGTCCGTTGCGGCGCTTGCGGCGATTGGTTGGAACCGGGATGTGCAATTCGCCGCGCAGGTACGCACTGGTAAGCGATTGCCGACCATTGCCGAGTTGGCTGGGCATCCCGACCGCGACGAGGTTGCCCCCTTCGCTGCCCGCGCCCGGGCCGAGATCGACGATGTGGTCGGCTCCTTCGAGCGTGTCGCGGTCGTGTTCGACTAATACGATGGTGTTGCCCAAGTCCTTCAGAGAGTTGAGGGCATCCAACAGCCGGGCGTTGTCGCGTGGATGCAGGCCGATGGTCGGCTCGTCGAGCAGGTAGAGTACGCCAGTGAGGCCGGAGCCGATCTGGGAGGCGAGGCGGATGCGCTGGGCTTCGCCGCCGGACAGGGTCGAGGCGCGGCGCTCTAAGTCGATGTAACCGAGACCGACGCGCTCTAAAAAACCGAGGCGCGTGCAGATTTCCTGCAACAGCTCCCCGGCGATGTCGCGCTCGCGCTCGTGGAGCTGCATATCGCGGAAGAAAGACAGGCTCTCGGCGATGGGCAGGCGGGCGACTTGGACGATGCTTTTGTCGCGCAGGTACACGGCGCGGCTATCGGTCTTAAGACGACTGCCTTCGCAGGCCGAGCACGGGACTTGGCCCAAGAGGTGCCGGTGCCGCTTGCTGGTGCTCGCGTACTCGTCGAGGGGCGGCAAGACGCCGGCGTAGCGGAAGCCGAGATTGTCCACGGTCAACTGCTGCTCGGGCGCGCCGTAAAGCAGGGCGCGCCGAGCCTCGGGCGCGAGCGCAGCATACGGCACGTCCAAGCTGAAGCCCAAGGCTTCCCCCGCGACCGAGAGCAGGCGGTCAAACGCCGGGTCTTGCACCGGCCCCCAAGCGCGGATGGCCCCGTCGCGCACGCTGAGATGCGGCACTACGACCCGCTCGCGATCGACGCCTTCCCCCAACCCCAACCCCTCGCAGACTTGGCACATGCCCTGTTGGTGATTGAAGGAGAAGCACTGCGGCGACAGGGGCGAGAAGGCTCGACCGCACTCTGGGCAGGAATAGCGGCGGCTGAAGCGTTCCTCGGTTTCATCGTCGGGCGAGGCCACGATCAACTCGCCGCCTCCCAACTCTAGGGCGCGCTCGACGGATTCGGTGAGGCGGCCGCGGTCGCTGGCGCGGACGGCGAGGCGATCGACGACGAGTTCGATGCGGTGGCGATGGCGGCGCTCTAGTTGGATTTCTTCGCGCAAGTCGTGGACGGTGCCGTCGATGCGAGCGCGGAGAAAGCCATCGCTGCGGGCGCGCGCCAACAGGGTCTCGTAGCCCTCGTTTTGGCGCGGCTCTATGGGCGCGAGGATGAGGATGCGGCGGCCGGCGGGCATCTGCGCGATGCGCTCGACCATTTCCTGCGCGGTCTGCGTACCAGCCGGCACATGGCAGCGCGGGCAGTACTGGGTCCCCAAGGCCGCGTACAGGGCGCGGATGTAATCGTACACTTCGGTGACCGTGCCGACTGTGGACCGGGGGTTGCGGCTGGGTGCTTTTTGCTCGATGGCAATGGCTGGTGACAGCCCAGAGACGCGCTCGACCTTGGGCTTTTGCATTTGTTCGAGAAACTGCCGCGCATACGCCGACAGCGACTCCACGTAGCGCCGCTGCCCCTCGGCGTACAGGGTGTCGAAGGCCAGCGAGGATTTACCCGAGCCAGAGACGCCGGAGATGACCGTTAGCTGGTCGCGGGGGATTTTGACGTCGATGTTGCGCAAGTTGTGCTGGCGCGCGCCGAGGATTTCGATTTCCCGGATCCAGCCGTTGCCCTCGCCGTGGCCGTTGGTCGCTGCCGCTGGCAGCGCGGTTCGCTGCGGTTTGAGCGCCTTTTTGAGCGCGTGGCCAGTGTGCGATTGCTCGTTTTGGGCCACGGCTTCCGGCGGCCCGGCCGCGATGATCCAGCCGCCGTCCTCGCCCCCTTCAGGGCCTAAGTCGAGGATGTAATCCGCGGTCTTGATGACCTCCATATTGTGCTCGACGACGACGACGCTATTGCCTTGGTCGGCAAAGGTGTGGAGGATGTGCAGCAGCTTGTCCACGTCGGCAAAGTGCAGGCCAGTGGTCGGCTCGTCGAGGATGTAGAGGGTGCGGCCCGTGCTGCGGCGGCAGAGTTCTTTGGCCAGCTTGATGCGCTGGGCCTCGCCGCCGGACAGGGTGGGAGCTGGCTGGCCGAGCTTGATGTAGCCGAGGCCCACGTCGTACAGGGTCTGGAGCACGCGGCGCACGGGAGCAACGTTCTCGAAAAGATCGAGTGCTTCCTCTGCCTCCATTTCCAGCACGTCGGCAATCGAATGCCCCTTGTATTTGATGGTCTGAGTCTGGCGGTTAAAGCGGCGACCCGCGCAGACTTCGCAAGTGACCCAGATATCGGCGAGGAACTCCATCTCCACCAAGTTGGCACCATTGCCCGCGCAGGCTTCGCAGCGCCCGCCTTTGACGTTAAAGGAAAAGCGGCCCGGTTGGTAGCCGCGCAGGCGAGCTTCGGGCAGCTTGGCAAAGAGCTGGCGGATGGGCGTGAATGCGTCGGTGTACGTGGCCGGGTTGGAGCGGGGCGTGCGGCCGATGGGCTTCTGGTCGATGCGGATGACTTTGTCGAGGTGCTCCACGCCTTGGATGGCCGCGTGTGCGCCCGGCTCGTGTAGGGCGCGGTGGAGGACGCAGTCGAGCTGTTTGAAGACGATGTCGTTGATCAGCGAGGATTTGCCCGAGCCGGAGACGCCGGTGACGCAGGTGAACAGCCCGAGGGGGATGCGCGCCTCGATGTCTTTGAGGTTGTGCTGGCTCGCCCCTTCGACGACTAGCCACTTGCCGTTGCCTTGGCGGCGCTGGCTAGGGACCGGGATGGCTTCCTCTCCCGCGAGATAGCGCCCGGTGAGGGATTGGGGGTTGTGCTCGACGTGGCTCGGCGGGCCGCAGGCGACTAGCGTGCCGCCGCGCTCGCCCGCCCCGGGACCGAAGTCCACAACCACATCGGCCTCGCGCATGGTCTCTTCGTCGTGCTCGACGACGATGACCGTGTTGCCGATATCGCGCAGGCGCTTGAGGGTATCCAGCAGCCGCTGGTTGTCGCGGTGGTGCAGACCAATGGAAGGCTCGTCGAGGATGTACAGCACGCCGACTAAACCGGAGCCGATCTGCGAGGCGAGGCGGATGCGCTGGGCCTCGCCGCCGGACAGGGTGTGCGCGCCGCGGTCGAGGGTTAGATAGCCCAAGCCCATGTCGCACATGAGCTGCAAGCGGCCGCGGATTTCTTTGAGCGCCTCTTCGGCGATGAGGGCTTTGGCGTCTTCAAAGGCCACGGCGCGGAAGAAATCGCGCGCTTCTTCGATGGGGATGGCGGTTAGCTGAGGGAGGTTGCGTCCGTCGATTTTGACGGCGAGGGACTCGGGTCGCAGGCGGCCGCCGTCGCACCGCTCACAGTGCTGCACGCCCATGTATTGCTCTAATTCGCGGCGTTGTTTCTCCTTGGCCCCGCGAAATTTTTCTTCGAGAAATGGGATGACGCCTTCGTACTTGTCGTTGTGCGACCAACTTGAGCCACGGAGGTTGGTGTACGTAAAGGTGACTTTTTCGTCGCCGAGGCCGTGGAGGAAGCCGTGCTTCTGCTCGGCTACGAGTTCACCCCACGGCGTGTCGAGATCAAAGCCGAGGTGCTCGGCTGCACCTTCGTATAAATGCAGGCGCCAGCGATTGCTGCCCAACTCGCCGAGCGGCGCGAGTGCTCCGGCGCGCAGGGTTTTGGCCGGGTCGGGCACCATCAGGCGCTCGCTCATCAGCACTTGCGTGCCGAGGCCGTGGCAGTCCGGGCACATGCCTTGGGGGTTGTTGAAAGAGAACATCTGCGGCGTTGGCTCTTGGTAGGAGATGCCGCAGGCCGTGCAGTCGAAGCGGTCGCTGAGCAGGAAGTCGGAGGCTCCTTCGCGGGCGACGATAAAGGTCCCCTGCCCGAGGCGCAGGGCGTTGTCAATGGCCTCTTCCAAGCGGCGGTTTTCCCCCTCACGGAGGATCAAGCGATCGACCACGACTTCGATGTTGTGGCGGCTGTAGCGGTCGAGTTGGGGGGCTTGGTCGAGGGTGAAAATTTGGCCATCAACGCGCACGCGGATGTAGCCGGCCTTTTGCAGGTCGGCAAACAACTCGTGGTATTCGCCTTTGCGCTCTTGGACGACTGGGGCGAGGATGTGCAGGCGCGAGTTGACCGGCAGGGCGCGGATGCGGGCGGCGATCTGCGCGCGGGTCTGTGCGCCGATCGGCGCGCCGCACTCGGTGCAGTGCGGGGTGCCGACGCGGGCGAAGAGCACGCGCAAGTAGTCGTAGATTTCCGTGATGGTGCCGACGGTGGAGCGGGGGTTTTGGCCGGCGGTTTTCTGGGCGATGGAGATGGTGGGGGACAGGCCGGTGATTTGATCGACGTCGGGCTTTTCCATCTGGCCCAAAAACTGGCGCGCGTACGCCGACAGCGAGGTGACGTAGCGGCGCTGCCCTTCGGCGTACAGGGTGTCGAAGGCCAGTGAAGACTTGCCCGAGCCGGAGACGCCGGTGAAGCAAATTAGTTTGTTTTTGGGGAGGGTGAGGTGGAGGTTCTTGAGGTTGTGGACGCGGGCACCGCGGACGACGATATCTTGTGTTTCCATGAGTTCGTGTAGACGCGAGGAGCGGGAAAAGGAATCAAAAAATATACTGTACGAATGTGCAGCGGGCAAGCGGTGGTGTGCGGAATGGGAAGATCCCTTCCAGCTTTAGCGGGATCCGTTGATCGATTATAACCTACAGATTATATTTCAAGGATGGAAATCCTCTATTATACCACTGCTTCAGGCAATTCGCCGGTCAAGAAATTTGTCGAGGGATTACCTCAAAGCCTACAGGAGGATTTCTTTCTGGCACTTGATCGGTTGAGGCAGGGGGAAAGCTTGGGGATGCCGTTGAGCAAGCCGCTGTTCAATATTGCTCTTGGTTTACACGAACTGCGCTTCAAAGAACGGCGCAGTATCTATCGAGTTTTCTATTTCATCAGGCGCGGGGATGCAATTTATCTGGTTCATGTGCTGCAAAAAAAGACCGAAACCATTCCCGATAAGGATAAACGGCTAATTCTCAGAAGACTGAAGGAGATTTGAAAATGCCTTGGAAAAAGGTCAACATTGAGCAATGGGCGGAGGAACTCGGCGTCAATATCAACGAACTACGCCAGAAAGAACAGCTCATCGAAAAGATCGTGAAGAGTAGAAAGCGATTTGGCTTGACGCAGGGCCAATTGGCCGAGATGGTCGGCGTCTCCCAACCGCGCATTGCCCAGATTGAAAATAGAACCAAGATCGGAAAAATTAGCTTCGATGTACTTTTCAATATCCTCGGTGTCTTGGGGCATGATTTCAAAATCACTACACGTAAGGTGCGCGATCTCGAGAATGCAAATGCGTAGCGGTATATCTAGACCAACAGCGTCTGGCCGACTTCGATGACCACGGCAATGCCCCCGTTAGATAGTGCGTTCTAATCATCTTCCGAACTGCCGAATGCAAAGCGCTTGAGGCCGAGAAGTTCGGCGACCGAGTCGAGGGACTTCAAATTGGTGAGGAACCATTCCTTCCCGGCACCCTGTTTCTTGTTACTAAAGTGGCCGATATTCTCTAGGTGTTTGTGAATGTTCTTTTCGACTTTCGCTAGGTCCACGCCTTCTGGACCGGCATATATCCGCAGCAAAATAGGCGGTTCAGGTAGCTCCGTGCTTCTCGTCTGCTGCCGGAAGCGCTTGATAGCATCGTTTTCGGACACCCCCACTTTCAAATACGTCCGGTCATTGGTTTTGCCTTTGTTGGATTTTTCGATCGGATGATCGAGATAGTGCGGTAGCGCGTACACGTATATCCCCGGGCCTCTAGGTTCCGCAGCAGCACTCGTTTGGTGTTCAGGTTTTTGTTCCTGTTCTTCCCGTTTTGCTGGATCATTCGCACGACGGGCGCATTTGTCTGCCCTCTCCTGAAGCAACGAGACGGTTGTAGGGGAGAGGTGCTCTTGGTGGCGTTTTACGAAACTTCGCAGAGCCGCCCCGCACTGTTTAGCAGGCTCTGGAGCATCCGGTAGAGTACCGTCCTTAATTGCTCTTATGTAAGTCCTATAGGAGGAGACAAATCCCGGTGTGGGAATATTCAACTTCGCTGCGATATCTTTCGCACTTAGTCCCTGCTGAGTTAGCCTCCATACATCGCCGAGTCGCTGTTTGTCTTCATTAAGTGCTCTTTCGACTTCTTTCTGGTACGCAGCATTTCCGGTCCCCTGTTGGTTCAATTCATCTGCCATGAATTTCCTCCTGGTTCTTTTTTGTGTCTTTTCGCGTCGTAATATAGGCGGACGAGCACACTCAGCCAATCGCGCAGCCGCTTGACGCCCCTTTTTCATCTGCGTATAATGACCGCTCGGTAATTCAGTAAAATCAATTGCTTATCACTCAAGAGGAGTTGCTAAAATGATTCATTTAGGGGCCAATTCGGTGCTCTTTGCGGGATTCGATCTGGAAACGGCGATGCGCCATATTCACCTCGCTGGCTACGACGGCGTCGAGTTGTCGGCGATCAAGGGCATGTGCGAGCACTTGGAGTTGGACAACTGGCAGGCACAGGCCAACCAGATCAAAGAGCTAGCGGAAAAATACGAGCTGAAATTGCTGTCTATGGAAGAGGCCGCGCTCGACGAAGAGCGGCTGATGCTGGCGTTTGCGGCTGGCGCTGAGATTGGCATTCCCGTCGTCAACGTCGGTCCGGGGGGCAAAAGCGATGTGGAGGAAGATTTCGATCGGCAGGTTGCGCTGCTGGGCAAGATGGCCGATAGGGCGCACGAACACGGCGTGACGCTGTGTGCTAAGGCGCATGTGGGGCAGTGCATTTACGATACGCCGACCACGTTGCGGGCGATGGAGCGGATCGACTCGCCGGGGTTTGGGGTGGATATGGATCCGAGCCACATCCATCGGGCGGGGGAGAACACGGTAGAGGCGCTGGCGGCGGTTATCTCGCGGGTCAAGCACGTTCACATTCGGGATTGTGCCGTGGCAGAAGGCGGGCCGGGCGCGCCGGAGTTGCAGGCTTGTGGGCGGGGTAACATTGATTTGTTTGGGTACGTCAAGGTGCTACACGAATCGGGCCTAGACGTGGCGGCCAACTTGGAAGTGATTGGTGCCAAGGAGTACGACTTGGGGCAGGTGGCGACGATTGCCGCGGAGAGCCGAGGGTATTTGAACGCCTGTTTGCGGGCTTGCGGTGCCCGTTAGTCGCGCCTTTGTCGCCGTCCGGGTGCCGGCGGAGTTGGGGAAGCTGAGTGACGCGATGCGACCGTTGTGGCCGGCGCAGGGTGTGAGTTGGGTGCGGCCGGAGAACCTTCATTTGACGTTGCGCTTTCTCGGCGCGGCGGAGGACGCGCAAATCGCCGCGTTGCGGGAAGGGCTGACGGCAGTTGCCGCTCGGCACGAAGCGTTTACTGCGACTGTAGAGCGAAGCGGCTGCTTTCCCAATCGTCGCCGACCGAAGGTTATTTGGGCTGGCGTGGCGGATGCGGCCGGCCGGTTGGGTGCGTTGCAACGGAACGTTGAAGAAGTGGTGTGCGCTGCTGGTTGGGAGCCGGAGGAACGGGACTTTCGTCCGCACGTGACGCTGGGTCGGGTGCGGGCGAGGGTGCGACCGCCACGCAGCAAGTGGGGCGGTGATTTGCCTCGGTTGCAGGTTCCGGTGGAGGCGGTGGAGTTGATCGAAAGCATTCTCAAGCCGACCGGAGCCGAGTATCGGACCTTGCACCGCGCGGTACTTACATCGTAAAGGAGTCTCCATGCCCGGCCGACCTTACATTCTCGCCGAGACCAATTGGCAGATCGTAGAGCATACCCCGTACGAGGTGGCGATTCTTCCGTGGGGGGCGACGGAAGCGCACAATTACCACCTGCCTTATTCGACCGATGTGGTGCAGTGCGACGAGATCGCGGCGGCTGCGGCTGGCATCGCTTGGGAGCAGGACGCCAAGGTCATCGTCTTGCCGACTGTGCCCTTTGGCGTCAACACCGGCCAACTCGACATCAAGTTAGACCTCAATCTCAATCCCTCGACTCAGTTCGCCGTCCTGCAAGACTTGGTCGAAGCGCTCGCCCATCAGGGCATTCCCAAACTGCTCATTGTGAACGGCCACGGCGGCAACGACTTCAAGCAAATGGTGCGGGAGCTGTTGCCGCGCTATGCGATGTTTATTTGCTGCATGGATTGGTACCGCATCGTCGATCAGGGGATTTTTGCGGCGGGTGGCGACCACGCCAACGAGATGGAAACCAGTCTCATGCAATACTTGCGGTCGGATTGGGTGTTGCCCCTGTCGGAGGCGGGCAGTGGTCGCGAGCACAAGTTTAAGATGGCCGCGCTGCGGGAGGGCTGGGTCTGGACCCAGCGGGATTGGACACAGGCGACCGACGACACGGGCATCGGCGACCCGCGCCAAGCCACCCCGGAAAAGGGCCGACGCTGCTTGGAGCAAGTGGCAGCGCAGCTCGCCGAGTTTTTGGTCGAACTGGCCGCCGCCGACCTAGACGACCTCTACGAATAACCGTGCAGTTCTACGCGTTCGTCGCCCCTGGGCTAGAGGAGATCGCCCAACGAGAAATCGCCGCGCGCTTGGGAGCCGAGCAGCAGGGGCGCCAGCGCGGCGTGGTGTTCTTTGCGACCGACGCTCCGCCGCAAGACTTGCTCGGATTGGGGACGACCGAGGATGTGTTTGCGCTGGTGGCGCGTGGTAGGGTGGAAACGTCGCGCAAGGGCTTGGAAGAGGCCGGCGCACTCGTGGCGGAGTCGCCGCTTTTTGAAGACGCGGTGGGCGCGCATCGCCGCGCTCGCCCCAAGCGGATCAAGCGCATCACCTACCGGATCGTGGCCCAGCGTCGCGGCGGGCAGCAGCGCTACGTGCGCCAAGAGATGCGCCGCGCCTTGCAGCGGGCCGTGGCGTGGCGCTTCCCGCGCTGGAAGCACATGGCCGAGCAAGCGCTGTTGGAGGTGTGGGGTTTGGAGACCAAAGGCGAGTTGCTTTGCGGGGTGCGCCTTTCCGACGAGACCATGCGCCACCGCACGTACAAGGTCGCGCAAGTGGAGGCTTCGCTGCGGCCGACGGTGGCGCGGGCCTTGGTGATGCTAGCCGAGCCAGCGGACGGCGACGTCTTTCTCGACCCCATGTGCGGGGCTGGAACCATCCTCATCGAGCGGGGGATGCACGGCCGCTACGCCCAGCTTTTGGGCGGCGACATTCGCTCGGAAGCTGTGGCTGCCACCCGCACGAACGTCGGGCCGCGCTACAAGCCGATTGAGATTCACCAATGGGATGCGCGGGATTTGCCCTTGGACGACGGCAGCGTCGATCGGGTGGTGTGCAACCTGCCCTTTGGCAAAAAGATCGGCGAGCCGCAAGTGCTGCGTCCGCTCTACGAGGGTTTTGCCAGCGAGGTGGCAAGGGTGCTAAAGGCAGGGGGAGTGGCCGTATGTTTGACTAGCGAACGCACCCTGCTGGCCGAAGCATTCGGCGCGTGGCCGGATCTGTACATGGAGCGCGTGTTCCCGGTCGAGGTGCTGGGGCAAAAGGCGTTTTGTTGTAAATTGAAGAAGCTCACTGGGTATTAGATTGACGGATGATAAGAGATCTTAAACTCTTGGTCGGGCCGCTTGGCAGATTTGAAAGATCAATTCCTAATTCCTAATTCCTAATGGCTTTGGTGCATGAATCGGTGTTTTTTTGGGTAGCTCGGTTGAATAAAAACAGGCTCCTCAGTAGATTGAGCACGACTTTCGCCAAAAAAACCCATGCTTTCTCGTCCAAGGAACCTGTCATGGCCAACCTATCGTC
>JAJDUT010000101.1 GCA_022826515.1 Candidatus Latescibacterota bacterium
TGAGGAAGAGCATTTGTCGGTTTTCGGCGAAATGCGTTTGGATCAGGTGTTCGTATAGGCGTCTCATGCGCTGACTAAACGGGTTATATATCGTAAAATGGACATGACTATTTTACGATGTATATATTATTTGGTCAAACAACGTACACCGTCAGCGACACTCCCGCCACGACTTTCGTTGGCCGTTGGCCGCTGGTAAGCTCTCGCCTCCTGCACTACTTCTTCGGCCGACCGCCGCTACCCTAAGCCTAACCCCACCCTAGGGGGCTCGCTTCTTGACAAAGATACACCACTACGCTAGCATCTTTATATCCAACCCCATGTTAGCTGCCCGCATCTTCAAGACGGCGCTCGCGCCCGCCCTCGTCTTACTTCCCTCCCCCAACCCAAGCGTTGAGCGCGATATGGCCCGCGACATCGACGCCTTGCAACGCGCCGAGTGCGAATACCGGGGCATTGCCGCTAGCTTTGACGAACTCACCCGCGCCTACATTCTGCAAGCATACGAAGACGGCCAACTGCTCCGCTGGCAGGCCCAGCCTAGCCCCTATAACCCCGAGACCGAGACCTTGGTCACCGCAGTCTTTACCACAACTGGCCCCAAGGCATCCGCTCCCGTGCCCGAACTGGCCCATCTCCGCGCCCAGAGTGGGACGACGGGTGCCGGAGTCACTTGGCGTTACAGTAAGCTAGCGGCCGTGCGGGTTGCGCCCCACAGCGACTTGGCCCACGACGCCATGGCCGTGTTTAGAGCCACGATTGACGACTTTGTCGAGCGCATGGTGTACGCACCCACCGGCGGCGTGCTGCGCACGGCCCCTGCTCCCAACGCTCCAATGCTGGCCCGCGTCGAGGCAGGTGCGGTCCTGCTTGTCGAAGAAGAGCGAGCGGGCTACGTCCGCGTGCGCCAGCCGCCAGAGTCGGAGGTCGGGTGGCTGAAGCGAGAGCAAGTGCAAACGATTGAGAAGGTCGATGGACGCAATCATTGAAATACGCAACCTGACCAAGACCTACGATATGGGAGCAACTGCAGTCCACGCCCTAAGCGAGGTGGACCTCTGCGTGGCCACAGGCGAATACGTGGCCATCATGGGGCCGTCGGGATCGGGCAAAAGCACCCTGCTCAACATCCTCGGCTGCCTCGACGTGCCCACCTCGGGCAGCTACGCACTCGGCAACGTCCGCGTCAGCGAGATGGAGGACGACGACTTAGCGAGGATCCGCAACCAGGAGATCGGCTTTGTCTTCCAAACCTTTAACCTCCTGCCCCGCGCCAACGCCCTCGGCAACGTCGAACTGCCGCTGATCTACAGCGGTCTGCCGGCGCACCAACGCCGCGAGCAGGCCGCCCGCGCCCTCGAATCCGTGGGCTTGGCCGAGCGCATCGACCACCGGCCCAACGAGCTGTCCGGCGGCCAGAAGCAGCGCGTGGCCATTGCTCGCGCCCTCGTCAACGAGCCTTCCATCATCCTCGCCGACGAGCCGACCGGCGCTCTCGACTCCCGCACTGGCGACGAAATCATGGACCTCTTCGACCAAGTACACGCCGCGGGCAACACCATCCTCCTCGTGACGCACGAAGAGCACCTCGCCCGCCGCAGCCACCGCATCGTCCGCTTCCGCGATGGCCGCATCGAAAGCGATAGCCCAACCGAGGAGGCCGCCCAGTGAGAGCCGTCTTTTGCGTCCTAGTGCTGTGCGCCTGTCGGGGCGCGCCGCCCGACCTGCCCACGGCCGAGGTCGTGCGCGGCGATTTTGCCGTGACGCACTTTGAGGGGGGCGAGGTGCGCGCGGCCAGCGGCGAAGTTGTGGCGTCGCCGCGGATCGGCGGCCGACTCAAAATTATCCACCTCTGGCCCGAAGGGGAGCAAGTGGATGTCGGCGATTTGATCCTCCAGTTCGACCCGGCCGAGTTTGAACGGGAGATGCTCGACCGCGAGGGGCGGCTCGAACAAGCCCACTCCGACTTCACCAAGGCCAAGGCCGAGCGCGAGCAACGCCTAGCTGACATCAAGCGCAAAATCCAGCAGCGGCAGGCCGAACTCAAACTCGCCGCGCTCAACCAAGAACGCCAACAGTTTGCCTCGACTATTGACCAAGAGCAAGGGCACATCAATTTGGCGAAGGCCCGGCGCGCCGTAGCGGAAGCGCGGCAGGAATCCGTAGCCCAGGAAGTGGTCAATCGCGTGGATTTTCGCAAGCATGAGCTGAACATCGCCCGGAGGCAGGAGCGCTACGAAAGGGCGCGCCGCGACCACGAACGCACCAGCATCTATGCGACCAAACCGGGTATTGTGGTCTATCGCAAAATCTGGAAACCCGGCACCGACGAGGAGGGCAAAGTCGCGATCGGGGACCAGGTTTGGGGCGGCCGCGCCTTGCTTGAAATACCCGATTTGCGCAAGATGCAAGTGCTGTGCCTGATCGGCGAAATGGACATCGAGCGCGTGCGCGTCGGCCAGCGGGCCTACATCCGGCTCGAAGCCTTTCCCGGCCCGGTCTTCAATGGGGTGGTGTCCGAACTGGCACCCATGGCCTCACCCCAGCCCGGTGCACCCGATATTCACGTCTTCGAGTTGGTCATTGACGTCGACGAGCAGGATGAGCGGCTCAAGCCGGGCATGTCGGCCGAGGTCGAAATCGTCTTAGAAACCGTCCCCGAGGCCCTCTCGGTGCCGCTGAATGCCCTCTTCGAGCGAGCGGATGGCCTCGTCGCTTTCCGCCTCGCCAACGGAAAATTCGTGGAAGTGCCCGTAGTGATCGGGCACAAAAACGCCACCGCGGCGGTCGTCTCTTCTGGCTTGGCCGCAGGCGATATCGTCGCCCTGCAAGACCCCAATGCGCACTGACGCGGGAAAGCTTTTATGACACAGATCAAACGCCGCTGGTGGCTCCTCGCCCCGCTGTTAGTCCTCGGCCTAGGCGGAGCCTGGCTTGGTGAGCACTTGATGCACAACGAAGCCGAATCCTCCATCCCCACGTACCCAGTCCAGCAGGGCGAGTTTGTCATCAAACTCAAGCTCAAGGGCGGCGAGTTGGAAGCGGTGGAGGCCGAAAACGTCGTCGCGCCCCGCGTTCGCGGCCAGCTCAAAATCGTCGAGTTGTTTCCCGAAGGAGAACAAGTAGCAGTCGGCGACCTATTGGTCCAATTTGAACAGACGGATTTTCAGAAGCGGGTCATGGACGACGAGCAGGAGGTCGAGTCCGCCAAGGCCGACCTAGAAAAAACGCTAGCCACGCAAAAGGCCGATATCGCCAAGCTCGAAGCCGACATTGCCAACGAGGAGGCTAATTTGCGCTTGGCCGAGCTAAAGGTAGAGCGCATGGTCTTTGAGGCCACCGTGCAAAAGGAAGAAGCCGAAATCGAGGCCCACAAAGCCAAGCTGAGCCATCAGCAGGCCATCGAAAAACTGGCCTCGCAAAAGATCGTCAACGCCGCTGAAGTCAAAAAGCGCCAACTCAACATCGAACGCCAAGAGCGCGATTTGCAAAAGGCGCGCGACGATCTGGCAAGCACGACCATCAAGGCCGAAAAGCCCGGTTTAGTTGTGTACGGCAAGGTGTGGAAGGGCGAGCGGCCGGAAAAGATCCGCGTCGGCGACGAGATCTGGGGCGGCGTCAACGTCATTTCTCTGCCCGACCTCTCCCACATGCAGGTCAAAACCTACGTCAACGAGGTCGAGGTCGATAAGCTCGACACCGGCCAAGTCGCCACCATCAAGCTCGACGCCCTGCCCGAACCCACATTCCACGGCAAAATCAAGAGCATCGCCTCGCTCGGCCGCGAGAAGGAAGGCGAAAAAAACGTCAAAGTATTTGACGTGATCATCCAGATCGAAGAAGAAGATGTTCGCCTCAAACCCGGCATGACTGCCACCTGTCACGTCGTCGTCGAAACCATCCCGCCGAGGCCGGTGGCTCCTCCAGACTCCGTACAAAGCGAGGCCACCGAAGTCGCGACCGCCGCACCCATGCCCCTCTATATCCCCCTAGACGCGGTCTTTGAGAAGGATGGGCGCACCCTCGTCTATCGCTTGGTGGGCGGCCAGCCCGAGGAGCGGGAAGTGAAGCTGGGCCAGAAAAACGAGGACTTCGTCATCGTCGAAGAAGGGCTGGCGCCCAACGACCGCGTCACTCTGCGCGACCCGCTCCAAGCGGCCGACGCCAGCGGCCTCATGAAGGAGGCCGACGCCTTGCCCGCTCCCCAAGCGCACTAATGGATCTACGCGAAACCGCCTCGTTGAGCCTAGTCGGCCTGCTCTCGCACAAGCTGCGGACCTTGCTGACCATGCTCGGCATCATCTTCGGCGTGGCCGCGGTCATAGCCATGCTCTCAATCGGCGAGGGTGCCAAGCAGGAATCCCTCGAACAAATCCGCCAGATGGGCATTAGCAATATCATCGTCCAGCACTGGCAAAAAGAAGCCGACGAGGTGACCGAAGCCGCCGATACCGACCACAATCGCTCCCCGGGCCTGACTTGGGACGATGCGCGGTCCATTGACCGCATCTGCCTGTTGGCCGACTACGTCACCCCCCAGCGCGAGCTCAAGGTCAAGGCCCAAGCCCAAGGCCACACCTTCCGCACCATGATGGTGGGCACGACGCCCGACTATCTGACCGTGCTCGACGCCCGCATGGGCAGCGGGGTGTTTTTTTCTCAGGAGGACCTAAACACCGCCAAGCGCGTCTGCGTGTTGGGCGCAGACGCCAAGCGGGCGCTGTTCTTTTTTGATAATCCCTTGGGCGGCCGGGTCAAAATCCGCAATCAGTGGTTTACGGTCATCGGCGTGCTCGAAGATAAGGGCGCGGCCGGCGGCAAAATCGGCGGCGTGCTCGAAGTGCGCAATACCGACGAGGATATCTACGTTCCACTGACGGCCCTGCTCAACCGCTTCCACTGGGAGCCGGGCGAGCCTGAGCTGACCCAAATCACCGTCAAGATCCCCAACTCCAACCAACTGCCAGAGGTCGCGGCCATCGTCCGCACCATCCTCAACCGGCGGCATCGCGGCGTCGAGGACTTCAAGATCGCCATTCCCGAAGAGCTGTTGCGCCAGAGCCAGAAAACGCAGCAGATATTCAACATCGTCATGGGCTGTATTGCCGGCATCTCTTTGTTGGTCGGCGGCATCGGCATCATGAATATCATGTTGGCCTCGGTGCTCGAGCGCACGCGCGAAATCGGCATTCGCCGCGCCTTGGGCGCGCGGCGGCGCGACATCCTCGCGCAGTTTTTGGTGGAGTCGCTGTTGGTCAGCCTAATCGGCGGCCTGACTGGGGTAGTGCTGGGCTACGCCATCCCGGAAGTGATCACCCTGTACGCGGGCTGGCGCACCATCGTCCAGCCTTGGACCATTGTCCTCGCCTTTGGGGTCTCGGCTGCGGTCGGCATTGGTTTCGGCATCTACCCAGCCCGCCAAGCCGCCCTGCTCAACCCCATAGACGCCCTGCGCTACGAATAGTAGGGGGCGGTTTACCGCCCCCTACTTTGACGGCAATCGCCGCCTGACCTTACTTACTGACGTTACGCAGCGTCTTTCAGCACCCGCTACCGGTCTTGCCGCTCTCGATCCCGGATGGGACCAGGCCAGCAGCCAACCACCGGCCACTGATACCAAGCTTAGTGCGTAACGTCATCTTGCTCGAATAGCATCCATTCGCGGTTCGAGCCGCGAAATCACTGAACGCGAAATCACTGAAGGGGAGAGTAGAGTACAAAATGATGAGGAATGTCCTTCGTAGGGTCGGCATTTTCTTTTTTCTAGGCTTTTTTGCTTTTCCGGTGCACTCGCAGGAGCCGCCCGACCCGCCGGGGAGCCTGTCGGCGACACCGGGCGATGGGCAGGTGGCCCTTGACTGGACTATCCCCAACGACAACGGCTCGCCGATTACCCACTACGAGTATCGGCAGCGAGTCGATGAGGACGACGCTTCTTGGAATCCCGACTGGACGACGATACCAAATAGTAGTGCCCAGACGACGAGCTACACCATTGCCGGGCTGACCAATGGCATCACCTACCGATTTCGGGTGCGGGCCGTCAACGAGGCGGGAGCCAGCGGGACCGCCCGTACCAAGGCGACGCCGGTGTCTCCCAATCGTCCGCCGACATTGGACGGTCCGCGCACGGTGACGGTAGAAGAAAACAGTACGGATGCCGTCGGCACCTACACCGCGACCGACCCCGATGGCGACTCGTTGACGTGGTTGCTGACGGGTACCGATGCCAGCGCCTTCGAGTTGCGAGAGACCGGCACGGGTCAATCTCTCTACTTCCAGCAGCCCCCCGATTTTGAGACGCAGCCGACCTACACGGTGGAAGTGGTCGTCACAGATGACGAAGCGTTGTCGGCGACCGTGGCGGTTTCCGTTACGGTGTCCAATGTTGATGAGCCGGGCACGATAGCGCTCTCTATGACGCAGCCAATGGTGGGCGAGCCGATCACAGCCACACTGGCAGACCCTGATGGCGGCGTGACCGATGTTGGGTGGCGTTGGTCGTCGGGGTCGGGCACCTCCGAGGGGCTTTCTTCGACGTTGAATATCACGCTCGCGATGGTTGGGACCCGGCTACAGGCGACAGCCACCTATGACGACGGGCAGGGCACCGGCAAATCGGCGCAGTC
>JAJDUT010000142.1 GCA_022826515.1 Candidatus Latescibacterota bacterium
CAAGACGATAGGTTGGCCATGACAGGTTCCTTGGACGAGAAAGCATGGGTTTTTTTGGCGAAAGTCGTGCTCAATCTACTGAGGAGCCTGTTTTTATTCAACCGAGCTACCCAAAAAAACACCGATTCATGCACCAAAGCCAAATCGAGGTACAAGTCGTAGTTCTGACGGGAGTCGGGCCAATCATTCCAAGTCAAGAAAACTCTTATCTCATCCCCTTTCTCAGCTTCAAACGCTAGCACCTCATCATCACCGCTAAAATTGTGCCAACCGTCATCATCGCTATCAAACCAAGGCCCGTCGTAATGGCTCTGTGCGTCATTGCCCGCTGCATTTACCCAGAGAATGCCATTGTCCGCGGCATCATTTACAATGTCGCAGGCCTCTCCTCGTCCGTCGCCAATGCCGTATCCAAACCAACCCATGGAATGACTGATTACATCAATACCGTCTCGTATGGAGCGGTCCTTGGCATTTTCAAGGTCAACTAAATCCCCGACCTTATAGAGGTAGAGTTCGGCTTCCATGGCTACATCGTGAATGATTTCAGCACACGCCGTGCCGTGGACGCTGTCGCCTGCGTATATCCCCTCGCCCGTATAGTCGTAGTAGTTCCAACGAGCTGGCATGTCTCCAGACAGTTTGTTTGCCCCTTTAAATCCACCATCAATAATCGCCACCTTGACCCCTTCTCCTTTCACACCCGCCGAATGGTTAGCCAATGCGCCGATGCGGGACACTCCCTCGCTGATCGTCGCTTGGGAATGCGGCCGATACGGCCTGCGGATAAAGCGTACCCCCGGCAATTCCGAAACCGCCAGCAACGACGTCGTCGGAACCGAAACCCGCATCAAGCTCTTCGACTGCGCCAGAACCCGCCCCCCAAGAGCCGCCAGCGACGACGTATCAATCGAAGCCGACGCTTGGCCAAGATGCGGAACCAAAATGACGACGACCGTATCCTGCACATCGCGAGTCGGCTTGGCCGCTCCCGGCGTTGCCAAATCCCACAACGCACTCTGTATCTTGGCCGGGCCGTCGGGCTTGTCTGGTGTAAAGTTCAGATTCTGTCCCCAAAGAGGTACATAGCCAAGGACGCCTAAGAAAAGGGCGGTCATAATTCTACAACGATTAATTGATTTCACTGCTGCTCCATGCTTTGAGGATGAGTGTAGCTAGTAGGTGGGATGCCCACTAATACGAATTGGCAGCGGCTTATAATACGCCCTCAAACCGAGCCGTCAAGGGCCGGAACTGCTCAGCGAATCAACGCCAATTTAGCCGTTTGGACGGCACCGCCCGCTTGCAGCACCGCCCAATAAACCCCCGAAGCCGCCTCCGCACCCGCCGCCGTGCGACCGTCCCAACGCACGTGATGCGCGCCAGCATCCAACCACCCATCGGCCAACACGCGAACCTGCTGCCCCAGCAAATTATAGACGGCAAGCCGCACGGAACCGGCGATAGCGACGGTGAAAGGAATGGTAACTGCCGAGTTGAACGGCGTGGGAAAGGGATCGCCCAAGCCATCCGGCAGCTTGGACAAAAGCCGCGTCCCCGCAGCGAGCTTGGCACTAAACGGCTTCCACAACGCCACATCCTTCAACTGCCAACGGACGAAGGATGACGCGCGGTCTTGGTTGATGATATTGCGGAACTCAATGACGTTTTGCCCAGACTGGAGGTATGTCTCATCAAGGACGAGATACCAAGTCCGCCAGTCCTCCCCAGCTATGAGCTCCGCATACCTCTGTTCGTTGAGGAAAATGACGACCTCGTTGTCGCTTATTTCCTTAGTCGAAAACTGACACAGGACATTGCGATTGATGCCCTCAAAACCAAACTTGACGCTCTTGGGATTTTTGCTAACCGCAGGCGGGCTGTAACCGAAAATTCCACTACTCGGCAGCGGCTCTATCCATTCGCTGCCAATCTCCACTTGCGCGGCCCCAGTAACCCCATCGGCAGTAAAAACTCGCACCCCACCACTGCGGGCCTGGGCCGGAACACGGACGACGATGATGCCGTTAGACCAAACCGTATAATCGTCGGCCTCGGCTTGCACATTGGGATTAAACAACACGTACCCCGCGCCGCGCTCAGAGCCAAAGTTGCCGCCGGTCAGCGTCAAGTTGTCGCCAACTTGTACTTGCGATGGCGAAGGTTGCGCCAAGTACGGGCTGGCGATTTCCAAGCGGACGGCATTACTGGTGCCTTCAGCCGTCACAACAGTTACATCACCCGAAAGCGCATTGAGCGGAACGCGGAACCGTATCGTCTCATTCGACCAAGCCTCAAACGAAGACACCGCAACCGAATCAATCCACACCGAACTACTGTCCCGCGCGAGACCGAAATTATCCCCGTCAATTTGTATGAGATCGTCGGTCTTGGCCCTCGCATCCGTACGCGTGTGATTGGTGATCGCATCAATGTAAGGCGACGTGACAACCACCTGCGCACTGTCGCTGCCGCCGCCGGTTATTACCTGCACCGTGCCGGTGCGGACACCAGTTGGTACGCGCACTTGAATCTGCACATCGCTCCAAGCGAGATAGTCGGAATCGCTCGGCTCTTTGTCTGCGAAAAAGACCACTTTGCCCGTCCCTTTGGTGTCGCCAAAACCCTGGCCGGTGATGGTAGTTGTTTGGCCGTATTGAACGCGGCGCGGCGAGACATCCGCAATTTGCGGCGCTGAAACCGACAGCACGAGTTTGCCGTATCCCGTGCTGTCGTCCTTGCCCGGTGCCCCCACATCGACGGTGGCCTCGACGAGAGCCTGCCACAGATCGTCGCGCGAGAGCGACGGATTGGCCGATTTGAGTAGGGCGGCGGCACCAGCCACGTGGGGAGTCGCAGCCGACGTCCCCCCAAACCTAGCCACACCATAAGAAACCGTTGTCACGCCCGAAGGTGCGACGAGGTCGGGCTTGATGCGGCCATCGGCAGTAGGGCCGCGCGAGCTGTACCTTGCCGCTGTTCCCAATTCCCACTGGTCTTGATGGATCGCCCCAACGCTCAGCGAGCCGCGTGCGTCCGACGGAATCCCCAAGCTGCCAGTCGGAACCGGATATTCGATGTCGTGGTGCCAAGACCACACTCGCAGATCCTTAGGCTCGGCCTCGCCGACGCGGACCACGGAAATGCCATACGTGCCCGCTCGCCCGGCAAAGTATTCGATAAACTCCACCGGCGCACCGCCATCTCCCTGCACATCCGTGCTTTTGCTCACTTCTTTGATGTTGCCGAACTGATCTTGATGGTAGAGATATAGATCGTAGTCTGCCGTGGTGGTGGGCCAATCGTCCCAAGTCAGCGTTACCCTGATGGTGTCGCCGATTTCAGCGACAAAATTCACTGCGTCGTCGCCAGCGGCAAAATTGTGCCGATTGTCATCATCGCTATCGCGCCAAAAACTCGCGTAGTGCTTTTGGGCGTAGTTGCCGACGGCGTTGACCCAGAGAATGCCGTTGTCGGCCGCGTCATTTACGATGTCGCAGACGAGCCCGCGCCCGTCCCCAAAGCCTTCGCCCACCCAAGTCGCCGAGTGGTTTACTATGGCGACTCCGTTTTGCATGCAGCGGTCTTTGGCATTCTCCAAGTCCACTATATCCGCGACTTTGTACAGATAGAGCTCGGCTGCTGGGGCCACATCGTGGACAATCTCGGCACACGCCGTGCCGTGGGCGTCCGTGCCAGCGTATATCCCTGTGTACGTATAATCGCGTTGCCACCAACGTTCCGGCATGTCTTCGGGCAAGTCATCGGCCCCCTTAAATCCCCCGTCGATAACCGCCACCTTGACTCCTTGGCCCTTCGCGCCAGCAGCGTGTTTTTCGAGCGTGCGCATGAGTGCTAAACCTTCGCTAACAGTCTGTTGCGCATGCGGACGGCGTGGCCTGCGGACGAAGGCCACACTCGGCAACTCAGACACTGCCCGCAGCGATGCGGCCGGTACCGACACGCGCATTAGGCTCTTGGACTGGGACAAAATTTTGACGCCAAGGTCGGCAAACGTCGTAGTGTCAATAGTGGATGCCAAACCCGCTACGGGCACCAAAATGACGACTACATCTGAGTCGTCCGCCGCGTGAGTCAGCTTGGCCGCTGAGGGCGCGGCCTGTTCCCACAACGCGCTTTCTATGTTAGGAGGGCCGACGGGTTTGGCTGGCGCGATGGAGAGGTCTTGGCTCCACAGCGGCACTGCAAAAAGGAGCGAAAGGAAGGTATGGCGCACAGCGTCAGGGCTGGCGAGCCTTGTACGACTCGTGTGTGCCCTGCATCCCGAGCTCTTTGGTGCGCGACAACAGCGCGAGCCGCTCGTCGTCGGCCAAGGGCGCAAACTGCCGAGCGATGGCTGCATTCTGCCGCAGCTTTTCCAACGAATCCATCCCGGAACACACGGTGGCCACCGGCAGGCTCATGGCGTAGCGCAGGCACTCTGCCGCGGTCGCCACGCCCGTTGCGAGGATCGCTTCGGGCCTACCTCCCAAGGTCTTCATGGCGATGACCCCGATGTTCTTTTCTACTGCGAGCGGCAGCACCTGATCGACAAAGCTGAGGTAGTGCGGGTCGAACACGTTGATCGGCATTTGCGTGGCGTCCCAAGCAAAGCCGCGCTCGATCATCTCCACGTGCAGAGAGGGCAAGGTATGACCGGTGAAGCCGATGTAGCGGATCTTGCCCTCCTCTTTGGCTTTGAGCACGGCCTCTAACAGGCCCCGCTCGTAAATTCGCTCTATATCGTCGGGCTGTCTGATACTGTGAAACTGCCACAGATCAATCACGTCGGCTTGCAGCCGGCGCAAGCTCTCTTCGAGATGGGCAATCGCCCGCTTGGGATGACGGCTCGCGTCCTTGGTCATCAGGAATACGCGCTCGCGATAGCCGCCGCGCAGCGCCTTGCCCATGCGTATCTCGCTCGCGCCGTTGGAGTAGCCCCAAGCATTGTCGAAGAAGTTGATCCCCTCGTCGATGGCCGCGTGCATCAAGGCGATGGCCGCCTTCTCCTCCATGTTGCCGTGGTCGGCCACGTGCGCGCCGCCCAAGCCGAGCAGAGAAACAGCTTCGCCTGTGCGGCCCAAGATTCGGTGGGGCATGTCGCGGTGGTTAGGAGCGGCACTTATGGAAAGGCCGGCGGCCGCCGCGGTCGAGAGCTTGAGGAAAGTGCGGCGGGAGTAAGGTCTATCGTCCATTGCTTATCTATCCTTGGGAGGTTGCGGCCTAGCTTCCTTGACACTGGCAACCGCCTTTTTAATAGTGGACATCTTTATCTTTCCCTTTTTGGGTGCCTTCTGTACGACGCGCTTTGTCTTTGCCATTTTTTCATCTCCCTGAATGATTTATACCTGAATAGTAGGCACAATAAGGACTCGTCCCCAATTGCCGTCAAACCCATATCAAGGCCGTCGCGCTTTGTATGAATCGTGTTCGCCCAGTGACCCTCCTCTTCGGTATGAGCCAACAGTGCCTTCACTTCAGCAGAGGTCTATTGCAGGGCTCTGCCCCCACTCGGCGACTAGCTTGATTTTTTGGCGGCAGAATTTATACTAAAGTTACTTAAAGTTGAACTTCACACTGGAGATTTCTCATGGCCAAATACTTGAGCGCAAAGGAATTTCGCCAACAATTGCCGCGCATTGCCGAATACTTGGAGCAATGGCGCGAAATCGTCGTCGTCAAGCGATCCAAGCCGCTGTTTAAGGTCGTCGCTTTTGAAGATAGTCCATCCGACCTGCTCGACCGGGCCGCTGCCGTAGCGGATTCTACTCAGCCCTCGCTCGAAGAAATCTCTCGCATTGTCCACCAGCTCCGCCGAGCCTAGATGAGAGTCGTCCTAGACACTAATGTGCTCGTTTCTGGTCTGCTATGGGATGGCCCGCCCAACCAACTACTTAAATGGGGCCGCGATGGCATGTTGGAAATTATTAGCTGCGAGGCGGCTGTGGCGGAAGCAAAACGGGTGATTGAGTATCCCAAGTTTTCTCGAAGAATCTCAGCCCTTGATACTTCGCCTGGGCAGATACTCGCCTATCTGATGAACTTGGTGACCTACGTACCCCCTCCTACATCTATCCCCCCGGTCATTGCCGACGATCCAGCCGACGATCTCTTTTTGGCGTTGGCCGTCGAAAATCAAGGGTGTCTCATCGTCTCCGGCGACCAGCACCTCCTTTCTCTGAAGGAATACAACCGCATACCCATCGTCGCGCCGGGCGAAGCCGTTGATGTAATAAATGCGATAAGGGAACTACGGACATCCTAAAACTGTCCGTGCGTCACGATTTTGAGGCGCAAGGTCTATCGTCCACCAAGCATCCCCTCCAGTAAATTATCTCCAGTAATCAACTGCAACGCCGTCGCCAGCAACATCCCATACACCAGCCTATTAAACCACAAATCGCTAAATCGCTGGAGCAAAAACACGCCCAACTTCACCCCGACGTACGCCAGCGGTGCCAATAGCAACGTCGTCTTAAAAATGTCGGCGTGAAAAAGCCCCAAGCCCCAATAGGGCGGCAGTTTGAGCAAGTTGAGCATGGCAAAGAAGATGACCGTGGTGCCGACAAACATGTGGCGCGGTAGCTGCTGCGGCAGCAGGTAGATGACCACCGGCGGTGCGCCAGCGTGGGCAATCGTCGAGGTAAAGCCCGAAATCGCGCCCATCAATACACCAGCGAGCTTCCCTGGATGCTGCTTCTGCACGGCCCCGACAATCGCCGCCCGTCCGAACTGAAAAGCGACAAATAGCAAGGCCAAGCAGCCCAAACCCACCTCTAGAACGCGCTCGTGCTGACTGAAGTACCCAAAAAAAAAGGCCCCCGCGCCGATCCCCAAGATGGAACCGGGTAGAAGCCGTTGGACGCTCGTTTTGTCGAAGGTACGGCGATAGTGCCGGACGGCGAACACATCGCAGGCGATCAACAGCGGTAGCAACAGGGCCGCCGCATCCGCCACCGAAACCGTCAGGGCCAAAAGCGGGGTGGCCAAAATGCCGATCCCACCGCCAAAACCAGCCTTGGCCACCCCCATCAACAACACGGCCCCCACCGCGCAGACCCAGAACGCGGCCGGGTAGGTCGGCAGCACTACTCGCCTTCTACGTGGGTTACTTCAATATCTAGGTCTTCGCGATTGCGTATGTGATCGACTTGGCCGTCCTTGACCCACACCACTCGGTCGGAGACGCTGAGCATCTTGTGGTCGTGGGTCGCCGAGATGACGGTCACCCCGGAATTCTCGTTCATCTCTTTGAGCAATTCGATGATTTCAGTGCCGGTGCGCAGGTCCAGATTCCCCGTCGGCTCGTCGGCGAGGACCACGGCTGGGTCGTTGGCCAAGGCGCGGGCGACGGCCACGCGCTGCTGCTGGCCACCCGAAAGCTCGTTGGGCTTGTGCGAGTGCCGCTCGCCAAGGCCCACCTTGCCCAAAAGCTCCATGCCCTTGTCGCGGGCTTCGTCGCTAGTCAAACCGGCGAAAACCATCGGCAAGGTGACGTTTTCGAGCGCGGTCATCACCGGGATCAAGTTGAACGACTGGAAGATGTAGCCGATCTTGCGGCAGCGCAGCCAAGCCAGTTCATACGCGTCGAGCTGGGCGACATCCACCTCGTCGATGTACACCTTGCCCTCCGAGGGCTTGTCGAGGCCGCCGACCATGTTGAAGAAGGTGCTCTTGCCCGAGCCTGAAGGCCCCATGATCGACAGGTACTCGCCCGTGTAGATCTCCATATCGACGCCGCGCAGGGCGTGAACCTCAATCTCGCCCATCAAGTACGTTTTCTTTACCTGTTGGGTCCGTACTACCGTGCGTTTTTCCGCTTCTTGTTCTTGGACAGCGACCTCGCCCGGGGCGGTTTCGGTCATTTTAAGATCTCCTCTAAGGAATCAAGTGTCCGAGCGCATGGCCTCGACCGGCTCCATCTTGGCCGCGCGGTACGCTGGCAACATGGCACCGACTAGCGAAAGCAAGGTCCCCACCACCAAGGCGTAACCGGCTGATTCGGCGATGCCGCTCAGCGGGAAATAGGTGAACGTGTAACCACCGTAATCGAGCAGCGCCAACCCCAGCGTCAGGGCAAAGCCAATGACGATTCCGGCCGAAGTTCCCGCCAACCCCTGAAAGGTCGATTCGAGCAGGAAGAGCTTGACGATAAAGGTGTCCAAGGCCCCGAGGCACTTCATGGTGCCAATCTCGCGGAATCGCTCGGTCACCGACATCAACATGGCGTTGGCAATGCCAACCACGCAGACCAACAGCGAGAGACTGATGAGCCAAGTTTGTTTGGATTGCTCTTCCTCCATGCGGGCCTTGGCCTCGGCGGAAGCGTCGCCAGCCTCGGTGACGCCGGTCTCAATGCCGTTTTTTTGCAACAACAAGTTGATCTCGCTTTTGTCCGCGTTCCGCAGGCTGCTGATGATTTCGTTGTTGCTCCACACCGACATTAAAAAGGCGATGGCCAAAATCACGCCGCTGGTGGTGATCAGCGAGCGGCCAAAGCGAATTTTCAGGCTGCGAAAACTAATTTCTACTGCTTTACTCATCGGCAGCACGATCTCCCGACCGCCTGCCAAACGCCTTTCAGACATAGTTATTCTCCCAGCGTATGCTCGCGTTCACAATACGTAAATAAAGGTAAAAGATCAACACTACTCTACTCAACTGCCCGCCCGAATCTCCACGAGGGGTAAAGGCGCGGAGTCGTGTGCGCCGCGATCGGCAACCATCTCGGCAAACGAGATCGGCACCATGCTAACGCGCAAATCCCGCGACTGCACCGGCTGCTCCAAGAACGACGCCATCGCGCTCGGAGTGAACACGAGGTGGTCGATAGCAAAGTCGTTCACCAACTCCTCCAGTTCGCCAACGTGGCCGACCACTGGGCGACCAGCTAGCGGACAGCCCCGCTGTTGGGAGCCATCGCCCACCACGCCGATCAGATTGCAGTGGGCCATACCCGCCCGCTCTAGCTGTTCGATAAAATCCACTGCAACCGCATCGGTTCCCACCAACAGGGTGCGCAACCGCCCCTCGCGGCCGCGCTGGTGTAAAAACCAACGCGCGACGAAGCGCCAACCGGCAATTAACACCGCGTTGCAAAACCACGCCGCGACCGCGGCCAGCCGCGAGAAGTTGTATGCCTTAAAGAAGAAAACCAGCATCACGATGAAGGCAAACCCCAGCGTCACCCCCACTACCGACCACGCCACCGAGTAGCGGCGGCGGTCGTACAGGCCCGACATGTAAAACGCCAATAGCCAGACCAAGGTCGAAGCGCCGTACACAGCAGCCCATTGCAAATCCGAATACGGAGGCGGCACCAGCCAGCGCGTCGGCTGGACGTCGAGGCCGAATAGATTGCCGACTTGCTCGATGCGGTAGATAAAAGGCACCAGCTCTTGGTGGTAGCGCACCGCTAATCCCAGCTTTAAGCCGCAGAGTACCAAACCAGCGTCGATCAGCGGCATGGCCAAGGCGCGACCCGCCCGGGCGAGGAGGCGGAACGTTCCGTACAGGGCAATGCCCACCTGCAAAAGCCACAGTGGGAAGAAGCGAAAGCGCCGCGCCATGTGCTTGTTGACAAAAATCGACATGGCACGGCTCTTGCGATAGAGAATCCGCAGAGGCACCCCCCGGCCACTCTCGCCGCGAAAGTGAATGATCGAGGTTGTCGGCACGTAGTAAATTTTCCAGCCGGCTTGGTGGAAGCGATAGCACCAGTCGATGTCCTCGCCGTACATAAAGTAGTCCTCGTCGAGCAGGCCGACTTGGTCCATAGCCGCCTTTCTCACCATCATGCAGGAACCGGACAGCACCTCAACCTCGGCCGTCTGCTCGGGATCGAGATACGTCATGTGGTAGTGAGCAATGAGCGGGTGCTTGGGAAAGAAGCGGCTCAGGCCCGACATCTTGCAGAAGGCAGCCAACGGCGTGGGAAAGCCGCGGCGGCTGTCGAGCTGCAAGGTGCCGTCCGGGTCGAGGATCTTGCAGCCGCAGGCTCCGGCTTCCGGGTGCGCGTCCAAGAACTCTACCATTGTGCGCAGCGCATCTCGGCGCACAATGGTATCGGTGTTGATCAGCAGCGCGTATTCTCCAGTCACCTGTCGCAGGGCCACGTTGTTGCCAGCCGCAAAACCCACATTGGCCGCGTTGCGGATCAGCTTCACCTGCGGAAATTCCTCGGCTACCATGTCGGCGCTGCCGTCTGCCGAGGCATTGTCAACGACGAATATCTCCACCGCTAGGCCTTCGACTGCTGCGAGCACAGAACTCAGGGCTTGGCGAGTCAAGTCGCGAGTGTTGTAGTTGAGGAAGACGACGCTCAGTCGCACGATCTATCACCTCGGTGGCGGCCCATGAGCTTGTAGCCGCTGAAGTAGAGGATCTGTTTGGCAAAGAGCAGATGCTCGCGCAGGTCCAGCTTGCTGGCGCTGAACTGGCGGTTGCGAAAGACAAAAGGCACGGACCGATGCTGCTGATAGCGGCCCTTAACCAAAATTTCGAGCAAAATTTTGTAGCCCGAAGACGTGAGCACTAGATCCCGTATCACTTGGCGGTGCAGACAGAAATAACCCGACAGCGGGTCCTCGACCCCGGTCAATAGTCGGGCTGCGCCCACGCCGATTCGCGAAATCAACTTGCGGTGCCAAGCCCACCGTTCGACTCGGCTGGTCTCCCCAAAGCGGCTGCCTATGGCAATGTCGCATTCGCGCAGGCTGCGGATGAGTTCGGGCAGGATCGCCGGGTCGTGGCTCAAGTCGGCGTCTATCACTCCGAGGTATGGCCGCGCCGATTGCGCGAAACCCGCCATCACCGCGGACCCCAAACCGAGCTTACCCGACCGATGTACCACCTGCACGGGATAATGGACCTTCAGCGACTCGGCCACCTCGCCGGTGCCGTCGGGCGAGTTGTCATCTACCACGATAAGCTCCAAGTCGATATCCGGCTCTTGGCCGACGATCGCGAAAATTTCTTCCGCCAAAAGCGGCAGATTTTCCCGCTCGTTGTACGTGGGCGTTATCAGCGAAATTTGCACGGGGTCCATGAGGATAGGCTAGCGGGCAAATTGGGGAAAGTCGCGGCGAAAAAGCGGGTCCGCAGCAAGGCACTGAAGCCCCTCGGCAAAGCTCATGGGGCGGCGACCGAGCGCGGCTTCCAGCGCGTCGGTGCGCAAACCAGAGCGCAAGGGACGTTCGGCTGGCAGCGCGACCGCACAGGTCGGCACCGGTTCGATCAACGCGCCATCAATGTCGAAAAAACAAGCCAGTTCCCGCGCCATCTCCCAGCGCGTCATAAAGGTCGCGCCGCCTACGTGGAACAAGCCCCGTGCCTCTTGGCCGCACAGGGCCACTAAGGCGCGGGCCAGATCGCGGATATAAGTCGGATTGCCCCATTGATCGGCAAAGACCCGCAGGGGCTGGCCGCTAGATAGGGAATTCAGCACCCAAGTGAGGAAGTTGGACCCGACCTGCGGAACATAGCCGTACAGCCACAGGGTCCGCACGACTAGCGCCCGCTCCATCTTTTGCAATATGCCCTCGCTTTCGAGTTTGAGTTGGCCGTAGCAAGACAGCGGATTGGCCGCATCCCCTTCGCCGTAAGGGCCGCACTTGCCGTCGAAGACATAATCTGTAGAAACATGGACCAAGCCAGCGCCAATCGCGTCGCAAGCCGCAGCCAAGTTATCGGGAATATCGATGTTGGCTTGCCGCGCGGCCCGCGCATTTTTTTCGCAGCCATCGACATCGGTCATGGCCGCGGCGTTGATCACCCAATCTGGAGCCAGTTCGGCGACGAGTGCGGCCACAGCTTTGCGGTCGGCTAGATCAACCTGGCGATAGGGAATGCCTTCGGCCGTCGGGCGACGACCGCAGCCCATCCACTCAGCTTCTCCTGCCAAGGAGAGCAGCGTGCGGCCTAAAAAGCCGGTGGCACCTGTCACCAAAATTTTCATAGCGGTGGACCGTACAGCAGCAAGGCTCGCGCCCACGAGCTATGCGCTCGGTCGGGTGCCTGAGACAGACGCGGCTCGCCTGCTAAGGCGACCACCTGCTCAACGCGGCCCTGTCGCCCGTAAAACTGGAGAGCGAGCGCTTTGCCGTGATGCGATAGCGGATCGAGGGCAGCGGGACGATCGTACGATTGCTCCATAAAGTGCGCCACCTGCTCGGCGGCGGTGGCAAACCGCGCCTCCCCACTCCACTGGCCCAACTCCCACAGGGCCAATGTCGCCAAGGCTTGATCGACGAGCAGGCCCGCGCTGTCCTCAGTTTCTGAGTCGCAGACGTGCTGCACCCGGCCGCGGTCGTCGATACAGTGGCTGATGAGCGCGTCGCCAGCCTGCATAGCCACCTGAGCAGCGCGTTCGTCGCCTAAAGTGGTGGCCGCAGCGAGATAAGCTCTTATCAAGGCCGCTTGGCGATCGGCGTAGAGCGCGGGGTCTGTCCACCAAGTGTCGGCCATGACTTGGCGACCGCGGAACACACCCTCAGTTGCGTCGAAGAGCGTACCCTCGACAAAGCCGAGCAACGCTCTGGCCGACTCGGCGTAGCGGGACTGGCCAGTCTCCAGCAACAAATGCAGCATGGCTGCCTGATCGAGAGCGTCCCGCTCGCCCGCAGGCGCACTCCAATCCGGTGTGTATGAGTACGCGCGAAAACCACCGCTGTCGCCAAGCGGCGAGGCAAGAACCGCGTCCAAGCTCGCCAAGGCCATCTGCCTTGCTGGTGCTACTTCCCGTGCCTCGGCATAGGTGAGCAGGAAGCGCAACGTCGAAGTTTCGAGAAACTTGGTCGGGCCACCGAAGCCGCCGTGGGTCGAGTCAAAGGCAGCCGCGCACGCGCGGTAAACAGCATCTATTGCAACGGGTTTCTCAACCTTTGGACGGGTGGCGCGCTGCACCTTGGCTACGAGTACCTCTCGCTTTTCCTCGTAGGCCGTGCGCAACCGACGCAAATAAGGCTCGACATTGGCAGGCGGAATATCCACAGCCCGCGCGAAAACCCGCCCGTCTGGCAGGGTCACCACTAGAGCCGGCCAACCGCCGCTGTCGTAGTGCTGAGCAATATCCGGCCGCTTGAATGGATCGACCTGCACGCTGACGAATTTCTCGGCGATCAGTTGGCGCAACGCCGATGTTGGAATCGGAAAGAGGCCCTCGCATCCCGGGGCGGCCAAATACACCAATATGGGCTTGTCTTCGCTTTGGGCGCGTGAGAACAAAGACTCGTCCCAAGTGCCCCAAGGCAGCTCGCCATCGGCCCACTGCCATTCGGCCAAAGCAGGCCGCTCGCTGCGAACCACTTCTTCTTGCGGCGGCTCCTCGGGGACGGCGCAACCAGCCAGCATTAGCAGCGCCAGCAGCTTGGCCTTAAATTGACACATCTCTTTTATATTCAATGAGTTCGGGGTAATTTACAAAGGCCGTTTAATGTACGACATGCCCCTGTGAGCGTCAAGCAAGTCCCAAGGGGCGGGCTTTTTGTCGCGGGTAGTTTGGCCTATGTTTTGCTTTTTACATCCGCGGATTCAACTCGTAAGTGCAATTTCGCCATGTTTAGGTTGCCCTCTTGTTTCTTGGGCTAAGATTTCATGCGGCGTTTGAAATGCCAATCCCTTTCGCGGCCGATGATTGAGCCGATCCCTGATGTGGTGTATCTGTTCGTCGGACAGCGTATCCAGCGCCGTCCCTTTGGGCACATACTGGCGAATCAGCCCATTGGTGTTCTCGTTGAGTCCGCGCTCCCAAGCATGGTAGGGATGGGCAAAATAGACCGCCGCGCCCAACGCTTGGCTGATCGTGGTATGGTGGGCAAACTCCTTGCCATTATCGGCGGTAATCGTCTGGGTATGCTCCTTATGGGGCGCGAGCAACGCAATGGTCGTCGCCGCTACGTGCTCGGCCTGTTTGGAGGCGACTTTGCCCAAGACGGTATAGCGCGAGCGCCGTTCGACCACCGAGATGAGTGCCCCGGTGCCCTGGCCGCCCAGCACGAGGTCAATTTCCCAATCGCCGATGCGACTTTTTTCTTCGACGATGGCCGGTCGCTGGTCAATGCTGATCCGATCTTTAATCTGCCCTCGACCATCGGCTTTTCCATAGCGTTTCTTGCGTTTCTTCTGACTGTGCCGCAGATGGCGATACAACGTCCCGCCCGCCTGGCGATCCGCCCGGATGTGCTGATAGATGCGCTGCGGACTCAACCGAAGCCCGTCGGTTACCTCCAAACGACCCGCAATCTGCTCGGGACTCCACTGCTGACGCAGGTCGGCTTCGATGCGCTCAATAACAGCCGCCGTCATCTTCGTCGCCTTCGCCTTGTCGCGCCGACGCGCCAGCGCGTGCTGGTGGGCTTGGCCGGGACGATAGCCGCGTTGCCCTCGATTGCGCCGCAACTCGCGACAAATCGTCGACGGCGATACCGACACCGTCGCCGCGATGGACTGCTGATCATGCCCGGCTTTCTTCAGCGCGTAAATTTGGTATCTTTGATACTCGGTCAACTGGTGATACGTTCCCATAAGCGCCTCCGTCGGGAGCTGCGTTTGAAATGGCCACGGGAAATATACCAGTTGGCCGTTTCTATGCCAGCTATCCAAGCGATTGCACTTACCAGTTGAATTCAAG